>CAJODR010000050.1:801-2352 GCA_905233275.1 uncultured Bacteroidales bacterium | reverse complement strand
GGAAAACCTTTGGAGCAAGGTCATCTACCAAGAACTCTCATGTTGATAAAAACCAGCTAACACTCGATTTTTCCGGGCAGGGTTTCGTCACAACCAGCACAGATGAATCGTGCTTCGTCGTTACGGATATAGCGAAGTATCTGAGCAGAGCTTTCGCCGGAAGAGCCGACGTGCCGTTGCAGGAGTTGTGGGATTTGTTGGATGAACACCCTATTTTTCCGTCAGAAGGATATCGAAATGAGATTAAAAGCGATTTGAAGAATACTTTCGGCGCGACCATAGGTGTGTCGATTAATCCGAGAAGTTTCAAAAGGGAGACGGTCGTATCGTTTCCAAAAGGAAATCCTCAGATATAAAAATCAAAGGATAGATAGATATGGCGACATCACAGAAATTTGGTGGCAATTGGACGGAGGAGAAGCTCAATATTTTCACGAGCTATCTGGACGCATATCTAATTGCACTGCAAAACCAGAAGTTCAAAAAGATATATATTGATGCCTTCGCTGGGACTGGAGAAATCGAGACCAAAGATGGCGAACAATGTCTCGTGGGCTCTGCCAAGCGGGCTCTGGCTGCTGATAGGAAATTTGATAGCTACTACTTTATTCAAGGAGACGAAAAGAAAGCAGCTGAGCTGCGAGAAATGGTAAATCTCGAGTTTCCACACTTGACAAGGATCGTCACCATTTATTGTGGGGATGCCAATGAAAAACTCGCACAAATCATTAGTGATGTCGACTGGCGTTACAACAGAGGGCTTTTGTTCTTAGATCCTTTTGCAACACAGGTTAATTGGACGACTCTTGAGATCGTGGCAAAGACGAAATCAATTGATGTTTGGTATCTCTTCCCGTTCTTGGCATTGAACCGAATGCTTCCCAAAAACGGGAAGTACGAAACATGGGAAACCTGCATAGACAGGTTGCTTGGGGATTCTGGTTGGCAGACTGAATTCTATAAGGAAGACCCTCAGGTGTCATTATTTGATCTATTTCCGGACGCCGGTGTCGCTGACAGTGGAACAAGGAAGATTAAAGATGCCAATCCGGATCAAATCAAAGAATACATCATTTCCCGGTTGGAGACGATATTCCCCTGTGTGTCCAAACACGCACGGATTTTCAGGAACAGCCGAAATTCGCCGATGTTTCTATTCTGCTTTGCTATTTCAAATGAGAGCGGGGCTGCACAGAAACTTGCTCTTCGAATAGCAGATCATATATTAAAGAATAAGTAGTCGGAGGATGAAATTATCTTGAAAACAATAACGCGAAAATCCATGCTTTACATTGCCCCGCCGGATTGCTATGATAGACACCGTTATGCTTCGGCAAATCCTGACAGCAAGGGAGGGCGATCTATGCGCCGGATCGCAGCGCTGCCGCTTCTTTTATTGTTCCTCTTCTCCCTGTTCCCCGTCTCCGTCCTGGCCGAGGGGACCATCGTGGAGGAGGACGAGCCCGTGGCGGACCGGATCTCCGTGAACGCCTATTCCGCCATCGTCCTGGAGATGGACAGCGGCGATACATTATATGAATACAACGCCGA
>CAJODR010000050.1:0-787 GCA_905233275.1 uncultured Bacteroidales bacterium | reverse complement strand
CCCGCCAGCACCACGAAAATGATGACGGCCCTGCTGTGCCTGGAGCACGGGAACCCCAAGGACGAGATCACCGTCAGCGACGTGATCTATGAAGTGCCCTCCAACGCCTCCCTGGGAGGCCTGGTAGAGGGCGAGGTCATGACCATCCATCAGGTGCTGCAGCTCATGCTGGTGGTCTCCGCCAGCGAGGCCACGCTGGTGGTGGCGGAGTATGTGGCCGGGGATGTGGACGCCTTCGTGGAGATGATGAACGACAAGGCGGAGGAGCTGGGCTGCGAAAGCACCCACTTCGTCAATCCCCACGGCTACCCCAACTCCGACCACTACACCACGGCCAGGGACCTGTCCAAAATCGCCATGGCCGCCATGGAGTACAAGGAGTTTCGGGACATCGTGGGCGCCGCCGTCACCACCGTGGAGCCCACCAACGTCCACGGTACGCAGACCATCGTCTCCACCAACGGCATTCTTCCCGGCTCCAAGTATCCGGATTACAACTACCCCTACGCCATCGGCATCAAGACAGGCCACACCTCCTCCGCCGGGTTCTGCCTTGCCTCCGCCGCGGATAAGGATGGCCTCCGGCTTCTCTGCGTGGTCATGGGCACCCCCAGCCGGACCTCCAGCTTTGAGCAGACCATCCGGCTCTTCGACTGGGCCTACGACAACTACGACATTCTGAACTACGGCAAGGAGGCGGTGGAGGCCCCGGAGCTGCCGGACATGACCGACGCCACCGAGGATTCCGTGTTCGACGGTGAGGATGCGGATTTCGTCGAAGCGGCGG
>CAJODR010000049.1 GCA_905233275.1 uncultured Bacteroidales bacterium | reverse complement strand
TACCAAATCCATATTCTTTTTGACAATCATACTACTGGTTGGTCTGTTTGCTTGCGAAAAACCGGACCAGCCGGAAGCGAAACTCCCCGTCCCCGAAGCGGTGGATCTCGGCTTGTCCGTCAAGTGGGCCTCTCTCAATGTGGGCGCCAGAACGCCGCAGGATTACGGCTATTTCTTTGCCTGGGGGGAAACGTCGCCTAAAGACAACGCCTTTGTCCTGAAGAATTATCAGTTTAATCAAGGGGGCGATTCTTGGTCTCTTACCAAATACAATACGGACAATACATATGGTTCTGTCACCGATGGCAAGCGTGTGCTTGAATTGGCAGATGACGCCGCATATGCCGCCTATGGCGGCGCGTGGCGTATGCCAACCAGCGAAGAGGTTAAAGAGTTGTGTGAAGCGAATTTCCTCTTGCGGAAAGTTGTCCGGGAAGAGGGCGTCCTGGGGATCCGGGTCACCAGCGCCAAGACCGGAAATAGCATATTCCTTCCGGCAGCAGGAATGAAATATGAGTCTGTTTCCACTCAGCGCGAAGGAGAACTGGGGTGTTACTGGTCTTCCAGTCTGTCGGAGCACACCAGCAGCATGGCCGATCAGTTTTGGATCATCCCATCCCTGGATAGGAAGGACGATGTTATGTATAAATACTATCAAAGCCGTTTTGTCGGTGCCTCTGTCCGGGCTGTTCAATAGCCACCACCCGGTATTTCGGGCTTGATCCCAGAACCGAAAATGAAGTGATTTGGCGCCGACCCGGCTTTCAAAACCAGGGTCGGCGCCATTTTTAGCCCTTTCTGGCTCCGAGCCGGCGACGTATTTATTTCATGCTGCTATGTTCGGAGCCATATTCTGGAGCCTTCCCGTCGCTTAGATATTGGGGTTCACGAGGCGGAATCACATAGGTCGATTCTATTGAGAAAAGATTCTCCAGGATTCGGACCCCCAGCGCCTTCTCCAGGCGGGAAATCGTCTCAAGGGTAAGATTCAAATTGCCTTTCAGAACCAGCGAGACATACTGCTGAGTGCAGCCCATGGCCTCTGCAAGTTGCTTTTGAGTAATCCCTTTTTTGGTCATGGCCCCGCGAGCCTTGGCGGCTATCAAGAAAGAGTACTGTTGCCAATCCCAGACATCCAACTCCTCCTGCGCCTGTTTTCTCCAGGCGCCGGGATCCCCAAACGAATGGGCCTTTATAACATCGATGGTTCGTTTCATGGCTATGAGTTAAGATCCTTAAATCCTTCTATATCTACTGCGCCGGCTTCCAATAAAAAACGTCTGACGCGTTCAAGATTCATCAGCTCCCTGTGGGTATGCTCCCGTTCTTCCATTGTCCTTGTCAGCTTTATCGCTCCGCCGGTAATCAAATAAGCATCCGGTTCGAACTTCAAGGCGTAAATACGAAGCCAGGAAGGGTGTCCGAATTGTCTCGTTCCCTTTGCTTTTTCTTTTGAGAGAACCATTTCCTGTATTCGTCCATTCTCCAGGGGACGAAAGATTTGATCCAGGTTCGCTTCCGGGCGGATATCCAAAATCACGGCTTTTAGAGACATGGCATCCAAGCCCGTTTCGATGACCGCCTGCTCAATGCTCGTTATCCGGAAATACGCATTCAGGTCGCTCCAGTTCTTCTCAAAGAAAGCATACAGGTAATCCAAGTCCGTCCATTGCGAGAACAACTCCGTTAGCGCATTCTGTTGCCTGCCGTCATATACAACGGCCCAGAGTCTTTCATCTCCCAATATGTCTTCAAATCGCATAGTTTCAGTTCTCTTTCTGCAAAGATAAAAGCATTTTTTAACTTGTACAAGTTTTAATATGAAGAAAAGTTATCAACAATCAAACACCCGGCCTGCGAAGGTCGGGTGTTTTTGCGTATATTTGTGAAGCCATGTCCTTCGTACACCTGCATGTTCATACCCAGTATTCCATCCTCGACGGCCGCGCGGAGGAGTTGGGGATGCCCGGCCTGGCGATCACGGACCACGGCAACATGTACGGCGTCAAGGATTTCGCCGACGTGGCGAAGAAGCATCCGGAGGTCAAGCCTATCCTCGGCTGCGAGATCTATGTCACGCAGCACTACGACCATCGTCTCAAGGACAACGAGCACAAGAAGTACTACCACCTCATCCTCCTGGCGAAGAATTACACGGGGTACAGGAACCTCATGAAGATCGTGTCCACCGGCCACATCGAGGGCATGTACTACAAGCCCCGCGTGAGCCACGAGGTGCTGGAGCAGTACCACGAGGGGCTGATCTGCTGCTCCGCCTGCATGGCGGGCGAGATCCCGCGCGGCATCCTCGCGGGGGACGCCGCCGGCGTGGACAAGGCCATCGAATGGCACAAGCGCGTGTTCGGCGAAGATTATTATCTCGAAGTGATGCTCCACAAGACGGAGGTGCCCGGGATGTCGCTGGACCTCTATGAGCAGCAGAAGGAGTACACGACGCGGATCTTCGAGCTCGCGCAGAAGCACGGCGTCAAGGTCGTGGCCACCAATGACGTCCATTTCATCCGAAAGGAGGATGGTCCGGCGCACGACCGCCTGATCTGCCTGACGACCAACGCCGCCGTGGACGACCCCAAGCGCCTGCGCTACACGCAGCAGGAGTACCTCAAGAGCGAGGACGAGATGGCGGCGCTGTTCCCGGACCATCCGGAGGCCCTCGCCAACACGCTGGAGGTCCTGGACAAGGTGGAGCGTTACGAGATCGACCGCGGCCACGTCCTGCCGAAATTCGAGCTTCCGGAGGATTTCCTGGCGGACATCGACACCCACCTGCAGAAGTACGCAGACATCATCGAAAACGGCAAATACGACGTCTCGAAGGACAAGGACGGCCAGGAGGTCCGGAACTACCGCGGAGACGAATTCTGCCGCTCCGTAGCCTATCTGTGCCACCTCACTTACGAGGGTGCCCGGCGACGCTACGGCGAGACGCTCACCGAGGAGCAGCAGAC
>CAJODR010000048.1:1834-4868 GCA_905233275.1 uncultured Bacteroidales bacterium | reverse complement strand
GCCGGTGGCGTTTGGCAGCGATGCTCCGCACCTGAGCAATTTCGCATACAAGGCGATATTCGGCGCCGGATCCATCCGGCATGCCCACAGGGATGACGAGCAGGTGTCAATCCGTGATCTGGAGATGGCTGCGGAGAGTTATGTGAGAATGTTCAAGCATTTGTACTGATTATGATAAAGGTAATAATAAGTGGTTATGGCCGGATGGGCCATATGGTTGAGAAAGAGCTCGCGAGAAAGGGAATTACCCTCGTGGCAGCGAGCGAAGACATCTGTTCGGTGCCGGCGGAGGTCGCAAAGGAATGCGTCTGCGTCGATTTTACCTTCCCCGAGTCGTTCAGGGCCAATTATAAGGTGCTGGCAGAGAGGTTTAAGGCTGTAGTAGTAGGCACCACCGGCTGGAACGACATCAGGGACGAAGTCATCGCCGAATTCGAGCGGCAGGGGACCCCGATGATTTATTCGTCCAATTTCTCGCTGGGGGTTATCGCCATGTTCGCTGCAGCCAAGCGGCTCGGTGAGGTGCTCAAGGACAGGGGATATACGCCGTCTGTCACCGAGACGCACCATATCCACAAGCTGGACGCCCCCTCCGGTACGGCAAAGAGCCTTGCGGAGATAGTGGACGATTCGCTCGGCATCGAGCCGGAAATCACTTCCATACGGGAAGGAGAAGTGCCCGGTATCCACACGCTGGAACTGCTCTCCGGGGTGGACAAGATTACCCTTACGCATGAGGCATTCTCCCGCGAGGGACTTGCATGCGGCGCGGTTGTCGCCGTAGAGATGACTGAGGGACTTAAAGGAGTACATGAATTCAAAGACCTGATATTATGACAGAGAAGAAATTCCAGCTATGCGGCACTGCGCTGCTGACTCCGTTCAAGGGAGAGGCTGTTGATTACGAGGCATTCGCCGCCACGGTTGACCGGCAGGTCGAAGCCGGCATACACTTCCTCGTTCCGCTCGGAACGACAGGGGAGACCCCCTGCCTGACTACCGCTGAAAAGCAGCAGGTGCTCGCCGTCGCCAGGGAGCACGCGGGAGGCCGCAAACTCCTCGCCGGCGTGGGTACCAATTCGCTCGCAGGCACTCTCGAAAACATCGCCTCCCTCCCGGAAGCCGATGCCTATCTCGTAGTGGTACCATATTACAACAAACCCACGCAGGAGGGCATCTACCGCTATTTCAAGGCAGTGGCGGCTTCTACGCCGAAGGATATCGTCATCTACAATGTCCCCGGCCGTACAGGGTCCAATATCGCTGCAGACACCACCCTCCGTCTGGCACGCGAGGTGCCGAATATCGTAGCGGTCAAGGAAGCCTCCGGCAATTATGCCCAGATTTCCACCATCATCCGTAACCGCCCGGACGGATTCTCTGTCCTCTCCGGTAATGACGACGAGACGCTGTCCCTGATGGCGACCGGAGCCGACGGCGTGATTTCAGTCGCGTCCAATATCGCACCTGCCGAGATGGTGCAGCTTACCGAGGCACTGGCTTTTGACGACATGGCGACTGCAAGGCGCCTCCACTATCGCCTGATGCCCCTTTTCAAGAACTGTTTCATCGAATCCAACCCGATTCCGGCAAAGTGCGCCATGGCCCTTCTCGGCCTCATGGAAAACGAGCTGAGACTTCCTCTCGTACCGGCAACTGCTGCTACGGAAGCAATTATGAAACAAACACTTGACGAACTATGGCAGAAGTAACGCTTGAAAGGTTTCTGGAAGTCCTGGACGCCCTTGAAAAGGGCGAACTCCGCGTCGCCCGCAAGGTCGACGGCGAGTGGAAGGTCAACCGCGAGGTCAAGGAAGTCATCCTGGCCGGATTCCGCCTTGGCGCTATAAAGGACATGTCGGAGGGACAGTTCAGTTTCTTCGACAAGGATACATTCCCCGTGAGGAAATTCACGGCGGAAGACGGTGTCCGCATCGTCCCTGGCGGCAGTTCGATAAGGCGCGGCGCATATCTGGCGCCCGGCGCTATCGTCATGCCTCCCGCATACGTGAACGTAGGCGCATACGTGGACACACAGACCATGGTTGATTCGCACGTTACCATCGGCTCCTGCGCCCAGGTGGGCAAGCACATCCACATCTCGGCTTCCACCCAGATCGGGGGAGTCCTGGAGCCGGCCGGAGCGCTTCCGACCATCATCGAGGACGGCGCGTTCATCGGCGGCAACTGCGGCATCTACGAGGGTACAATCGTGGAGGAGGGCGCAGTGATCGCTTCAGGCGTCATCATCACTTCATCGACAGCCATCTATGATGCCACACGTGGCGAATTCATACGGCGCAACGCCGACGGACGCATCGTCGTCCCCCGCGGCGCCGTCGTAGTCAGCGGCTCCAAGCCGGTGATAAGGGACGGGAAGCCCCTCGAAAGCGGTGTCCACCTCTATTGCCCCGTCATCGTCAAGTACCGTGACGACAAGACCAGCGGCTCCGTCCGCCTTGAGGATATGTTGAGATAATTAATTGTAACACACTATGATAAAGAAACTTGTAACCATCGCTTTTGTCGCAGCCGCAGCTCTTTCGCTGCTGTCCTGCAAGGAGGAGAAAAAAGCCGTGAACGTTCCCGTTTACGGCTGGACCGGCCTGAATTCCAGCATGACCGATGAAGCTCTTCGTGAAAAATTCACTGCCTACAAGGAGCACGGTCTCGACGGCGTTTGCGCTAATGGCGGCTTGAATCTCGAGTTCATTGCCCGCGCTTCAAAGATCGCCCACGAGGTGGGCCTTGAGTACCATGCCTGGGTGCCCTGCGTTCCCCAAGGCGGCAAACCCCACGAGTGGTATGCCGTCAACCGTCTTGGCCAGAGCGCTGACGAATATCCTGCATTCGTCTCCTACTACACAGTGCTGGATCCGCACAATCCTGAGGTCCACGCCTGGTTCGTGGAGCAGTTTGAGGCCATCGCGGCCATCCCCGATGTGGATTACGTCCAGCTCGACTACATTCGCTATCCGGACGTCATCCTCGCCCGCGGCCTCTGGGACAAATACGGCCTCGACATGACCGAGGA
>CAJODR010000048.1:0-1782 GCA_905233275.1 uncultured Bacteroidales bacterium | reverse complement strand
AGTTTTACCGAGAACTTCAATATCCGTGAGGTAGAGGATCCTTCCAAGGTCGCCGAATGGGCCCAGTTCCGCTGCGACGCCGTCACGGACCTCGTCAATGAAATCTGCGCTGCAGTTCATGCAAAGGGCAAGAAAGTCAGCGCAGACGTATTCCCCGGCCCGAAATCATACGCCGAATGGATGGTCCGCCAGCAGTGGGAGAAGTGGGACGTGGACGTATTCTTCCCGATGAACTACAATGATTTCTATCTCGAAGGAGCCGCATGGGTAGGAAAGGTTACGGAAGAGGAGGTCAAGTCCGTCCCCGGCAAGTCTGTCTACAGCGGTCTGTTCATATGCCACAACTGGCAGAACAAGGATAAGATCATCGATCCCGAAGGCAGCGGCCTCCTTCCCTCAGAAATAGAGGAAGCGGTAATCGGTTCCGTCAATGCTGGTGCGGCTGGCATCTGCCTTTTCACCCCGGAAAGCATGACCCAGGAGCATTGGGATGCTCTTACGGCAGTCAGGAATAAACTCGCAGGCAAATGAAAAAGTTGGTGATTGCGGCATTCACCGCCATGGCATTCTGCACCGCCGTGTCAGCACAGCAGATCTGCGCCCACAGGGGCTTCTGGAAATCCAAGGAAGCGATGGGTGCTGAAAACAGCCTGGCTTCTCTCAATGCCGCCGGGCGCATCGGAGTCGAGGCATCGGAATTCGATGTCCACATTACCTCCGACGACGTGATCATTGTCAATCATGACGATGCCATCGCAGGGCTGGAGATTCACGACAATGCCTACAACGGATTCGCAAGGATGTACCTTCCTAACGGCGAACATCCGGCGACTCTGGGCGCCTATCTCGCTGAGGCTGAGAAATATCCGGAGCTCCTTCTCGTTTTCGAGATCAAGAAGCAGAAGACCCGTGAAAGGTCCAACCTGCTGCAGGATATGGCAATCACCATGCTGCGCGCTCACGGGCTTCTGGAGCCGTCGAGGGTGATATTCATCTCCTTCGACTATGAGGCATGCAAGCGAGTCGCTTCTTTGCTTCCCGGTTTCACGGTCCAGTATCTTCAGGGCGACAAGTCGCCTGCGGAGGTATTCGCCGACGGCATCAACGGTATCGACTATCATTTCTCATTCTACCGTAGGAATCCCCAGTGGGTGGAAGAAGCCCATGCCCTCGGCATGAGCGTTAATGTGTATACGGTTGACAATGAGCAGGATATCCAGGATATGATCGATCTCGGAGTCGACTGCATCACGACCAACGAACCCCTCAAGGTCCGTGCTCTGATTGAAAAGAACAGGCGTTAAAATGAAAAGACTGCTTGTCGCCATTCTTCTCCTGACGCCGCTGTCGGCGTTCGCTTGGGACGGCGCTTCCGTCGCAAAAGATACCATCGTTCCTGTCAGCCACGAATATGTGTTCCGTGGCGACAGGACGATGATGCTGGATGTCTATACACCGGCTGTCCCCAGGGCCGATTCGGCTGCCGTGATGTATCTTTTCGGCGGTGGATTCATTATGGGTTCGCGTACCGATAAGTATGTCCGGAACTACTGCCAGATGCTGGCCGATCATGGCTATACGGCAATCGCCATTGATTACCGCCTGTATCTCAAGGAAGTCGATTTCAGCAAAGTCTCCCTTGTGGGCAGCATCGATGTATTCCGGGATGCTATTAATTACACGGCCTCAGACTGTGCCGCGGCCATCGCTTTCATCTGCAGCAGAGCTACGGAATTTGGCGTCAACCCGGACAGGATCGTGCTGTGCGGCAGCAGTGCAGGC
>CAJODR010000047.1 GCA_905233275.1 uncultured Bacteroidales bacterium | reverse complement strand
TTTGTGCTTGTACCACGGATGGTCCAAATGTGGTACAAAAATAAACAAAAAATCGATAAACAACAAAAAGATGAAAAAAGTTCAGCGTCTTGTTTAAGTTGCTGAAAATCAAAGAAATATGTTTTGGAATCTTTGTGGACTTTTTGGCTCTGGGAGGGCCGTCATTTTCCAATGCAGAAGTTGCGGAAGATGGTGCCGAGGATTTCGTCGGGGGTGATGAGGGATTGGCCGGTGATGGTGCCGAGGTCGGTGATGACGAGGCGGAGATCTTCTGCGATGAGGTCGGAGGGGATGGTGCCGGAACGGAGTGAAGTGGCCGCGACAGAGAGGTGTTCGGAGGCTTCGGTGAGGGCTTCGTAGTGACGGGCGTTTGTGATAAAGGTCGAATCTTCACTTGAGAGAATGGGCGCACAAATAGCGACAAGCTCATCACGGAGCTGATTGAGCCCAAAACCAGTCTTTGCGGAGAATTCTATCGTTTTTGCCTTTAAACCAGCCGATAAAACATAATTGTTTATAATGTTAACATTTTTGTTAACCCCCTCTTTCCCCACATTATCGCTCTTATTCACCAAGATCAGTAGGTTTTGAGACTCCTTATCCAGGTGCTCGGCGACACTCTCCAAATTATGCAAAAGGTCGGATTGGTCCGAAGCGGCGTCAAGAACCGAAATCACGATTTCTGCCTCCGAAATCTTGCGGAAAGTACGCTCAATTCCGAGCGATTCGACCTCCTCTGAACTCTCGCGGATGCCGGCTGTATCGATGAATCTGAACAGCACTCCGCCTATCACCATCGTCTCTTCGACCGTATCGCGCGTCGTGCCCGCGACGGGAGAAACGATCGCCCGGTCATCTCCGAGGAGCAGGTTGAGAAGCGAACTCTTGCCGGCGTTGGGCGGGCCGACAATTGCGACCGGCACTCCCCTCTTGATTGCATTGCCGAGCTTGAAACTCTGCCGGAGCGAATCAATCTTGCCAGCGCACTCCCCTATCATCTCAAGCAACTGCTCCCTTGGAGCGAATGTCACCTCCTCGTCGCTGAAATCAAGCTCCAGCTCAAGAAGTGAGCACATATCGAGAAGTCTGGCCCTGAGCGCGGACAATTCCTTTGAAACTCCTCCTCTCAACTGATTGACAGCCACCCGGTGGGAAGCTTTAGTAGTAGATGAGATAACATCTGCAACAGCCTCTGCCTGAGCGAGGTCCATCTTACCATTAATGAACGCTCGCTGTGTAAACTCACCCGGATAAGCCGTCCTGGCGCCATGCTCGGTAAACAGGCGAAGCAGCTCTGACACTATATACGATGAAGCGTGACACGAAATCTCCACGCTGTCCTCTCCAGTATAGGAATGCGGAGCGCGAAAAACACTCACCACCACATCATCCAGCAGCTGCCCAGGAGTGCTGAATACATGCCCAAAGTGTAAAGTATATCCTTCTGATTCTGAAATCTTTCCAGAAGTCAGCTCAACCACTGCATCAGCTACACGAAAAGCATCCGGACCACTGATTCGCAGTAGTGAAATGGCCCCGGTCCCCGCTATGGTTGCAGGTGCAACTATGGTGTCGTCCGTATACATTACTTCGAAGAATTCTCAGCAATGCGGGCGCGGAGCTCCCACGTGCGGATGCGATCCTTATAGTAATTGTTGGCGTTGACCCTGTCGATGGTGAGATGACCGTCGGAATTGTCGTCCCAGCGACGGCAGTTGTACATCACATCCCAGATGCGGCCAATGCGATAGTGACGGCTGATCCTGAGCGCGACGGCATAGTCCTCGCCATACTTGGTCGTCGGGAAATTAAGCTTTCTCAACAGCGGGACCCAGAATCCGCGCGGAGCGCCGAATCCGTTGACTCTCAGCGCATTGTTGCGCCCGTTGGCCTCGGTCCACTCCTTGTGGTCCACGACAAACGGCGGCAGCGGATTGAGATTGAAATCCGTAATCCGATACGTGCCGACCACCATCGCACAGCGCTGCTCGTAAAACGCCTCCACGAAACGCTTCACCACTCCGGTATCACTGTACATGTCGTCCGAATCCAACTGCAGGGCGAACCGGCCGCAGAGCGGATGATGGATCGCCGCGTTCCAGTTGCCGCCGATAGCGTGGTAGGACGGATCCTGCGCGATATACACGAGCCGCGGTTCCCCTGCAAATGATTTTATGACATCGACTGTCCCGTCCGTCGAGTTGTCGTCCACCACGATCACGTTGAACTCAAACGGCGCCTCCTGCGACAGTGCGCTCCGGATAGCGTCGCCGATGGTCCTGACGCGGTTGCGGCAGGGAATCACGACCGATGCCTCGACCGGGAACGACCCTTCCGAGAAATCCACGTCCCGGAAAACCGGCTCCAGATAGCCTCCAATTGCCTTCAGATGCTCCGTCACCGCCTCCTCCATCTCCACCTGAACTCCCCTGTTCTTTGGATCGACGTAGTCGAATAATTTCTCGCCCGACGAACGCTCATCCAGTTCAATCTCCGAATACAGATATTCGCCAATATGCTCAAGCGTACCCTTCTGCGACACTTTAAGCCGAAGGTCGTAAAGCGCTGCGAATGAGTACTCGCGCGTCATCCTCGATACCGCCTCCTTGAGCGCATCGGTCCGATACAGAAGCAGCCCGCCGAAATCGAAATCGTCGCGGAGAGCGCCCTCCTGGCAGTCAATCACCGGCGCCGGCGTCCTCTCCCCTCCCTTGACATGGAAACGGTCGCTGTAGAGCATTGCAGCACCGGTATCACCGGCAACCTGCAGCATTCGCTCGAGAGCGTAATGAACAAGCGACAGTTCGCTGTCTTTGGTGTAAAGGAGCGTATATTCGGCGGAAGCCTCGGAAGCGATACGGCGGATGGTGGAAGTCGCGGCGAAAGGGCCTTCGACGACAGTCGCACTGCGGACACAAGCCTCGGAGCGAAGCATCTCAGCCTGCCTCTGATGGGGGACGAAACAATCTATGAGGGACATAAAACGGGTTTTCAGATTATACTCTCGCAAATTTAGCAAATTTTGTCTATATTTGTAAAAATACGTTCGTTACAATGCGCAAACTTCTCACAATAATCCTCGCACTCTCCTGCATCCCGGCATTCGCCCAGGAAACAGCCTCCTGGATACGCCGCAACGAGATTTCGCCCGACGGCAAATCCATAGCATTCAGCTACAAAGGCGACATTTACACAGTCCCCTCCGACGGAGGCAAAGCGACCCAGATCACGTCCAACGACGCCTACGACGGCGATCCCCGCTGGACCCGCGACGGCAAGCAGATCGTGTTCACCTCCAACCGGGAGGAGAGCATGGATATATTCGTCACCACCAGGGACGGCGGCACACCGAAACGCCTCACTGACCTTCCCGGCAACGAGACGCTTTTCGCAGTGCTTCCCGACGGCAGGGTGCTGTTCTCCTACACCATGCAGGGCATCATGAGCGACAACTACGAGGATTTCCCGGGCGAGAAGCAGCTTTGGGAGACCGACCTCAGCGGCAAGCGGCCTGTGCTCGTCACTTCCCTACCCATCTCCGCCATCAGCGTAAACGCATCAGGGACAGTGCTTTATGAGGACTTCAAGGGCTACGAGGACCCGCTCCGCAAGCACCATACATCCTCAGTCACCCACGATATCTGGCAATATTCGCCGGCGGCGAATGAATTCATCGGCCCCCAGGGCACCTTCAAGAAGCTCTCCACCTACGAGGGCGAAGACCGCAATCCCGTATTTGCGACCGACGGCGACACCTTCTACTACCTGAGCGAAGCCGACGGCAAGACGTCGAATGTCTGGCGCAGCAGTCTCTCCTCTCCCCTCACCCAGGTCCAACTCACATTCGCTGACAAGAATCCCGTCCGTTTCCTCTCCGTATCAAATGACGGCCTCCTGGCGTATTCGCTTAACGGCGAATTATACACGCTCCGCGAAGGCTACGAGCCCCGCAAGCTCACCGTCACCGTATTCCGCGACGAGCCCGAAAGGGATGTCGTAAAGAGAGAGCTCTCCAGCGGTGCCACAGCCATGGCCCTTTCGCCTGACGGCAAGGAGATTGCCCTCGTCATCCGCGGCGACGTCTTTGTCACCACGGTCGACTACGGCCCGCCGCATCACTGACACGCCCGAGCAGGAGCGCGGGGTTTCATTCGGCGAAGACGGACGCAGCATATTCTATTCCTCCGAGAGAAACGGTTCCTGGGGCATCTGGAAGGCCTCCCTCACCGAAAAGAATGACAAGCTCTTCACCTACGCCGCCCGTATCAAGGAAGAGCGCGTGACGCCCGAAGGCGAAACCTGCTTCCAGGTCGAAGCATCCCCCGACGGCAAGAAGATCGCCTATCTCCGCGACCGCACCGAGCTCGTCGTAATGGACCTCAAATCCGGCAAGACCACGAGCCTCCACAAAGGCGTAAACTATTCCTATTCCGACGGCGACCAGGAATTCGAATGGAGCCCTGATAGCCGCTTTATCCTCTGCAACTGGCAGGCGGGCGGCGGATGGAACAATCAGGATATCGCCCTCATCAGCATCGAGGACGGCAAGATCACCGACCTCACAGAGAGCGGATACTCCGACGGTAGTTTCCGCTGGGCCCTTAAGGGCAAGGCAATGACCTGGAAATCAGACAAGAACGGCTATCGCAGCCACGGCAGCTGGGGCGCCCAGTCAGACATATATATAATGTTCTTCGACCTCAAGGCCATGACCGAATTCTCCCGCACCAAGGAAGATGACGAAATAGCCAAAATACTCTCCGGCGAAAGCGAAAAGAAAGCCGAAAAGAAGGAAGAAAAAGAGCGCAAGGACAGCGTCGCCAACAAGGTCCAGAAGCTCGACCTCTACCTCGACAACCGCGACTCCCGCATCGTCCGCCTCACCGGCAGCTCAAACGCCATCGGCGACTACTACCTCACCGAGGACGGCTCCAAACTCTTCTTCATGCAGCGCCTTGAAAGCGGAATGGACCTCTGCGTCACTGACATCAAGGAGCGCAAGACCGAAGTCCTCCGCCGCGGTGTAGCCGGCCGCATCGTCCCGAGCCGTGACGGCAAATTCATCCTCGTATTCTCCGGCAGGGGCATCTCCAAGATCCCTACGACAGGCGGAGGCGGGGCACCAGCCGGCAAGGGCAAAGACTCCGGTGCAATCACCTACAAAGGCGAATTCGGCTTCAAAGCCGCCGAAGAGCGCCGCTATATTTTCGAGCACTGCTGGAAGCAGGTCAAGGAAAAATTCTACGTCGAAGACCTCCACGGCGCCGACTGGGACTACTACCACGAGAATTACGCCGCCTTCCTACCCCACATCAACAACAACTACGACTTCCAGGACCTCCTGTCCGAAATGCTGGGCGAGCTCAACGGCTCCCACACCGGCGGCCGCTACCGCCCCGGCGCCAAGCGTACCATGGGCTACCTCGGCGTCATCTGGGACGCCACCTGGTCCGGCAAGGGCATGAAAATCAAGGAAATTCTCCCGGGAGGAGCAATCAATCTCGCCGATTCGTCCGTCAAGGACGGCGACGTCATCCTCACCATCGAGGGACATGAAATAGAAAATCTCTGGGACGGTCTCGCCCAGCTCGAAGACAAAGCCGGCAAGCAGATCATCCTCACCCTCAAGGACAAGGAAATCATCCTCAAGCCCTCCGCCACCGACTCAAATCTCCTCTATCGCCGCTGGGTCCGTCAAAGAGAAGAAATGGTCGCCAAGCTATCCGGCGGCCGCGTCGGCTACGTCCACATCGAAGCGCGAACTCTACTCCAAGGCCCTCGGCAAATACCGCAGCTGCGACGCCCTCATAGTCGACACCCGTCACAACGGCGGCGGCTGGCTCCACGACGACCTCGTCACCTTCCTCGGCGGCAAAGAATACTGCCTCTTCACCCCGCGCGGCCAATACATCGGCCACGAGCCCTTCAACAAATGGACAAAGCCCTCCTGCGTCCTCATCGGTGAAGACAACTACTCTGACGCCGCCGGCTTCCCCTACGCCTACCGCTCCCTTGGCCTCGGCAAACTCATAGGCGCCCCCGTCCCCGGCACAATGACCGCAGTCTGGTGGGAAACCCAAATCGACCCCACCCTCATCTTCGGCATCCCCCAGGTCGGCAACTGGGGCACAGCAGACCAGTGCTACATCGAGAATCACCAAATCGAGCCCGACATCCTTGTCTACAACGACCCCGCCTCCACCCTCTCCGGCCGCGACCCCCAACTCGAAGCCGCCGTCACCGAAATGTTGAATACAATTAAATAAAACAAATATGTACAGCAAGTTAGTTATTATCCCGACGTACAATGAGAAGGAGAATATCGAGGCGATTTTGAGGAGGATTTTTGGACTGGAGGGGGAATATCATGTGTTGGTGCTGGATGATGGGTCGCCGGATGGGACGGCGGATATTGTGAGGAATCTGCAGCAGGAGTTCAGGACTAGGTTGTTCCTTTTGGAGAGGGAGACCAAGCTGGGGCTTGGGACGGCGTATTTGACGGGGTTCCGCTGGGCGCTGGACCATGGGTATGATTATATCTTTGAGATGGATGCGGACTTTTCGCATAATCCGGATGATTTGCCGAGGCTGTATGCAGCTTGCGAGGTGGATGAGGCGGACTTGGCGATTGGATCGAGGTATTGCCACGGTGTGAGTGTCGTGGATTGGCCGATCAGCAGGATTGTGATGTCGTATTATGCGTCGGTGTATGTGAGGTTGATCCTGGGACTGAAGGTGTATGATACGACTGCGGGATTCAAGTGCTATAGCAGGAGGGTGCTGGAGGCGATTGATTTGGACAAGGTGAAGATGAAGGGGTATGGTTTCCAGATTGAGATGAAGTACACTGCCAAGAAACTTGGATTCAAGTTGAAGGAGGTGCCGATTATATTCATTAACCGCCAGAAAGGTACTTCGAAGATGAGCGGTGGTATATTCAGCGAAGCCCTGTTCGGGGTGATCAAACTGAGATTCCGCAAAATCCGCAGCCGGATTGGATAATTTTTGCTATCTTTGCGGCCGGAATGGTGGGATGAGCTGCCGCGCATTCACTTAGGAGAATGTGAGGAAAGTCCGGACAGGAAAGGGCACCCGCCTGCGGAAAGCGCAGAAGGGAGTAATCTTTTGATGCCGTAACAGAAAACTACCGCCTTTTAAAGGTAAGGGTGAAAACGCGGGGTAAGAGCCCACGACGGCTGGCGGCGACGCCTTCCGGGTACGACATCCGGGCCTGCAAGACCAAATATACCGGCAGATGAGGGCTGCCCGTCCGATGCCGGGGGGTAGGTTGCGAAGATAAATGGCAGCATAAAACAGAAACCGGCTTACTGTCCCG
>CAJODR010000046.1 GCA_905233275.1 uncultured Bacteroidales bacterium | reverse complement strand
TACCGGGTAGAGAGCGAATGCGACCTTCATCTCGCCGCTGTCAACGCGGCGTGAGAGCTCGCCGAGACCGCGGATGCCGCCGACGAAATCAATCCTCTTATCGGTCCTCAGATCCTTGATACCGAGAATCTTGTCGAGTACGAGACGGGAAAGGATGGTGACGTCGAGGACACCGATCGGGTCGGAGTCGTCAAAGCGGCCGTCGCGGGCCACGAGGCTGTACCACTTATCTCCCAGATACATTGAGAAGCTGTGGAGGGCAGCAGGAGCGACCGGCTTTGCCGGGCGGCCGCAGCGGGGCTTGGAGGCCACCGATACCTCGAAATCCTCTTCCAGGGCCTTCAGGAAAGCTTCTTCGGAGAGACCGTTGAGATCCTTGACAACACGGTTGTAGTCGATGATTGCGAGCTGGCTCTCGGGGAAGCAGACTGCCATGAAGAAGTTGTATTCCTCATTGCCGGTATGATTAGGATTATGCTCTCTCTTTTCGGCGCC
This sequence comes from uncultured Bacteroidales bacterium, assembly GCA_905233275.1. GTDB lineage: Bacteria > Bacteroidota > Bacteroidia > Bacteroidales > UBA932 > Cryptobacteroides. Next base: position 3,929 of record CAJODR010000046.1, on the reverse strand, counting down.
GACACGGGCTGCTGCTGCAGTCCTGTGATGGCCGTCCGCCACGTAGAATGCATCGATATCCTTGGTGAATATCTCCGTGATCCTGCGGTTGACGGCGTCATCCTCGACTACCCAGAAGGTGTGGCCGAACTTGTTCTCGTCGGTGAACTTGTATTCGGGCTTGCCCGAAGCCACCTTTGCGACTATCGCGGCGAGCTCCTCATGGTCCTTGAAGGCGAAGAATACCGGTTCGATATTGGCGTTCTGGATGCGCACGTGGACCATGCGGTCGTCTTCCTTGTCCTTGCGGGTGAGCTCGTGCTTCTTGATTTTGCCGGAGGCATAATCGTCCGTGTGAGCGCAGAGGACGAGGCCGTACTGCGTGCGCTTGCCCATGGTCTGGGCGTACACATAGTACTTCTCGCGGTCCTCGCGGACGAGCCAGCCACGCTCCTTCCAGAGCTTGAAATTCTCGACGGCCTTGTCGTAGGTGCGCTGCTCGTGTTCGCCGGCGATGGGATTGAAATCAATCTCCGGCTTTGTGATATGGAGGAGGGACTTCTCTCCCGCCATCGCCTTGGCTTCTTCAGAATTGAGAACGTCGTACGGCGGGGCGGCTACCTCGGTCACGAGGTCTTTGGGCGGCCGAATGGCTGCGAATGGCTTTACTCTTACCATAATTACTTGTTTACCTGGAATTTACGGTCTCCCGTTGCAAAGAAATTGATAATCTGGCGGGCGGCTGCGACACCGGCGTTCATATTGGCTTCAGCGGTCTGGGCACCCATCTTCTTGGGCGTGGCGAATACGCGGAGGCCGAAACGTTCGCGGAGCTCGGCATAATTGTCCGGAGCCACGTCAGCGAAGTACTTGAGGTCGGGACGCTCCTCGAGGGCACGTGCGAGGCCTTCTTCGTCGATGACTTCCTTGCGGGCGGTATTGACGAGGCATGCGCCTTTCGGCATCTTCATCATGAGGTCGTAGCCGATGGACTTGATGGTCGACGGCAGTGCCGGAATGTGGATCGAGAGGTAGTCGGAGGTCGAATAGAGTTCTTCGAGCGAATGGACGGGTTTGGCGCCGCCTTCCACGATCTGCTCGTCCTTGAGGAACGGGTCGAGGGCGGAAATCTCCATTCCGAGAGCCTTGGCCTTGGCTCCCACCAGACGGCCGACATTGCCGAATGCCTGGATACCGAGGCGTTTGCCCTGGATCTCGCTGCCGGTCGAAGGCGTAAACTGCGTCCTTGCGGCGAATATCATCAGCGCGATCGCCAGCTCGGCCACGGCGTTGCTGTTCTGGCCGGGGGTATTCTCCACGACAATCCCGTGCTCGGTTGCCGCTGCCAGGTCGACATTGTCGAATCCCGCACCGGCGCGGACAACGATCTTCAGATCCTTGGCCGCCGCCATCACCGCGGGCGTCACCTTGTCAGAACGGATAATCAGTGCCTCCGCATCCTTTGCGGCCTCGATCAGCTCGGCCTCGCCCGGATACTTCTCAAGCAGCTCCACGTCGTGTCCCGACGCCTCGAGCATCTCATGAATATCGTGAATCGCCGCCTCCGAAAACGGCTTCTGCGTTGCAATCAATATCTTCATAACACTTATTTTTTCAATGCTTCAAATTCTTTCATACAAGCTACGAGAGCCTCTACATCTTCTACGCTGCAGGCGTTGTAGAGGGAGGCGCGGAAGCCGCCGACGGAGCGGTGACCTTTGATGCCGACCATGCCGCGCTCTTTGGCGAAGGCGAAGAATTCGTCCTGGAGTTCCTCCATGCCGGGGGCCATGACGAAGCAGACGTTCATGAGGGAGCGGTCCTCCTTCTCGGCGGTGCCGACGAACATGGTGTTGCGGTCGATTTCGTCGTAGAGGATGCCGGCTTTCTTCTTGTTGATTTCATACATGGCTTCGACGCCGCCGATGCTCTTGAGCCACTTGAGGGTCTCGTTCATCACGAAGATGGCGAAGACGGGCGGGGTGTTGAACATGGAGAGTTTGTCGATGTGGGTCTGGTAGTTGAGCATTGTGGGGAGATGACGGGTGACCCTTCCTAGGGAATCCTTGCGGATAATGGCGAAGATAACACCTGCAGGACCGACGTTCTTCTGGGCGCCTCCGTAGATGAGATCGTACTTGGAGACGTCGACGGGACGGCTCATGATGTCGGAGGACATGTCGGCGATGAGAGGGACGGGGCAGTCATAGTCCTCGTGGATCTCGGTGCCGTAGATCGTGTTGTTGGTGGTAATGTGGAGGTAGTCGATGTCCTTCGGGATCTCGTATCCTTTGGGAATGTATGTGTAGTTCTTGTCTTTGGAGCAGGCGATTGCGTATGCCTCACCGATGCCCTGGGCCTCGACGAGAGCCTTGTGGGCCCATACGCCGGTGTCAAGGTATGCGGCCTTCTTCTCGAGGTAATTCATCGCAACATAGAGGAACTGGAGCGATGCGCCGCCTCCGAGGAACACCACCTCATGTGTGTCAGGAATGTGAAGGAGTTCTTTCCAAAGGGCGCGGCATTCGTCCATGACGGAATCCCATTCTTTCGTCCTGTGGGAAATGGAAAGGACGGATATGCCTGTACCGGCAAAATCCTTCATCGCCTCGATGGTTTTGTCAATGGCGACCTGGGGCAGCAGGCAAGGGCCTGCGTTGAAAACATGTACTTTTTTCATTATTGAAAGATTTGGTTTAATGTTATAATTCATGTAGTCCGTAAAGATACACTTTTATTCCCACAAAGGCAAAATTACTTTCGAATTTGTAGACATTTGATGTCGGCAATCAAGCGTTTCAGAGGCCATGGAGATTTTTGCGCACTTTGAGACCGAGAAATTGGCCGGTCCGGGACGGATGCCGAGGACAGGAAGTGGACACGAGCCTTGCGAAGTGGACATAGGAGGCAAGGCCGATTTCGATGGGTCGGGGTCAAAAAACGACTTTGGCCCCTTATATTATTCCGCTTTGCTGAGCAGAACGCTCTCTGCGGCCGATTTTTACCGCGACGCGGAAAGCAGGCGGAAGAAATCCGGGAAGGATTTGGAGACGCAGGTGGGGTCGTCGAGGGTGAGGGGGCTATCAGCGCCGTAGGAGGCGATGGTGAGGGCCATTGCGATGCGGTGGTCGGAGTAGGTGGTGAAGGAGCCGCCGCGGAGGAGATTGCCGCTGGCGAGGCGGTGGGAGAGCGACATTCCACGGACAGTGAGAATAGCTATATTACGATTACTTAGTTGAGAACCAAATTCTTATCTTGTATAGTTTTTCTGGAAGTGGTTTAACTATAAAGTCAGAGAACAATATATGAAGCTGTGAATCTTCGCCAATTATGAAATCAGCTAACGCTGAATCGCCAGTCTCACCTGGTTGTCGTTCAAGATATACTAACAAATCAACGCACTCAGAATACCATTTTCGATATTTAAAATTGTCAATAACATCTTTATCTTTTGCAGCCAAACTTATAACAAATCCAAAGTTTATCATTATATTGTGTAACTTCGCATCCCTTAAAACATCTAAAAATTTTGTGAATACATTGTAGTAATCATTTGCTAATAATGGAATATATTTTCCCACTTTATATTTTGCATACAATTTTTCAAAGCTGCAAATACGATCAATTTTACGGTTAATATAATTGTCTTTATCTAGAGTCTTGCTATTTTACGTATAGTACTAGCATAGACTCGCTTGGCTACTCCTAGAACTTCTTTTCTCCTTCTTTCAACGTATTTACGGTCGTTCCAGTCGGTATAAGGGATAGGATAGTTTTTGGCTATAATTTCATATGCCTTTTCGGGAGTCATATTACCCCTATCCCAATCGCTATCTTTCTCTATATCATTATCACTATATTCTGCGTCTGCTTTTTTCCGATTTTTTCCTCATTATCTGAATTTTTAATATCTTCCTCATATTTTTTAACAATAGATAAATTATCTTTTA
>CAJODR010000045.1 GCA_905233275.1 uncultured Bacteroidales bacterium | reverse complement strand
CTGGCACCGCAAAACTGTTTGAAAAAACGGCCAGCAATCAGCACACTATCGGAAGAGGAGAGATTCTCGCCATGAAACCGCTTGACCTTAGCTCTGCAACACGAACTATCACTGTGGGTGTTATTAATTATGTTAAAAACGATATTGGTGGCGATAACTACAAGATTCATTATTGGGGTGGAAGTGATGGTGCTAAAGATGCTGATTTAACTAGCACCGACAAAACTGAAGAAAAGAGCTTAGGTTCAAGTTATTGGGATGGCTCGTCTCAGACGTTCCACATGTATACTGTCGACGTCCCTATCGACATTACTGGATTTAAGATTTGGCACGATGGTTCTTCTACGGACAGATGGTTCGGAGATGATGGCTCAAGCGCCAATTCAAAAGCTTATATCTTCAACTACAGTGGTGATAAGGCATTGTACGAATAAACTAACTTTCTAATAGTATTTTGGAGCGGCATTAGTCTATATGACTTGATGCCGCTCTTTTATGTAAGCCAATAGATCCCCTTTTGCTGCCTACGATTATAATTACTATCTTTGCGACTGAAAGATCAGGCTACATCAATGAAAAGGATATTTATCATACTGCTGGCGTTTGTGGGGCTGCTGACGAGTTCCTGCCACAAGGATATTTGGAAAAAGCTGAATGACCACGAGGCGAGGATTGCGAAGCTGGAGGCATTCTGCAGTCAGCTGAATACGACTATTAATTCGCTGCAGGCGATTGTGGATGTGATCAATTCGCGGGATTATGTCAAGGATGTCGTGCCCGTGATGGACGGCGGGCAGGTGATTGGCTATACGATTACATTCCAGAAGAGCAGTCCGGTCACGATCTACAATGGCAAGAACGGCGAGGACGCCCATACACCGCTGATCGGGATAAAGACGGATAGCGACGGAGCATGGTACTGGACGCTGGACGGCGAATGGCTGCTTGATGACAAAGGCAACCGTGTCCGGGCCGACGGCTCTGTCACGCCGCAGCTGAAAATCGAGGACGACTACTGGTGGGTCTCCTATGACGGCGGCACTACGTGGAATAAACTCGGCAAGGCTGTCGGCCAGCCAGGCGCAGACGGCGATTCGATGTTCCGCGAAATCCGCCAGGACGACAAGTACGTCTACCTCGTCCTCGCCGATGGCGAAACCATCCGCCTCTCCAAAGGCTCCGGCCTCACCTGGGAGTACGTCTAGGACAAGGCTTATTAGCTCTTTTGCAAGTCGTCCATTACTCGTTCGGTGTCACTATACATAGACGGCATCTTTTTCTAATTGCATCTTAAACTCGTCACTCATCCGGGAAGAGAGAGAGACGATATCTACTTCTTTTTTAAATAGACGCTCGAGGTCTTCTTTTATTTCTGCATACTTATAAAGCGAGGGTTTTGTCAATTTGATTATGACATCTATATCGCTTTCGGGGGTCTGCTCACCCCGGGCATAGCTTCCGAACAGGCCAAGAGATTCAATGCCATACTTTTCTGCATTGTATCGCTTATATGACGCAAGGTTTGTCGTGATGTCGAAGGAAGAGGCTTCTCTTTTGATAACGCTCACGACAGCATCGTAGCCCATAGCGTCAAGGATTCGACTGATGGTCTCAGGGCTTCCCAGAAGTCCCCTCTCCATACGGGAGACTTGAGATTTGCCCATCCCGCACAGAATCCCCAGTTGCGTCTGAGTCAGATTTCTCTCTTTGCGTATACTACGTATGTCAATACTGTCAAACATATAACAATAATCCTTCTCCTTGCAAAAATAGGTAAAGTTTAATAAATATGCAACTTTATTGTGGCTTTAATCACGAATTCTTTTCTTCTAGGGTAAATGCTCGATTGGTTTATATCAGATTGGGTATAATTTCGTAAATAATATGGAATCTCTTTCAAATCACATTAAGGCAAAACGAAAGAAAACTGGCCTCACTCAGGTGGAACTCGCTTGGCGTGCCGGAGTGGGTCTAAGATTCATCAGAGATATGGAGCAGGGAAAACGCACGCTCCGAATGGATAAAGTCAACGATGTCCTTGCTCTTTTTGGAGAAGAACTTGGCCCTGTGAAAATCATTGAGCGATGAGAACCGGCTCAGCAGATTGTAAGTCGACTATGCCTTCAATGCCGGATACCGAGTGCCATCCGTTTGAGCCGTTCCTGCCGGGAGGGGCGCGGGTGCTGTTTTTGGGGAGTTTTCCGCCCCAGCCGAAGCGTTGGTCAATGGAGTTTTACTATCCGAATTGGCTGAATGACTTTTGGCGGATCATGGGGCTGATCTATTTCGGTGAGCGCGAATGGTTTGCGGTGGGGGGCGGGAAGCGATTCGACGTGAGTCGTATCGTGGGGTTTTGCCGGGAGAGGGGATTCGCTCTCTACGACACTGCGGTAGAGGTCCGGCGGCTGAAGGACAATGCCTCGGACGCGTTTCTGGAGGTGGTCCGCGAGACTGATATCCGCGCGCTGCTCGCGCAAATCCCATCCTGCCACACCATCGTCACCACCGGCGAAAAAGCCACCACCATCGCCGCCCGCCAGCTCAGCTGCGCCCTCCCCGCGGTCGGCAGCTTCGTCACCGCCCCCTCCTCTCTCCGCCTCTGGCGCATGCCCTCCACCTCCCGCGCTTACCCCCTCCCTCTCGCCGCCAAAGCCACGGCTTACCGCCGCATGCTGGAAGCAGAAGGACTGATTTAGGGGTTGCGGGATTGCGGGGGAATGGTTATCTTTGCTTAAAATGTGATTATTATGCTGAAAATCGGTGACAGGATGCCGTCTTTTGAGGTTTTGGACCAGGACGGGAATGTGGTGAGGTCGGAGGACTTCATCGGGAATGGAAAGAAAACCATCATTTACTTTTATCCGAAGGACAATACTTCCGGGTGTACGGCGGAGGCGTGTTCGTTCAGGGACAATTATGCTGAGCTGACGGCGGCGGGGTACAATGTCGTCGGTGTGAGCAAGGACAGCGCGAAGTCGCATTCCGGGTTCCGGGCGAAGTATGAGTTGCCGTTCCGCCTGCTGGCGGATACGACGACGGCGATGCTGCAGGATTTCGGGGCCTGGGGCGAGAAGAAGATGTACGGGAAGACTACGGTGGGGACGCTCCGGCGCACGTTTATATTCGACGAAGTCGGGGTGTTGGAGAGGATTATCGAGAAGGTGGATACGAAGAATGCCGCCGGGCAAATTCTGGAAGGATAGGCTATGCGTGTGGTGATTCAACGGGTGTCGTCGGCGTCGGTGAGTATTGACGGCGAGGTCCGAGCGTCGATCGGGCCTGGGCTCCTGGTGCTGCTCGGTATTGGGCATGAGGACGGCGCGGAAGATATTGATTATCTGGTGAATAAGACCGCGGCGCTCCGCATTTTCAACGACTCGGACGGCGTCATGAACCGCAGTGTGGTGGACGTCGGAGGGGATGTCATCGTCGTCAGCCAGTTCACGCTGATGGCGTCAACCCGGAAGGGCAACCGTCCGTCATACATCGGTGCTGCCGGTCATGAAACCGCCATTCCCCTCTACGAGCAATTCTGCCGGCGAATGTCCTCCGCAATCGGCCGTCCCGTCGGCACCGGCGTTTTTGGCGCCGACATGAAAGTGTCGCTGACGAATGACGGTCCGGTCACGATCTGCATCGATTCGCGGAACCGGTAGCGTTTACAGAAAAATATTGTATCTTTGCGGCCGTTTTTTAATGGTTTTAATGATATGCTTAAGGGTATTGAGACCGTGGGGATGCTGCTGATGTCGAATGTTTTTATGACATTCGCCTGGTACGGGCATCTTAAGCTGCAGGAGATGAAGATCTCCGAGGGGTGGCCGCTGATTATTATCATTCTGATTTCCTGGGGAATAGCATTCTTCGAATACTGCCTCACAGTGCCGGCCAACCGCATCGGCTTCGAGGGCAACGGCGGGCCGTACAGCCTGCTGCAGCTCAAGGTGATTCAGGAGGTGATTTCGCTGACGGTGTTTACTGTCATCGTGATGTTCGTCTTCAAGGGGCAGGAGATTCATTGGAATCATTTCGCGGCGTTCGGATGCCTGGTGATGGCGGTGTTTTTTGCATTTCTGAAATAGGCTCCGATGAGATACAGGTCTGTAATATTCGATTTGGACGGGACGCTGCTGGACACGCTGGACGACCTCGGCGCGGCGGTGAATTATGCACTGCAGAAGCGTGGAATGCCGCTTCACACACGTGAAGAGTATGCCACGATGGTCGGAGGCGGCGTGAGAAAGCTGGTGGAGAGGGCTATTGAGGCTGGAGGAGTTGTGGACGAATGTCTCAGCGACTTCATGGGCTACTATACTACCCATATTGACGTGTTTACCCACCCATATCCGGGAATAGTTGAACTGCTCACTGAACTACAGGATCATGGCATCAGTCTCGCCATCGCATCAAACAAGTTTCAGGAAGGAGCTGATTATCTGGCCAATAAGATGTTCCCCGGCATCCGTTTCACTGCGGTACTCGGCGAGAGGCCGGGCGCCCCGCTCAAGCCCGATCCTGCAATCGTCGGGGAAGTTTTAAGACTGAGCGGAATCCCTCGTGAACAGACCGTCTTCGTCGGCGACTCCCCGACAGACATGGCCACCGCCCGGAACGGCGACGTTGACCCCATCGCCGTCACCTGGGGCTACGGCGCCCCAGTAGCAGAGATGGTGGCCGACAGTGTCGCTGACCTCCGCGCGTTGCTATAATTACACAGCGTGCTAATTTAATCTCCCCGCGCACTGCTGTAAGAGATTTCTCCGCGCGCTTCGCTTGGTCGAAATGACAAAAGGGGCTATTTGCCGAAAGCCAGGGTGTAAATGTCGCGGAGGGATTCGGGGTTGCCGGAGGAGTAGAGGTCGATGGTGGGGGAGGAGGGGAGAGGGAGGGAGGAGCCGCGGGCGGAGAGCTCTTCGTGCTCGATGACGCGGGCGAGGGCGCGGGTGGCGGCAGCCTCGGTGAGGAGCTGTTCTGATACCATTACATATATAAGGTGTCTCGCGACTGAGGGAGCGGGATCGATGATGCTGACTCCGGGGCCGGCGATGCGACGGATGACGGGCGCCAGGAAGGGGTAGTGCGTGCAGCCCAGCACGATGGTGTCGGCGCCGGCGTCGAGGAG
>CAJODR010000044.1 GCA_905233275.1 uncultured Bacteroidales bacterium | reverse complement strand
TCTGCAGCGACCGAGCCGGCGCCGGCGTAGATATAATCAGAGAGATTATTGATCGGATACGTGCGGTTGTCGTTCTCAAAAGCCAGATCGTAGTCCCATGCAGGTCCGGTGTAGAATACGCCGTCGGCCGCATCCTTGTACATGTAGACGCTCCAGTAGGTGTCTGTATTGCCGCAGAATTCGCCTACTATGAAATTGCGGAGGAAGCTGTCGAGGTCTATGTACTTCCGGTAGCCGTTGGACTCATTCTTCCAGGTAGATGCAAACATGGCTGTCTCGAACTTCCCGAAGAAGCTTTGGATGAAATTGAACTGTTCCTGCGTAATCTCCTCGTCATCAGGATATTTCACAGTAACCGGAATTCCCTTGGAAGAATAGAAATACTTCTCCTCCGTGTATGCGTACGCATCAATCTCCACCAAGTACCCGTTTTGGGCCGGGACGCGGCCTTTGCCGACTTCGACCTGGTCGCAGAGCTGGTAGCAGCCTTCGTATTCGCCGTTCATCACCAGGTCGACCGGCGTGCAGAACGGCGTATAAACCATCCCCACCCGGCGGCTGACCTCGAAGGACAGGATATTGCGCATCAGGGTCTTGTCACCGTAATTATTGATCAGCGTCCATTTCTTGTCCTTTGACGGGGAGTCCAGCACATGCTGCTTTTCAGCGAATTTTATCTTGTACGGCTTTTTCGGGAATCCCCAGCTGGCGTTTCCGCGGCCCTTGACGCCGGTCCCTGTCGTTGAGAGAATCTTGGTCCCCCCTTCCGATATTATATATACATTGGAATTGACGTATTCGGTCTTGGAGGTGACTGCTTTGGCTTTTTCCGTATTGATCACCACCGTCGGAAGATTGGTCAGCTGGCAGAGATGGCTGTCGTCCCCCTCGCCTTTGATGCCGTAGAATTCGAGCTCGGCGACATTACAGCGGGCATCGTTCGGGCCGACATAACGGACGTAGCGGAAGCCTCTGGAGCATTGAACGTCAATGTACTGCATGACGGAGGACTTGCCTTTCTCCTTGATTATGCCGAGGGGAATGGCGTCGCTGAAGTCTGCCGTATTGGCACCCTCCAGCATTGCTAGCTCGACTCTCCCCTCCTGCGATATCCGCGGAGAATAGCCGATCTTGGAAATGACATACTTCGCCCCGAGGTCGAGGCCCACCCAGGTGTTGCTGCGGTCGTACGAAGCGAAAAACGTGTTGAAATCGCCGTCGAATGCCTTGTCGCGGCTGTTGACAGTAGTTGACGCGGCGCCGGAATTGTAATCCACGGACTTGGCTGTCCCGATGACTGTACCGGAGAGTTTATGGACGGTCTGCTCTTCCGGGGGATTTTCGGGCGGGTTTTCGGGGGGATTCTCCGGCGGATTGTCCGGCTCGACCGGAATTTCTTCCTCGACAAGTTCAATCTCATCCCCGGAGCACGAAGGGAGCACTGCCGGTACCGCAAACAGCAGTATGACAGCCATTAATATGCTTCCTCTCCGTTTCATGGATGCAAAGTTAGGAAAAAAATCTGAACTGAGCTGATTTTGCGCATTCTGGGACGCAAAAGAAGCCGTTGACGTACTCATCAACGGCTGGTTCAATAACGATCCTTCTTACACACTGGAAAGCGTTTACAATTCCGCTCCGGTGTTCTGAGAATTACATCATTCCGCCTGCGGGCATTGCGGGGGCTGCCGGTTCTTTCTCCGGGATGTCGACTATGCCGCACTCGGTGGTGAGGAGCATGCCGGCAACTGATGCCGCATTCTCGAGAGCCACACGCGCGACCTTGGTCGGGTCGATAACGCCTGCCTCATAGAGGTTTACATATTCTCCGGTACGGGCGTTGTAGCCGAAATCGGCCTTGCCTTCGCGAACCTTGTTGACGACGACGCTGGCTTCGACGCCTGCGTTCTCGGCAATCTGGCGGAGGGGCTCTTCGATGGCGCGCTCCACGATGCGGATGCCGGTGGTCTCGTCTTCATTGTCACCCTTGAGGCCCTTGAGGGCTTCCGCTGCGCGAATGTAGGCGACGCCGCCTCCGGGGAGGTAACCTTCTTCGACAGCGGCACGGGTTGCGTTGAGGGCGTCCTCGACGCGGTCCTTCTTCTCTTTCATCTCGACCTCGGTGGTAGCACCGACATAGAGTACGGCGACACCGCCTGCGAGCTTGCCGAGGCGCTCCTGGAGCTTTTCGCGGTCGTAGTCGGACTTGGTGGTCTCGATCTGCTTGCGGATGAGGTCAGCGCGTTCCTTGATATCCTCTTTGCTGCCTGCTCCGCCGACGATGGTGGTATTCTCCTTGGTGATGGTGACCTTCTCGGCCTTGCCGAGGAATGCCGGGTCGATATTCTCCAGAGTATAACCCCTCTCTTCGGAGATGACGGTGGCGCCTGTCAGGACGGCGATGTCCTGAAGCATTTCCTTGCGGCGGTCGCCGAATCCGGGAGCCTTGACTGCAGCCACCTTGAGGGTGCCGCGGAGACGGTTGACAACGAGAGCGGTAAGGGCCTCTCCCTCAACATCTTCCGCGATGATAAGAATCGAACGGCCTTCGCGGGCGACTGCCTCGAGGACAGGGACGAGGTCCTTCATCGTGGAGATTTTCTTGTCGGTGAGGAGGACGTATGTGTCGTCGAGGACGGCCTCCATCTTGTCACCGTTGGTCATGAAGTACGGGCTGATGTAGCCACGGTCGAACTGCATGCCTTCGACCACCTTGACCTCGGTCTCGGTGCCTTTGGCCTCTTCGACGGTGATGACGCCGTCCTTGCCGACCTTGGCCATTGCATCGGCGATGAGTTTGCCGATGTAGGCGTCATTGTTGGCGGAAACGGTGCCGACCTGCTCGATCTTGGAGTAGTCCTCGCCGACTTCCTGGCTCTGGGACTTGAGATCTTTCACGACAGCTGCCACGGCCTTGTCGATGCCCCTCTTGAGGTCCATCGGGTTGGCGCCGGCGGCGACGTTCTTGAGTCCGGTGGTAATGACGGCCTGTGCAAGAACCGTAGCGGTTGTAGTACCGTCACCGGCCTGCTCGTTGGTCTTGGAGGCGACCTCCTTGACCATCTGGGCGCCCATATTCTCGAAGCGGTCTTCGAGCTCGACTTCCTTTGCTACGGTTACACCGTCCTTGGTAACCTGGGGTGCACCGAATTTCTTGTCAATCACGACATTGCGGCCCTTGGGACCGAGTGTGACCTTTACTGCATTGGCGAGAGCGTCTGCTCCGCGTTTCATACCTCCGCGTACGTCGCTGGAGAATTGTATTTCTTTTGCCATGATTTCAGTGTTTTAAAGGATTGCCAGAATGTCCGACTGTTTGACGATGAGGTATTTCTTGCCTTCGTAGGTAACCTCGGTGCCTGCGTATTTGCCGTAGAGGACGGCATCACCGACAGCAACTTCCATCGGTTCGTCCTTCTTGCCCTTGCCGACGGCGATCACGACGCCCTGCTGGGGTTTCTCCTTTGCGGTATCCGGAATATAAAGCCCTCCGGCGGTCTTGGTTTCAGCTTCTTTGGGTTCAATAAGTACCCTGTCTTGTAGTGGTCTGATCATGATATTATAGTTTAATTGATTATTGTCATTTCGACTAAGCACTTTTTTGTCATTTCGACTAAGCGAAGCGCACGGAGAAATCTGAATCAATCGCTGTGCCACCACCCCCACAACTGACATTTTGTCAGCGTTTGCCTGATTCCGAAAAAAAGACTACCTTTGCAATCCCAATCCCCGCGGATGTGTTGGAATTGGTAGACAACCCAGACTTAGGATCTGGTGCCGCAAGGCGTGGGGGTTCGAGTCCCCCCATCCGCACAAACTTAACCCCGGCATTCCATCAGGATGTCGGGGCCTATTCATTTCGAGAAGCAGAGGTTATTGTTTGAGTTGTTTGATAATATCGTCCAGCATTACGAAGAGGCCAGGGACGGTTTCAGGAGTAACACTTTCGCAGATGACGGCGTTGCCTACGGTCTCGGGGACATCGGTCAGCTTCTTCTGAAGGTTACACCCCTTCTTCGTAAGTTTCACAATCATCTGACGTGCATCCGCTTTACCCTTGCTGCGGGTCACTATACCCTCAGCCTCCATCCTCTTAAGAAGAGGTGTGACGGTATTGGTCTCCAGTAGCAGACGCTTGGCGATGTCGTTTACCGGCTGCGCATCCTTCTCCCACAGAACCAGCAGCACCAGGTACTGCGGGTAAGTAAGGCCATGCTCTCCCAGCAGCGGATGATACGCCTGAGTGAGCAGCCGGGAAGCGGTATATAGCCTGAAACAGAGCTGGTTCTCCAGTTTGAATTTTTCTTCCATTATAACATTCCTTCAATGTCCTTCTCCAAGGAGGCGGGTTCAGCCACTGGTGCAAAACGCTTGATGACGGTGCCGTCGCGACTAATCAGGAATTTGGTGAAGTTCCAGAGAATGTCGCTGTCCTTTTCAACGCTTTTGCTAATGCCTTTCAGCAGCTTGTGTGTCGCTTTTGCCTTAAGACCTTTGTACTCCTCTGTGGGAGCGGCCGATTTCAGATAGGTATAGACCGGATGCTCATTGGGACCGTTCACTTCAATCTTTTTCATCAGCGGGAAAGTGACGCCGTGGTTGATGCGGCAGAATTCAGCAATCTCCTCGTCGGAGCCAGGCTCCTGATGGGCAAACTGGTCGCAAGGGAAGCCCACGATGGCCAGTCCCATGTCCTTATACTTCTGGTACAGGGCCTCCAGGCCATCGTATTGCGGAGTGAAACCGCACTTGGACGCGGTGTTCACAATGAGGAGAACCTTGCCTTCAAATTGTGCCAAGTCAAATTCATGGCCCTTGTTGTTAAGAGCCTTAAAGTCATAAATCTTTGCCATCTTACAGCTGCTTTACGAGCCAGTTCTGATAACCGATCTTCTCTATGAGGTCCATCTGTTCCTCGTCCCAGTACTGATCCTCTTCCTCATCCAGCAGATAGGCCTTGGTGAGGTCGTAGGTGGTGGGATCTCCGGCGAGGGCGGGCATCATCTTGTAAAGAGCCTCGACACCTTCCTTCTGGAGTTTGAGGTCAGCCTCAATGTAGGCCTTGGGATCTGCGAGAAGTTTGGTCTCATTGCAGACCTTCACTTCAGGAACATAGCCGAGGTCCAGCAGGCGGTCGGTGTATTTCTCCACCCAGCCCATTTCCTCTGTATAGTGGCCGATGTACTTCTCGCCAAGTTTGGTGAAGCCCTGGCTCTTGAACAATTGTCCCTGCATCTTGTGTACGAAAGCGCTGCCGGCAAGCTCGTTGATGATCATCTGAGAGATCTGGATAGTGTTTGTAAAGTCCATGATGTTTTAATATTTAGCAGTAATTTATATCGTTCACGATGCAAATATACAACTTTTATTTTTATATCGCAAGCGATATTTTGAAAAAAAAGAAAAAAATCGTCAAAATTGGTTCGATAATCGTCCCGTTGCCTGCACACGATAAGCCCCGGCATTCCGCAAGGATTGTCGGGGCCTTTTAAGGGTAATAAACTTCAATGGCAGCCAATTATTTCCAACGCTTCAACATAGG
>CAJODR010000043.1 GCA_905233275.1 uncultured Bacteroidales bacterium | reverse complement strand
GTCCACATCTCCAGAAGGAACAAACGCGCCAAAGCCGCATAAAAAAGGGAGGACAGCCATGAATACAAACAACAACATCTACACTATCGTCTACACCACCATCATCGTGGTGGTCGTAGCAGCGATCCTCGCCTTTGTCTCCCAGGGCCTCAAGGACAAACAGCTGGCCAATGAAAAGGCCGACACCATGTCCCAGATGCTCACCGCGGCAGGATTCGGCACCAGGGCCGACTTCGAGAAGATGGGCAATGCCGCCGTCCTGGAGAAATTCGCCGCCGAAATCGGCGAATCCTTCACCATCGGACGCGACGGCCAGCGCATCGCCGACCTCCCCGCCGACAAAGTCTACAGCGCCAAGGAGCTCAAGGCCGTCAACTACCTCGTCAAGGACAAGGAAGGCAAACCCGAACTCCCCGTCTTCATCTTCAAGAACGGCATCACGGTAGTCCCGATCTACGGTGCAGGCCTCTGGGGCCCCGTCTGGGGTTACATCGCCTTCGAGCCGGACGGCAAGACCATCAAGGGTGCTTACTTCGACCATGAGTCCGAAACCGCAGGCCTCGGTGCCCAGATCAAGGACAATCCCGACTTCCAGGCCGAATTCATCGGCGAACAGGCCGCATTCGAAAGCGAAAAGGTATTCGCCATCGTCAAGGGCGGCGCCCCCGTTGATGAATCGACAGGCAAATCCCTCATCGACAACGAGATCGACGCCATCACCGGAGCCACCATGACTTCCGGCGGCCTCGAAACCGCCATCAACAACTGGCTCGCAGCCTACGCAGCATACTTCCTCGGTGCCTCTCCCGCCAACAAGTGCCAGTGCGGCGCCTGCCCTTGCGGAGAAGCATGCGAATGCGACTGCCACTGCCCTGAAAAGACCGAGCCCGGCTGCAACTGCCCCGACTGCAACTGCAAAGGATGCGACGGCAACCACCAGGAGTGCGGCCAGCATGAAGAATGCGACGGTGACCATAAAGAATGCGAGCAGCACGAAGGCTGCGAAAATCACAAGGAGGAATAGACCATGAACGCAAAAATCAAAGAAACTCTTCTGAATCCGATTTTCAAGGGCAATCCGATTACCGTCCTTGTTCTCGGTATCTGTTCCTCGCTCGCCGTCACCGTCACGCTAAAGGGCGCGCTCGTCATGACCCTTTCGGTCATCGTCGTGACCGGCGTCTCGAGCCTCATTCTCTCCCTGCTGAGAAATACCATTCCCGGACGGGTAAGAATTATTGTACAGCTCGTCGTCGTCGCCATGATGGTGATCCTCGTCGACCAGGTCCTCAAATCCTTCGAAGCGACATACGCCATAGACCGGCAACTGTCAGTCTACATCGGCCTCATCATTACCAACTGTATAGTGATGGGCCGCATCGAAGCATTCGCCCTCGGCAACAAGCCCTGGCCCTCTTTCCTTGACGGTATCGCCAACGGAGCCGGCTACGGACTGATCCTTCTCATCGTGGCGTTCTTCCGCGAGCTGCTCGGCAGCGGCACCCTCTTCGGTGTCACCATCCTCGACCCCTCGTGGTACACGCCCAACAACCTGGTGATCCTGCCTCCGTTCGCCCTCATCCTCCTCGGATGCATCGTATGGGTGCAGAGGTCCATCCAGAAAGACCTTCAGGAAGACTAACCCTAACACCCGGATCATACTATGGAATACGTAAGTTTATTCGTAAAGTCAATATTCGTTGACAACATGATCTTCGCATACTTCCTCGGAATGTGCTCATTCCTGGCGGTATCGAAGAACGTGAAGACAGCGGCAGGTCTCGGTGTTGCGGTCATATTCGTCCTCCTCGTCACGCTTCCGATCAACTACCTTCTCGACAAGTACGTCCTTTCGGAAAGCGGCATCTTCGGGGTCGACCTGAGCTTCCTGAGCTTCATCATCTTCATCGCGGTCATCGCGGCGATTGTGCAGATAGTGGAAATGGTGGTGGAGAAATTCTCCCCGTCGCTATATTCCTCGCTCGGTATCTTCCTGCCGCTGATCGCTGTCAACTGCGCCATCCTCGGCGGCTCCCTCTTCATGCAGCAGAAGGAATTCGCCGGCATCGGCGAAGCGACGGTCTACGCGCTCGGAAGCGGCTTCGGCTGGTTCCTCGCCATCGTATCCCTCGCCGCCATCCGCGAAAAGATGGCCTACAGCAACGTGCCCAAGGCTCTCAAGGGCCTCGGCATTACGTTCATCACCGTCGGCCTGATGGGCATGGCGTTCATGACCTTCATGGGAATCACACTGTAAGGAGGACTGCATTATGGTAAAAATCATTCTTTCCGCAATTTGCGTTATCACGGTGGTGACATTCATCCTCGTGATCCTCCTTCTCATCATCAAGGCATGGCTCACGCCTTCCGGCTCCGTCAAGATCTCCATCAACGACGGCAGCAAGGAGCTCGAAGTCACTCCCGGCGGCGACGTGATGCACACTCTCGCCGACTGTGGCATCTTCCTCCCTTCAGCCTGCGGCGGCAAGGCCAACTGCGGCCAGTGCAAGCTCCAGGTGGTCGAAGGCGGCGGCACCATTCTTCCGACGGAAACGGGATTCTTCTCCCGCAAACAGATCAAGGAAGGCTGGAGGCTCGGCTGCCAGGTCAAGGTCAAGGACAACATCTCGATCAAGGTGCCCGAAAGCGCCCTCAGCGTCAAGAAACTCGAGTGCGAGGTCATCTCCAACGAGAACGTCGCGACCTTCATCAAGGAATTCACGGTACGTCTTCCCGAGGGCGAGCACATCGACTTCAAGAGCGGCGAATACATCCAGATCGACATCCCCGTTTACGACGCCGACTTCTCAGACATGGGAGTCGCTCCGGAGTACATGGGCGACTGGGAGCGCTACGGGATCACGGGACTCCGCTATCACAACGACGTCCCCACGATCCGTGCCTACTCCATGGCCAGCTATCCCGCCGAGAAGGACCTCATCAAGCTCAACGTCCGTATCGCCACTCCTCCGTTCGACAGGACCCAGCCGAAGGGCGTGTTCAAATTCGTCCCCGGCGTACCTCCGGGCATCGCCTCGACCTACGTGTTCTCCCGCAAGCCGGGTGACAAGGTCTGGATCAGCGGGCCTTACGGCGAATTCCTCCTCCCGAAGGACGACCCCGACACCCAGGAATACATCTTCGTCGGCGGCGGCGCCGGTATGGCACCTCTCAGGAGCCATATCATGCACCTGTTCAAGACTTTGAAGACAAAGAAGCCGGTACATTTCTTCTACGGCGCACGCGCACTCGTCGAGGCCTTCTACCTCGAGGACTTCGCCGGCATCGAGAAGGAATTCCCCAACTTCCACTTCCATCTGGCCCTGGACCGTCCGGATCCCGCAGCAGACGCTGCAGGCGTGAAGTACACCGCCGGATTCGTGCACAACGTGATGAACGAGACCTATCTCAAGGATCACGAGGCACCGGAGGACATCAAGTACTTCATGTGCGGTCCGCCCATGATGACAAAGTGCGTCCTGGATCTCCTCGACTCCCTCGGAGTGGACTCCAAGAACATCTACTTCGACGACTTCGGCGGTTAGACCCGGCAGTCAGACATTACGAAATAGCCCTCGGAATCAACCGGGGGCTTTTCTTTTATCTGCCTGTGTGTTTGAGAAGTGTCTTACGGACTATGTCGGAGACGTGTTTTTCGGAGTCCGTGGCGGTTTCGAATATTTCCGCGAGGTTTTTGTATTTGGTCATTTCGCGGAGGTCCGGCTCGTTTTCGAAGATGTAGCCGATGTATTCCTCGTATGCGTCGTCGGCGGCGTGCTCAAGCTCGGTGACGCGGTCGCAGTGCAAGGAGATCTGTGTCACATTGCGGCGGAGGTCCTTGAGCAGGGGAAGAAGGTCGCGCAGTGCAGTCGCCTCCGACATGATGAGTTTGGCGAGGTCGAGGAGCTGGCCGTCGATCTTTTTGGGATGATAGATCAGGATGGCCTTGGCGGCATCCTTGAACACATCGAGGCAGTCGTCCATGCTCATTGCGATGCTCTGGAGGTCGGACTTGGAAATGACTCCGAGGATACGGCCTCTCAGCGTCTCCTGGAACTCGGTAAGGAGGGCGTCGCCCTGGACTTCGCAGATCTTGATCTCGCGCTCGTAGCGCTTGCGCTCGCTCTCGTCGGAAGTCTCCAGCATGGCGACAAGCGTCGTGGAGGTCTGGCAGAGGAAGCTGGCCTGCTGGGCGAAAATCGGGACGAAATCGTGCTTTTTGCCGAAAATGTTATAAAAACTGCCTGCCAAAGACATATGAAAACTTTTTTATGTTCCGCCAAATTTATAAAAAAAAACATCCGTAAACGAATAAAATTGATAAAAAACGTAAAAAGATGCATTTCTGAGAGGTTTCGGAAGTACCGTCCGGGAAAATTATTTCCTACTTTTGCCGCGAAATGACAGGTCGCCTTCATACCATAGGAAACATCGGACTGGGGAAGAATTCTCTCCTCCCTTCTCGAATCATTCATAGTCTATTCAACACACTGTTTTTGCTTATTGACGGTCTTCTGCCGCCCTTTTTCTTCATTCTGCCCCTCATGGCCGCACCATCATGCTCCGTCACCGGCGAGCTGCCGCTGACCTGCGACCGGGCCATCCGCCTGCTTCCGTCAAAGGGAACGGAGATAAGGCGGGCCGATGTTTTTTTCTTTTCAGACGACTCACTGATGAGGCTCGACGCATTCCAGAGATTCGAAGGTCCCGGGGCTGTCGTGGACGCATCCTCCACCGTCGGTAAAAAGCGCGCAGTCGCGGTGGCGAATTATCCCGGCGACCGATACGTATGGGCGGGTGTCAATTCGCTGGAAAGCCTCTCGGAGGTGCGTATGGCACTACGAGACGAAGATATTGACGCGCCCGTTATGACGGGGCAATTTTTGAGCGAAGGCTCTCCCCTCTCGGCCAGCACGGTCAGCATGCAACCGCTTCTCGCGATGGTCCGGCTGAATTCTCTGCGCTGCGATTTTTCCGGCAGGCCGTACGAGGGGGCGTCTCTCGACAGCGTGCGGGTGTATATCGTCAACGCAAGCGCTTCCTGCGCACTTCTCAGCGACGGGGCGCCCGTCGAATACCTTAACGCAGGTGGTCTGGAAGACGATTCGCCGGCATGCCTGTCGGCGAATCTGAACGGCCGGATCGGCCGGGCCAAAGTATACCCGGACATCCGCTTGTACTGCTATCCCAACGACAGCAAAGAAGACGTACTCGGATCTCCCTTCACGCGCCTCGTCGTCGAGGGCAGGATGAGAGGACATATATATTATTATCCAGTAAACCTGACCGGACTCGCCAGAGGGATGTGTTACAGTATAGACATGGTTATAACTATGGCGGGAACGGACGACCCGGACGCGCCTCTTTCGAGGGGCGCTCTCGAGTCTTCGTTCACTATTCTCCCCTGGGAGGACAGGGACCGGCGGACTGAAGTATTCTGAACCATGAAGCGCCTGATTCAAGCCATCGCCGCAGCCATTATGGCGGCTTGCAGCGCCCCTGCCGGGAGCGTGGAGGTCGCGCTGGTATTCTCCGGAAGGAATGGCGTCACCAAGGCCGAGGCACCACCGCAGGAAGACAGGATTACGGACGTAAACCTCTTTGTATACAACTCCAGAGGCATTCTCGAAGAGCACAGGTACATAAGGAAGACAGGGCCGCCATACAATCTGAAACTACTGTCGGGAGCCACATACGATATATATGCCTGCGTCAATCTTGGCTACGACACGGGAGCCCTGACACTCCCTGAGCTGATGCATGCGAGGTACAGCCTGGCCTATCCGGATGAATACTCTGAAGGATTCCCCATGAGCGGGGCGCTGAATGGCGTGACGCCATCTCCCGGGATATCTACCCTCTCTCTGCCCCTCGAAAGGATGATGTCCCTGTTAACATTAAGTATCGACAGGACAGCACTTGACGCCGATGTCGGATTTGCGGTAGAGGAAGTCCGCATCGGCGGCTGCCCAAGGTCGGTCCAGCTTTTCGGGGAAAGCGGGGCAACGGGGCCGGAAGACATTTTCCCGCTCGGATTCTGCCTGGAGGGAGATGAAATCGCACCGCTCAATTCCGCGGGAATCAGCGGACAGGTATCCTTGTTCCAGCTGGAAAACTGCCAGCCGAAACTCATGGAAGACCGCTGCTCGTTCATTGAGATCAGGGCGCATTATTATTCTACGGAGTACAGGACGAGGCCGGGGGAATATCTCATTTACCGATTCTATCCCGGCGAATCACCGGGAGACTATCGCATCAGGCGCAACTGCCGGTACGCGATTACAGTGCGGCCCGAAGGCAGCGGCCTGCACGGAGACAGCTGGAGAGTGGATATGAGCGGGCTGGAAGAGAATCAGAGTCCGAGCGTCTCCTCTACCCAGGAGACAATCATCCGACGATCCTCTTCGGACGCGAGGTCGATGGAATTGAAGCAGACAAAGCGGTAGGAGCCGGCCCTGAGCTTTGCCATTTTGCCGGCCACGTAATCCTTCTTCGGCTTTGGCTGGAGGAAGAACAGATAATCGAAAGGCCGGCGCACCTCGCAGCCTCCCATGCGGTAAAGGTCGAGGTACTGGATCTCCTCGGCGTTGTACTGGGACGGCTCGCGGAAGCGGCAGGAGATATTGCGCCTCAACACGTCCTCCCTTTCGGCAAACCAGGACTCATACCAGCTCCTCAAAAGCGGCCTCGGAGTGTGCTCCAGACGGAGAATCAGGCTCTTTTCGCCGACTACTTCGGCGGCTCGGAGCATGGATTCCTTGAAGGAGATATTCTTGCGGCCGTTCTTTTTGGGCTTGAGGGCTCTCAGTAGACGAACCCACGCCTGGCTGAACTTGCGGGCATAACAGACCGGTCTGCCGTCCGGGAGGAAGAAATCCTCCGGTGTCACCTCAGCCGAAAGCAGGAAGTCGTCATTGAACATCACGAAATGCTCGGAGAGGTCGGGAATCCTCCACATCATGGTCTCAATTGACCTCGAATTGAATACCGGAAGATACTCCTCGTACCCCTTGAATACGGTCCTGTGATCCACTATCTCGACAGGGATGTGTCCCCCGGGAAAGTGCTGACTCAGAAATTCTTCCAGATGCGGATCCTGCCCGTCAGTGATGATGTATATTCGACGGAACCAGGGCGCGAAACGGTTGATAGACGCTACGCACCAGAATATTTCGCCGAGACTGGCGTACCGCGTCGGCCCGGCGACGTCTTGACGCAGATCCTCGTCGCCGGACTGATAGGATCTCCGCTTGGCGCTGAGGACGGGATCGCTTCCGTCCACCCATGTGATCACGGCATCGATGTCCATCATAGTTCGAATCTGGATTTGTCCGGCAGAAGGCCCCTGAATGCCTCCTCAACACGAGGTTTGAGCGCAGCGAAACTCTCGTCGGACATGGTAACGTCGTTGATGCACGCAAGACTGCGGGACGGAGCGTGCAGAAATGCCTCAACGTCAGAAGCCGAATTCACCGCAAGAGAGATATGCTTCGACGACAGTCTCCTCCTGATGCCGTGGCCGCTAAACAACTGGTAGTCAAGGAAGAAATACTGGTTGGGGTTGAATGGCTCGCGAAGCGTGGTCACGGTCGCGAAAATGTCCTTCTCAACCGCCTTGAATGCCTCTTCAGACACGGAGCGCAGCATAGGCGAGCAGATGTGCTGCGGACGCACGAAACTGACGCCGTGGCACTTTCCGAGGGCCTTTCTCGCCAGACGGTCGGACGCCTTCGTCTGCTTTTTGTACAGCGACGCGGCAAAAAGATGCCGCGAATAGCCCATCGCCGCCTTTCCGTCTGAATAGAGGTCATCCTCTGAAATCGGCGCCACCGGGAACATGTCGTCATTGAAATAGACAAAACGTTCGGCAAGGCCTGGAATCCGCCAGAGGAACATCTCAATCGCAGTGCTATTGAACACCGGGAGCAAATCCTCCGGAATGATATCGGCATGCTCGACCACATGCACCTCCCCGCTGACCCACGACGGCACCTGGCTCTTTCCCGAGACCACCAGATGCACCGTCCGCACGAACGGCATGAAGGTCGCGATCCCCCTCAGGAGATACTTCAGCGTCCCCCAGTCGCGGTAACGCTTGGCAAGCGGGTCTCCCCCGACCGTCCGGCGGTACTGTTCCTGCCAGACCGGGTCGTTCATAATCCGTCATGCGCGAAGATATTTTGCAGTGAATGTATTTCCCTCAGCAGCAAGATCTTCCGGCGTTCCGGCGAATACCACTTCGCCACCGGCGTCCCCTGCGTCGGGCCCCAGGTCGATAACCCAGTCGGCTGCCCTGATTACATCGAGATTGTGCTCCACGACAATGATGGTGTGCCCCTTGGAAATGAGCACGTCGAAGGCCTTCAGCAGCTTCTCGACGTCGTAGATATGCAGGCCCGTCGTAGGCTCGTCAAAGAGGAAAAGTATCCTCTGCCGGCGTCCTCCCCTGCCCTCCTCGTCGAGCGAAAGGAAGTACGCCAGCTTGATGCGCTGGCTCTCGCCGCCGGAAAGCGTCGACGAGCTCTGGCCCAGCTTGATATAGCCGAGACCGACGTCCACAAGGGTTTGAAGCTTGGAAGCGATCCGTTTTGCAGCATCATTCTGAGAGGATCCGAAGAATTCGATGGCCTCCTCGACGCTCATGCCGAGGATGTCGTCGACATTCTTGCCACGGTAGCGGACTTCGAGGATTTCAGGCTTGAAGCGCTTGCCGCCGCAGGCATCGCAGACCATCGTGACGTCCGCCATGAACTGCATCCCTACCTTGACGAATCCATCTCCCTGGCATTCCGGGCAGCGCCCACCCTCCTGGTTGAAGGAGAAGAATGACGGGGTGAAGCCGTTGATCCGCGCGAACTGCTGTTCGCTGAGAAGCTTGCGGATGTCGTCGTAGACTTTGAGGTAGGTAACGGCATTGGAGCGGGAACTCTTGCCGATAGGATTCTGGTCGACGTATTCGACGCGGGTGATGCGGTCGAGATTGCCGCTGAGGCCGCGGAATATGCCCGGCAGGTCGCCGGACTCATTGAGCCGACGGTTGAGAGCCGGATAAAGGATGTCGCCGACAAGGGATGACTTGCCGCTCCCGGATACGCCGGTCACGACCGTCAAAACGCCGAGCGGGAATGTGACGTCGATGCCCTTGAGATTGTTCTGCATCGCGCCTTCGACCTTGATCGAATAGTTCCAGCTGTGCTTTTCGCGAGTGTAGCGTGCCCTCTTTCCGGCAAGATACTGAAGCGTGAGCGACCGGTCCATTTCCTTTGTGGGAATATCCCCGGACAGGGATCCCTGGAATACGACCTCGCCGCCGCCGATACCGGCCCGGGGCCCGAGGTCGATTACCTCGTCAGCCGCGCGGATCATCACTTCGTCGTGCTCCACGACGACAACAGTATTGCCGAGGTCGCGAAGACGGCGAAGGACGCTGATAAGCCTCTCGGTATCCCTCGGATGGAGCCCTATCGACGGCTCGTCGAGAATGTACATGGAGCCCACGAGCGAACTTCCGAGGGCCGTCACGAGATTGATCCGCTGGCTTTCGCCGCCGGAAAGCGTATTGCAGGCACGGCTCAGCGTGAGATAGCCGAGACCGACATCCTGGATATAGCGCAGCCTGCTGACCACCTCCTCGATCGCATTGGAAGCGATGCCTTTCTCGTAAGGAGTCAGCTCCAGATTGTCAAAAAACTCTATCAGAGCATCTATATTGAGGCTCAGCAGCTCATGGATATTCTTACCGCCGACTTTGACATAGAGCGCCTCCGGACGGAGACGGCTCCCGCCGCAGCTGGAGCAAACGGTCCTGCCACTGTAGCGGCTCAGCATGTATTTGTACTGGATCTTGTAGCGGTTGGATTCGACCCACTCGAAGAATTGGTTGATGCCGATGAGGGCGGTGTCGTCCTCATAATCGCCGCGGGCATTCCAAATAAGGTCGCGGATCTTCTGCGGCAGCTTGCACCAGGGCTCGAAGACGGGAATGCCGTAACGCGGGGCGAGCTCGACGAGATGGTCCTTGAACCAGCCCATCTTCTCCCCTCTCCAGCATGCGATGGCACCGTCGTAAATGCTCTTGGTCTTGTCCGGAATCACGAGGTCCTCGCTGATCCCGATAATCTTTCCGAGTCCGCCGCAAACCGGGCATGCGCCGAGCGGGCTGTTGAAACTGAACAGGTATTCGTCGCTCTCGCGGAATGTGATCCCGTCAAGCTCCAGCCGCTTGGAAAAATGCTCCAGACGGCCTTCCGCGGCCACTTCCATCGTATCTCCGCCACGGGCGAATGCACTCTCGGCAGAGCTCCTGAGCCGCGACAGCAGATCCTCATCCGGATGCTCCGGAAGCTTTACCCTGTCGATGAGAAGGTACAACCCCTTCGGGAAATCCCCGCTCTCCGAGCGCCTCAACATGTCGTCAATATCCACTACTTTGAACTCCTCCGCGCTGAAAAGGCGGCTGAATCCCTCCCTCTTCAACTCCAGCATCAGCTCCACCTTATCCTCACGACCGTCCCAGCCAAGATCGGAAAGGAAATACACTGGGATTGCAGCTTGCCGAGAAATCTCTTCTAGATACTTCATTACGTCCCCGACGCCCTGGCACCGTACTTCCCGGCCGCTGACCGGCGAATACGTCCGCCCTATGCGGGCGAATACAAGCCGCAGATAATCATATATTTCCGTCGTAGTGGCAACCGTGGAGCGCGGATTGCGGATATTGACTTTCTGCTCAATCGCGACCGCGGGCGGAATACCCTCGATAAGGTCCACATCCGGCTTTACCATTCGCCCGAGAAACTGCCTCGCATACGAAGACAGGCTCTCCGCGAACCTCCTCTGACCCTCGGCATATAGCGTATCAAACGCCAGCGAAGACTTGCCGCTCCCGGAAATACCCGTCACCACGACGAGCTTTCCCCTCGGAATCTCCAGCGAGATATCCTTTAGATTATTCACGCGCGCGTGACGAATGACAATATTTCCTTCTGCCGGCATAGTATGCAAAGATAAGAAGAATTAGCGATAATCTCCGGAAAAATATGTATTTTCGCGGTATGAAAAGTTTTGATGGAAAGATGTTCAGACAATCGATGTTTTCAGGCATCCTGATCGGTCTCGGGGCCTGTGGGTTTTTGGCGCTCGGGGGGATTCCGGGCGCGGTGATATTCGCCTTTGGCCTCATTGGGGTGGTGCTTTCGGGGGTGCCGCTGTATACGGGGAGGGCTGGTGTGATGCCGCTCCGCAAGACGCCGGCGCTCGTCGGGATATGGCTAGGCAATATCCTCGCCTGCGTCGTCCTTGGGCTCCTCGTGGTCTCGCTCGGGGGCGAAATGGCTGACCGCGCTGGCACTGTCGTCGACGGCCGTCTGGCGCAGGGGCCCTGGCGCAGTTTCCTTCGCGCCGCCGGCTGCGGTCTCATCATCGACATCGCCGTCTGGCTCTACCGCACGACCAAAAACCTGGCGCCGGTGCTCTTCGGCGTGCCTCTGTTCATCCTCTGCGGCTTCTACCACTCCATCGCAGACGTCGTCTACCTCGTCGCCGCATGGAAATGGGACAGCGCCATTCTATGGTACTACCCCATCATCGTCATAGGCAATTACGTCGGCTGCAATGTCCGCCGGATAGTGCTCCCTCAGGAAAAGAAATAAAGTTTTTCAAAAAATATTTGCATACTCAATTTTTTTGAGTACCTTTGCAATCCCGTTCGGCAAACGACGGCAGCTAAGTACCCGGTGCGGTAGTTCAGCTGGTTAGAATGCCGGCCTGTCACGCCGGAGGTCGAGGGTTCGAGTCCCTTCCGCACCGCCTAAAAACGTCTCTCACATACGTG
>CAJODR010000042.1 GCA_905233275.1 uncultured Bacteroidales bacterium | reverse complement strand
ACTGCAAACAAATTGAAGTTTAATAGACAGCATTTAAAAAATGAAACTATACCGCTTGCGACTGGTGAACTTCGTGCTATAGTCGCTTGGCTTGAAGAACTACTGAAATCAAACGAAACTTCCGAAGGGCAAAAATGCGACATCGAAGAAGCGCTTGACCATCTCAAGGCAGCCCACGACAACGATTATAAAGAAGATGAAAAGGACTGCGAATTGCCTTGCGGTAACATCGACATTGCTGAAAAAATTAAGAATCACAAAATGATTCCATTTGTTCTTGATCTTGATGACTTGAGAGAATTGAGAAATGGCAAGGTGCCTAAATCATTTAAAAAGCAAATTGAAGCAGTGCCTACACCTCAAGCAGAAAATTCTTCTTATTCGCTCTTCGACAAGGAGATTAAAAACTTACTCAATATGCTTGAAGATCAGCTTGACCTCTTGAAAAAAGATTGCAGCGACTTCACTAATCCTTATGAAATTGCTCTTCAGAGAGCATACACAATCACAATTTCAATAGTTGAAGATTGGGCGCGAATCAAGAAACACGGCAAATAAGATGAAATATAAGACAATCTACGCTGACCCGCCTTGGTCTGAAGTTGGTGGCGGCAAAATTAGACGAGGTGCTGACAGGCACTACCCACTGATGAAAACTAAAGACATTTGTGAGCTGCCTGTCGCCGACCTCGCTGATGAAAACTGCCTGAGTCTCGCAGCCGACGCCTACAAGAAGGCATACGAAGTCGACGCAAAGCACTCCAAGAACGGTGACATCGCAGCCGCATTCAAGGGCCTCAACGAGCGTCTCAACAATGCCGGCACCGCCGCCTACATGCTCGGTGACCTCAAAAAGGCCTCCCTCGAGTTTGAAAAAGCCGCTGACGTCCTGGCTCTTCCCCCCGTCGAGATGGTAGACACCAACGCTGTCACCAACGCAGGCCTCTGCGCCTATCAGGGAGGTGACAACGCCCGCGCCCTCGAACTATACAAGAAGTGCCTCACCCTCGGCATCGACGACGATGAAATCTATGCCAAGCTTGCCGACATCTCCAAGAAACTCGAAGACGTCGCAGGCCAGAAGTCATGGCTCGACAAGGGTATCTCCAAATATCCTGACAGCCAAGCTCTCATCATCGGTCTCATCAACTACAGCATCGACAACAACGAGGATCCCGATCAGGTCTTCGGTTACCTCCACGAGGCCCAGAAGAACGACCCGACCAACGCATCCCTCTGGTATGTCGAAGGTAATGTCCTTTCAGAAGTAGGCCGTCTTGACGAAGCCATCGAGCGCTATCACGACGCACAGAAGATTGATCCTGCATTCGTCTACGGTTTCATCGGTGAAGGTCTCACCTATCTCAAGCAGGCCGACGCCATCGCCGAGGCCGCAGACGCCGAAGTCAGCCAGCGCAAGTACGACGCCCTCATGGTCCAGTACGCCGAAAAGCTCAAAGCCACCGCTCCCGTCTTCGAGAAAGTCGTAGCTGACAGCACCGATCCCGGCATCAAATTCGGCATCGCCCAGTACCTCAAGGAAATCTACTTCCGTCTCCGTGACGAAGGTCCAGAGTACAAAGAGCTCCACGAAAAATACAAAGCAATCGTCGACGCCGGCCAGCAATAGCCGTCCTCTACATTTTAGATAAAATAAAGGCTGCGAATCCGCAGCCTTTATTTTTTGTCTTCTTCAAATGCTTTTACAATCTTGGTGACCAGCGGGTGGCGGACGATGTCGTCGCGGGTGAAGCGGATGACGGAGATGCCGTGGATGTCTTCGAGGAGGGAGATGCCTTTTTCGAGACCGGAGTCCTCACGGCGGGGGAGGTCGATTTGGGTGGTGTCGCCGGTGACGATGAATTTGGCGTTTTGACCCATGCGGGTGAGGAACATCTTGAGCTGGGTAAGATTGGTGTTCTGGGCCTCGTCGAGGATGACGCAGGCGCGGTCGAGGGTGCGGCCGCGCATGTAGGCGAGGGGCGCGATCTGGATGGTGCCGTCGGCCATGAAGTCCTGCAACTTTTTTGAGGGAATCATGTCTTCCAGGGCATCGTAGAGGGGCTGGAGATAGGGGTCGAGCTTATCCTTGAGGTCGCCGGGGAGGAATCCAAGCCTTTCGCCGGCCTCGACGGCGGGGCGGGTGAGGATGATGCGGCGGATTTCGCGGTTCTTGAGGGCGCGGACGGCGAGAGCGATGGCGACGTATGTCTTGCCGGTACCGGCGGGGCCGGTGGCGAATACGAGATCACTGTCGAAATACGCGCGGACCATCTCTTCCTGACGGTGGTTGCGGGCGCTGACGGGTTTGCCGTCGGTGCGGTGGACGATTACCGCCGAGGGATTGGCGAGGTAGCTTTCGCGGGGCGAGCCGCCCTCGAACAGGGACTCGACGTCGTAGACCGTGAGGGCCGTCTTGTGCTGCCGTTTTTCGATGAGGGCGCGGAGTTTGGCCTCGAATTCGCCGGCGTCTGCCGGCTTGCCTTCGAGGATGACGTCAAAGCCGCGGGCGGTCACCTTGAGCTCGGGATAATGCTTGCAGAGCTCGATGAGGATGCGGTTGCCGGCGCCGTATATTTCGACGGGATCGATGTGCTCGAGATGGACGGTCTTTTTCATCAGTCTTCTATGCGGGTGTTTTTCTTGACTTTTTCGTATGTGGCTTTCATGACGCCGTAGTCGTCTTTCTGCTTTACCCAGGCATCGGGCTTGTCGAGGTATTCCTTGACGGGAACGACGTCGTAGCCCTGTAGAATCATGCCGGGTTTGGTGCACCAGACGTACTTCCAGAGCGGCTCAATCATGCGGCTCTCGCCGGTGAGGCTGCTCTTGACGATGCGGAGGGTCACCATCAGCTCCAGGCGGCCTTCAGGGTCGTTCTGGTTGGAGACGGCATTGCCGAGCGAATAGAATATGGGGACCAGCTTTGACGTCGAATCGACCGGGTCGGTGACCTCCCTCAGCTCCATGTCCTGGACTCGGTGGGGGTGGGCTCCGACGATGGCGTCAGCGCCTTTGGAAATGAGCCAGTCGGCGAGGTCGGCCTGGGCCCTGTTGTGGTTGCGTTCGTACTCGATGCCCCAGTGGGGGAGTACGAGAATGTAGTCGGCTTCAGCGGCTTTTGCGCGCTCCATGGCCTTGGCGATGTCCTCGCGTTTTTCGCGGTTGACTTTGGGCCAGAGCGATGATATCGCCGTATTGGTGCCGTATGTGAAATTGACGATGGCTATCTTGAGGCCGTGGGCGCGGACATAGACGGGGTAGTGTGACTCGTCAGCCTCTGCATCGGCGGAGATGCCGGTGTACTGGACGGCGGATTCGCTCTCCATCTTGTCGTAGACTGTGATAGTGCGGTCGATGCCTGGCTTTCCCATGTCGAGAATATGGTTATTGGCGGCCAGGAGGACGTCGAATCCTATGTCACGGACATAATCAATATAGGAATCCGGCGCGGAGAATACGGGATAACCCTTGAACGGAGGGCCTCCGAAGGGGAATTCCATGTTTCCGATGGCGATGTCGGCATTGCGGATGTCATCTTCCACTCCCTTGAAGCTGCAGGACCAGTCGTAAGCGTAATGATCCTCCCTCGATGCCCCGGGGTGTTTCGAGGAATAGACCTCGAATGCGCTTCTCGCCTGCGCTCCGTGGCACATGATGTCGCCGACGACGAATATGGACACGGTGTCGATTACCTCAACGGGTGACTCTTCGACTGCCGCTCCATTGGTCTGTCCTTTGCATGAGGTGAACGCCAGCAGCAAAGTTGAGCAGTATACTAATCTTCTCGACAATTTCATGCCGCAAAGATACGCTTTTATTCGTTAAAAATTGTTAAATTTGCTGATTGATTATGTATAAAAGGA
This sequence comes from uncultured Bacteroidales bacterium, assembly GCA_905233275.1. Lineage (GTDB taxonomy): Bacteria > Bacteroidota > Bacteroidia > Bacteroidales > UBA932 > Cryptobacteroides. The sequence goes on along the minus strand of CAJODR010000042.1, from coordinate 2,988 downwards.
TACTAGCCAGTCTTGGAGCGACGCTCCTTGTCACCGCCCTGTCAGCACAGTACAGGACGGGGTCGTATCGCGAGCTCTTCGAGGACGAGACTTCCGCCCGTCTCCGCGGCCATATCGAGTATCTGGCCTCGGACGCACTCGACGGCCGGGCCCCCGGCAGTGAAGGCGAGCGCCTCGCAGCCGCCTATCTCACTGAAAAGCTCCAGAGTTACGGTGCAGAGGTGATTTCAGGTGCGGAAGGAGACCTTTTCGGTCTCAAGACTGACAGCGACACACTCACTTCCCGCAACGTCCTCGCCGTCATACCGGGAGCCGATCCGGCCCTGCGCGACCATTATATAGTAGTGGGCGCGAGGATGGACAATCTCGGCAGTTACGACATGACCGTCAACGGTGAGACAGTGCACAAGGTGTTCCCCGGCGCCGTCGGCGGAGCATCCGGCATGACTGTCCTGCTGGAGCTGGCCCGCAAGCTGTCCGAAGAGTCCGCCCTTCTCGGCCGTTCTGTCATCTTGGCTGGATTCGGCGCCTCGGAGGTGAGCGGCGCGGGCTCATGGTATCTTCTCAACCGCTCCTGGCCGGACGTCTCCAATCTGGATGCAATGGTGGCCCTCGAGTCGCTCGGGGCCGGGCCGTCGGCATTCTACGCCTATACCTGCTCCAACAAGGATATGGATGCAATCTCGGCCGTGCTTTCCGGCAAGTTGCTGCCTATAAGGGCGGAGACGGTGAGCTCGGAGCCTTTGATTTCTGACCACCGTTCATTCTATGAGAAGGATATCCCCACGGTGTTGTTCACCTCTGGAATATTCCCCGAATACAATACAGTGAAGGACGTCCCCTCCAACGTCGACCTCGACGCTCTCGGAAGGGAGACAGAATACATCTTCAGGTACGTCCTGGATCTCTCCACGGCTGAAAAACCCCGCTTCCGCCTCTCCGATCCGCTGCCCGACAGCTCCAAACGCGAAAATGTGCTGTCGTTCTACGAATGTGACCAGAGGCCGACCTTCCTCGGCAGCGCCAATCCGGAGACCTTCCTCACCAAGTGGGTCTACCAGTATCTCCGCTATCCGGACAGTGCAGTCAAAGAGGGCGTACAGGGCAATGTGACCGTGGATTTCATCATCGATTCGTCCGGCAAGGTCAAGGACGTCAAAATCCTCAGGAGCCCCGACGAGAGGCTGTCCAAAGAGGTGGTGAGGGTAGTGTCGGCATCGCCTTCATGGAAACCTGGCCGCAGCAGCGGCAGGAAAGTGGCGACCGAACTGTCGCTTACGGTCGAATTCCGCCTTGAAAAGCGTGGCTCGTTCGGCATCAACGGAGCAAGGATAAAATAAGACAATAGACAGAATATGGATTACAACTTCCTCGAAATCGAGAAAAAATGGCAGGCCTGGTGGGCCGAAAACAAGACTTTCAAGGCCGTTACGGACCCGTCCAAGCCAAAGTACTATGTCCTCGACATGTTCCCTTACCCTTCCGGCGCGGGACTTCATGTCGGACATCCGCTCGGATACATAGCAAGCGATATCTATGCGCGCTACAAGAGGCTCAAGGGCTTCAATGTCCTTCACCCGATGGGCTACGACGCCTTCGGTCTGCCCGCCGAGCAGTATGCCATCCAGACCGGTCAGCACCCTGAAAAGACTACGACTGCCAATATCGCCCGCTATCGCAGCCAGCTCGACCGGATCGGATTCTCGTTCGACTGGGACAGGGAAGTGAGGACCTGCGATCCTGCATACTACAAGTGGACGCAGTGGGCATTCCTCAAGATGTTCGCCAGCTGGTACGACAATGCCGTGGATAAGGCCCGTCCCATCGAGGACCTCGTGGCTGCCTTCGAGAAGGGCGGTTCAGGAGCTGTCGACGCAGCTCACGGTGAGCACGATCCCTTCACTGCCGAGGAGTGGAAGGCCATGTCTGAAAAGGAAAAATCGGACATCCTGATGCAGTACCGCATCGCCTATCAGGGCGAATCAACGGTCAACTGGTGCCCCCAGCTTGGCACCGTCCTCGCCAACGACGAGGTCAAGGACGGCTTTTCCGAGAGGGGCGGCTTTCCCGTGTTCCAGAAGAAGATGATGCAGTGGCAGCTCCGCGTGTCAGCGTACGCCGCCCGCCTTCTCGACAGCCTGGAAAACCTCGACTGGACTGATTCCCTCAAGGAAATGCAGCGCAACTGGATCGGCAGGAGCGAAGGCGCCGAGATGGTTTTCAAGATGGTCAACGGCGACAAGTCGTATGACGTCACGATATTTACCACGAGGGCCGATACCGTATTCGGCGTGACCTTCATGGTGCTCGCCCCGGAAAGCGAATGGGTCGAAAAGCTCACCGCCCCCTCCGAAAAAGCGGCCGTCGACGCCTACCTCGAATCGGTCAAGAAAAAGACCGAGCGCGAAAGGATAGCCGGCAAGGCCGTCACGGGCGTATTCTCCGGCTCCTATGCCATCAACCCCCTCACGGGCGAAAAGGTCCCCGTCTGGATTTCCGAATACGTGCTCGCGGGATACGGTACCGGCGCCATCATGGCTGTGCCTGCGCATGACAGCCGCGACTGGGCATTCGCCCGTAAATTCGGGCTCCCCATCATCCCGCTTATCGATGGTGCAGACGTCTCCGAGAGCAGTTTCGACGCCAAGGAGGGTATCATGATCAACAGCGGATTCCTCAACGGAATGACCGTGAAGGAGGCCATCCCCGCCGCCATCGACTATGTGGAGAAGCACGGTCTCGGCCGCCGCAAGGTCAACTACCGTCTCCGTGACGCCATTTTCTCGCGCCAGCGCTACTGGGGCGAGCCTTTCCCGATTGCCTACAAGGACGGGATCGCGACGCCTCTTCCGGAGTCCGCTCTCCCTCTCACCCTCCCGGAAATCGGCGAATACAAGCCCACCGAATCAGGCGAACCGCCGCTCGCACGGGCCGCTGACTGGACCTACGAAGGCATGCCGCTCGAGAAGAGCACCATGCCCGGATTTG
>CAJODR010000041.1 GCA_905233275.1 uncultured Bacteroidales bacterium | reverse complement strand
CGGGGATGAATGCGCAGACGTTGCCGTGGAACGAGACGGACGTGTGGCACGGCCTGAGTGACCACGAGAACGCGATAGCGACGCTGGCGAACCTGATCCGGCAGAACAAGTGGGATGTGGACGCGGCGATTGCGGCATTGCGGTCGGCGGACACGGCATTCTCCACGGCATACCAGCAGAAAGTGGCCGCGCTGGAGGCGAAGGACACGGGCTTTGCGTCCGACATCGCGGGGCTGAAAGCGGCAGACGCCACGCACACGGCGGACATCGCGGATTTGCAAACAGCGACGGAAGACGCGGACCTGCGCCTGCAGGAGCTGGCGTTTGCGATGGCGACGAACATCATCCACACGACGCAGCTGGACCGAATTCTGATGGAAGAGCGGTTCAAGGTGACGCTGACAAACACGCTGGAATTTCCGTTCAACTCGACGGTGAACAGCCCCGCGACGATTGCGCTGGCGAAGATGCGGGACAACGCGGAATACAGCGTGGAGCCGGAAGTGCTGTCGCACACGGGGCCTGTGGGCGAGATAGAGGTAACGGAGAAAGCCCGGAACGGGTTCAAGATTTCGTACTCCGGGAGCGGGAGCAGCGTGACACTGCTGGTGAAGGTGAAGGGAGGAATGTCGTAATGGCCGGGAAAGTGCAGGTCATTGAGAAGAACACGGGGGAGAAAATCGAGTGGCGTCAGAAGGGTACGCGGCTGTACTTCGGAGACGACGACCTCGTGATTCGGTGCGACACGCGGCAGCGGGAATACCCGACTCATGTGGACATCTGCATTGATGAGGACGGGAATCTGGTGACGGGAGTAAGCGGGAACTGCACCTACGCGGCGCAGATTGACATTCCCGGTTACAGCTACACGAAGCCGGAGGAGACCGCCGCCGCCGAGGAAAGCGAAGGCGGAACGCCGCAGGGCGGGCAGACCGAAAGCCGTGAGATTCTGCCGCTGGACATGGGGGATGTGGTTCTGACGCTGTACAGCGTGGAGGAACTGCGCCACATGAGCGTGCTGAACTGAGAAGAGGAGGATAAGCGAAATGGCGAACAATTTTGACCTGTCCGCGCTGGCGTTGCAGATGGCCTGCCCTGGCAACGTGCAGATTCTGGACGACAAGGGGCTTCCTGGCGCGTATGTTCCGCGTCAGGCGATGCAGCTGAATGCCCTGCTGACGAACGGGGACAGCAGCGTTCATCCGGCGTTCCTGTACAACGGCGTTCAGAAGGACACGCTGTACATCGGGAAGTATCAGGCGTGCGACGGCCTTGTTGGCATTGGCCCTGTAGAGGGAAATGTCCATTCCGGAATGGCCTCCCTGCAGTCCCTTCACGGCAACCTTCAGGCCCTTGTATCCGGCGGGAGTGTTGTATTTGCGGTATTTGAAAGAGGCCGATACGTCGAGTCCTCCGGCGCATCCGACGCAAAGTTCACCTTCCTGCTCGGAATCCAGGTTCATCAGGATATCTCCCTTCAGTACTCCGGGATCCAGGCAATTGGCACCTGTCATTCCGGTTTCTTCATCGTAGGTTACAAGGACCTCGACGGGACCATGCTTAACGGAAGGATCCTCCAACACTGCAAGGCCCATAGCCACGCCAATGCCGTTATCGGCCCCAAGGGTGGTGCGGTCTGCGGTTACCCATTCTCCGTCAATGTATGCGTTGATGGGGTCTTTCAGGAAATCGTGGGTGGAGTCTCCGGTTTTCTGGGGAACCATATCCATATGTCCCTGGAGGATGACACCCTTGCGGTTTTCCATTCCGGGGGTGGCGGGAACGCGGATGATTATGTTGCCGGTGCGATCCTTGACGGTGTCAAAGCCGTGGGATACACCCCAGTTATACAGGTATTCGATTACTTTGCCCTCGTGCTTTGAGGGACGGGGAATGCGGGTGAGGTTGTAAAAGTTGTTCCATACAACCTTGGGCTCGAGATCTTTGATAGTCATAGTGTATAAATGGTTTAAGTATAATTATTTCCAGCGTTTGTGGGTCCAGAGGTACGAGGCCGGATCGGCATTGATGTCCTGCTCGAGCCTGCGGTAGAAGTCCTTTGTGATTTCGGTAGGATCCATCCTTTCGGCATTGTCGTACATGGGGACGATGGTCATGTCGTAGCGGCCCCTCCTGACGCGGGTCCAGCGGACGTATGCGACGCCCAGGCCGAAGCGGGAAGCAAGTGCTCCCGCCGCTATCATGGAGTCGGTGGGCTGATGCATGAATTCGCCGATGTCGGCGCGTGCCGAGCCTTTGTACGGATGCTGGTCGGTAATGAAGATGTAAATTTTCTGTTCGTGGCGGTGCTGGACGGCGAAACGGAGGATCTTGCTGCTCTCGATGTAGCCGTCGAAATCGCTATCCAGGACGCGGCAGCGGTTCTTTTCCATGATAATGTCCCAGGTGCGGCTGTGGAGCTGCTTGTAGGCTATCGCTATCTGGGAGGGCTTGGAAATGAGCGGGTGGGCGTCGTCGTAATTGTAGTTGAAGAATCCGCCGTAGAGCTCCCAGTTGCCGCAGTGGGAGTTGAGCGTCATGATACCCTGGGGGCAACGGGCGCAGAAGGCGTTGAATTCTTCGGGATTGGTGAGGTGGACAAGATGCTGGCGGTGGAGCCTTGCGGCGCCCTTTTTGCCTTTGACTCCGCCGAACCAGATCGTCTCGGCGATGATCTCGCCGAAATGGCGGTAGACGTCTTTTGTGATCGCCCTGAGTTCCTTGTATTTCTTTTCAGGGAAACTTCTTGAGAGGTTGACGTCGATAACGTCGCGGCGGTAGCGGAAGGTCTTGAGGATCCAGGCGAAGAAGTCGCCCCAGAAGTAGTGGTAGCCAAGCGGAAGCCGGCCTTTCAGTCTCAGATAACCACCAAGGATTACTGAGCCGAATGTGTTTTTCTTCTCCTTCTTGCTCATTTTGTTCTACCTCCTTTTCTTCATAAGACACAAATATAATAAAAGAGAGAAGAAAAAGCAAAAAAAGCATCATGTCGGCATTATTTGAAGAATTATCATTAAATTTGCGTTAACATGAAAGCGCTTATCGTATATTCCGGCGGACTTGACTCCACGACACTGCTTTACGAATACCGTGACAGCATTGCCCTGGCAGTCACTTTCGACTATGGCTCAAAGCACAATGCGAAGGAAATCGCATTCGCCAAGGAAAACTGCAAGAATCTCGGTATCAAGCATTTGGTGATTCCGCTGTCATTTATAGGGCAGTATTTCCGGAGCGATCTTCTCATCGGAGGAGGGGAGATTCCCGAAGGTCATTACGCGGAGGACAACATGCGCTCGACTGTGGTCCCGTTCCGCAACGGGATTATGCTCTCGGTAGCAGTCGGCCTCGCTGAAAGCAACGGGCTGGACACCGTCCTCATCGCCAATCACGCAGGCGACCATACTATCTATCCCGACTGTCGGCCGGAGTTCATTGAGGCATTCGACGCGGCAGCCGTCGCGGGGACATTCGAAGGCATTCGCATTCTCTCGCCCTATTGCAATATAGACAAACGGGCCATCGCTCTCCGTGGCCGCGACCTCGGCGTGGATTATTCCATGACGTATTCCTGCTACAAAGGCGGTGAGCACCACTGCGGCCGCTGCGGCACCTGCGTCGAAAGAAAAGAAGCCCTGGAAGGCTTCGATCCTACTTTGTATGACAACTAACCGTATAAAAACACTATGAAAAGAATTGTATTCCTTGCAGTTGCAGCTGCGCTGTCAATGGTTTCCCTGTCACTCGGAGCACAGGAAAAGACGATCCGTTACCGCGGATCAGTCGAGCTTCATGCCGGCGCCGGTATCTGTAATTATGACTATCTCGGCGAAGAACTCAACCACAAGGAAATCAGCACAGCTGTGGCCATCAGTACGACCCAGGGTATCGTAATCAAGGAGAAGATAACCGTGGGCCTCGGCTTCGGGATCGGTCCCATGTTTTTTGTCAAGGATTATGATTCTGGTGACAGGACTTCGGAATGGATGGGCGTCGTCAGCGTGTATGCCCATGGTGACTATGCATTCGGAAACAGTACCGACGTCCTTCGTCCATACGTAGCAGGGAGGATAGGAGTATGTGACGAAATCTTCGGAATCGGTATCGGAGGCGGAGTCAGGATCAGCCGTTATTTGCAGGCAGGTGCAATGTACCGCGCCTACTTCGATTATCCTACCATTAACGGTTTCTCCGTCAATCTGGGATTCTGGTTCTAACGGATACCGCAGAGCTTGTGGGTCTGGAGGGAGAGGCGCCAGTGAGGGTGCCTCATGATATATTGTATCGTGTCTCCGACGAATGACCTCCCGTCCGGACTGTCGCAGGGCTGCAGGAAATAATGATCTGCCGGGAATGAGGCCCATTTGTCGATCAGGCGCTCTTCCTGGCCCTCGTAGACGAGCTTGACCTCGTCTGCGTGCTCAATAACCACTTCTCCATTGCCCTTGAGGCCCTTGACATCCGTCTTGGGACTCAGGGTGATCCAGTCGATGTCTTCCGGTAGCCGGCGGGTGCCGTTGGTCTCGACCTGGATGAAGAATCCGGCGTCGTGCAGGGCCCGGACGAGCTCCGTGTTGAGCTGAAGCGACGGTTCGCCTCCCGTGATGGCTACAACGGTGACCGGGCCGGCAATGCGCCGGACTTCACTGATAATGTCTTCTGCCGACATCTCTGTGAAAGGCTCATGATCGGTGTCGCAGAAAGGGCAGCGGAGATTGCATCCGGAGAAACGGATGAATACCCTTGCCTCGCCGGTCCAATAGCCTTCTCCCTGCAGGGAAGTGAATATTTCGTTGACCCTATACATCCCGCTCGTACGCGGCCATGTTCATCTCCGATTCCCAGACCTCGACGCGGTAGGCGTTGTCGACGTGGTCGCATATCCAGCGGGCGATGTTTTCGGCCGTGGGATTGAAGGGAAGGACCTCGTTGAGATTGCGGTGGTCCAGGGCGCCTTCGATGTCGCGCTTGATGGCGGTGAAGTCGGTGACCATGCCGTCTTCATTGAGCGTTTCGCTCTTGCAATGGACCATTACGATCCAGTTGTGGCCGTGGAGCGCCTCGCATTTGCTGCCGTAAGACAGGGAAAGGGAGTGGGCGGCGGAAATCTCTAGTCTTTTTGAGACGTAATACATAAAGAAAAACAATTTACGGGCACAAATATACGAAAAATAGTTAAATTTGTACTTTGGTTAAGAACCTGCATTATTGTTGAACCAATAACCACATTAATTATATTATCATGGAAATCACAAATGCCATGGCCGGCACTCTGGAATCCGGAGACATCATGATCCGGATCGCCCCGGGTGACGGCCTGAAAATCGACCTCCAGAGCTCTGTCTCGGCCCAGTTCGGCCGGCAGATAAAGGCGGTCATCACCGAGACTCTCGAAGGGCTCGGAATCAAGGATGCTTCCGTCGAAGCGATTGACAAGGGTGCACTGGACTGCACGATCCGTGCACGCGTAACTGCGGCAGCTGTCCGCGCAACGGGAAAGGACGTATGGAAAGACTGAGACGCACGATGATGTTCGTCCCCGGCAACAATCCGGGGATGATGGCAGATGCCCATATCTACGGTCCCGATTCCATCATGCTGGACCTCGAGGACTCCGTGACCATGGCAGAGAAGGACGCCGCGCGCCTTCTCGTGTACAACGCCCTCAAGACGATCGATTACGGCGACACCGAAATGGTAGTCCGTATCAACCCCCTGAGCACTCCCTACGGCAAAAAGGACGTCGAAGCCGTCGTCAAGGCAGGCGTGGACGTTATCCGTATGCCCAAGACCGAGACCGCTGACGAAGTCCGCGAGCTCGAGGCCGAAATCATTAAGGTCGAGACCGAGCTCGGCTGCGTCGGCCGCACCAGGATCATGGCCGCCATCGAAAGCGCCCTCGGTGTAGTCAACGCCTTCGAAATCGCCAGCGCATCCAAACGCATGATGGGTATCGCCCTTGGTGCTGAAGACTATTCCGCCAGCCTCAAGACGCAGCGTACTCCCGGCGGCGCAGAGCTCCTTCTCGCCCGCGAAACCATCGTCGTAGCCGCCCGTGCTGCAGGTATCTCATGCTTCGACACCGTTTATTCCAACCTGGATGACATGGAGACTTTCCGCAAGGAGGTCGAGCTTATCAAGGATCTCGGATTCGACGGCAAGTCCATCATCAACCCCCGTCAGATCGAGGTCGTCAACGAAGTGTTCACTCCTACGCAGAAAGCCATCGACAAGGCCCTCCGCATCGTCGCCGCCATCAAGGAGGCACAGGCAAAGGGATCCGGCGTCGTCTCGCTCAACGGCAAGATGGTTGACCGCCCTGTCGTGATCCGTGCCGAGCGCACCATCGCTTACGCAATCGCATCCGGTGTCTTATCAAAGGAGGAAGCATTATGAGAAATACAAAGCTCGTAAGCCTCGAAGAGGCAATCCGCCGTTCCGGTCTCAAGGACGGCATGACAATATCGTTCCACCACCATTTCAGGGGTGGTGACAAAGTCGTCAACATGGTTGTGGACAAACTCGCAGAGATGGGCTTCAAGGACCTCAAACTCGCTGCCTCCAGCCTCTCGGATGTCCACGCACCCCTTATCGACCACATTAAGGCCGGTGTCATCACAGGCATTTCCACTTCCGGTCTCCGCGGTGAGCTCGCCAATGCGATCTCCCACGGTCTCATGAAGGAGCCTGTCGTATTCCGTTCCCATGGCGGCAGGGGAAGCGCCATCGCAAACGGCGATCTCCACATTGACGTCGCATTCCTCGGCGCATCCTCCGCGGATGAGCTCGGCAATGCCTCCGGCTGCCCCCGTTCCGAAAACGCAAAATCCATCTGCGGCTCTCTGGGCTATGCCCTCCCTGACGCGGAGTACGCCGATCACGTGATCGTCCTTACCGACGATCTCGTGGCATATCCCAACGTGCCCAAATCGATTTCCGCCAGTCAGGTGGAGTCCGTCGTAGTGGTCGACTCAGTCGGCGACAGCGCCAAGATTTCCTCCGGCGCTATCCGTGACTCCAAGAATCCTCGTGATATCCTCCTTGCCAAACAGGCTGCAAAGGTGGTTATTAACAGCGGTTATTTCAAGGATGGCTTCAGCATCCAGACCGGTACCGGCGGTGCTTCCCTCGCAGTAGTCAAGTACATTCGCGAGAGCATGCTCGAAAACGGCATCAAGGCTTCATTCGCCCTCGGCGGAATCACGGCCCACATGGTCAAGCTCCACGAGGAAGGCCTGATCGACAAGCTCATCGACGTGCAGTCATTCGACAAGGTCGCAGCCGAATCGATCGCAAAGGACCAGACCCATCAGGAGGTTTCGGCAGTGGATTATGCCAGTGCAGACCATCTCGGATCAGCCGTACACGCACTTGACATTGTGATTCTCTCCGCCCTTGAGGTGGACGTCGATTTCAACGTCAACGTGCTCGTAGGCTCCGACGGTGTCATCCGCGGTGCTATCGGCGGTCACCCCGACACGGCAGAAGACAGTGCTCTCAGCATTATCGTATGCCCGCTCCTTCGCGGCCGCATCCCCTGCGTAGTGCCCAGGGTCACCACTCTCATCACTCTCATCACTCCCGGAAAGGGCGTCGATGTGGTAGTCACCGAATATGGTATCGCAGTCAACCCCGGCCGTCCCGAGATCGCAGAGCGTCTCGCCGCCGCTGGGCTTAAGATCGTCGATATCCACGACCTCGCCGCCAAGGCTTCCTCCATCATCGGCAAGCCCGATGCTCTCCCGTTTGGTGACCGCGTCGTCGGTATCGTGATGGACCGTCACGGCAAGGTGCTCGATGAGATTCACAACATAGAGGACTGAATGTAATATGTACAAGATTCTCACAAAAGAAATGCTCAATCCCGTCGTGTGCAGGATGAAGCTGGCGGCTCCGCGCGTAGCAGCAGCGGCGCTTCCGGGCCAGTTTCTCATTGTCCGCGCTGACGAGGTAGGGGAAAGGATCCCCCTGACGATCAGCGATTTCGACAGGGCTGAAGGCACTGTCACCATCGTTACCCAGATCATCGGTGCATCCACTACGGACATCTGCTCATACGAGGCAGGTGAATACTTCGCCGACGTCGTCGGCCCTCTCGGCAACTCTTCAGATTTCGTCCACGAAGATGACGCTGCAATCAAGGGAAAGAGGTTTGTATTCATCGCCGGCGGACTCGGTACGGCTCCCGTCTACCCCCAGGCCAAATGGCTGCACGAAAGGGGAGCGAAGGTCGATGTCATCATCGGCGCCAAAAACTCCGAGCTCCTTATCTACAAGCAGGAAATGTCCGCAGTTTGCGACAATCTCTTCATCTGCACCGATGACGGTTCCGAGGGCTTCCACGGCCTCGTGACCGCGATGCTCGAAAAGGCTGTCTCGGAAGGCCACGAATATGACCACGCCGTCGCAATCGGACCACTCATCATGATGAAATTCGCCACCAAGACATGCCAGAAGCTCGGCATTCCCATCGTGGTGAGTATCAATACCCTCATGGTTGACGGCACCGGAATGTGCGGTGCATGCCGCGTCACAGTGGCCGGCAAGACCAGGTTCGCCTGCGTCGAGGGCCCTGAATTCGACGGAGCCGAAGTCGACTTCGACGAAGCCATGAGGCGCACTGGCCAATATCGCGCCGAAGAGGCCGAAGCAAGGGAACATCACGTCTGTAAAATAGGGAGGGGCAAATAATGGCTGAAAGAATACCGCGTACACCCTGCCGTGAGCAGGATCCCAAAGTCCGGGCCCGCAATTTCGATGAGGTAAGCTACGGATACAATATGGAAGAGGCACAGCTTGAAGCAAGCCGCTGTCTCCATTGCAAGAATCCACGCTGCGTCGCAGCATGCCCCGTGGGCATCAAGATTCCGGAATTCATCGCAAAGATCAAGGAAGGCGACATCGCAGCTGCAGCATCTGTGATTGCTGCTGACTCCTCTCTTCCCGCAGTCTGCGGCCGCGTCTGTCCTCAGGAAACCCAGTGTGAGGGCTCCTGCATCCTCGGCATCAAGGGCGAGAGCGTAGCCATCGGCAAGCTCGAGCGCTTCGTCGCCGACCATTGCAGGGACAACAAAGTCGAAGTCCCGGCCCCCGAGGTCTCCAAGGTCCAAAAGCCCTGCAAGGTCGCCATCATCGGCTCCGGTCCCGCCGGTCTTGCCTGTGCATCCGACCTCGCAAAATGGGGCTACGACGTCACCATTTTCGAGGCTCTTCACAAGGCCGGAGGCGTTCTTGTCTACGGCATCCCCGAATTCAGGCTCCCCAAGGACACCGTCCTGAAGGCCGAAATCGATTCTGTCCGCGCTCTCGGCGTCAAGATTGAGACCGACGTCATCGCAGGACGTACAGTATCGATTGACCGCCTGATGGACGAGGAGGGCTTCAAAGCCGTATTCGTCGGCACCGGTGCCGGACTTCCGAAGTTCATGAACATCCCAGGCGAAAACCTCTGCGGAGTATTCTCGGCCAACGAATTCCTCACCCGCAACAACCTTATGCAGGCATGGAGGGATGACTACCTCACCCCCATCCACGCAGGCAGCAAGGTCTGTGTTGTCGGTGGCGGCAATGTGGCAATGGATGCCGCCCGTACGGCACTCCGTCTCGGCGCCGACGTCCACATCGTGTACCGTCGTACCGAAGCCGAGCTCCCCGCCCGTAAGGAAGAGGTCCACCACGCCATCGAGGAAGGCATCGTGTTCGACATGCTGACCAATCCCGTAGAGGTCCTCGGCGACGACAAGGGCTGGGTC
>CAJODR010000040.1 GCA_905233275.1 uncultured Bacteroidales bacterium | reverse complement strand
CCACGGCGTCAAGTTGCTCAGGACAGAACAGGGCTTCCGTCAGCGCCCGCTGGTGAGATGGCTCCCTTCCGACATCTTCACCTCCGCAGAAAGCAAAAACTGCCACCTGCTGTACTATACCGGCATCACGAGAGTCGCCAAGAAGATTCTCGGAGACATAGTCGAAGACATGTTCCTCAACTCCGGATCATCCATGGAATTGCTCCGCGAGATGGCTTTCCACGCCTCCGATATGGCGGATGCAATCCAGTGCGGCGACTTCGGCCGCTACGGCCGCCTAGTCGGCAGAACCTGGGAGCAGAACAAAGCCCTGGACAGCGGCACAAATCCGCCCGAAATCGAGCGCCTGGTGTCGCTGGTCAGCGATTATTGCCTCGGACTCAAACTGCCCGGCGCCGGTGGTGGCGGGTATCTCTACATGGTCGCCAAAGACCCCGAAGCGGCGGCTCGAATCAGGAAAATACTTACGGACAAAGCTCTGTCGGACAAGGCCCGTTTCGTAGATATGGACCTTTCCCTCACCGGCCTCGAAATATCAAGATCATAACAGTATGCCAAAGATTTCTCAGAAAGGGGAAAGGCTGCCCCTCTCGCCAATCCGCAAACTCACTCCCTACGCCGACGATGCCAAAAGGAGGGGAGTCAAGGTGTATCATCTCAATATAGGCCAGCCGGATCTCCCGACTCCCCAAAAAGCCCTTGATGCGCTCCATAATCTGGATATCAGGACGATCAGCTACACTCACAGCCAGGGGATTCTCCCTCTGCGTCAGGGGATTGTGCGCTACTATTCCCGTTCCGGCATCCATTTGAGCGAGGATGATGTTATCGTGACGACAGGCGGCTCCGAGGCTCTCCTGTTCACTCTGATGGCCCTGATGGATCCCGGCGATGAGGTCATCATGATGGAGCCCACCTACGCCAACTATTTCACATTCGCACATATAGCAGGTGTGAACGCGAGGACGGTGACTTCCTATATTGAAGACGGATTCGCCCTTCCTCCGGTTGAAGAGATCGAAAAGCTCATCAACACCCGCACCAAGGCCATCATGATCTGCAATCCCAACAACCCGACCGGCTACGTCTATTCCAGGGAAGAATTGATGGCAATCCGCAAGATCGCACTCAAGCACGACCTCTTTGTTATCGGGGACGAAGTTTACCGTGAATTCCTCTATACTGATGATCCATTCGTTTCGCTGCTCCACCTTCCGGATCTCGATCAGCATGCGATAGTAATCGATTCGATGTCAAAGCGTTACTCCGAATGCGGCATTCGTGTCGGCATGGTTGTGTCCCGCAATCAGGAGGTTATGAAGACCCTCCTCAAATTCGCCCAGTCGAGGCTTTGTCCTCCTCATCTCGGGCAGGTTGTCGCCGAGGCTTCGATTGACGGTACAGAGCAGTACAGCCGCGAATGTTACGAGGAATACATCGCCCGCCGCGATTTCTTCATCGAGGGACTCAACCGTATCCCCGGCGTTGTCTCTCCCATGCCGAAAGGCGCATTCTATACCGTTGCTTCGCTTCCGGTCGAAGACACCGAGGATTTCTGCCGCTGGATGCTGTCGGATTTCGTCTACAACGACGGTACCGTCCCGGGAGGGGAGACCGTGATGATGGCTCCGGCTTCTGGCTTCTACAATATGCCCGCCTTTGGCAAAAACCAGGTCCGCCTGGCATACGTCCTGTGCAAAGAAGATCTGGCGAGGGCGCTGACCGTCCTTGAGGCCGGTCTCGCCGAATACCAGCGTCATCACTGATTCCAATGGAATGCATCGTCCTGGCAGGTGGTCTGGGCACGCGCCTTAGTGGCTGTGTGCCGGACAGGCCCAAATGTCTCGCTCCAGTGGGCGGACGGCCTTTTCTGGCCTGGCAGCTTGACTGGCTGGAGCGTCAGGGCTTCGATCATGTGGTGCTCTCGCTAGGCTTTAGGTCAGACGAAGTAATATCTTGGTTGTCAGAGAATAATACATGGCCAATAACTATTGACTATGTGGTCGAAGATGCCCCGCTGGGTACCGGAGGCGCCATATCGTATGCTATGTTGAAGTGTATAGGAGACAGGGTTTTCGTTTTCAACGGCGATACGCTTGTCAACATCGACTGCAGGAAGATGCTCGGCTCTTCGGCGCCGGTTACCATCGCGTTGAAGCCAATGAAGGACTTCGACCGCTACGGTTCCGTGGAGTACGAAAACGGCTATATCAAAGCTTTCAATGAAAAGGCATATTGCGCTGAAGGATTGATAAATGCAGGTGCCTATCTTATCTCTGAAAACATATTCGGTGACATGGGGCTTGACGGCCGCTTTTCCTTTGAAACGGAGGTCCTCCAGCCTCTTGCTCCAAAAGGACAACTCGGAGGTGTAGTCGAAGACGTTTATTTCATTGATATAGGAGTGCCGGGTGATTATGAGAAATCCCAGGTGGAAATCCCTCTTCTTTTCAAAACTCTGAAGGTCTCGGAAAAGGTGCTTTCATCTGGCGCTTCATATCTCTTTCTGGACCGTGACGGAGTGATTAATATCCACCGTCCCGACGACTATGTGAAGACCCTTTCCGAGTTCGTTTTCTTGCCCGGAATCAAGGAGGCTCTGAAGGCCTGGTCGGAGCGCTTTTCCCGCATCGTGATAGTGACCAATCAGAGGGGTGTCGGAAGGGGAGTGATGACCGAAGAATCCCTCTTTGAAATCCACCGGAAAATGGTCTCCGATATCACCTCTTCCGGCGGTAGGATTGACGGCATTTTTACCTGCATTTCGGTGTCTCCTGACGACCCCCGGAGGAAGCCGAATCCCGGTCTTTTCTGGGACGCCTGCGAGGCCTTTCCGGAGCTCTCAGCGGAGCGGTCAGTGATGGTCGGCGACTCGGATTCGGACCGTGAGTTCGCAAATAATTGCGGAATGAGTTTTATCGAATTTCGATAAAAAAAGGCCCTTAACAAAAATGTTATCATATTAAACAAATCTGTTTTATTTACAGAAAAACAAATAAATAGCACAAAATGGTCGGATTTTTCTCAAAAACTGTGAAAAATCCGATTTTTTCGTCTGCGCGGGCGCAATTCTTCCTCTTTTCCGATATTTTTTGTATATTTGAAAGATTGAAGAAAGTAAGATGAAAGGCGAAAATCTCATACTGAATTTTTCGGATATTTACACCCGCGGAGGACTCACCGAGACCCTCCTCCAAAGGGGCGAAAAATTCCGCCTTGCAGACCTCTCTTCAGTCCCCGGAACGAGCTGTTATCTCGACCCTCTGTCGAGAGCTGAAATCCTCTCCGCGACGGCTCCCGTTAGCGAGCATTTCCGCTGGATTGATACGGGGGATTACCACTATGTTTCGGCCCTGTTTTCGAGCCTTTGCGACCGGCCTTTCACCCTCCTTCTTTTCGACAATCATCCGGACGATCAGACCCCTTCTTTTGAGGGCGTCCTGAGCTGCGGAAGCTGGGTCCTAGAGGCGGAGAATAATCCCCTCTGCCGGCGCATCGTCCGCGAGGGTCCTGACGGCCTTTTCGACTCCCTCGATTTCTCTCCTTCGGAGAATATCTACATATCCATTGACCTCGATGTCTTGTCAACGGACTGCGTCCGCACCGACTGGAGCCAGGGAGAATGGACGCTGAAAGACTTGAAATCTGCCCTGGATTACGTTGCAGCCTCTGGCGCGGGCATACTCGCGGTCGATATCTGCGGAGGCCTGTCTGAATCCAAAGGGGCCACCGGGGAGAGCGACCGCATCAACCTGGCCTGTTACCTGGAATTGTTCGATTACTTCAAGCATGACTTTAAGCCGAGGTACGTATGTTGTTGATTAAGTTCCCGAATACTTCAAGCGACAAGCTTCGCAGTCTGTCCTTCTGGCTGGCTGCCGAGGAGTATGTGGGCGCGCATATCGGCGAGATTCTCGGGGACAGTGGGTGCGATTCGGCATTTTTCACATGGAAAGTCGGTCCGAGCGTGATCTTCGGTCACAACCAGGAGGTCGAGGCTGAAGTCAACGTGCCTTATTGCGCTGCCGAGGGTATTCCTCTATTCCGCCGCAAGAGCGGAGGCGGCTGCGTATATGCCGACGAGGGCAATATCATGCTCTCCGCGATCTTCGGCTCCGGAAACGTCCAGTTCCATTTCGCATCATTCCTCGAGAGGCTGGCTCTCTCCCTCCGGCAGTTAGGATTCGAAGCAGCCCGTTCTTCCCGCAACGACATTATCGTTGACGGACGCAAGGTGGCGGGCAGTGCGTGTTTCGTGACCCCTGGCGCTTCAATCGTACACAGTACCCTTATGTATGATCTCGACATAGACAGGATGGTCAATGCCATCACGCCTCCGGCCGAAAAGCTTGAGCGCCACGGAGTCAGTTCCGTCCGCAGCCGGGTTGCCAACCTGAAGGAATTGATGCCTTCGCTCGTGGAGAGTTCGCTGCTCTCACGCGTCACGGCCTGTTTCTGCCCGGAAAAGCGCTCTTGCACCCTCGATGCTTCCGCCGTCGCTGAGATAGAAAAGGCCGCTGCAACGTATCTTGATCCCGTTTTCGTCATGAAGAAATAACCATTTAATATAATAGCAATGTCAGAAACAATTACCAATGAACTCAAGTACACGTGCCTTTACGACAAGCACGTAGCCCTCGGAGCCAAAATGAGCCCTTTCGCCGGATTCATGATGCCGATCCAGTATTCGTCCATCACGGACGAGCATCTGGCGGTCAGGCAGGCGGCGGGAATGTTCGACGTGTCGCACATGGGTGAGATTTTCGTCTGCGGCCCTGAGGCTGAGGCCTTCGTCAATTACATATTCACCAACGAAATCCGCGGATTCGCCCCCGGCAAGGTCCTCTACGGCATGATGTGCTATGAGGACGGCGGTGTGGTGGACGACCTTCTCGTCTACCGCGAATTCGAGCCGGATCACTTCCTCCTGGTGGTCAACGCGGCCAATATCGACAAGGACTTCGCCTGGATCCAGGAGAAGTCAAAAGGATTCGACTGCAAGGTCGTCAATGCCTCCGAGGAGTGGGGGCAGCTGGCCGTACAGGGCCCTCTCGCAGAGAAATTCGTCGTTGAGACGCTGGGACTTGCAAAGGCCGCGGAGCTGGAATTCTACACCTTCTTCGACGCTGAATACAAGGGCAGCCGCCTCATCGTAAGCCGAACCGGATACACCGGAGAGGACGGATTCGAACTCTATACGACTCCGTCGAATACCGCCGAGCTGTGGGACATCCTCCTCGCTGCCGGCGTCAAGCCTTGCGGCCTCGGCTGCAGGGATACGCTCCGCTTCGAAGCCGGCCTTCCGCTGTATGGCGACGAGCTCAGCCCCGAAATCAGCCCGGTCATGGCCGGTCTCGGCATGTTCTGCAAATATGACAAAGATTTCATCGGCAAGGAGGCGCTCCTCGCACAGAAGGCAGACGGGACCCCGAAGAAGCTCGTCGGCATTGAAATCGAAGACAAGGCCATCCCCCGCGCGGGATATCCCGTTGAGTTGGAGGACGGCACTGAAGTCGGCGTTGTCACCACCGGATATCATTCGATTTCGCTCGACAAGAGCATCTGCTTCGCCCTCGTAGACAGGGCCGTAAGCGCACTCGACACGCCGCTGTGGATCCGTATCCGCAAGAAAGTATTCCCCGGCAAGGTCGTCAAAAAGAGATTCTATCAGACAAACTACAAAAAATAACACACATTATGTCAAAAATCATTGAAGGACTCCTCTACAGCGAGTCACACGAATGGGTAAAGGTCGAAGGCGACATCGCCGTCATCGGTGTAACGGACTTCGCACAGAAAGAAATGGGAGACATCACCTACGTCGACGCCCCAGAGGCTGACGACGAGGTCACAGCCGGCGAAGAGTTCGGCGCACTCGAGAGCGTCAAGGCTTCGAGCGATCTCTTCAGCCCTGTCAGCGGCACCGTGGTCGAGGTCAACGAAGAGCTCGAAGACGCCCCTGAAAAGGTCAACGAGGACGCATACGCCGCCTGGATCATCAAGGTGGAGATGTCTGACAAGTCCGAGCTCGACGCCCTTCTCGACGCCGCTGCTTACAAAGCCCTCATCGGAGAGTAGAGATGGCAGGCTTCCAGTTTTTTCCCGCTGCCGGGGAAGATATTCGCGCCATGCTCGACCGCATAGGTGTGTCTTCCGTCGAAGACCTATATGCCGACGTGCCGCAGAAGTATCTCCGGAAGGGGGAATACGACCTCCCCGACGCTCTGTCGGAGCAGGAGGTCCGTGATTTCTTCGAAGGCATCGCCGCGATGAATACCCCCCTGAAGGTATTCGCCGGAGGCGGCGCATACGACCATTATACGCCCTCGGTCATCCCCTACATCACCTCGAGGAGCGAATTCCTGACCGCGTACACACCCTACCAGTGCGAGATCTCGCAGGGCACCCTCCGTTATATCTTCGAATACCAGTCGATGATTTGCGCCCTCACGGGAATGGACGTGTCCAACGCTTCCCTCTATGACGGCCCCACGGCCGCTGCCGAGGCGATGAAGATGGCGGTCTCATGCACCAAGAAAAAGACCCGCGTACTGCTGTCAGAGGGCCTTTATCCGCAGGTCCGCCGCACCGTGGAGACATACGCCAAATTCCACGGAGTGGAGCTAGGGACAGTCCCTGTCACCGACGGCCAGACCTCGCTTGACGCCCTTAAGGCTGAGCTGGCAAAGGATGACGTCGCAGGCGTTATCCTTCCGCTGGTCAACCGTTTCGGTATCGTGGAAGACCACACCGGATTTGCCGAGGCCATCCACGACGAGAAAGGCGTTCTCGTCGAATATTGCGACCCTTCGGCCCTTGCCGTCGTCAAGTCGCCCGCGGAATGGGGTGCCGATATCGCCGTCGGTGACGGCCAGCCGCTCGGCATTCCGCTCACGTTCGGAGGCCCTTACGTCGGCTTCATGGCTGTACGGAAAGAGCATCTCCGCAAGATGCCCGGCCGCATTGTCGGCGAGACCGTCGACCGCGACGGCAAGAGGGCATACGTCCTCACGCTCCAGGCCCGCGAGCAGCACATCCGCCGCGAAAAGGCGACATCCAACATCTGCTCCAACCAGTCCCTCATGGCGCTCTTTGTGACTGTTTACCTGTCACTTATGGGCCCCGAGGGCCTCAGGGAGGTCAACCGCCTCAGTACAGATGGCGCTCACTATCTTAAGAGCCAGCTCCTTGCGACCGGTCTGTTCGGGGATGTATTCCCCGACAAACCGTTCCTCAAGGAATTCGTCCTTAAGCCGCTCATCAGCGCAGAAGAGCTTCAGAAGAGGCTTCTCGCAGCCGGATTCTTCGGCGCGCTCCTGACGGAAGAAGGCTATGTCAGTTTCGCAGTAACCGAAAAGAGGACAAAGGCTGAGGCCGACGCTCTCGTCAAAGCAGTCAGGGAGGGATAGCCATGAAGTATTACGACAAACTCATTTTCGAGCTTTCAGCTCCCGGCAGGACGGGTTATTCCCTTCCTCAGGACCGCTATCCGGCCGCTCCGGCGCTTCCCGCCAGCGTGAGCCGCGCATCCGCGCTTCCTCTTCCCGAGGTCAGCGAGGTCGATGTCGTCCGCCACTACACCAATCTGTCGCAGATGAACTTTGGCGTCGATACCGGCTTCTATCCTCTTGGCAGCTGCACCATGAAGTACAATCCCAAGATCAACGAGGAGATTGCCGCGATGGGGGCATTCGCTGCCATCCATCCGCTGCAGCCCGCTTCTACGGTCCAGGGTGTGCTCAAGGTCTACCATGAGATGGAGAAGGCCCTCGCCGAGATTACCGGCATGGCCGCATTCACTCTGAATCCCTGCGCGGGTGCACACGGCGAACTCACCGGCCTCATGGTGATGCGCCAGTACCACCTGAGCCGCGGCGACAATGCCCGTACCAAGGTTATCGTCCCCGACAGTGCCCACGGCACCAATCCTGCTTCCGCAGCGGTCTGCGGCCTCGAAATCGTCGAGGTCAAGTCGCTCGAGGACGGCAGGATCGACGTAGAGGCCCTGAAGCCGCTTCTCGGTCCCGACATCGCCGGCATCATGATGACCAATCCCAATACCCTCGGCCTGTTCGAGACTCATATCGAGGAGATTGCCTCGCTCGTACACGGCTGCGGCGGCCT
>CAJODR010000039.1:6847-17960 GCA_905233275.1 uncultured Bacteroidales bacterium | reverse complement strand
CCGGTGCAATGGATCCGTCCGCGGTGACAGTGGCGAACTGCCATTTATCGCGCAGATAGCGGAATGTCCGGTCGCCGGTCCACTGGCCGTAGCCCTCGTCAGGATAGACGTCCCTCTGGACGAAAATCTGCTTGTTGGTGAGGAGATGACCGCCCGGGTTTTTGGCTTGACGGGTGAGAATTATGCCGTCCTGTGCGCTTAGGCTGGGAGCTATCGCAAGGGCGGTCAGTGCAATCAGGAGGCGTCTCATAGGGCTGCAATCATTTCGATTTCGACCATGGCGCCTTTCGGGAGGGTCTTGACGGCGACAGCGCTCCTGGCCGGGAACGGTGCCGAGAAGAACTGTGCGTACACTTCATTCATCGCCGCGAAATCGCCCATGTCGGCGAGGAATACGGTGGTTTTGACCACGTTGGCAAGGGAGATGCCGGCTTTCTCCAGGATAGCGGATGCGTTGAGGAGGCTCTGGCGGGTCTGCTCCTTGATGCCGCCTTCGGGGAAGGCTCCGGTTGCGGGGTCGATGGGAAGCTGGCCGGAGACGAATATCAGTCCTGCGCCGCTGTTGATGGCCTGGCTGTAGGGGCCGATCGCCGCGGGGGCTTTGTCTGTGGAAATAGGTGTTATCATATTGTTTATGTGTTAATTATCTGATACTGTGAGGCCGTCCCATGCGGGGAGGACGCTAGAGTTGATTCCGCGTTCGCGGCACAGGCGGCGGAGGTCTTCGCAGAACTTCTCGTGGACTGGGAAGGCGTGGCTCAGGTGTGTGAGCCAGGTGTTTTCGGCGCCTATGAGGCCGGCGAGCTCCAGCACCTCGTCGAGTGAGAAGTGGGAGTGATGGGGCTTATAGCCTACCGTGTTGAGACTCAGGTGTTTCAGGCCTTTTAGTTTGGGAAATTCGCTCTCCGGGAGAGAGCTCATGTCGGTGATGTATGCAATGTCGCCGAAGCGGAATCCAAGCACCGGCATCTTGTCGTGATATCCCCTGATCGGAATGACGTCGGCCCAAAGGCGGCCGTCCTTCTCGCCGGTGGCTCCGGGGGATTCTGCCTTGTCGGCTTTAGTGACCGCGTTGTCGCTCGGGACCAGCGAACCGTCTTCCTGGCGGAAGAAGTAGCCGACGTCGTGAACCCATTCGAGTTGGCCTCCGCGGAGATTGTCCCAGATCCGGAAGGGACGGTCGTCGATGAGATGCACGTGCCATTCTGGGGATCCGGGGTATTTGTGCTCCGCGAATGCGTACGAATATTCGGTCTTCAGCGATTTCAACACAGGCTCTTCGCAGTAGATCTCGACGGCTTTCCGGTCGGTGTAGTTGAGGCTGCGGACATCGTCCAGCCCGCCAGTATGGTCCTTGTGATTGTGCGTAAGAAGTATCGCGTCAAGGTGCCTCACCCCTCTTGCAAGCATCTGCGTGCGGAAATCCGGCCCGGCGTCGATGAGTATGGTGAGTCCACCTGTCTCGACAAGAGCCGCGCTCCTTGTTCGCTTGTCGTGCGAATCCTTTGATGTGCATACCGGGCACTGGCAGCCTATGATGGGTATTCCCTGGGATGTCCCTGTGCCGAGAAAGTTGAGTCTTGTCATATCGTGATATCTTCTATCGTCCCGACCTTTTCAGGGTCGAATGGCTTCGTGATGCGAATGTAATTTCCAGTATAGCCCTCCATCATTCCGTCGCGGTCTACGCTCTCCCAGAGCACCTTTTCGGGAAGCCCTTTGCATGAGGCGACAAACTCAGCGTGCAGCTCGTCCGACAGGGCCTCCAGCCTCTCCACGCGTGCTGTCTTGATGCTGTCCTGCACCTGGCAGGGCATGTTGTAGGCTCTTGTCCCCGGCCGTCTGGAATATGGGAATATATGTATGAACGCCGGCCTGATCCTCTCCTGGAGGAATCTAAACGTCTCCTCATACAGTTCGTCCGTCTCTCCCGGCAGCCCCACAAT
The DNA here is from genome assembly GCA_905233275.1 of uncultured Bacteroidales bacterium. GTDB lineage: Bacteria > Bacteroidota > Bacteroidia > Bacteroidales > UBA932 > Cryptobacteroides. Next base: position 16,014 of record CAJODR010000039.1, on the reverse strand, counting down.
CACGTCGATGCCGAAAAACACGTGAGGAATTCTTTCCCTTATATAATCTATGCGTTCCGCGAATAGTTTTGTGTCATACCTCCTCCCGACAGCCTTCAGCAGCGCGTCGCTCCCGGTCTGCAGAGGAATGTGGAAATGCGGCAGGAATTTGGTCCCGGAGGCAATCCAATCGATGATTTCCTCCGTAATCAGGTTGGGCTCAATTGATGAAATCCGGTAGCGCTCGATGCCCTCCACTTCATTCAAGGCTTTCAGCAGGTCGAGGAATGATTCGCCGGTAGTGCGCCCGAAATCGCCGGTATTCACCCCGGTCAGGACAATCTCCCTGATCCCCGTCGCTGCAATATCGTGCGCCTGCGCCACGAGGTCGCTGATCGGCAAATTCCTGCTCCGCCCCCTGGCGAATGGCACCGTGCAATACGCGCAAAAATTATCGCACCCATCCTGCACCTTCAAAAATGACCGCGTCCTCTCGCCTCCAGACCATGCTGGCAGCACTTCGTCCACAAAAGTGCCTTGTTTTGTGGACGGAGCTGCAAAGGCTAGCGTTTCCGGGACCACGAGGGACTTTTCGGTGGCGCGGAAGACGCGGGAGACGCCGGGGAGGGCAGCGATTTCTGCGGCGCGGAGCTCGGCGTAGCAGCCGGTGACGACGATCCGGGTCTCCGGATGGCGTGAAGCGGCCGCGCGGATGAGATTGCGCGACTTTTTCTCTGCATGCTGGGTGACAGCGCAGGTGTTCAGCAGATACACCTCTGCGGGCTGGCCCCACGGGACGATCTCCCACCCGGCGGCGGCAAAGCCCCGCTCGTAAGTGGAAGTCTCCGCGTAATTGAGTTTACACCCCAGAGTATGCAGCGCGATCCTTGTCATTTGCGAGAAAGAGAAATACCGCGGGGCGTTTGCCGATGACGGGGGATCCGGAAGGGCCGGCGAGCGCTTTTCGCCAGGAGGCGACGCTGCGGGTGATGATGGTGGCAGTAGGGAGGGTGAGGTCGGCGGCAACGCAAAGGCGCGTGTTTGGTGAGAGCACGGCAAGGCAGTCGGCGAGCATGGCGTCGTTGCGATAGGGAGTCTCGATGAACAAAACGGTCTCGGAGGCGGCTGCGGAGCGTTTTTCCAGTTGACGCAGGGCGGCGCGGCGCTCTTCCGGCTTTGCCGGCAGGTAGCCGCGGAAGGTGAAGCACTGCCCGTTGAGGCCCGATGACATCAGCGCGAGCATCAGGGAGGACGGGCCGACAAGCGGCACGACCTCAATGCCTTCGCGGTGGCACAGAGCCACGAGATGGGCGCCAGGATCCGCCACTGCCGGCAGACCAGCCTCGGAAATCAGGCCGACGTCGCTGCCATCAAACAGCGGCAACATGGCTTCCACTTCCGAGGGCGCCGTGTGCTCATTCAAAGTATGGAAACTTAGCTCTTCAATGTGCCCCTTGAGGCCGGCGGCTGAGAGAAAGCGCCTTGCAGTGCGCACCTCCTCGACGACGAAGGTCTTCAGCGTAGGGAGGATGCTGAGGACCGGGGCGGGGAGGACCTCGGCGGGTGGATATTCCCCGAGAGGGGAAGGAATGAGATAGAGTTTACCGCGCTTGGTCATCTGGTGAGATAGTGATTACGGTGCGTTCCTCGCGGGTGGCCTGCTCGAGCTCCTGGCGCTGGCTTTCCTGGCGGGTCGCCGAGGAGCCGAAAGTATTCTGCATCAGCTGTTTGAATGAGGAGAAGTCCCTCTGGACAGTGATGCCGGCACCATTCCGCTGGAGATTGTCCAGGTCTCCTTTGTAAATGTCGGAGGAACGTGAGAACAGATTGAAATTGACAAGCCCTCTTCGACCGGCCTTGATGTCGACTTCCAGGTCTCCGGTCAGGCCGGAATTGCCGTATTGTCGGTTGCCGAAGTTGCCGTTTATAGTGACCCGGTCGTTGAACAGCTGTGTGGATACGGCGACGTCGAACAGGTCGTTGCCGCTGTCCGTCGACTGGTAGTTGAAACCAAGGTCGAGCGGGATTTCCAGCTGCTGTAGTATGGAGTTGAGCTGGCTGGACATCACATCCGTGACGTTGGAGAGGAGCGAGGTGTTGCTGTTGTTGAAGATACCGCTCTGCTCGGCCGGGAGGAAGGTCCCGGAAATGAGCAGCGACAGGAACTGCTTCTGGATCTGGTCCTGCGTGTTGAGCGCACTCTCTGCCCGCATCTTCGTCGTCGGGTCAGTGATTTCGGGGAATTCGATGGCGAGATTGACCGCAGGATCCCTCAGGCGGTCGGTGATGCCGATCAGGCAGTGGACAGGAGTCCTGACTACCGTCGAATCGGAAAGCAGCGTCGAGAGCGACGCCTTGGTCTTGTAGACTGCGTCAATGTCGAGCTCAGTATCCATCACGTCGCCGTTGAAGCGGATGGTGCCGCCGTCTTCGATTTCGAATTCGCGGGACGCGAGGTTCATGGCCGACACGCGGAATTTGCCGCCGGAGACTGTGTAGTCGCCACCCATCGTGAGAATGCCGCTGGCGGAGCTGTAGTCAAGCTCGATATTGCCGCTGCCACGGCCGTTCATCACATTGCCCGTCGAAGGGTCGATTTCGATATATGCTTCCACTTCCGGATGTGCCCGGACGCGCATCGACAGGTCGAGAATGGTTTCTTCGGTGACTTCCTGGCGGGCCTTGAGGATGCGTTCTTCGAAACGGTCCTTCGGTGGCGGAGGCGGTGCCGGTTTGTCTTCCTTGAATACGAGAAGTCCGCTGGATGAATCCGTCGAATAATTGAGCGGCAGATGCAGATTCCCCGTGCCGGCCGTCTCGCCGACAACCCTGACCACGATGTGCTCGAGGGGGCCTTTTACTGAGACATTGCCGTTCATGTTGCAGGTGCCCCACATGGATTCGTTGTCGGTGGGACCGAGGTCCAGGGCCTTCAGGCCGCGTATTTTGCCCACGGTGAGGCCGATGGAGAGGTCGTCGAAGTGGTCATAATAGATTCCGCCTTCGACATCGCCGCGTCCGGAGCCTCCGTCTGTGAGGGTGGATCCGTTAAGAGTGAGACCGGCCTCCGAGAAGCCTACGGGGCCGTTTAGATTGTACGTGACTCCCGTATAGTCGAATTTGAACCGCCCGTTTTTCACCCTCGTGCCTTCCGATGTGAAGGACAGCCTGGAGAGCGGGCCGTAGGCGCGGATTCGTCCTTCCAATTCGCCGGAGATATCAGAAGCGATACCTTCGACAAAGGTGGAGAAGTACCCGGCGTCAAGCGAATCTAGGGTCATCACCCCGTCCAGCCTGCCGTCGTCGGTATAGAGACGTCCGTCGAATCGGAATGTCTCGCTCCCGCGAAGGTCGTTGCGTACGTCGAATACGAAACTGCGCGCCTCCGCATCCCATCTGCTCCCGATATCGACCCGTCCGGCGTCCCTGCCGGCAATCTTCGTATCCCGGCTCTCAAGCTCCGCGAGGAGTCCGAAGCTGTCCTGGTACGGCGACAATATTCTCGCCTGCCCGAACGCCCTGCCCTCAAAGCGGAAATCAAACGGCAGCACGGTATTGATAGGGGTAATGTCAAAGTCCTGCATGTCAAGGCTCAGCTCGTCCTCGAGAGTGGGGGAGAGTCCGCCCCGGATCTCAATCCATTGGTCGCCTGATTCGGCCCTGATGCTGTCGTCAATCTTGAACCGCCCCCTGCCGAATACGCAGTCAGAGCTCGCAATATGCCATGTATCGCCCTCGTACGCAATAGAAGTCGAAGGGTCGAACCGCACGCTGATAAGCAGCGAATCCTGTTCCGTCCGGCTCAGGCCGCCGCTTATGAGCAGATTGGCCTTGCTCTCCGGCGTGGAGTGATTGTCGAAGGAGAAATCGGCAGCGAGGAGATTGTCATCCGCGAGCGCCAGGGCTGACGGATTCAGCATCTCGATGCCGCCGATATCCATACGATTGCCGCTCAGGTGGCAGCGGAGCCCTGATTCGCCGCTGGAGAAATACAGTTTCGCCTTCATTATGTAATGTTTGCCGTAGGCGATGCCCGGCGAATTGAGCCGCGCGCTGACCTTGCCCTCCTTGTCGATTCCTGCGTGGAAGCGGGTGTCGGTTTCGACGTACAGTCCCGGCACGAAGAAGTCCAGCACTGGACTGACATCCTTGACGGACGCGTCAATTGTGTAATCCGCGCCGCTCCAGGGGGTTATTGGCTTGTCGGAGAGCAGCGGCAGTTCCGCTCCGACCGTCAGTGCCTTGAGGTCGTCGATGAATTGCATGATTGAGGCGCTTCCGGCGAATTTGGCGGTCATCAGCGAAGACTGGAGCCTGATGTCGTTGGCGCCGTCCTGGGCCCTGATGCGGATGCTTCCGACGGGATAGCTGCCTGCATTGTCCTTCAGGAGAAGGGTGTCTATGTCTATTCGTCCGCGGACGGTACCGTCGACGCTGGTCCTGAAGTTGACTCGGGAGTGCAGCATGATGTCCGCACGGTCCTTGGCGTCGTATCCCAGCCTGTGGAGGTCCAGGCCGCCGACAGTCAGGTCGAAGTCGTATCGCCCCTCGGCGTTCTTGCGGGGGAGGGTGGCGAATCCTTCGAATATGAAATTGGCTTCCGGGTCGAGGCTCGCGATTCGTCCGTCGAACGAATTGTCCCTCACCGACCCCTTGCCGATGATGTCCCTGTAGTCGTAGCCCGCCAGGTGGATGCGGTCCACTACGAGCGTGTCGAAATCCGCGCTGATATGATAGTCGTTGAAATACGAATTGATTTGGGTCCGCAGCGTGCAGTCGCCCAGCATTCCGGTCCCGAGTAGTGTCCCGAGGGGGAATTCCTTCGCGTTGATGCTGCCGCCTAGCGCAAGCCCTTCGCCGGAAAAAGCCCCGCGGACATACGCGTCAGCAGTGAGCGTGCCCTTGCCGGAACGCAGCAGGCCGTCGATGTCGAGGTCGTCGAGCATCCCTTCTACTTCGCCCTGGAAGAGGAAAGCCTGGTCGGTGGCGATGTCTCTCAGGTTGACATCCAGCCCCGGCACCAGCCCCTTGATGAGTTTGTTGAGTCCGGAGGTCGTGAACCTGATGCCGTCAGTGCGTGCGTTGACAATCAGCGCATTGGGATCCGGTATTCCGTTGAGGTTCAGATTCAATTTGCCGCCGACGTTGGATTTTGTCTCAGTGAATGACATGTCCCTAATATTGAGATCGGACATGACTCCGTCGAATGACCCCGCGGCAAGCAGCTCCAGCTCCATTCCCTGCACGAATTGAAGGAAATATCCCGCCGTACGGCTGTCAATGCGGCTGGGGAGAACTCTCCCGTCCAGCTGTATAAGATTGAAGAAGTCTGAGAAGTCGTCCAGCGACTTATAGTTAAGGTCGAGGTGCTCCAGGATGATGTCTGACCACGGATCTTCCAGATGAAGGTCGGTGAAGCGCATCTCCGTCGGGGACATGCTGAATCCGGACGAGAGGTGGTCACAGCTGTATCCGCTCTTTTCCCTGAGGCGAATGTCGTCGGCAGTAACTCTGAGCACCTGCCCTTCATAGCTGGCGTCATGCCCCTTGAAGTCGAGCACCATGTCCAGATCTGACAGGTTTACAGACCCTTCCGGAAGAACTTGCGGAGGCGTCGTATAGTCTATGAAGCGGACCCTCACGTTGTCGGCCTCCACCTTGGACGCCGAGAACAGCTTGCCGGTGAACGGCTTTTCATCCTTGTCATTGTACAAGCCGAACACCCTCATGAAATTGACGCTGGAAGTGCTGTCTCCGGGATTCGGGTACCTGGTCATGTTGAATTCGATATCCCGCATGGACGCACGCCTGACTTCAAGCCCGTCCCCAAACAGCAGACTCTTGATGGAGAATGTCATTACGACGCTCCCCGCCCTGGCAAGGGTGTCAATGCGTGGCCTCCCGTACGGGTCCACGTAAGGATGATTGTCGGTGACTGTTATTCCGTTGAGTGCCAGTCCTTTGAGAGGATGGATGCTGATATCCTCGAAGGTGATTTTGCCGTCAATGGTCTTTTCTTCAAGCGCAGCGATAACCTTCCGCGCCACCCACCTCTGCACCGCCGGCAGCTGTATGGCAATAAGCGCGGCGAGCATCAGCACCATGAGGGCGCCGATCAATCGCAGCAGTATTTTTCGGAAGGTTTTCGTGGCTTTACTGTCTTTAATCTACAAAAATAGCAATATTTTTATAGATTACCACGAAAAAGTAGGGGAGTTAATCGCTGAAAAAGAAGAACAGTGCTATCCAGTAGAGCGGAATTCCCTTCGCATGACCGATAGTCCGGTAACTCGCATCCATCACGGTGCCGTCATCCTTCCTGATGTGACCGATTGTCCTGTAGGATCCGTCCATCACTGTCCCGTCATCCCTGATGTGCCCGACGGTCCTGTACGACCCATCCATCACCGTCCCGTCACCCCTCAGATGCCCGATGGTCCTGTACGACCCATCCAACACAGTCCCATCATCCCTGATATGCCCGATAGTCCTGTACGACCTGTCCTGAATAGTCCCGTCCGACTTGATATACCCCACCGTCGCATAACTCCCATCCGTAATGGTCTGCGCCCACGCGGCACCCGCAAATCCCAGCAAACACAAAAGGCTCAAAACTGCTATCCTGATTGTTCTCATGGCAATAACTCATTAAAAAGAATCCACCACCCACAACCCCGCCTCACTATTGCCTTCCTCCAAGCAAAAACCCTGCCGTGTAATTCCTGCATCGTTCAACTCCCTGGTTTTGTTGATTATGTCCGGGGAAATCAATACATTTGTGGGGATAATTCTTTAAGGCAGGGCAATTAACATGAACCATATTGGAGAACTAATATCGCTTGGGGTGGCGGTGTCGTGGACCGTGACGGCCTGGTTTGCGGATAAGGCGAGCCGGAGGGTGGGGGCGATGGTTACCAATGTGTTGAGGCTGGTGTTGGCGGTTGTTCTTCTCGGGATTATTCTTTGGATTTCGACGGGGCATCCTTATCCGGCGTATTCTGACGGGAGGACGTGGTTTTGGCTGGGACTTTCGGCGCTGGTTGGATATGTGTTCGGGGATTGGTGCCTGTTCAATTCTTATATACATATAGGACCGCGATTCGGGCAGCTGTTTATGACGCTGGCGCCTCCGATGGCGGCTGTTGCCGGATGGATTATGCTGGGCGAGACTCTGTCGTGGAAGTCGGTTTTGGCAATGCTGGTGACGCTCGTCGGTATCGGAATTTCCATTATTACACGTGACAGTGGCAAGCACAAGTTGAAGTTGGATTTGCCTCTTAAGGGAATTCTCCTTGGTATCGGTGCCGGGATAGGGCAGGGAGTCGGGCTCGTTCTAAGCAAAATCGGCATGGAGCATTATTCGGAGGCGATTCCGGCGTGTGCTCCTGGGGGAATGGAGGGGATGCTTCCATTCGCCTCGACCATGATCAGGGCGGTAATCGGGGGGCTGGGATTCCTCATTCTTCTCAGCATCCAGAAGGGGCTGCCGCGTCTCAGGGAGGCTGTCAAGGATCCGGTGACGATGAAGTTTGCGACGATAATAACCATTTTCGGTCCGGCGGTCGGAGTGTCACTGTCGCTGATGGCCGTCCGCTATGCGCCTGCCGGGATTGCGTCCACCCTGATGGCACTTACGCCGGTCATTATCATTCTGCCGGAAGTACTGATTAATAAGAAGAAAATACGTCTCAAGGAATTAATTGGCCTCGCTGTCAGCATCACCGGCGTGGCAATGTTTTTCCTGCTTTAAACTATGGGAATATGTCCAAGAATTTGATTGCAGTTTTCTGTTCCGCCAGCAAGGCGGTGCCGGAGAAGTTTAACAAGGCGGCTGAGAGGGTTATTTCCGGTCTGTGCGGCCTTGGGTATGGGATTGTGTCAGGCGGTACGTTCCTCGGGACGATGGGGGTTGTTTCGGAAACGGTCCTTAAGTGCGGCGGCTACCATAAAGGTGTGCTTCCGCGTTTTATGGAGCCGCTGGCCTTCGACGGTCTTTCGGAGACCGTTTTTACGGACACCATGTCCCAGAGGAAGGAAGAAATGCGTCACGACACCGTGGCCGCCATCGCCCTTCCGGGCGGAATAGGTACCCTTGACGAAATCATAGAAACGCTCGTCCTCAAAAAACTCGGCCCGTACGAAGGCCGAGTAATCCTACTCAATATCGATGGCTTTTTCAATCCCCTCATGGCGCTCCTCGACCATTACGTCGCTACCGGCATGATGACTCAGGCCGACCGCGACCTCATGGAGTGCTTTGATGATGAACAGTCGCTAATCCGGTCGCTGAGTTTCCGTGATTAGAGATTTCTCACTATCTTTGCGGGATAAATCGTTTTTATGGCAGAGTATATTCTTGGGATTGAGTCTTCGTGCGACGATACTTCGGCGGCGGTGCTGGGGGATGGGGTGCTGATGTCCAATGTGATTGCGTCACAGCAGGTGCACCGCGACTTTGGCGGGGTTGTGCCGGAGCTGGCATCGCGGGCGCATCAGCAGAATATTGTGCCGGTGGTGTCCGAGGCTATTCGCAAGGCGGGAATCAGGCCGGCGGATCTCAGCGCGATTGCGTATACGAGGGGGCCGGGGCTGCTCGGGTCGCTTCTGGTGGGGACTTCATTCGCCAAGGCGCTGTCCATTTCGCTGGACATTCCGACGATTATGGTGAATCACCTGCAGGGGCATATCCTGGCGACGTTTATCAGGGAGCCTGGGCAGGAGGTCAGGGAGCCTTCATTCCCGTACCTGTGCCTGCTGGTGTCGGGGGGTAATTCGCAGATAGTCAAGGTCGAGAGCCCGACCGAATATACTATTCTCGGGCAGACGATCGATGATGCCGTCGGTGAAGCATTCGACAAATGCTCCAAGATGATGGGGCTGGGCTATCCTGGCGGACCGGTGATCGACAGGCTGGCCAAGGAGGGGGATCCGCTGAAGTTTACATTCGCGAAGCCGCATATCCAGGGACTGGATTACAGCTTCAGCGGCGTCAAGACGTCCCTGCTGTACTTCGTCCGTGACCGCCTCGCCGAGGACCCGCAGTGGCTGGAGAAGAATAAAAACGATGTCTGCGCAAGCTTCCAGAAGACCCTCATCGACATCCTGATGGACAAACTCATCAAGGCCTCGAAGCAGACAGGCATACGGGACATCGCCATCGGCGGGGGAGTGGCCGCCAACAGCGGGCT
>CAJODR010000039.1:0-6840 GCA_905233275.1 uncultured Bacteroidales bacterium | reverse complement strand
GAGTGGACCCCGGATGAGCTGGAATACATGGCTCCCGCCTCTCCGATACACCACCGACAACGCAGCCATGATCGCTGTCGCGGGCTGGTTCCGCTACAAGGCAGGGGAGCGCACGCCCCTCGACGTCGCTCCTGTATCAAGACTGTCTGAATTTTAAATACTTACAGCACTTGCACATGCTATCCCGTCCAGGGCGGAAGAGACTATTCCGCCGGCGTAGCCTGCGCCTTCTCCGGCGGGGTAGAGGCCGGGCATGGCGGGGTGCTGGAGGGTGACGGGATCGCGGGGGATGCGGACCGGCGAGGAGGTCCTCGATTCGACGCCCAGGACGAGGGCGTCATTGGTATACCAGCCCTTCATCTCGCGGTCGATCTCCGGCAGAGCCCTCTTGAGGCGAATGTAAACGTGCTCGGGCAGCAGTTCGTGCAGCGGCGCCGACAGCACTCCGGGCGTGTAGGAGCTCTTCGGGAGGTCGCGCGATTCGATTCCACGGCAGAAGTCCTTGAGGCGCTGTGCGGGCGCGGCGAGCGGATTTGCGCCTTCGCGAATGTGCTCCGCGACGTAGCGGAACATCCTCCTCTCGACGTCCCTCTGGAAATCGAGGAGCGAAAAGACGCCGCTTGCGCGGAATTCCTCCGGCTCGTCGCCCGGCTCTATCTGCACCACCACCCCGGAATTGGCCCAACGGGAATTGCGCGCGGAATTTGACATGCCGTTGAGCACCAGAGCGTCCGGCTCGGTTGAGGACGGCACCAGAATGCCCCCCGGGCACATGCAGAAGGAAAAAACTCCGCGTCCGTCGACCTGCCTGACAAAACTGTAGTCGGCGGTCGGCATGAACGGCTGATACTTGCCGTGATACCTTATCTGGTTGATCAGCCACTGCGGATGCTCCACCCGGACGCCGAGGGCGAATCCCTTGGCCTCCAGCGAGATACCGCGGCCGTGCAGCATTTCGTAGATGTCCCTGGCAGAATGGCCGGTCGCAAGAATGACGTCGCGGGCCTCGAAGGTCTGACCGTCAGCCGCAGTCACGCGGAGAATGCCGTCAGGGAGCCTCTCGATCGAGGTGACGCGGCATCCGAAATGGTATTCGCCTCCATGGGATGTGACGGTATTGCGAATGTTCTCGACAATGCCGGGAAGGCGGTCAGTGCCGAGATGGGGGTGCGCATCGACCAGGATGTCGGGATCGGCGCCGTGAATGACGAGCTGGCTCAGCACCTCCCGGATATCCCCCCGTTTTGTCGACCGCGTATACAGTTTTCCGTCGGAGAATGCCCCCGCGCCCCCTTCTCCGAAGCAGTAGTTGCTGTCGGGGTCGACCACGCCGTGGAGCGACAGTGCGGCCATGTCCTTTTTGCGGGCGTGGACGTCCTTGCCTCGTTCAAGAACAATGGGCCTGAGGCCCCTCTGGAGCAGTTTCAGCGCCGCAAACATACCTGCCGGACCTGCGCCCACGACAATGACGGAGCGACTGTTGCTGACATCCAGATACGGGTCGGGGACGAATGTCTCCAGCGCCTCACCCTTTCTCGCCGCTTCGATGCGGTAGCGATAAAGGATGTCCTTTCGCGCGTCGATGCTGCGGCGGACAATCCTCGTCTCCCCGAGCGCATCGGGACGGATGCCGAGCTTTCGGGCGGCTTCCTCGCGGATGGCCGCTTCGGTGAGCGGCTTTCCTATCGGGGCTGCGAGTTCGAACTGTTTCATTTCAGAATGACTTCGCCGTTGATGAAGGGAATGTCTTCGGGCAGAATAATGCTGCCGCTCCACTTGGGCATCGGCACGGGAATGGTGGGGATGGAAGACTTCGTCTGAACGTTGGCCTGCTTGCCTCCGATAAGGCCCAGGACGTATGCGAACATCGTCTCCTTGGGGTCTCCGAGCTCGTGACCGTCGAGCGGCATGTCCACGCATTCGTAATCCGGAGTGATGCCGTCGGGCATGCTCAGCGTCTTCCCGTCCTTGTCGGCGTAGCGGGAAATCATGACGTAGATGCCCCAGTTGGCGGCCAGCCTCATTCCTTTATTATACATATCCTTCTCGATTTTGTCCTTGACATTCTCGAACCAGTCCGTGGTTTCGATGATGACGCCGCCGCAGTACTTTCCGCTCGTCTTTTCGCCGACGAGGGTAATGTCGAGGTACGGCGCCAGTCCGCAGATCAGGCTCTCTGAAGCGGATGCGGTGCTGCCGGAAGTGAGTACCCAGAGGTGCTCGATGTTGGCATTGGCCCCGGAGGTGTTGTACTCGTACTTCTTATCATCTATGGTAAAGGCGAATTGGGTCGTGAATTTGGTCGGTTCGCTGCCCAAAGCTTCCGTTAGCGTAGTATTGTAGACCTGCGTGGTGAAGACATCTTCCCGCTTGACCGCCTTTTCAGGGGCGAGCAGGGAGGCCAGCAGCTCTTCGGTCTTGACATATCCGCCGCCGTTGTAGCGGAGATCGAGAACGAGGTCGGTGATGCTCGCTTCGCGGAATTGGCGGCACACGTCGATCAGCGGACCGCAGGCATCGAGGGTGAAGCTGGTGAAGTGGAGATATCCGACCTTCCTGTTTTCCAGGTCGAATATGGCCGTGGTCCCCACCGGATCTTCGTACATGCTGACGGAGGTGAGGGACAACTCGCTACCATTCAGCATCGTAAGCTTGACGCTGTCGCTGCCGTAGAGCTCGCTGTTGACTATCGAGGAATAATTGTCCATCGTCATCTTCTTGCCGTTGACCTTGGCGATGACGTCACCTCTCTTGAGTCCGGCTTTTTCGGCAGGGGAGTCCTTGTAGGTGTAAATGATGACGGCCACGATTTCGTCGGAATCCGCCGACCTGCGGTACAGGCGCACCTCGTAACCATAAGTGCGCCCCGTGCCGGAAACTGTGGCGAGGAAACTCGCGACATTGTCAGTCAGCACGGTCCAGCGGTCGATGTCTTTGCCGGAAGCGTCCTTGTAGCGGAGCTCCTTCACCTTGGCGATGGGCTCGTCTGACAGGTACCATGTAGACATCTTCGACCTTATTTCATCTATCCAGAGGTAGTATGTAGTTAGGACATTATAAGCGAATGTGTTGACACAGGAATAGAGGGCGCTGTGGCCCGAGGTCGTCTCCTCGGGATCGTCCTTGTGCGTGTTGCACGAGGACGCCAGCAGCACTGCGGCCGCTACCAGTGTCAAATATTTCCAGATTCTTCTCATCAGTAACAATAATAACATTCAGCAAAGATAATAGAATTGCCGCTCGAAAGCAATTTTTCAAGGATTAATTCTTAAATTTGCAATGATTGGAACAATACGGTTATCATTATGCCTGACAGTAACTTTATCGATTATGTGAAATTGCAAAAGAAAACATCGGACAGAATCCATAAGAAAAACGGCTGCACAATGCAGTGTAGTGGCGATTCAGCTCTACGGCACGCCATCGAAGCTTTTCGATATTAACCCGCAAATTTGTTACTTTTTCGCAAAAAATGTTACTCGTTCGTGACCCAAAAACAAATGTAAAATCCAGCAAATAAGTTCATAAAATTGCGATTCGCTTACAAATCGTTAATGGATATTTCGGGACTTTTGTTACTCTATTGCAAAAGTCCCGAATTTCCGGAATCCAAGGGATTCAGCACCTCGAATCTATGGTACATGTAGCAATGGTACCAGTTCTACGCAGCGGCAATTCCAAAACTCCAACAACTTGTTGGAGAATTGCGGCATACAGAAGATTCCCAAGACCGCGGTATGGACTTGCCGGGATTGTTCATGTGCGTTCCCTGCATCGACCGCAAGTTCATCCCACCCCAGCTCTCCGACATCAGTTTCACCAGCGACCTCAGCGGCCTCACCGATGTACGCCGGGGCGAAAAAGCCGCAGAACTGATGAAAAGCCCGCTGTTCAGAGGGCTGGTATAGGGCCGCAGGATGGGAAAGTGAAAGACCATTTTCGTGAGGTCACGAAAATGGTCTGGAAACAGTACAAACGCGTTTTTGGTAATCAGCACAGGGTAATGTTTTTTATTCGGCAAACACCCCTAAAGATTAGTTGTTAGAAGTGATGTACTGTTTTGCTATATTGGAGTTATAATGTGAGTTTTTAACTTGTATTGTCATCGTTTTTCAGTATCTTTGTCAAAATATGATGAGTTTATGAGACTGTTTGAAGACATAACAAACGCCCGTCCGTTCATCAAATGGGTTGGAGGGAAGACACAGCTGCTGGATGAGGTTCGCAAATCGCTTCCTCGCGATTTCGCATCCCATCAGCAGTGACATCAACCCGGAACTCACTTGCACGTATCGTGTCATCAATTATAGTACAATTTTTGCATAGTTCATAGGTAATAATATAACGAGTTATGGCGAAACCGATTAAAGAGACCCCGGTTCTTACCGGTGAAGATGCATATCGCTTTGAGAAGGCGGTGCATAATGTCGTGCCGGTTTCCGAGGAGGAGAAGGCGCAGGCACAAAAAGACTACGAGTGGTGTAAAAGTATTGCCGCGTTTTAGCATATGGCGATTATCCTGAAGAAATTCGATCCATGCGCGGGACCGATAATGCCTTTTGATTGTAGGGTGGGCCTCTTAAACGACTTCCTTCTTGAAGAGGATGCAAATATCCCCAATGCCCGGCATCACGCTTTGGAACTACTCGCCGAAACATATGTTTTTGAAGATGATGCTTCAGGGAAAACTGTCGCATACTTTTCGCTATTGAATGACAAAGTAGATAGGGATCTTTCCGACAAAACTGTTTGGAACCGGCTTTCCCGGGAGATTCCAAATGCTAAACGTAGAAGATCTTATCCAGCTGTAAAAATAGGCCGCCTTGCTGTGGATAAAGATTATGAGGGGCAGTCTTTTGGAAGAATATCCATTAATTACATCAAGCAGACTTTATTGGAGAACAGGGTCTCCGGTTGCCGTTTTGTTACAGTTGATGCTCTTAAGGATGCTGTTGGTTTCTATCAAAAGAATGGTTTTCAGATACTTGCCTCTCCAAACGACGGAGATGAAACCGTGCTAATGTTTTTTGATCTTAAAAAAATGAAGGGCTGAAACGTGATGCGTATCTGCTTGATTTAGATCCACTTCCGCTTGCTCATATTAGATTCTTTTTGTATTTTTGCAATATGATTTCCTGATATGAACTTGCATTTCGATAACAGACTTTCTGCCGGTTATAAAAGCGGCTCTCAAATTTCGAGAGTCGTAACCGAGGGCTGGATGTCTTCAAATATGTATTGCCCTATTTGTGGGGCGCCAGTTCTTAAGCATTATACAGCTAATAAGCCAGTAGCAGATTTCTTTTGCGAGGATTGCGCCTCTGACTTTGAGTTGAAAAGCAAAGAGAGTAAAACGGCTCATGTCGGTCGAACTATTGCTGATGGTGCTTATAGGACAATGATTGAAAGGATAACATCTTTAAGGAATCCTAATCTTTTCGTTATGACCTATTCTAATTGGGAAGTGAATAATCTCTTGCTGATTCCCAATTACTTCTTCACACCTGCTGTTATCGAGAAACGCCCACCATTGAAGGATACCGCACGTCGAGCCGGATGGATAGGCTGTAACATTGGCATCGGGGACATTCCGGACAGTGGGCGGATTTTCATCGTTAAGAATAGCGTTCCCGAAGATAAAGGAAAGGTACTTGACCTCTATCAACGTTCGTTGACTCTTAAGACTGAAAGAATGGATAGTCGCGGCTGGTTGTTAGATGTACTTAAGTGTATAGATAAAATCCAGACGACCTCCTTTACACTGAATCAGGTATATGCCTTTGTCGATGTACTTCAAGCAAAGCATCCTGAGAATAACTTCGTGAAGGACAAGATTCGTCAGCAGCTTCAATACTTGAGAGACAAAGGATTCATTGAGTTTACAGCTCGCGGCGAATATAGAAAGATTAGATAATAGATATTGATTTATGCCCTAATGGAGATCGGACATCCATTGTCCTAAATGCAAAAACAGATTTGTGAATATTACCGAGAAATGGTTCGTTTACAACTATGAGGCAGAAAAAGGTATCGTTGAATTTGACGGGATAGATGAACATTCAGCAGACACTATTTCTTTCACATGTACATGTAACTTATGTGGACACATCTGGCATCCTGGTAGTGACGTTTTAGGTATGAGAATAAATTAATTCTCAATTAACAGTGAATTACCGATGAATGAGTATTTGATATTTACGACCGAAGGAAATACTACGGCCCCTAATGCTGATATGGAGGTTGAAAACTGCCAATTATTGGGCCGTATACGCGCCACTTCAATTGAAATGCACGAATAGAGTTGTTAAAAGAGAATCCGTGGATAGAAGAGGCCGGTTTCAGACCGGAAGAGTTTATTCAGGATCAGGTTGTTACGAAGGAGCAATTGTCTGATATCAAACTAATTGTTAATCACTTAGAGGCAGGTTGCCTGCCCGCTCATCTTGCCATGTGTCTGAAAAGACTCAACGAGATGGTTAATTAATAGTGTTTTATACTCCGTTCCAAGTGACACGCTATTCAGCAGAATACATCCTCTGGGCTCGCAAAGAACAGAAAGTCGGCCATTACTACAACTATGAGCTGATGAAAGAAATCAATGGTGGCACCCAGATGCGAGATGTCTGGACGTTGCCTGCGATTGCGCCGTGGGAAAAATCATGCGGCAAGCACCCTACCCAGAAACCGCTGTGTGTACTTTCTCGCATTATACAGGCGTCCACCAAACCTGGTGCCTGGATACTTGACCCGTTCACTGGCAGCAGTACCACCGGCATTGCAGCCACGTTGCTGGGCCGTCGCTTCCTTGGTATTGACCAAGAAGAAAAGTTCCTCGAGATG
>CAJODR010000038.1 GCA_905233275.1 uncultured Bacteroidales bacterium | reverse complement strand
ATGACCGGAACTCCCTTTGTCTCAAGATATTCCAGCGTCAGGCCCAGGTCGAGAATCGACTTGGCACCGGCGCAGATGACCATCACCGGAGTCTTTGCGAGCTCCTCGAGGTCGGCTGAAATGTCCATCGTCTCAGTGGCCCCGCGATGCACGCCCCCGATTCCGCCGGTGGCGAATACCTTTATGCCTGCCATGGCCGCGATGATCATCGTGGTGGCGACAGTGGTGGCTCCGTCGGCTTTGCGTGCGACCAGTACAGGAAGGTCGCGGCGGGACGCTTTTGTGACGGCCGTACCTTTCTTCCCGAGGTGTTCGATCTCATCGGGAGAAAGGCCCGCCTTGAGCTGTCCGCCGATGATTGCGATCGTGGCCGGTACTGCGCCGCACTGGCGAATGGTCTCTTCAACACGGAGCGCGGTCTCCACATTCTGCGGATACGGCATTCCGTGGGATATGATGGTGGATTCGAGTGCGACTACTGGGAGGCCGCCGGCGACTGCCGCTTCGACCTCCGGTGACATTGAGAGGTATTTATTCATATTGTATGTATTTCAAAAGGGGATTGGAATCGCCGGCAATGAATCTGCCGTGGACCTGTGCGGTGATATCGATGTCGGCACCGCCGATTACGGAAACTTTCATTACCGACAAATATAGTAAATTTATTTCATATAGGCGTCGGAGACCACTTTGCGGCTGCGGGTGATGAAGTCGGCGAGGGCTTTGCCTTTGAGCATGCCGTTGGCGAGGAGGGCGAGGTCGACAACCTGGTGCAGAATCTCATTGCCTTCGGCGAATGCCTCCACGTCGGCGCGGTGAGCCTTGCGGACTGCCTCACGTGCCTCGCGGGCCTCTTTCTTGGCCTCGTCGGAAGCGTCTTCAGGTGCCTCTGCGGGCAGTTCGCCCTGCGGGGCCACACCTTCCGCCTTGGCGGCCATTATCTTGCCGATGAGCGGATTCTCCATGTTGACGAGGATGTTGTAGGACGGGGGCAAGGAGCCGTAGAAATTCATCCCGCCGCCGACGGCGCTCATGTCGCGGTAACGGCGCATGAATTCGTTCTGGGTGATGAGGATCGGGGCTTCGTTTTCGCCGAGATTCTCTCCGGTGACATAGTAGTCGTTGCCGCCCGGGAGCACGGCCTTGAACAGGTTCTCGAGGTCGTAGCGCTCGTCTTCCTTCATCTCGAATTTGACTTTGTCGCCCTTCGGAATAAGGTTCTCGACGGCGTCGCTGTCAACGCGGGCGAAACGGCAGTCCTTCAGCCTCTGCTCGAGAAGGCCGACATAGTGGGCGTCCAGTTCGCAGTCAAACAGCAGCACGTCCCAGCCCTTATTCTTTGCCGCTTCGATGTAGCTGTACTGCTCCTCCGGCTCGGTGGCGTATAGATAGACGACCTTCTTGTCCTTGTCGGTCTGCTCCGGCTCGATGGCCTTGCGGTAGTCCTCGAGGGAGAAGTACTTGCCGTCGGTATTCTTCACCAGGGCAAAATTCATCGCCCTTTCGGCGAATTTCTCGTCGGTCAGCATGCCGTATTCGATGAAGAGCTTGAGATTGTCCCATTTCTCCTCGAGGGCCTGGCGTTCGTTCTTGAAGATATCGTCGAGGCGGTCGGCGACCTTTTTGGTAATATAGGTGGATATCTTCTTGACGTTGGCGTCGCTCTGCAGATAGCTCCTGGATACGTTCAGCGGGATATCCGGCGAATCAATCACGCCGTGCAGCAGCGTAAGGAAGTCGGGAACGATATTGTCGACATGGTCGGTGACGAACATCTGGTTGCAGTAGAGCGAAATCTTGTTGCGGTCGATGGCCATCCTCTCCTTGATCTTCGGGAAATAGAGGATTCCCGTCAGGTTGAACGGATAGTCGACATTCAGGTGGATCCAGAAAAGCGGCTCCTCATTCATCGGATAAAGGTCGCGGTAGAACTGCTTGTAGTCCTCGTCCTTCAGTTCTGAAGGTGCCTTTGTCCACAGCGGGACAATGCTGTTGACCACATTGTCGCGGTCAGTATCGACGTATTTGCCGTCCTTCCACTCCTGCTCCTTGCCGAATATGATCGGCACCGGCATGAACTTGCAGTACTTCTGGAGAAGCCCTTCAATCTTGGCTTTCTCAGCGTATTCCTTGTCCTCATCGTCTATATGGAGGGTAATGACCGTGCCGCGGGTTGTCTTGTCAGATTCGCCCATCTCATACTCCGGCGACCCGTCGCAGCTCCAGCGCACAGCCTTCGCCCCCTCCTGCCATGAAAGGGTGTCGATAGTCACCTTGTCCGCGACCATAAACGCACTGTAAAAACCGAGTCCGAAATGCCCTATAATGCTCTGTATCTGGTCTTTGTACTTCTCGAGAAATTCCCCCGCAGACGAGAATGCAATCTGGTTGATATACTTGTCCACCTCCTCGGCCGTCATGCCGATACCCTCGTCAATAACCTTCAGCACATGCTTCTTCTCATCCAGCTCAAGAGACACCTTCAAATCACCCATCTCCTCCTTCAAATCCCCCGAAGCCGCCAGCGCCTTCAACTTCTCCGTCGCATCCACCGCATTCGCCACCAACTCCCGGAGAAAAATCTCCTTGTCCGAATACAAAAACTGCTTAATGACCGGAAAAATATTCTCAGTCGTCACGCCAATCTGGCCTTTCGTCGTCATTTTCTTTGCCATAATGCTATATCTTTTTTTATTATTTTCCTGCTTGCATTCAGTCAAATTATATTCCAATATAAATATTATGACATTTTGGCAGAACGCATATCAGGCTGAAACGCTTGATTGGCGACAGAGATTTCTCCGCGTGCTTCGCTTGGTCGAAATGACAAATAAATTTGCATTAATAATTTTTTTTATTTTACTTTGTGGCAGAGTATGAAAAGGAATAGTGTAAATAACCTCTGGTGGCGTCTCGCAGCTTAGTCCTGTGAGTCTCCCGTCGTTGTTTACTTATTGATATAAGGTGTTGACGAGCTGACTTGCAGCCCGTCTTTTTTTATTGAAAACTATTAACAATCAAATACTATGAAACAGAAAAAGTACATGCTCCCGGAGAGCGAGATTCCGACTCATTTCTTTAACATCCAGGCCGTGATGCCGAACAAGCCGCTGCCTTTTCTTCACCCTGCGACCAAGGCCCCGCTGAAGCCTGAGGACCTGTATCCGATATTCTGCAAGGCTTGTGCGGACCAGGAGCTTAACCAGACGGATGAGTGGATTCCGATTCCGGAGAAGGTGAGGGAGCAGTATGCTGCCTACAGGTGCACGCCGCTTGTGCGCGCTTACGAGCTTGAGGAGGCTCTCGGTACCCCTGCGCATATCTATTTCAAGAATGAGAGTGTGTCGCCGGCAGGGAGCCATAAACTCAATTCGGCGATAGCCCAGGCTTACTATGCCAAAGAGCAGGGAATTACCAACCTGACGACGGAGACCGGTGCCGGCCAGTGGGGCGGTGCGCTTTCATACGCGACCAAGAAGTTCGGTATCGACTGCGCCGTATATATGGTAAAGGTGAGTTATGAGCAGAAGCCGTACCGGAGGTCTATCATGCAGACATTCGGCGCAGCCATCACGCCGTCGCCGTCCATGTCGACGAGGGCCGGCAAGGATATCCTGACGATCAATCCGAATGACCGCGGCTCTCTTGGTTGTGCGATTTCAGAGGCGATTGAACTCGCTGTGACCACTCCCAACTGCAAGTATGCGCTTGGCTCGGTGCTCAATCACGTGTGCATGCACCAGACTGTAATAGGCCTCGAGGCGGAGAAGCAGATGGAGCTTGCCGGCGAATATCCGGACATAGTCATTGCCTGCTTCGGAGGCGGATCCAACTTCTCGGGAATTGCCTATCCTTTCATGCGCCACAATATCGAAGGTACAAGGAAGACCCGTTTCATCGCCGCTGAGCCTGCATCCTGCCCGAAACTCACCAAGGGCAAGTTCGAATACGACTTCGGCGACGAAGCGGGAATGACACCGCTCCTTCCGATGTACACGCTTGGTCATACATTCAAGCCCGCATCAATCCACGCAGGAGGACTCAGGTACCACGGCGCAGGTGTCATCCTGTCTCAACTGATGAAAGACGGACTCATGGAGGCCGTGGATATTGACCAGCTGGATTCGTTCAAGGCCGGTGTGCTGTTCGCGAGAACTGAAGGCATCATCCCCGCGCCGGAATCCTGCCATGCTATTGCCGCCACTATCAAGGAAGCCCTCAAATGCAAGGAAAGCGGAGAGCAGAAGACCATTCTGTTTAACCTTTCCGGTCACGGATTCGTCGACATGGGGGCGTACGACAGCTATTTCTCCGGAGAAATGCAGAATTATTCGCTTTCGGATGAAGAACTGGCCAAATTCATCAAATCCGCTGACGCGTTGAATGAATAGTATTTTTTCGTATATTTACGGCAGGATCAAGCCGTGAATTATGAAAAAGATACTTGCCGCAGCACTTCTCATCGCCGCTCTCGCTTCCTGCGAAAAGAGCAATCCATGGACCGCTATCGAGGAGGGATTCCGGACACCGCCGGACTCCATCAAGACAGCGGTCTACTGGTATTGGATAAACAACAATATATCAAAGGAAGGCGTTGTCAAGGACCTCCAGGCCATGAAACGCGTCGGCATCAACCGCGCATTCATAGGCAACCAGTCGACGGGACAATTCCCCGAAGGGAATGTCAAACTGTTCTCCGACGAATGGTGGGAGATCACCCGTACCGCGATGAAGACGGCCGGCGAACTCGGTATTGAGATCGGCATGTTCAACTGCCCCGGATGGAGCCAGTCGGGCGGGCCCTGGGTGACTCCCGAGCAGAGCATGAAGTATGTCGAATTCGACGAATGTCGCATCAAAGGGGGCGGAGAGCGCGAAATCGCACTGCCGGACATCCCCGACGACCGCATCATCAGCGTGCTCGCATACCCGGCGGTGGATGGCAAGGAGCAGACCTGGACCATCCCGGTAAAGAAGGGACAGCCTGTGAGGATGACGCTGCGGCCGTCATTCACGGTGCGCACGATGAGCCTTGCGAGCGACGGGCGCCAGATAACCCCGGTCACGCTGACATCGCGCGGCAATGAACTCGCCAGCTTTACCTTCGACCGTCATCACTTCGGCCTGATGACCGGATTCAAGCCGTATGCGCCCTGGGTGGAGACGATTTCCGAGACAGGCCCGGGCGAATTTGTATTCGCCGCTGAGGCGCCCTCCGACAACGGCACTTTCACCCTGACGCTCTCGGAGGTGCCTGTCGTGGCCCGCTACCCGGACAAGACCCTCTCCAAGATGTTCCAGGACAATCTCCCGCCGTGGGACTACTACATGTGGGAAACCCCGAAAGAATGCTCCGACAAGAGCTTCTATGTGGACCCCGCTGGCATCGTCGACCTGACATCGGCTGTCAAGGACGGAAAGCTCACCTGGAATGCGCCTGACGGCGAATGGACCATCCTCACGGCCTACATGGAGACCACCGGAGTCACCAATTCTCCGGCCATGCCGGAAGGGACCGGCCTCGAGGTCGACAAGATGAACCGCGACTATATCGCCGCCCATTTCGACGCCTATATCGGCGAACTCCTCCGCCGCATCCCGCCCCAGGACCGCAAGACCTGGAAGGTGGTCGTCGAGGACAGCTACGAGACCGGCAGCCAGAACTGGACGGACGACATGACGGAAGTGTTCCGCAAGACCTACGGCTACGATCCAATCCCGTATCTCCCTGTGCTTCGCGGCGTCATCGTCGGCAGCGTGGACAAGAGCGACCGCTTCCTCTGGGATCTCAGGCGGCTCATCGCCGATAAAGTGGCATTCGACTATGTCGGAGGCCTTCGCGACAAGGCCCACGAGCACGGGCTTCAGACCTGGCTCGAGAATTACGGCCACTGGGGATTCCCGGGCGAATTCCTCCTCTACGGAGGCCAGAGCGACCAGGTGGCAGGGGAGTACTGGAGTGAAGGCACCCTCGGCAACATCGAGAATAAGGCTGCCTCCTCCTGCGCCCACATCTACGGAAAACCGCAGGTCTGGGCTGAATCCTGCACCGCGGCTGACCGTCAGTACAGCCGCTATCCGCGCCTCATGAAACAGCGCGTGGACCATTTCTTCTGCGAGGGTATCAATGCGACGCTGCTGCACCTCTACATCCAGCAGCCCGATGACCGCGTGCCCGGCCTCGACGCCTGGTTCGGCAACGAATTCAACCGCAACAACGCCTGGTTCGACGGCATGGCGACATTTGTCGAATACCTCAAGCGCACCAATTTCATGCTCCAGCAGGGCCGGTACGTCGCTGACGTGGCGTATTTCATCGGCGAGGATGCCCCGAAGATGACGGGCATCATGGATCCTGAGATTCCCCTGGGATATTCCTACGATTATATCAATGCGGATGTGCTGAAGAATCACGCCCGCGTGAAGGACGGCAAGCTCGTTCTCGACAGCGGAATGGAGTACCGCGTCCTCGTTCTTCCGAACCAGAAGACCATGCGCCCGGAGATGCTGGAGTGCATCAGCGGCTTTGTAAATAACGGACTTACGATTATGGGGCCGGCGCCCGAACGCTCTCCGAGTCTCCAGAATTACGGTGAGGCGGATAAGCGTGTGCAGGAGCTTGCAGACGGGATTTGGCACGGCCACGGCGGTCAGGTGTATCCTGAGGGCTTTTCCCTCGAAGAGGTACTTGCGAGGATGAATCTGGCTCCGGATTTCTTCTCCGGAAGGCCTGAAGGAATCGAATTTATCCACCGAAAGCTCGGGGACATGGGTGACATCTATTTCATTTCCAATCAGAAAGACGAGGCTGTGACTATCTCGCCGTCCTTCCGCATGGATCCGATGCAAAGGGCAGAGATCTGGGATCCGCTGACCGGAGAGATTACCGGCTGGGACCGTGGAAAACTGGCGCTGGACAGATTCCAGAGCGTATTCGTGGTGTTCCGCAGCGATGCTGCACCGGTGCGTCCGGCCGCGACAAAGGAGGTGACTGTGGATGGTCCGTGGACGGTTCAATTCGCCGCTTCGGCGGGTAAGGAGGGATTCTCGAGGACATTCGCAGAGCTGTCTGACTGGGCGGAAAGCGATGATCCGGAGGTGAAGTATTATTCCGGGAGCGCGAAGTTTTCGACGAAAGTCTCGGTGCCTGCGGCGCAGCATGTCAGCATCGATCTCGGGGAGGTGATGGTGGTCGGCCGGGTGAGCGTCAACGGCAAGGATGCCGGCGGCGTGTGGACATTCCCTTATCGCCTGGATATCACCGGGCTAGTGCACGAGGGGGACAATACCATCGAAATCACGGTATGGAACAACTGGAAAAACCGGCTTATCGCCGACGAATCCCTGCCCGAATCCGAGCGTGGCACGTGGACGAATATCCAGCCCTGGAAGGCGGATTCGGAGCTGCAGAGTTCCGGTCTGCTGGGGCCTGTGAAGCTGGTTTTAATTCCCTGATACAGGGATTGTTACTCTCAGGATAATATTCCTGCCCATATCGAATATGCCGCGTCGTCCGGTCACCGGATTGATCGCGGCGTATTTGAATCTGCTGAGATGTGACTGATAGGCGGCGTCGGTGAGATTGGACCCGACAAGGCAGAGTGTCATGCGTTTTTTGCCGCGGATGATGACGTCGGTGCCGGCAGAGGCTCCGAGGAGTACGTATGCCGGAGTGGCTGTTTCGGTGTCGCCGGGGCGGTAGTAGCGGTTCTGCCGCATGTTCCAGTCAGCGCTGAAGGAGATGAATGCGTTGTTGAGGACGCCGGCGTTGTGGGAGAATTCGTACTTGATTTCTGAGAAGAGCCTCGGTGCAGGGATGAGGGGCAGGTCGTCGCCTTTGTCTTCGCGAGCATAGACGCATGAGAATGCGCTGCTCAGGTGAAGACTGTGGACCGGGTGCATGTCAATCGCGATTTCGCCGCCCTTGAGATGGGCGAGGCCGCTGCGGAAGCGGTACGCCGGCACGCCTTCGCGAATTACTCCGGGAATCGCCTCGGCGAATATGTAATTGTTTATCCTGCTGGCGAATGCGGCCACCTGCAGGGACAGGTAACTGGTTGCTATGTCAAGGCCGAGATCGCCTTGAAGGCTGTTTTCGGGGTACAGGTTTTTGTTGCCGATTTCGTATCGGAGGGTGCCTTCGTGGACGCCGTTGGAGCCGAGCTCTGCCAGGTTGGGGGCGCGGAAGCCTTTCGCGATGTTGGCGCGGAAGGTGACGTATTCGCCGAAAGGCCTGACTACGCCAAGGCTGCTTGAAAAGCCCTGAAACAGCCTTTGGAAATCCTCGAATCTCTCCGGTATCATCTTGCTGTGCAGCCAGCGGATGTCCCTGCGGATGCCGCCGGAAATCGTCCAGTCGCGGA
>CAJODR010000037.1 GCA_905233275.1 uncultured Bacteroidales bacterium | reverse complement strand
GGCCTCGAAACCGTCAAGGATGACACTGGCAACGTCATTATCCGCGTTCCCGCCACTCCCGGCTTTGAAAACCGCCGCGGCGTCATTCTCCAGGGCCACATGGACATGGTCCCCCAGAAGACCGGAGACAGCAATCACGACTTCCTGAAAGATCCCATCGTCACCCTCATCGACGGCGACTGGGTCACAGCTGACCGCACCACCCTCGGTGCAGACAACGGCATCGGCGTCGCCATGGGCCTCTCCGTCCTCGAGGACAAGAGCGTCAAGCACGGCCCCGTCGAAGTCCTCGTCACTTACGACGAAGAGACCGGAATGACAGGCGCCAACTGCCTCAAGCCCGGCGTCCTCAAGGGTGACATCCTCATCAACCTCGACTCCGAAGACGAAGGCGAACTCTGCGTCGGCTGCGCCGGCGGACTCGACGCCACCGCCGATTTCAAATACCGCAAAAACCTCGTCCTGAAGGGCTACAAGGGCCTTCGTTTCCAGGTCAAGGGACTCCAGGGCGGCCACTCCGGCATGGACATCTCCCTCTACAGGGCCAATGCCAACAAGGTAGCCTGCCGCATCCTCCTGCCCCTCATGGAGCAGCTCGGAGCCAAGCTCGTCAGCTTCACCGGCGGTTCCCTCCGCAACGCCATCCCCTTCGAGGCCACTGTCGAAATCGTGGTCCCGGAAGAGAATCTCGCCGTAGTCAAGAAACTCATCGCCGGCATCTTCGCCGAAGTCAAGGCCGAATTCGCTGAAAGCGATCCCGGTGCGGAACTCGTCGTTGAAGACACACCTGCCGCCATGTACTACATCCAGGCCGGTGTGGCTCTCGCAGCCGTCAAGGCCATGATCGCCTGTCCTTCAAGCGTAATCCGCATGAGCCAGTCGATGGCCGGCCTCACCGAGACCTCCATCAACATGGCCATCGTACGCACGCAGAAGGGCCATCTCACCGTCCACTCCCTGATGCGCAGCGCCATCGACTCCGCCAAAGCTGACCTCGCCGAGAGGATCCGCTGCATCTTCGAGCTCGCCGGCGCCAAGGTGACATTCGCCGGAGGCTACAGCGGCTGGAGGCCCAAACTCGACACTCCGATGAACAAAGTCATGATGGAGCAGTTCGAAAAGGTATACGGCTATCCGATGAAGATCATGGCCACCCACGGCGGCCTCGAGTGCGCAATCATGGGCGCCAAATATCCCAACTGGGAAATGGTCTCTGTCGGCCCCACCATCAGATACCCCCACTCCCCCGACGAAAGGGTCAACATCCCCTCCGTCGAGCGCACCTGGAACTACCTCAAAGCAGTCCTCGAAAACATTCCCACTAAATAAACAAGCGTATGAGTTTCATTTCAGCACTATGGAAATCCAACCAGACCCTCTTCATTCTGGTTTGCATCGTCATAGTCGTCATTCCATTCCTGATTTTCTACCTGCGTTCATCCAAGGAGCACCCCAAAGGCCTCATTGCAGCCGCACTGAGCAACATGGGCGAGCGCTTCGGCTACTATATCATGAACGCGGTGCTGCTGCTGTTCCTGGTATCCAAATTCGGACTTCCTGACGGCACCGCCGGATTCATCTACTCCGTATTCTACTTCGGAATCTATATCCTTGCGCTCGTCGGCGGCCTTATCGCCGACAAGACGCAGAATTACAACAGGACCATCCAGAGCGGTCTCGTCATCATGGCGGCCGGCTATGTTGCCCTGTCCATTCCGCTCTTCAGCAAGGTCGACGGCCTGGTAGCCGACGGCACCACCGGCTGGTGGCTGATCCTCGTATTCACCTGCATCGCCCTCCTCATGATTGCATTCGGCAACGGCCTGTTCAAGGGCAACCTCCAGGCTCTCGTCGGCAAGCTCTACGACGACTTTGAGGCAGAGGCCGCCAAGAAAGGCCCCGAAGCCCTCAAGGAAGCCAAGGACAAGCGCGACTCCGGATTCCAGATCTTCTACGTGTTCATCAACATCGGCGGCGTCATCGCCCCGTTCGTGGCTCCGATGCTCCGCAGCTGGTGGCTCAAGGCCCATCAGCTGGTCTACAACGCCGACATGTCCGCCCTCTGCCACAAGTATCTTGCAGGTGACACGGCTATCGCATCTTCGCAGAAATTCATCGAAACCAGCGCAGACTCGGTGCTCGATCCCGCCATGCTGGACAACACCACCCAGTTCTGCTCCAACTACATCGATGTATTCAACACCGGCATCCACTATTCCTTTATAGTATCTGCCGTCGCGATGATCATCTCCGCCCTCATCTTCATCCGCAACAAGAAACGTTTCCCTCAGCCGGCCAAGAAGGTCGCGGTCCAGTCCGTCGAATACACCGCCGAGGAAAAGATCGCAATGGCCAAGGAAATCAAGCAGAGGATGTACGCCCTCTTCGCAGTGCTCGGTATCGCGGTATTCTTCTGGCTCTCATTCCACCAGAACGGCCAGTCACTGTCGGTATTCGCTCGCGACTTCGTTGACACCGCAGCCCTTCCTCCGGAGATCTGGCAGGCCATGAACCCGCTGTTCGTCATCATTCTCACCCCGATCATCATGCTGGTATTCGGCTCGCTCGCCAAGAAGGGCAAACCGGTATCCACGCCACGCAAGATCGCCCTCGGTATGGGAATCGCCGGCTGCGCATACCTGTTCCTGATGGTCTACTCCATCATCAACAACTATCCTTCAGGCGCCGAATTCCGCGAGCTGTCTGCCGCACAGATGATCCAGATGGGACTTGCCAAAGCGGCACCGTGGGTGATGATTGTGACTTACTTCTTCCTCACGGTCGCAGAGCTCTTCATTTCCCCTCTCGGCTTGTCCTTCGTCTCGAAGGTCGCGCCGAAGAATATGCTCGGCCTCTGCCAGGGCCTCTGGCTCGGTGCCACCGCAATCGGCAACCTCTTCATCTTCCTCGGACCTATCTGGTACAACGCCATGCCTATATGGATCTGCTGGGGTATCTTCCTCGCGATCTGCCTCGTCTCCATGGGAGTCATGTTCGGTATGGTCAAGTGGCTTGAAAAAGTAACTTCATAATGTTCCGTAACCAGCCTAAAGGACTGTTTGCCCTCGCGCTCGCCAATACCGGCGAGCGCTTCGGCTACTACACTATGCTCGCTGTTTTCGCCCTGTTCCTGAAGGCAAATTTCGGCCTTACGGCAGGGCAGGCGGGCTTGATTTACAGCGTATTCCTCGGGATGGTGTATTTCCTCCCGATAGTCGGCGGAGCCCTCGCCGACCGCTTCGGATTCGGCAAGATGGTGACCATCGGCATCATAGTGATGTTCGTAGGGTACCTGCTCCTGTCGATTCCGTTGGGAGGAGATGCGCTGGCGCTGATAGTGATGATTGCGGCGCTGCTGCTGGTGAGCCTCGGGACGGGCCTTTTCAAAGGCAATCTTCAGGTAATGGTCGGCGACCTGTACAACGACCCGCAATATGCAGACAAGCGCGATTCTGGCTTCTCCCTCTTCTACATGGCCATCAACATCGGTTCGCTCTTCGCCCCAATGGCGGCCATTGGACTCAAGAAGCTCGGCATGTCAATGGGATTTGCGGAGAATGATGCCTACCATTTCTCATTCGCCGCGGCTTGCCTTTCGCTGGTCGTATCGATCGCCATTTACTACGGCTTCCGCCGCACTTTCCGCCACGTTGAAGGCAAGCGCGACAAGGAGGCGGCCGCTACTCCTTCCGAGGAGGTCAAAGAGCTGTCCAAGGAAGAGACCAAGAGCAGGATCGTGGCTCTCTGCCTCGTATTCGCCGTGGTCATATTCTTCTGGATGGCGTTCCAGCAGAGCGGCCTGACCCTCACGTTCTTCGCTGACGAATTCACGAAGATGTCGGCTCCCGGAATCACTGGAATGCCGTTCAGCGTGCTCAACCTGGTTATTGTACTCATCCTGGTCTACGCCGGATTCAGCATCTTCCAGAGTGAGTCGCGCAAAGGAAAGAATATCTCCATCGGAATAGTCGTCGCGTGCCTCGCGGCGCTTGTCTGGCGGGCCATCCGGACTCCGGACGTAACCAATTACGACGCACCTATCTTCCAGCAGTTCAACCCCTTCTTCGTGGTTGCGCTGACGCCTGTGAGCATGGCGATATTCAGCAGTCTCGCCGCCAAGGGCAAGGAGCCGTCCGCACCGCGAAAGATCGCTTACGGTATGCTCGTAGCCGCCGCGGCATACGCGCTGATGATCCTGGCATCCAGCGGTCTCAACACCCCCGATGTCCAGAAAGCAGCCAAAGAAGCAGGCGACACGCTTACTCTCGCAGGCCCCTACTGGCTGATCAGCACCTACCTGATTCTCACCTTCGGCGAATTGCTCCTCAGCCCCATCGGCATCTCATTCGTCACCAAAGTGGCTCCGCCGAAATACAAGGGAATGATGATGGGAGGCTGGTTCGCAGCTACCGCGATCGGCAACCTGCTCGTCCAGGTCGGCGGTCACCTCTGGGGCTCCCTGCCGCTGTGGGTGGTC
Organism: uncultured Bacteroidales bacterium; assembly: GCA_905233275.1. Lineage (GTDB taxonomy): Bacteria > Bacteroidota > Bacteroidia > Bacteroidales > UBA932 > Cryptobacteroides. The sequence continues at coordinate 6,803 of CAJODR010000037.1, read as the reverse complement.
TGGGGCGTATTCGTCCTGCTCTGCCTGCTGTCGGCCGTGTTTATGTTCTCAATGATGAAGCGGCTTGAGGCCGTGACCAAGTAAGCATGGACGTAGCGACCAGGGATTTGCTCATCAAATGGGCGGAGACATACAACGATCCGGTCTGGTTCAAGGAGGACCCGATCGCTTTCCCCACCCGTTTTGAGGAGAGAAGGCGTCGCGGCGACGCTTCCCTCCAGGACGTTGAAGTGGCGGCGGTTTTCGCCGCCCACTTCGCCTGGGGCAGACGCGCCATGATTGTGCGCGACTGCGGGAGGCTGTTCGACGCCATGGACTGGAAGCCTTACGACTATGTGATGAAAGGCTGCTACAGGGACGATCCCGTCAGCATTCACCGCACGGTCAAATGGTGCGAGGTGGCGGCAATTTGCGGCAGGCTCCGGCAGATTTACGGCGAGCGCGATTCGCTCGAGAGCCTCAGCGTCGAAGACATCCGCTGCCGCGTATTCGGGCAGAAGCCTGATGCCAAGGCACCCAACAAAAAGATCAACATGATGCGCCGCTGGCTGGTCCGGCGGGACGGCAGCGTCGACCTCGGTATCTGGAAGGACACCGATCCCGACTGCCTCCTGATCCCGCTCGACGTCCACGTCTATGACGAAGCCTCCGCCCTCGGACTCACCACCCGGCGCCAAAAGGACATCACGACCGTCCTTGAAATCACGGATACGTTCCGTCAAATATTCCCCGGAGACCCCTGCAAGGGCGATTTCGCCCTCTTCGGCTACGGGATCAGCAAGCAATGACAGGAGAAAAAAGATACTACCTGGACACCTTCTCGGTGAGTGAGGATGACCTGAGGCGACTGATCGCAGAGGCCGTCAGGAGCGGCGGCGACTACGCCGACCTGTTCTTCGAAAACACCTCCTACGGCAATCTCGTCCTTCGCGACGGGGAGGTCACTTCCGGCGGCGCCCACGTCGACTACGGCTGCGGCATTCGCGTCCTCAAGGGCGAAAAAACTGGCTACGCTTACAGCGAATCCACCTCCATGGCAGAGCTCCTCGGAGCCGCCAAAGCCGCCGGGGCCATAGCGTCAGCCCCCGGCTGCGCAGGCCCGGTCAACATCCAGACCGCCACCAAATCCTATCCCGGCAGCCCCAATCCGGCGGCCGACAGATACCCCTCCGTCGAAGACTGGAGGCGGGTGTCGCCCGCAGAGCTGGTGCCATTCCTGAACCGGCTGCAGAAGGAGATTTCCTCGCGCGACAGCCGCATTGTCAAGATAATGGCCATGCTGTCGTGGCAGGTGACGGACGTCATGATGTTTAACTCGGCGTCCGAGCTCAAATACGACACGCGCCCGATGGGGACTGTCTCCGCCTCGGTGATATTCCGCCAGGGCGACAAGATCGAGAACAAAGCGGTCTCCAGGAGCTGGCGCAAGGGCCCTTCAATGCTCTCAGGCGATCTCGTCAGGGAGATGGCGGACGATGTCGTCAAAGGCATCGACGAGCGCTTTGAGGCCCGCAGGCCCAAAGGCGGACGCATGCCCGTCGTCATGGGTGCCGGCGCCTCCGGAATCCTTCTCCACGAGGCAATGGGGCACGCTTTCGAGGCAGATTTCAACCGCAAGGGACAGTCGGTATTCTCCGGCAGGATGGGGCAGAGGATATGCCCGGAAGGCATCTATATCATTGACGACGCCACCATTCCCGGGTGCCGGGGCTCGCTCAATTTCGACGACGAAGGAGTCCCCGGGCAGAAGACCTATATGGTCGAGGACGGCATTCTGACCTCGTACCTGCACGACCGCATCAGCGCCAGGTATTTCGGGGTCTCCCCTACCGGCAACGGGCGCAGGGAGTCGTTCCGCTACCATCCCATTCCGCGAATGCGGGCCACTTACATGGAAAGCGGCTCCGTCACTCCGGAAGACATCATCTCATCCGTCCGGGAGGGCATCTACGTCGATGAATTCTCCAACGGACAGGTCAAGATCGGCGAGGGCGATTTCACATTCTATGTCAAGAGCGGCCGCCTCATCGAAAACGGGCGCCTGACGATGCCGGTCAAGGATATTAATATTATAGGTAACGGGCCTGAGGCGCTTGGCGACATTCGCCTCGTGGGCAACGACCTTATCGTCGACGACAGCGCATGGACCTGCGGCAAGGAGCAGAACGTTCCCGTCAGCTGCGGCATCCCGACAGTGCTCATCGGCGGCTTAACGGTTGGAGGAGAATGACGATGGCACGCACTATTACCGAAGGCGAATACAGACTCGCGCACGAGGCCCTCTCGATGGCCATCCAGGCAGGCGCCGCCAAGGCCCGCGTCACCCTCACCAAGAACGTGACGGACCTCGTCGGCACCCGCGACGGCGCTATCGACAAGGTCACGCATTCCCTCGACAGGAGCTTGTCGCTGGCACTTTTCGTAGACGGCCGCTTCGGCACTTTCTCCACCAACCGGCTGGAGAGCGTTGCCCTGCAGGAATTCGTAGCCTCAGCCATCGCCATGACGCGCACGCTGGTTCCGGATTCCGCTCGCGACCTTCCTTCACCCGAGAGGACCGCTCGCGGCGCTTGCGATTACGGCCTGTATGATCCTGCAGTAGAGAATCTTACTGAAGATGAAAGAATAAGGATTGCGCTAGGCGCCGTCCTGAAACGCGAAGGTCTGGAGGCCAAAGTTGTCTCCGAAGAGGCCGAATACTCCGACAGCACCACCGAGACGCTTACAATCGACTCCCAGGGCCTTGATTGCCGCGAGAAGGAGACTTCCTTCGAGATGGGCTGCGAGATCACCGTGGAGGACGAAGGAGGCAACAAATTCTCGGCATACTGGTGGGATGCTTCGCCGCGTCTTGATCGCCTGGACAGCACTACATGCGCCTCCAAGGCATATCAAAGGGCCGTAGACCAGATCGGTCCCCGTCCCATGGCGAGCGTGAAAACCAATCTCGTTGTCGACAGCGAATGCGCCTCCAAGCTGCTTACGCCCATTCTGACGGCACTCAGCGGTTATTCGCTCCAGCAGCACAATTCATTCCTTCTGGACAGCCTTGGCAAGAAGGTATTCGGTGACAACGTCACCCTCCTGGACCGCCCGCATGAATTCGGCCGCTCCGGCTCCAGGATGTGCGACAGCGAGGGCGTCCGGACCGAGGATGCGGATATCATCCGGGACGGCGTCATTTCACGCTATTTCATCAATACCTACATCTCGCGCAAGACCGGGCTCTCCCCTACCATCGAGGATGCGTCGAGGCCCGTTCTCGTGCCCACAGGTGGCTGCAAGACCCTTTCCGATCTCCTGAGCCTTACCGGCGAAGGCATACTCGTCACCGGATTCAACGGCGGCAACAGCAACTCTTCGACCGGCGATTTCTCATACGGCGTGGACGGATTTCTCTTCCGGGACGGCCGGATCGTACATCCTGTACGCGAGGTGCTGATCACCGGCAATTTCCTCACACTGTGGAATAATCTCGCGGCCACCGCCGACGACGCGAGGCCCTGCATGTCCAAAGTCATTCCTTCCCTGGCCTTCAGGGACGTAGATTTCAGTGCCTGATGAGAACCGCCGTCGTCATACTCAACTGGAACACGAAGGATTATCTCCGTAAGTTTCTCCCCATGCTGCTCAACAGCCTGGAGGGCCTTGACGCCGGAGTCGTCGTCGCTGACAACGGCTCTACGGACGGTTCGGTGGAGATGATGGCTTCCGAGTTCCCTTCCGTACAGCTTGTTCCACTTGACAAAAATTACGGATTTACAGGAGGTTACAACCGCGCACTTGAAGCGGTGGATGCGGAGTTTTTCGTGCTCTTGAATTCCGATGTCGAGGTGCCCGAGGGATGGCTTGAGCCGCTCGTTTCCTGGATGGATGAGCACCCTGAATGCGGTGCCTGCGGTCCCAAGATTCTGAGCTACAACCACCGTGATACCTTCGAGTATGCTGGCGCAGCGGGAGGATTCATCGACAAATACGGATTCCCATTCTGCCGCGGACGCGTGCTGAAATGGTTCGAGAAGGATGAGGGGCAGTATGATTCTCCGACGGATGTCCTCTGGGTGAGCGGCGCTGCAATGATGGTCCGGCGTCGTGTCTGGAGGCGTCTCGGCGGGCTGGACGAGCGGTTCTTCGCCCACATGGAGGAAATCGATCTCTGCTGGCGGATGCAGCTGGAGGGCTGGAATGTCACTGTCGTGCCGGCCTCGCACGTCTACCACACCCTCCCCAACAACTCCCCCGGCAAGCTCCGTCTCAACTACCGCAACAACCTTCTCCTGCTGGATAACAATCTTGCCAAGACATTCGCCCTCAGGGGCCTGCGACGTCCGCTGTGCCGCGCCCGCTCTGTCATATTCCGCCGCAAGTTATTGGACGGATTCAGCGGAATTGTTTATCTTTGCAGCGGTAAATGGTCTTTCTTCAAGGCAGTTGTGACGGCCCACGGGGAATACAGAAAGCTCCGCCGCAAGCCGTCCACGGCCGATGTCGAGGCATTCCGTGGCCGCGGCTACGAGGTCAAGGGCATTTATCCGAAATTCATGATCCCCCGGGCCCTGCTCCGGAGGCCTTTAAAATAGACGCATATGCGAATCATCATCGAAGGAGCCGGAGAGGTCGGCTCGCATGTTGCCAAGCTGCTCACTTCCGAGGGCTACGACATTACGGTCATTGACAGCGACCAGACCCGTCTGGCGGCACTCAAGTCGTCCGTCGGCGTTCTCACCGTGCCGAGTTCCCTCACCTGTATAAGCACCCTCAAGGAATGCCATGTCGAGGATGCCGACCTGTTCATCGCGGTCAATCCCGGCGTCCCCCAGGACGTCAACATCGTCAGTGCCCTTCTCGCCAAGAATCTCGGCTGCCGCAAAGTCACCGCGAGGATTGACGACGAGGAGTTCCTCTCATCGGAGAACAAACTGATGTTCAAGCAGATGGGCCTCGACCTGATGTTCTACCCCGAGAAGATTGCGGCCGATGAAATTCATGCGCTGCTTCGTGAGAATTCGTCGTCAGACGCCATGGAGATCGCGCGCGGAAAGCTGCAGCTCGAAGTGTTCAAGGTCGACGACGAATCACCGATGCTCGATCTCACGGTCGTCGAGTTCATTCGCCTCGCGGCCGAAAAGGTGCCGGGGACGGATCTTCGTATCGCCGCCATTTCGACGAGCGGGAAAACTGTGATTCCGCGCTTCGACACGCGATTCCGCTGGGGTGACCTCGTTTACGTGATTGCCACCAAAGAGGGTATGGCCGCGCTCAAGGGTCTCCTCCGGCTTGACAGGATGAAGGTCCGCAGCGTCATGGTGATGGGCGGCTCCCCTATCGGCGAAATGCTGGTTTCCGGTTTGCACAAGACCATGGATTCGATCAAGATCATCGACAAGAATATCGAACGCTGCCGTGCGCTCACCGAGCATTTCGACGCCATAGGGGCGGACAATGTCGATGTCGTCGCCGGAGACGGCCGCAACGCCGATTTCCTCGCTGACGAATCCATCCGCGACTACGACGCATTCGTCGCCGTGACGGGCAATGACGAGGCCAACATCCTCTCCTGCATCGGCGCCAAAAAGGCCGGTGTCCGCCGTGTCATAGCCGAGGTCGAAAATATCGAGTACCTGCGTCTCGCCGAGGATCTGGGCGTCGACGCGGTGATCAACAAGAAGATGATTACCGCTGGGCGTATCTTCAAGTTTACGCTTTCCGACAAGGTGCGTTCTGTGCGCTACATGGCCGGCACCAATGCAGAAGTGCTCGAGTACACCGTGGCTCCCGGCAGCGCCATTACAAAGGCTCCGCTCAAGGATCTCGACTGGCCTCGGGATTCGGTCATTGGCGGTCTCATTCGCGGCGGTGCCGCCTGCATAGCCGTCGGCAACACCCTCATCGAGCCCTACGACCGCGTCGTCGTTTTCGCACTGCCGGATGCTGTCCGCGATGTGGACAAGTTCTTCAGATAGTCTATGAGAAAGCTTTTGTTCCTGCTTGCCCTCACCGCTTCGCTGCCGCTTTTCGGGCAGCACACAACCGCGGCTGAGGAGGAGGCTCTTGGGTTGCAGCCGGCATTCGGCGGCAGCTGGTATCAGCCGTTCAAGATGATTTCAGCGGACTGCAAGCCCCGTGGCGGTATATCTACTTCGATGACGACAATTCCGACGGCTGGTTCTTCCGCTCCGACCACTACAACTTCTTCAAACGCGGCGTCCCCGCCCTGGTGTTCGAGAATGGCACCCAGCTGGTCGACCCTTCCCGTCCCAACAAATACCCCTACTCCGAAGTATACCACAAACCCACCGACGAATACCACCCCGACTGGGACCTCACCGGCACCCTCGCCAACGTCAACCTCCTCATCAGCCTCGCCCTCTCCGTCGCCAACACCCCCACACCCCCCGCCTGGCTGAAATAGCACGCACTTTTTTGTCATTTCGACCAAGCGAAGCGCGCGGAGAAATCTCATTAAACGAAGTGCTGACCACGGGGACAGTGGCCAGCACTTAAATAGTACTAAAAAACAATCAGCGCCTTATATTCACGCCCTTTCGGGAGCAACTAGCGCTTTAACCTCTGTATCGCTTAGGCCCGTATACAGAACAACTTTGTCTATGTCAAGACCATTGGCTAGCATTCTGGTCGCGACTTCTTTCATCCCTTCTTTCATCCCTTCTTTCATCCCTTCTTTCATCCCTTCTTTCATCCCTTCCTTTACACCATCATCATGGCCTTCCTTGTAGTAGGCGGCTGCAATGTCCTTTTTGTCGTACTCTGATAACATGGCTTTTAAGTATTGGGTCCGTTCT
>CAJODR010000036.1 GCA_905233275.1 uncultured Bacteroidales bacterium | reverse complement strand
CTGTGGACGGCTATTCGTCCACCGGCAAAAGCAGTTTTGCAAAGAAGGTGGCTGCAAAGTTCTCCTTCCTCTATCTCGACAGCGGCGCCATGTACCGCGGAGTTACACTCGTCGCCCTTGAAAAGGGCCTCATCAAGGACGGCGTCATCGACGAATCCGGCCTCAAAGCGGTCCTCGACAAGGGTCTCGACCTCCATTTCCGCTACGAAGACGGCGCTACCAAGACATACCTCGGCGACCGCTGCATCGAAGGCGAAATCCGCACGCTGGAGGTCTCCGGCAACGTTTCTCCAGTCTCGGCCGTGCCTTTCGTGCGCGCATTCGTGGACGAAAAACTCCATGCCTTCAGCAAGGACGGCCGCGTTATCATGGACGGCCGTGACATTGGCACCACGGTATTCCCGAATGCCGAAATCAAGGTGTTCATGACCGCCAGGACCGAGGTCCGTACCCAGCGTCGCTACGACGAAATGGTTGCGAAAGGGGAGACCCCTACCCTTGAGGAGGTACAGAAGAATCTTCTCGAGCGCGACTATATCGATTCGCACCGCGAGGCGTCCCCTCTCAGGCAGGCCCCCGACGCATTCGTGATGGACAATTCCGACATGACTTTCGGAGAAGAGATTTGCTGGCTCCAGGGAGTCATTCAGGGTAAACTGGGAGTTCTCGAGTGATTGTTTCGGTTGAGACAGACCCGGGTGCGGGATTCTGCGGCGGAGTGATCCGCGCGATCAGCAAGGCCGAGGAGTTCCTCGGGCCTTCCAGCGGGCGGCTCTATTCGCTCGGCGCCATCGTGCACAACGAAGAGGAGCTTGCAAGGCTGGCTTCCAAGGGGCTTGAGACTGTGAGTCTGGATACGCTGGAGCCTGGGTCCGGTACGCTGCTTATCCGCGCGCACGGCGAACCGCCGGCTACTTACGAGAAAGCCGGCGCCCTTGGCTACGACATCGTCGATTGCACCTGCCCCGTGGTTCTCCAGCTCCAGAAACGCATCCGCGAATCATATACCCGCCTCGGCGACGAGGGACAGCTGCTGATATTCGGCAAGATCGGTCATGCGGAGGTGCTTGGCCTGCTCGGCCAGGTGGATGGCGACGCGGTGGTAGTGGAGAGTCTCGATATGCTGAAAGGCTTTATCGAAGACGGTACGGTCGACCTTTCGCGCCCCATCGAAATTTTCTCCCAGACCACAAAAAGCCCCCAGGAATACCGTGAAATATGCGAATTCCTTTCGGAAAGGGCGGCGTCATTCGTCTTTCACGACACTATCTGCCAGCAGGTGGCTTCCCGTCACCGGGATCTGCAGAGGTTCGCTACCGAGCATGATATCGTGGTGTTCGTGGCCGGTACGTCCAGTTCCAACGGCCGGGTGCTCTTCAATCTGTGCAAAAGCGTCAATACCAGGAGCTTCCGTGTCTCTTCTCCCGGCGAAATCGATCCGGCCTGGTTCCGCCCCGGCGACAGGGTCGGAGTCAGCGGCGCGACGTCTACTCCGCAGTGGCTGCTGGATGCGGTAGCGAAGAAAATTTTGCATCTATGGAGCTAAATATTTAAATTTGTGGGCTAGAAAACAACAAAAATCAATATTTTATGGCAACAACAGCTGATTTCAAAAACGGTCTTTATCTCAATTTCAACGGCAAACCCTGCTCGATCGTATGGTTCCAGCACGTAAAGCCCGGCAAAGGCCCCGCCTTCGTCAAGGCAAAGCTCCGCAATCTTGAGAACGGCCGCATCCTCGAGAATACATTCACCGCAGGTGTAAAAATCGACACCATCACGGTCGAAAGGCGTCCCTACCAGTTCCTCTATGACGACGGTGAGGCGTTCAACTTCATGCACGAGGAGACCTACGAGCAGATCACCCTTCCCCATGACGTCGTCGAGAACGCCGACCTCATGAAAGAAGGCCAGCACGTCGAAATGATGTTCGTCACAGAGCCTGAAGAGAGGTGCCTCACCTGCGAGCTCCCGACGTACGTTACCCTCGAAGTCACCTACAGCGAGCCCGCAGTAAAGGGCAACACCGCCTCCACCTCCGCCCTTAAGGAGGTCACTCTCGAGACCGGTGCAAAGATTATGGTGCCCCTCTTTATCGAGACCGGCGAAGTCATTACGGTCAATACGACCGACAGGACTTACGGCCAGAGGGTTAAGTAAGAGAGACTCATTAAAAACCGAAAAGCGGATGCCCGAGGGGGCGTCCGCTTTTTCGACTTAATGTTAACCCAAATAACTATTAACCAACTAAACTAACTAACCGGTTTAAGCATTAGGCAAACGGCGTGCCAAACTTAATACGGAGCTGTAGATCTTTCAAATTTTAATTGTTGGATCCAGAAGGAATCGCCTTTGAGAACGAGGAAAATCGTGACGTCAAAGGTGTCGCGGCCCGCTTTGAGGATGCCGGTACAGTATTTCATGTTGGATTTGGAGACTTTGTAGACTACCTTGAAGGAAGTCGGCGGATAGGTGTTGAAAAAAGAGGTGAGACTTTTTTCCGCCTGGTTTTTGCTTGAATTGATGCTGCGGGTGAGGAGTGTGAGCTCGAGAGTGTCGTCGAACCATACACCGAGATGCTTTACGTCGCCGCTGCCGAGATAGCTGGAAATGGGCTTGAAGATATCGTATCCGTCGTTCTGCGCCCTGAGTGAGAGAGGGGCGGCAAGCAGCGTGAGGATGACGAGCGGAAACAGTTTTTTCATTTAATCAGCATTATTCGGCCTTTCTTAATTGCAAAATCCGCGCCATCGTGTTATATTTGCTATGTGAAGGAGATGCTCCGATGAAGATCCGTCTCGTTACAGTCGGTAAGACCGACGTCCGCTGGGTCGCTGAAGGCCTGGACCAGTATATGTCCAGGCTGGTGCATTATGCGCCGGTGACCGTCCAGACTATTCCGCAACTCAAGGATACGGCATCGCTGGGAGTCCCGGAAATCAAGCGGAGAGAGGGCCTTCGCATACTGGAGGCCGTAACTCCGGCCGACACGGTGGTGCTTCTTGATGAGAGAGGTAAGGAATACCGCTCGGTCGAATTCGCCGCAAGGCTGGAAAGTTGGCTCTCGAGGGGCGGCAACGGCAGTCTGGTGTTCGTGATAGGAGGGGCGTATGGATTCTCGGAAGAGGTCTATTCGCGTGCGGACAGCATGCTGGCGCTGTCGAAGATGACGTTTTCGCATCAGGAGGTCCGTGTCCTGTTCGCAGAGCAGCTCTACCGCGCCTTCACAATATTAAGAGGAGAACCGTACCACAATGAATAGCAAAAGGGCAAAACTGTTTACAATAGCGGCCGCAATCATGGCCCTGGGCTCGCTTGTAGCACTGGCCGGCCATTTCATCGCGTCTTCCGCTCCGGCGGATTCGGCCAAGGCGGCCGAACGGTTCGGTAAGGCGCTTGAGGAGCGGCTGGAGGACCTCGGCGAGCACATGCATTCTGCGCTTACGTCGGCTCCGGGCTTCGACGAGCTGCCCTCGGACGAAGTGGTGTACTTCTACCGCAATGATTCGCTCCTGTGGTGGCGCGGCTGTTTCCCCATCGGGAATGACGATATTCGCGAAAACGCCGTCATAAATGTGTCCCCATCTATCGGCAGGGCTCCTTCGAGACCGTTGACCGAAGTGGGGGAGACTCCTTCATTCGTCACGTACGGCAACCGGTCGTATGTCGTGAGATCGCTCACATCGGACAATATTACGGTGATCGGCGGTATCGAGATAATGGATTCGTTCGGCGACAACATGACGGGGGTGGTCAATCCTTCGCTTCCGCTGTCCGGACGGTATCGCGTGCAGTCCATGGATTCAGGGGCCGGTTCACCTGTGCTCGTGGGCGGTGAGCCGGTTTGTATGATCCTTGCACTGACGTCGTCGGGGACTGAAGGGCCGGCGGAATGGGCCATGTGGCTCGCCCTGGTGATGTTTCTGGCCGCATCGGTGTCGTTTGTCCTCGGAAAGAGGAGCCTCGGGCGCCTGGCCATCGCTATACCGGCCATAATCATGGTCCTGTACCTGTGCAACCGGCATGCCTTGGGATCTTCCCACGGCGACCTTCGTCTTTTCTCGCCGGAAGTATATGCAGGTGAAGTGCTTCCCGCGTCACTCGGTTCGCTGATTCTACTTTGCGCCGGCGTAGTTCTGGTCGCATGGATAGCCAATCTGTGTCGGGAGGCGTTCTCCGAAGTATTCTCCCGTCACAAGGGGCTCAGGATCGCCGCCGCTGCTTTGTCCCTGGTGCTGGCCGTGGCCCTGTTGCTGTTTGTCTATCTTATTATAAAGGATATAGCGTTCAATTCCGGCATCCCTCTGCAGCTCACAAACCTTTATTCGGTGAATGGGGACACAATCCTCGTCTACCTGTCGCTGCTCGGAGTGCTGTCGGTGGTGCCGATGCTTTTCCATGCCTTCTTCTCCCTCTTTGTAAAGCGCAAGGATAGTAGCGACCGCATCTGGAAGATAGTCACCCGCCTGATCTATTCCATCCTGGCCGGCGCCTGCCTGGTGGGCTCTGCGTCGTATTTTTCTCTGGAGAAGGAAGGCCAGATTGCCGCCACATGGGCCAACCGGCTGGCCATGGACCGCGACATCGACCTGGAACCGAAACTCATCCTCACGGAGAATTCGATCGCTGCCGATCCGGTCATGGCAGGCCTCGTGCAGCTAAATACCGCCAACCACATAGTCCTGAGACGCCTGAAGGAATACTATTACCCTCACCTGTCAAGCAATTACAGCCTCTCCGTCTACATATTCAACGAGGAGGACTGGAATGACCCCGCAGGCGCACGTCTGTACAACGACAGGATCCGCTCCAGCGAGCCGATTGTACTTGGCTCCCACTTCCTCTATGGCACCGATATCAACGGCCGGACGCGCTACAGCGGCGTTTTCGATTATTTCTCTACGGACAGCGGCATTTCGAGGCTACTCGTCTGCATCGACTCCAAGAGCGGCAAGTCCGGTTCTGTCTTTTCCGGCCTTCTCGGTTTGTCCGATCCCGGGGACGTTAGCCTGCTGCCGATTTATTCCCATGCCCGTTACTACAATCGCGCCCTGGTTTCGTTTGAAGGCGAATACGCTTATCCCACCCTCATCGTCAAGGATGACGGGACGAAATTCACCGTGGGTGATTCCAGAAGCTTTGTCGAGGCCGGGTACAGGCATTTCCTGACATGCGTCGGCGAGGGCGAATTCGTGACCATATCCCGTCCGGTGACGCCATGGGTGTCATATATCATTGTGTCAGTGTTCCTGGCGGTTCTCATGTTCCTGCTGCTCAGCCTGCTGTTTCCTTCGGCCGCTTACGGGCAGACAGGGGCCCGCAGCTACTACAAAAACCGCATCGGTACGGTTATGCTCCTGTCCCTGACGGTCGCGCTTCTGGTGCTTTCCGGTATCAGTATCTACTTCATCTACAAGCGGAGCCACGATGACAGGTCGGATGTGATGAGGACGAGGATCAATGACGTCCAGACGCTGCTCCAGAGCCGTCTCCGCAACGTTCCTTCGCTGGAGGAGATATCCTCTTCCGAGCTTGGCGCCATGATGGAGGAGATAGGGTCCACCCTCCGTCTCGACCTGATAATGTACCGTCCGGACGGCCGCGCCTGCCAGAGCACGACACATGAGATTTTCGAGCGAAGGCTGATCGGCACCCGTATCAACGAGCGTGCCCTGGACGAGATCAAGGTCGGTCACAAACGCTACTACATCGGCTCCGAATCGCTTCTGGGCCACGATTATTACGGTCTTTACGCCCCGGTGTTCAACGCCGAAGGCAATATGCTCGGCATAGTTTACAGTCCTTATACGGAGAATGCCTACAGCTTCCGCAGCGACGCCGCGATGCATCTGCTGGCGGTGCTGACCCTGCTTGTAATCCTGCTGTTCCTCGTCAGGCTGTTCTCCGCCCGCTATGTGGACAAGATGTTCAAGCCCATCACGGCGATTGGCGGCAAGATGTCGGAGACCGACCTCTCCAACCTTGAATACATCATCTACGACCACGACGACGAGGTCACCTCGCTGGTCAACGCTTACAACCGGATGGTCAAGGCCTTCTCCGATTCGTCCAGGAGGCTCGCCCAGGCGGAAAGGGACAAGGCGTGGAGCGAAATGGCCCGCCAGGTGGCCCACGAGATCAAGAATCCTCTCACTCCGATCAAACTCCGCCTCCAGATGCTCATCCGCCTCAAGGAAAGCGGCAATCCGCTGTGGACGGAAAAATTCGACGAAGTCTCGTCCGTGGTGTTGGAGCACATCGACATTCTCGCAGATACGGCCAATCAATTCTCGACATTCGCCAAGCTCTACAGCGAGGACCCGGTCGAATTCGACCTCGACGCGATGATCAAGGAGGAGGTCTCCCTGTTCGAGGGTCGGGAAGGCGTGTCGCTGTCCTACATGGGATTCCCCGGCGCCAAGGTCGTCGGGCCCAAGCCGCAGCTGACCCGCGTCGTTGTCAATATCATTACCAACGCTATCCAGGCTCTTGAAAATCAGGAGGATGGCAAGATTCTCGTGGCCCTGCGCAATTCCCAGAGGGACGGCTATTACGATATCGTGGTGGAGGACAACGGCCCCGGTGTTAAGGAAGAAAACCGCGCGAAACTATTCACCCCGGACTTCACCACAAAGACCGGAGGAAGCGGCCTCGGTCTCGCCATCTGCCGCAATATCGTCGAGAAATGCAATGGCGATATTACCTATTCCCGTTCGTTCACCCTAGGCGGTGCATGTTTCACAGTACGCTATCCAAAGCCGTAGATTAAGGATTTTTTCGTATCTTTGCATTAGGGATGAAAATCAAGAGCGCAATATTCGCGGGAAGCAGCACCAGGGTGAACGGAAGGCCGGCAAAACGGCTTCCGGAATTCGCCTTTATCGGCAGGTCCAATGTCGGGAAATCGTCGCTCATCAACATGCTGACTGGCAGGAGCAAACTTGCCATGACATCCCAGACCCCCGGAAAGACAAAGGTGGTCAACCACTTCCTCATCAACGACAGCTGGTACCTTGTCGACCTGCCGGGCTACGGATTCGCCGCCCTGTCGGAAAAGGAGCGGAAAAAGCTGCAGGAGGTGGTCAGGGACTATATTTTCAATTCCGAAGAATTGGTGGTGCTCTTTGTGCTGCTGGATTCGCGGCATGACCTGCAGGCTATTGACCGCGATTTTCTCCGCGATCTCGGAGAGGCCGGAGTGCCATTCGCCATTGTATTCACAAAGGGTGACAAGCTCGGGCGTGTGGCTCTCGCCGAGCAGGTGGCCCGCAACCAGGAGCTCCTTGCCGCCGACTGGGAGGAGTTCCCGCCCATGTTTACCACATCTTCGTCCACCGGACAGGGCAGGGACGAAATACTGGATTATATCGCAGAAATCCTTCAGAACCTAAAATAGAGACTTATGCTCAACCACATTCACGAACATCGGATGGAGATTTTCGCCTGCAGGGCGACAAGGAGTTTTGCAGAAAAAGTCGTTGAGGAAATCAACAAGATCATCGGTCCGGATGCCGAACCGGTGCGCCTCGGCAGCATGGAGGTCTCCCAGTTCAGCGACGGCGAATTCCAGCCCTCATTCTCTGAGAGCGTGAGGGGCGTGACATGTTTCATTCTTCAGTCCACCTATCCGCCGGCAGACAATCTGATGGAGCTGCTCCTCGCAATTGACGCCGCCAAGAGGGCTTCCGCCAACAAGGTGGTGGCCGTGATCCCGTATTTCGGCTGGGCGCGCCAGGACCGCAAGGACCGCCCGAGGGTGTCGATCGGAGCCAAACTGGTAGCCAATATGCTCAAGGCGGCCGGCATGGACGTATTCATGTCGTGCGACCTCCATGCCGACCAGATCCAGGGCTTCTTCGACCTCCCGGTCAACCATCTCTATGCTTCCAAGGACTTCCTCGTCCCGCTGAAAAAGCTTCGTGACAAATCCCCGTCGACATTCACCATCGCCTCTCCCGACATGGGTGGCGCCAAAAGGGCGAATGCCTACGCAAAATACCTCCACTGCCCGGTCGTCATCTGCCACAAGACAAGGGCCAGGGCCAATGTGGTCGAGCGCATCCAGCCTATCGGCGAAGTCGAGGGTCGTGATATCGTTATCATTGACGATATCATCGACACTGCAGGCACTCTGACCGCTGTCGCCAACGAGCTCATGGCCCGTGGCGCCAAGAGCGTCAAGGCATTCGCCACACACGCGGTGCTTTCCGGTCCTGCATACGAAAGGATTGATTCCTCTGCGCTCAGCGAGGTATATGTCACGGATACCATCCCGCTTTCCGACGATCCCGAAAAGAAGGCCCTGCAGGGCAAATTCCGCGTGGTCTCGATGGCGGAGACATTCGCCAAGATGATACTGCGCGTCTACAATTACGAACCGATATCCGACGAGTTCCCTCTATGAGAATCTTCCTCGCTGCGATAGTCTTTGTCGGGGTCGCCGTGCTTCTTCTCGGCGTCAACATCTTCTTTTTCAAGCGTCCATTCCCGGACGGGGAGATTTCCACCAACAAGAATATGCAGCGGCTCGGCATCAAATGCGCTCGTCAGGAGGAACTCGAAATGCTTGCAAAGTCAAAGGAAAAGAAGACTTGCAGCGGCAATTACAGTGATGCCTGCCTCTCATGCGGGCTTTATCAAAAACACGACTGAATATGGCATTAGTAGCAATAGTCGGCCGGCCCAATGTCGGCAAATCCACACTCTTCAACCGCCTCGTAGGCATGCGCCAGGCCATCGTCGACGAGACCGCAGGCGTTACCCGTGACCGCCATTACGGCAAATGCGAATGGTGCGGGCACGAATTCTCGGTAGTCGACACCGGCGGTTATACGACCAATTCCGACGACGTTTTCGAACAGGCGATCCGCCGCCAGGTGGGGCTCGCCATCGAGGAGGCCGACGTAGTCCTGTTCATGTGCGAGGCCGCTACGGGCATCACTGATTATGACGCAGAGATCGCAGATATTCTCCGGAGGAGCAAAAAGCCGGTCGTGCTGGCCGTCAACAAGGTCGACAGCGGCGAAAAGATGTACGACAGCTACCAGTTCTATTCGCTCGGCCTCGGCGAGGTATGGAGTATCTCGGCTGCCAACGGCTCCGGTACAGGCGATCTTCTCGACGAAATCGTGAGAGTGATGCCGCAGGAGGATGAAGTTTCCGACGAACATCAGGACGTCCCCCGCATCGCGATAGTCGGCCGGCCCAATGTCGGCAAATCGTCCCTCACCAACGCCCTTCTCGGCGAGGAGCGCAATATCGTCACCCCCGTCGCAGGCACCACCAGGGACTCGATTTCGACCTACTACAACAAGTTCGGTCACGAATTCATGCTGGTTGACACCGCCGGTATCCGGCGCAAGTCCAGGGTCTCCGAGGACCTCGAATTCTACAGCGTGATGCGTTCTATCCGTGCCATTGAGCACAGTGACGTCTGCATCCTCATGATCGACGCCACGACCGGCATGGAGTCACAGGACATGAACATATTCAACATCATCGTCCGCAACCGCAAGGGCTGTGTCATCGTGGTCAACAAATGGGACCTCTTCGAGAAGGATTCCAATACTCTCCGCAAGTACACCCAGGCGCTTAAGGAGCGCATCGCCCCGACAGACGACGTGCCGATCGTATTCACTTCAGTGACCGGCAAGCAAAGGATCCTCGACGTCCTCGACGCAGCCGCCCACGTGGCTGGAAACATGAAGCGCAAAATCTCTACATCCGCGCTCAACGACGTCATGCTACCGGAGATCGAAAACTATCCCCCGCCGGCCTGGAAGGGCAAATACATCAAGATCAAGTACGTCACCCAGCTCCCGACCCGCACCCCCTCATTCGCCTTCTTCTGCAACCTCCCCCAGTGGGTCAAGGACCCCTACAAGCGCTTCCTCGAAAACAAACTGAGGCAGCACTTCGACTTCGAAGGCTGCCCCATGCAAATCTTCATGCGCTCGAAATAGCGCCTAGTCTATTGCGTAGGTGATTGTGGCGACGCCGCGGATTTTAAAACTGGCAATTATCTTTGCCGTCCCTGCGGTGATTTCGACAATCATCGCCCTTTTCATACATCGTGGCAATGCTATTTTCAGTTAGCCGCGTTGCGGTAAAAATCGGCCACAGAGTGCTTTCTGCTTCGCGACGCGGAGGCGTTTTTGGCGATTTGGGCCATTATAGCTTCCGCGTTGCACCCAAAAACGGCCATTGAGCCCATTCTGAGCCGCAACGCGGAATAATCTGAATTGCGGCTTAAATGTTCCGTCCACAAAAGGCTGCCTTTTTGTGGACGGAGCATTATAAATCAGCAGTTTCTCCACAAAACAGGCCTCTTTTGTGGACGGAGAGGCTTTTTTTACTGGTCTGTCCACAAAAACACCCCTTTTTGTGGACGAAAGAGATTTCTTCGCGCGGCCTTACGGCCTTGGTCGAAATGACAAGAAAAAGCAAGGTTGAAATGATAAGAATAAATCTTTAGGTAAGGCGAAAAAAATATAAAACACTTTTGGAAACAGACAATTTTGTAAAGAATCATGT
>CAJODR010000035.1 GCA_905233275.1 uncultured Bacteroidales bacterium | reverse complement strand
CGCGACATGAGAAAAATTTTTGAAAAAAATATAACCTGGTGGCGAAAGCTCCGCGCCAACCTCAGTTTGCAGTCAGGTCAGGGGTACCTGAGTAGTTACGATTGTACAATCTTTCGTCCTTAGGCGAGAAAATTTTGAGGCGATTGTCGGCCAGTGTGTTCCAAGGACAATTGCTGTGGTGCGTCCTCAGAATACGCTTGTTAAGCTTTTCGGGGCTGTTATCCAGAAGATGATTGTGGAGAAGCAGTCTGGGGAGAATGAATTCGCGGATGTGAAGGCTTATTTGGATGTGTTGTCCAATAATGCCGAATACCAGCAGAAGAAGGTTGAATTCCTCGAATATGTTGAGGATTACCTGCGGAAGGCGACGAGCTACAATGTGGCTGTTGCGGCGGTGGAGGATTATATTCTGGCGCAATGCGCCAAACTCTGCGCACAGGCTGTGGCGATTTCGGCGAATGTGGACATGATCGACGGTCGTGACCTGGTGGTTTGTCTCCAGAAGGACAAGACGCCGGTGTTTGACTGGGCTGCGACGCGGAAAGAGATCGAACGAATTTGCGTAGGTAAGTCGAATGTCGTTATTGCCGGCGGCTATGCCCGTACGCCCCACGGGGAAATAATCAGCATTGGAAAGGGCGGGGCCAATATGATGGCAGCACTTGTTGCGTCCGCGTTGAAGGTGGATTGCATCGAATTCTATGTGGAAGGGGAGGGGATTAACGGCATCGCGGCTATGACATACGATGAGGCCGCACATTACTGCGCGTCCGACATTGCGCCGTTCCCTTCCGCTGCTCTGTGGCCGGCCAAGCAGGCGGGGATTCCCATTGTGGTGAAGAGCATTCTTCATCCGGAATTCGCCGGGACCAGGATTTCTTCGTCGTCCGAGGAGGTGGGAAAGGAGATTTCCGGCGTGGTGGTGGATCAGGACCTCAGTCTGGTTACGGTTTATGGTACCGGTTTGCTGGGTAGGGTCGGTGCTTCTTCGGCCATATTCTCCGCCTTGGCGAATGCAGGGGTGAATGTGAAATTCATCGCGCAGACTTCGTCGGAGTACGCGATTTCATTCGCCGTTAGTGCCAAAGACAGCGAAAAGGTGTCGGAGGTCATCAATGGCTTCGTGGTCAACAATCCCTTGATGCCGCTGGATGACGTGATGGTGGTCAACCGGGAGGTCGCCATCGTGACGGTTTACGGAAGTAAGATGAAGAATATCCCCGGCGTCTCCGGCAAGGTGTTCTCGCTGCTTGGCGCGGCCGGCGTGAATGTAATCGCATCCGCCCAGGGGGGCGAAGAATTGAGCATCTCTGTGGTCCTGGATGTGTCTGATCTGGACAAGGCCCAGAAGGGGTTGAGCATTCTGTACTAATATATGTTTACTCTCATCAATTTACCATACGCGCCGGACGCGCTGGAGCCGGTGATTAGCGCGCAGACGGTGGGATTCCACCACGGGAAGCACCTGCAGGGGTATGTGAATAATCTGAATGCGGCGCTGCCAGGGAGCCCGTTCGAAGGCCTGCCGCTGGAGGAGATTGTCCGGAAGGCCGATGGGGCCGTGTTCAACAATGCTGGGCAGATTCTGAATCACAATCTGTATTTTACGCAGTTCATGGCGCCTTCCGAAGGTGCTCCGTCCGGCAAGCTCGCTGTTCAAATCGACCGGCAGTGGGGCTCATTCGATGCCTTCCAGGCTGAGTTCGTGGCCAAGGGCGCAGGCCTTTTCGGCAGCGGCTGGGTGTGGCTGTCGGCCCAGGCGGATGGCTCGCTTGTCATCACCCAGGAGCCGGGCGCACATAACCCCGTGGAGAAGGGCCTTAAGCCACTCCTGACCTTCGACGTTTGGGAGCACGCCTACTACCTTGACTATCAAAACCGTCGCCCTGATCACCTAAAGGCTCTGTGGAGCATCGTCAACTGGGCGGAGATTGAGCGGCGTTACGTCGAATAATGGAAGTCACCAACCTGCTGGACATACACACCCGCGGGCCTGGCGGTAGCACCTTCGCTCGATCCCAAGCTCTTCGTTTTCGAAGAATGGGTCCTTGACGCCCTCCGTGCCGACAAGCAGGCCTGGCAGCACTTCCAAGCCTTCCCTGAAAACTACCGCCGCATCAAAGTCGACCGCATTCAGCACTACCAACACACCGCCCGCCCGGACTACGCCCATCAAACCCTCCAAAAATTCATCCGCGACTGCCACGCCGGCAAGCTCCAACCCGGCTGGAGCGACTTCGGAAGGCTGGAAGAGTAGCTGACGGGGGCGGTTATTGAAACCCTTTTACTCTCGATTGCTATTGCAAAGTTCGGGAGTCTGGAAGGTGCGTGCAAATCTTTGCAAACCATGCAAAGATTTGCGGGTTTCCCAAATTATGTTAATGAAATTAATTCTTTGATTTCCAAATCATTGCAAACCTTGCAAAGATTTGCAATGGGGCTGAATTCAGTTGTACCTTTGCAGAAAAATGATTGAGTATGAGCAATGGTCAACAATGGATTAATGAGGACGGGACGTTTTTCCCTGTAAGTGGAGATACTCGGTTGCTGCCGTGTCCCGGGGATGGCGTTTTCGTGGTTTCAGAATCGTCCAATCCTATGATGACACGGATTGGTCTCAGGCGGATTGCGGACCGGTTTGAGTTCGATTTCAAGATTTATGAACTTGGGACAGAACCGATGATTCGTCTAATCAAGAAGACTTGGGAATCGGCACCATTCATTGAGGGCGGGAAGAATCTTGGTATTATATTTAATGGTATCAAAGGAACGGGGAAAACGCTGTCGGCTAAGCTTCTATGCAATGCTATCGGCCTTCCGGTCGTCATCGTTCAAAACGATTTCAAGGGTTTGCTGCCATTCCTTCAGTCGCTAAACTTCGAATGTGTGGTGTTTATCGACGAGGCTGAGAAAACTTTTAAGAGGGGAGAGGATGATGATGTCCTTCTGCGGCTCATTGACGGAGTGTATAACGCCAAACGAAGGCTGTATATTCTCACGACCAATCAGTTGACGCTGAATGAGAATCTTCTGGGCCGCCCTGGACGCATCCGTTATCGCTTCGAGTTCTCCAACCTGTTACCGCAGGCGATTGAAGAATACCTGGATGATAATCTGCTTCCGGAATATGCCGGGCAGCGGGAGAAGATTCTGGAGCAGATTGACTTGTTGGAGATATCGACCATTGATATCTTGAAAGCGCTGGTGGACGAAGTCAACATTCATGGGCACTTACCTGAGGTGCCTTGTCTCAATATCCCTACGGCAAAATTTGTGTACGATATTCTGGAATTCTACAATATTGAGAGTTATGATTCTAAAGCAGATGTGCAGAATTTCATTCGGCTGAAAATGAAGGAGAGCGGATATACGTCCCTGAAGGAATGGCTTGACAAATGGGAGTCGGAAGATGGCGAAAAGGATGCAGAAGATCTTCTGCGCGAGGAGTTTGATTACGTTTCGACGACAAAGATGACATCATCGTCTTCAGTGCTCTGGCGGGATTCGGTGACTTCGCAAGGTACAATTATTCGGGAGCCGGATAGCGATGGCTTCTTTGTCTTGCGGCCACAGTACGGAGATGCGGATCGTCTTTGCATCATGCTCAAGCGGCGTGACTCGCCATCTCTGTACAGAGGAATGTTGGTGTAGGCCGGGAGGTAGAGTTTGATTCGCAAATTTGTGAATAATTCGCAAAAATCTATTATCTTTGCAGTGACGAATCATGAATGTTGAGTTTGAGGACAAGGCTTTGGAAGAGATGTTCTTAACAGGGACAACAAGGGAAAAGAAGTACAAAAGGCTTCCACAGGACATCGTAAAACGTTATGTCAAGGTGGTAAACTACTTAAGAGCTGCCAGTCGTATCGAAGACTTGTTCCTTATCAATTCGCTGCATTATGAAAAGAAGAAAGGCGATTTGAACGATACAGAAGCAGTCTGGATCAATGATCAATACCGTCTTCTTTTCAAAAGTTCGCCTATCGAAAATGGTATAATCGTAAACGCATTGTTAATAGAAATATCCAAGCATTATGAGTAGTAAGGTACATGTACCTTTTGTAGCCACACACCCGGGGGAACTAATTAAAGATGAATTGAAGGAACGGGGGCTAAGCCAAAAGCGGCTTGCAGAGATGACTTGCATCAAGGCGTCGGTCATCAGCGAGACGATTTCGGGCAAGCGTTCGGTCTCTCTGAAGATGGCCGTTGCGCTGGAGAAGGCCTTGGGTATACCTGCCAATATGTGGATGAATCTCCAGACACAGTACAATCTGGATGCTGCTGGTATCGTAGATCGCGAGAACCAAAAAGAGACGATTCCTGTTACCATTCCGGTCAAGGACAGGAATTTGCTTAAGGAGATTGTCCGGAAATTCGGCTGGGCGTGTGTACTCTAAGAGGGGCGGCATTCATAGTTATCAGCACTGCCTTGGTACGGTACAGGCCGTCGGGGTATCGTTTGATGTAGTAGCCGGCTGCTTTGCGGGCGCCGAGGGTGCTGACGAACTTGCTTTTGATGCGGGAGATGGTGGAGTAAAAGTTGTGCCTTGACTCTGAGCAGAGGGCTTCAAGGACGTCTTCCTGGCGGGATGATTCGTCGAATAGGGATTCTTGCGAATAAATGCGGCTTAGTTCGTCCCAATGCGACAGTAGGTTTTCGGACGCGATCCCTTCGGGGTGGGCGAGAAAGAGGCGGTACAGTGCGCTCTCGCTGGGATTGAGGTGGACCACGAAGCATCCCTCTGATAGGATCAGAAAGGTCCCACGGTACTTTCCGGTGACCACCGGCCTTATATTGATCTTTCTTTCCATAAGCTCCATTTTTTCGCAAAAATAGGTCGGTCTGGCAGCGAAAAAAAGTGATTACAAGCTTGTAATCGTTTGCAAATTCCGATTGTTTTTTTTAGGGCTCTTGCATAATAAGAACGGATGTCTTATCTTAGCAAAAGATATGGAAATGACGGCTGGCATACATGCGTGTTTTGCGTGGAAATTGATCTGCGGGGGCTAACATCCGGCTGGATTCTCCCGCTGGACCCTCTGATGGTCGTCTGGCTTTAAAAAACTATGGAACGATACAATCTTCTTCTTACGCAGATGCTTGGCCATGCGGATTCGACGCAGGTGGCGGGGCTGTCGCGATTCTTCAAGACCGGGCCGGGGCAGTACGGCGAGGGCGATAAGTTCCTGGGAATCAAGGTCCCGGTGACGCGGGCCGTGGTGAAGGAATGCTGGCGGGACGCCACCTGGGAAGACCTGGAGGAATGCATCGCCAGCGAATACCATGAGGTCCGTCTGGCGGCGCTTCTGACACTCGTGGAAGTCTTCAAGCACCGGAAGACCGACCGCCAGGCCTGCATCGAATTCTATCTGGCCCACGCCGCCAGCATCAACAATTGGGATCTCGTGGACCTGAGCTGCTACCTGCTGCTGGGCGAGTGGCTTTTGGACAAGGACAGAAGCCTCCTGTACGACCTCGCAAAGCACGGCAAAACCATCTGGGAGCAGCGAATAGGCATCGTCAGCACCATGACATTCGTCCGCCACGGGCAGCTGCAGGATACATTCGACATCGC
The DNA here is from genome assembly GCA_905233275.1 of uncultured Bacteroidales bacterium. Taxonomy (GTDB): domain Bacteria; phylum Bacteroidota; class Bacteroidia; order Bacteroidales; family UBA932; genus Cryptobacteroides. The sequence goes on along the minus strand of CAJODR010000035.1, from coordinate 6,430 downwards.
CGACATTCTCATCGATCACCGCCACGACCTCATCCACAAGGCCGTCGGCTGGCTGCTCCGCGAGGCCGGAAAGCGCGACAAGGCTGCCCTGGAGGCCTATCTGGCCCCCCGATATCGTTCCATGCCCCGTACGATGCTGCGATACGCAATCGAAAAATTCCCGGAAGGGGAGCGGCAGCAGTACCTGCGGTAAGGTCTACAGCATCTTCAGCGCCCGCGCCAGTTGGTCCGGACAGCTGGTCCCGCGCCCCTTGCAGTTGATCCCCTCAAGGCGGGCAATGACGTCGTCCTTCTTCATCCCCACCACGAGCGCGCCGATCCCCTGCGTATTCCCGTGGCATCCCCCAGTGTAGCTGACGCTACGAATAGTGTCGTCCACCAACTCAATATCAATCTGCTTCGAGCAGACCACATCGCAAGTCTGGAAAGCCGCCTTCCTGATGCCGCCTTCCCAATTGTCAGATAATAACTTGACTTCAAACATTGTGATCGATGGTGTTCAGATTCCCCTTGCGGACAATGACGAATTCGTTCTCAAACGGCCTGTCCTCGCTTACCCGCTTGGTGCGGAATGTCTGGTACTTGATTCTCAACAACTCCTTTAACCTCGAGTCTGCGAACATAGCCGCCGCCGACCCGAAATACAAATGCTCACGCGTGTCCTTGACCTCTACGTGAATAATGGTCCTGTCGTGTTTTAACATACTGCTTTGCTTGACAAATATACCTATTTTCTACAAAAATGCAAAATTAGTTGCATGGCAATCAACGATTCATTATATTTGTAGAGGCCCTATTCGCCGCCAGGCAGGCGGCAGAATTTAATCGTTCCCCGGCAGAAAGGGGCACTTAATGCCGGCCGCCGCTAATGAAAGGATTATATCTGCTCTCGACGGAACATCTCGAGGAATGCCTCTGGTTCCGTGACGACGAAGACTTCAAAGTCGGCATGAACTATGTCGCCATAGAAGCGGCTATCCGCTCAGAGGTGGCTGTGCTGGCATTCATTCTCATGTCCAATCACGTCCATTTCGTCCTTCGCGGCAGCCAGTCAGACGTTACGGTCTTCGCCAATAAATTCAAGCAGCGCTATTCAATATACTATCAGCGGAAGTACGGTGTCAGGGAATTCCTGCGAAAGAACGGTCTTGATGTGAAATACATTCCTGCTGACGATGAGGGCATCGAGAGAGCCATCGCCTACGTCCAGATGAATTGCGTCGCGGCAGGAATATGCTCCCATCCCAGCCAGTATCCATGGGGAACCGGCAACTCCTTTTTCGGGGTGGAGAACAAAGTGGCAATGCGTCTGAAAGACCTGTCTGCTCGTGCCCGTAAGCGCCTGTTGCACAGCGAAGAAGACATGCTGCCCCTATCCTGGCCTGTCGGCGAATACTCCCACATCCTACCCTCAGCTTATGTCGATATCAAAGGCGTAGAATACATGTACCGTTCGCCTCAGCGTATGAATTACTTTCTGACATCCTCGTCAAAGGCCCGGAAGCGACTGGAAATTGCAGAGGACAATCTCCCCGCTTTCCGTGATCAGACCGTCCTTGCCGCTATGCCGGATCTCTGCCAGAGTTTGTTCCGGAAAAATTCTTTCGAGACGCTACTCCCGGAGGAGCGAGTTGAACTAGCCCGCCAAATCCGTTTCCGTTTCAGTGCAGATGCCACTCAAATAGCCCGCGTCTGCGGCCTCTCCTATGCCGACGCCGCCCGCCTCCTGGATGGCCAGTAAACCCCCAGAATTGACGGTGGTGGTGCTGAAAATGGGACAGTACCGTCAAAATGGGGGGCAAAGTGACGGTGGTGGTGCTGGAAACGGGACAGTACCGTCAAAATGGGGGGCAAAGTGACGGTGGTGGTGCTGGAAACGGGACAGTACCGTCAAAAGAGGGGGTAAAATGACGGTGGTGGTGCTGGAAACGGGACAGTACCGTCAATGGGGGGTGGGGGTGACCAGTATTTGTATATGTGGTGGGGGAAGTGTATATTTGCGGGGTGAAAGACGGTGTTATGAGAAATGTTTTGGGGTATTTGTTGGGATTCGGCGTGTTTGTTGCGGGGATTCCGGCGGTGATGTGGGTGTGCTCAGGAAGGCCAGTGGAGTGGGTGCCGGACCAACTACAAGGAGCGAGTAAGACGATACGTTTAATGGAAACAGACAGAATAATACTTCGCCCCTGGCGAATTACGGATGCGGAGACCCTTTTCAAGTGGGCGTCGGACCCGGATATCGGCGAGAGGGCCGGATGGCCGCCGCACAAGAGCGTTGAAGAAAGCCAGGAGGTGATCCGCACCGTATTCAATGATGCCACAAACACCTGGGCGATAGAGCTTAAGGAGACCGGGGAGGCGATCGGGGCCATGGGCTATGGTACGCAATACAAAGGTAAAGACCGCCCGATCAGGGTGTTAAGACTGGAATTAAGATGAAAAAACTACTTATCATCATCCTGGCCCTCGGCGCAGTGCAGCTCCAGGCGCAGGACCTGAAACATTTCAAACGCGTAGTCAAGGAGCTCAGCTCCTCCAAATATCAGGGCCGCGGCTATGCGCGGGACGGCGCAAACAAGGCCGGCAGGTACCTCCAGAAGGAATTCACCAAGGCCGGGGCAGAGGTCACGCTCCAGCCCTTCACCATTGACATCAACACCTTCTGCGGCGCCATGGAGATGAGTGCTGACGGCAAGAAGCTCCGCGCAGGCGTTGACTTCTCAATGCGGGAATATTCGCCGGGCGTGCACGGCGAATACAATGTTTACCACGTCGACACCCTCAATTTCGACGGCGACAAGCTGCTGGAGGACCTGAATAAACCGGAGAACAAGGACTGCATGGTCTGCTGCGACTTCTGGTTCACCTACCGCCACCGCAAAGTCTTTTCCCGCCTCCAGAAGGCCGGAGAATGTCCCAACGCCGGCCTCCTCTACACCTGGGCCGCCCCGATCAAATTCTTCAAGGCTTACGGCGAAAAAGTCGTTGACAAGCCCATCGTCTGGGTGACGCCGGAGGCCATCGAAGGCGTCAAACGAGTCAAATTAAACGTTGACAATCAATTCCTTAAGGACTTCGCGCTCTTCAATGTCATCGCCAAAGTCCCCGGCGAGCGCCACGACTCCTGCTACGTCTTCACCGCCCATTACGACCACCTCGGCAATCTCGGAAAACACGTCTTCTACCCGGGAGCGAATGACAACGCGTCCGGCACCGCCACCATCGTCACACTCGCGGCCTACTACGCCAAAAACAAACCGCAGTTCGACATGTACTTCCTCGCATTCTCCGGCGAGGACGCCAATCTCCGCGGCTCCACCTATTTCGTTGAACATCCGATAGTTCCGCTCGAGCAGATCAAGTTCCTCTTCAACATCGACATGATCGGCGACGACAACCCTGTCCTCTACTGCGAACTCAGCGACGCCGGGATGCCGCAGTTCCCGAAATTCGAGGCGGTCAACGCCGAATACCGACTCTTCGAAGGCCTCAACAGAGGCGAACTGGCGGCCAACAGCGACCACTATCCATTCGCCGTACGCGGCGTCCCCTGCATATTCGTCGAGAACCAGGAAGGCAGCGCATTCCCGCACTACCATACCCCGGCCGACAATATGAAGACGCTCAGGACTGAGAGCTACGAGCCGGTCTTCAGGCTGGTCACCGGCTTCATCGCGAAATAGCTAAAAACCAGTAGGTTTTTGATTATTCCGCAATTATTCGTACATTTGAAGCCCAAATCCACTTAATATGGATACTGAAAAGTCTAAGAACTGGCTACAAAGGTTGTCAGATTGGTATTTCAGCAAGAAGGTACTCCCGTACTGGTGCGTCCTGCTGGCTGATACCGTAATACTGTTTCTCTCCTGCATTTTCACTTTTTGGCTAAGCAACAGGACAGGCTCCTTGTATCATCATCGCTGGGCTCTACTTTGCACAGCAGGTGTCTATGCGGTGTTGTCCTGGATAGGAGCCCGCATCTTCCGGACTTATTCCGGAGTGGTCCGATACAGCAGCTTCGTCGACCTCCTCAAAGTCGGCTATGCCAATGTCCTTACCCTCGCCCTCGCCATCATATTCTCGCTCTCCATGAAATGGGCCGGCGTCGAATTGCTTTCGGCGATGACCGTTCTCGAGACCGTGTCGGCATTCGCGGTAGCGACACTGTTCCAATGGGCGTTGAGGGTGCTCGCCAAGTCGCTCTTCGACGTGGCCAATGAGGACGGCTTGGAGATGCCCGTGCTTATCTACGGCGCCCTTACCGGCGGAGTCGGCGTGGCCAAGAGCATTCGCAGCCAGCATCCCGCGCAGTTCGATCTCCGCGGCTTCATTACGCACGAAAGGCGAATCAAGGACATGCGCCTCATGGGCGTCCCAGTCTACACATTGGACGAAGATCTGGCGGCCGTAGTCAAGAAAGAGGGCATCAAGGGCGTTCTCGTCAGCCCTCTCCGCACGGAGGAATTCCGTGAAAACCAGAAAGTTCAGGACGTCCTCATCGGCGCAGGGTGCAAGATATTCATGAGCCAGCCGGCCAAGGAAGCCAGCATCAAGAACGGCGAGCTCAGCGAAGACGAGGTCAAGGATCTCCAGCTCCGCGAGGTCAGCGTCGAGGACCTTCTCCCGCGCCAGCAGATCAGGGTGGACATGAAATCCGTCGGCGGGCAGCTCGCCGGAAAGCGCGTTCTTATTACCGGCTCTGCCGGATCGATCGGCGCCGAGATTGTTCGCCAGGTGGCGTCATTCGGCCCCGCCAAAATGATGCTCATCGACCAGGCAGAATCCCCGCAGCACGATATCCGTCTCATGATGGCCCGCGATTTCCCCAATGTCGAATCCGAGACTGTCGTCACCAGCATCAGCCGCCGGACGAGGATGGAAGAGGTATTCCGGGACTTCAGGCCCGAATACGTATTCCACGCTGCAGCGTACAAGCACGTGCCGATGATGGAAGACAATCCCAGCGAGGCGGTCCTCAACAATATCTACGGCACCAAGATTATCGCCGACATGAGCGTCAAGTACGGCGCGCGCAAATTCGTCATGATCTCGACCGACAAGGCCGTCAATCCGACCAACGTCATGGGCTGCTCCAAGCGAATCTGCGAAATCTACGTCCAGAGCCTTGACCGCAAGCTCAAGCTGGATGCGATGGCACGCTTCAAGACCGAGGGCAAAGTATCTTATACCCAGTTTGTTACCACCCGTTTTGGCAATGTCCTCGGGTCGAATGGCTCCGTGATCCCGCTCTTCCGCGAACAGATCAAACGCGGCGGCCCCGTGACCGTCACAGACGAGCGGATCGTGCGCTTCTTCATGCTGATCCCCGAGGCCTGCAAGCTCGTTCTCGAGGCAGGCACCAAGGAGATATTCGTCTTTGACATGGGCCAGCCGGTCAAGATCGCCGATCTCGCCAAGCGAATGATTGCCCTCTCCAACGCCAAGGACGTCGAAATCAAGTACACCGGCCTCCGCGAAGGCGAAAAGCTCTATGAGGAAGTCCTCAACGACCTCGAGGGCACCAAGCCGACCTTCCACGAGAAAATCCGCATTGCGCAGGTGCGCGAATACGATTACGACCAGGTCTCCCGCGACATCGACGAGCTCGTCGACATAGCCAAGCAGTTCGACAACATGGAGACCGTCCGCAAGATGAAGCAGATCGTTCCCGAATACAAGAGCAACAATTCGGTCTACGAGGTCCTGGACAAATGAAACGCTACTGCCAGACTCTCGAGCTCCGGGACGACCCGGAGATGATCGAAAAGTACTGCGAGGCCCACGCGCACGTCTGGCCTGAAATACAGGCCGGGATACGCGAGGTGGGGATTCTCGACATGCAGATATTCCGTCTCGGGCGGCGTCTGTTCATGATCATGGATACCGTCGACGACTTCGATTTCGTGGACGACAACGCCCGCCTCGCTACTCTCCCGCGCCAGGCCGAATGGGAGGCGTACGTAGCCCAGTTCCAGGGCTGCGATCCCAATGCCCCATCAACCGCCAAATGGCAGCTGATGGAAAGAATATTCAAGTTGGATTAATCCTCCCAGTACAGGTACGCTGATACCAGCCAGAAATTCATTTCGTCACCTTCCCGGGGCTGCGCCTCGGGAATACTTATAGTCAGTCGGTGAGCACCGGCTGCAAGATTCTCCAGAGGCACAATCACGGGCTCCACGGACGAGCCGGGGCACCAGTTGGACCGCGAGAAGTCGGAGGAGGCGACGAGCTCCTCGATCTCCTTCTCGACACGACTCATTCCCTTGTCAGTGAAGCCGATATAGCGTGCGACACGCTTCTCAGCCCAAACGCCGGAAGTCGGATTGAAGCGGCGGAACGACGCGCAGTCCTGCCTCCACGGAGTGAAGTCCAGGACGGGCGACTTGTCGAGCGAAACTATATTGCGTTGAGGCGTGAATTCATCCCC
>CAJODR010000034.1 GCA_905233275.1 uncultured Bacteroidales bacterium | reverse complement strand
ATCTGCTCACCGGAGACCATCACCATTTCCTGGGAAAGGGGCTTTTCGGAGCCGTAGATGAGCTTGAGGTCTGTCTCGGAAGCGCCGAGCCAGAGGCCGCCGAGATTGTTGTCCCAGCACTTGACGTAGGCTTCGCCGAGCTTGAGCCATGTGGCTACCTTCTCAGCCTTTTTGGGGTCGTCGGCCGCCTTTTTGGCGGAGTCGATGGCCTTTTGGGAATCCGCAGCGCCCTTCAGCTGGGCGGATGCAATCTGCACCATCGAAAGAAGCATTGCTGCTGCGAGTAAAACCTTTTTCATAGTAAAAGTGTATTAGTGATTATTCTTTGGTTTCAGTAGGTTCTGCGACGGTTTCGGCGTTTTCTTCGCCGCCGGAGGCGACTACCGAGACTGCTGCGATGGAGTCGCCATCCTTGATGTTGATGAGCTTGACTCCCTGAGTGGCCCTGCCTGCTACCCTGATGGTAGCTACCGGCATCCTGATCGTAAGTCCCGAACGGTTGATGATCATGAGGTCATCGCCGTCCGTCACGTTCTTGATGGCTACGAGGGAACCGGTCTTTTCGGTGATGTTGATGGTCTTGACACCCTTGGCTCCGCGTGCTGTCATGCGGTATTCCATCGGGTCGGACCTCTTGCCGAATCCGTGTTCGCTCACCACAAGAATCTGGTGGTCCGCAACGTCGGGAGCCTGGGGATCATGGCAGACGACGCCGACCACGTGGTCCCCTTCATCAAGATTGATGCCACGGACTCCGGTGGCGGTGCGGCCGAGCGGCCTGGCGTCAGTCTCGTCGAAGCGGACGCAGCGTCCTCCGTTGGCGGCTATCATGATGTTGCAGCGGCCGTTGGTGAGGATGGCTTCGAGCAGCTCGTCGTCCTCGCGGACCGTGATGGCGTTGACGCCGTTGGTGCGCGGACGGGAGTAAGCTTCGAGAGTCGTCTTCTTGACGATACCCTTGCGGGTGACCATCATTATATAATTGTTGTTGATGTATTCCTCGTCCTTGAGGGTCCTGACATTGATGTATGCCTTGACCTTGTCGTCGGGCTCGATCGAGAGGATGTTCTGGATGGCGCGGCCCTTGGAGGCGCGGGAGCCTTCCGGAATCTCGTACACCTTGAGCCAGAAGCAGCGGCCCTTCTGAGTGAACAGGAGGAGGGTCGAATGCATGTTGGCGATGTAGATGTGCTCGATGAAGTCCTCATCGCGGGTGGTGCCGCCCTTGATGCCGACGCCGCCGCGGTTCTGCGTGCGGAACTCGGTGAGGGCAGTCCTCTTGATGTATCCGAGATGGGAGATGGTGATGACGACATCCTCGTCCGGGTAGAAGTCCTCGGGATTGAATTCGTCCTCGGAGAGGGTGATTTCGCTGCGGCGGGGATCGCCGAATTTGGCCTTGACCGCCATGGTCTCTTCCTTGACGATGCCGAGCTGGAGCTCTTCGCTCGCGAGAATCTCTTCGCAGCGGGCGATGAACTTTTCGAGCTCGTCGTATTCGGCCTGGAGCTTGTCGCGCTCGAGTCCGGTGAGCTGGCGGAGCCTCATCTCGACGATGGCCGTGGCCTGGATGTCGGTGAAGTCGAAACGCTCCATGAGCTGGGCCTTGGCTTCGTCCACGCTCGCGCTGTGGCGGATGATGTGGACGATCTCGTCGATGACGTCGATGGCCTTGAGGAGGCCTTCGAGGATGTGGGCGCGCTTGCGGGCCTTTTCGAGGTCGAAACGCGTCCTGCGGACCACTACTTCGTGACGGAAGTCGACGAAGTTCTGGATCATTTCCTTGAGGCTGAGTGTCCTCGGGCGGCCCTTGACGAGAGCCACGTTGTTGATTGAGAAGCTCGACTGGAGGGGCGTATACTTGAACAGGGTGTTGAGTGCCACGTTGGAGTTGACTCCCTGCTTGAGGCGGATGATGATGCGGACGCCCTCCCTGGAGGTCTCGTCGTTGATGTATGAGATGCCCTCGATGCGCTTGTCTTCGACCATCTGGGCGATCTTTTCGATCATCTCCTTCTTGTTGACCATGTAGGGGACCTCGGTGACGACGATGGTCTCACGGCCGTGGTCGTCGACCTCGATCTCGGTCTTGGAACGGATGACCACCCTGCCGCGGCCAGTCTCGTATGCGTCCCTGATGCCCTGGCGGCCCATGATGATGCCTCCGGTCGGGAAATCGGGTCCCTTGATGTACTGCATCAGGCCGTCGGTGTCTATTTCGGGATTGTCGATATAGGCGCAGATGGCGTCGCAGCATTCGCCGAGATTGTGGGGAGCCATGTTGGTGGCCATACCGACGGCGATGCCGCTCGAACCGTTGAGAAGGAGGAGCGGGAGCTTGGTCGGGAGCACTGTGGGCTCTTCGATGGTATCGTCAAAGTTGAGGGTGAAGTCGACGGTGTCCTTGTCGAGGTCGGCGAGGACTTCTTCGGATATCTTGTCGAGTTTGGCCTCGGTGTATCGCATGGCCGCGACGGGGTCGCCGTCCATGGAGCCGAAGTTGCCCTGTCCCCAGACGAGGGGGTATCTCTGGTTCCAGTTCTGGGCGAGGCGGGCCATGGCGTCGTAGACGCTGGAGTCGCCGTGGGGATGGAACTTACCAAGAACCTCACCGACGATACGTGCGGATTTCTTTGTCTGGCCATTGTAGCTGAGGCCGAGGCCGTCCATTCCGAAAAGGACGCGGCGCTGTACCGGCTTGAGGCCGTCCCTGACGTCGGGAAGGGCCCTGGACACGATCACGGACATCGAATAGTCGATGTACGCAGTGCGCATCTCGTGGTCGATTTCGACTTTCTCTATCACTCCCTTCGGTTCCTCGAGGAACTCATTCATCTCTTCGTTTTTATCCATAAAAAATCGCTATATTTCCATGTTGTGACTAAACACGCAAATATAGCGATAATTATTCGGAAAAACAAGTAGTTTAGCCTACAAACTGCTTCTTGAGAAGTTCGATTTTGCCGGGGGCGTCGTCACCGGTGGCGCCGAAGTAGAATTTGATCTTGGGTTCGGTACCGGAAGGACGTACAGAGACCACGTCGCCGTCCTCGTTGAAGAACTGCAGGACGTTGGATTTCGGGAGTCCCGTCTCCTCGGGCTTGAGATAGTCGATAACCTTGACCAGGCGGCGTCCGGCGATGGTTTTGGGAGGTGTGGAGCGATAGTCGGCCATGATCTTCTCGATCTCTTCCGCACCGGTTTTGCCCTTGCGGACAATGTAGACCATCTTTTCGACGTAGAGGCCGTATTCGGCGTAAATCTTCTGCATCAGCTGATAGAGGGTGAGGCCCTGGTCGGCGGCCCAAGCGGCGCATTCTGCCACCATGGAGCAGGCGACCTGCGCGCACTTGTCGCGGACGAACTGGCCGATGTTGAAGCCGTAGCTCTCCTCGCCGCCGCAGATGAATTCGCCGGTGGCTTCATTGGCCTTGACGATCTCGGCGATGTACTTGAAGCCGGTGAGGACGTTGTAGCACTTGATGCCGAAACTCTTGCAGATCGCGGCGATCAATTCGGTCGTAACGATGGTCTTGACGCAGTATTTGGTGGAGTCGAGTTTGCCGAGCTCTTTCCAGCGGTTGAGGATGTAATAGGTCAGCATGGCGCCCGTCTGGTTGCCGTTGAACTGGACCATTTTGCCCTCGTTGTCGCGCACGGCGATACCCATGCGGTCGGCATCCGGGTCGGTGGCGAGAACGATGTCGGCGCCCACCTCGTCAGCCCTGTCGAGGGCCATCTTCATGGCTGCCGGCTCCTCGGGATTTGGCGACACGACTGTCGGGAAGTCACCGTCGCTTACATCCTGGGCGGGAACGTGGTAGACATGCTCGAATCCGAGACGGCGGAGGCATTCCGGGACGAGCCGGACACCGCAGCCGTGGAGGGGCGTGTAGACGATCTTGATATCCTTGTGGCGGGCTCTTGATTCAGGCGAAAGCATCAGCGAGAGGATATCCTTAAGATACATTTCGTCCATCTCGGCGCCCATGGCCTCGATGCCGCCGATATTGTCGTCGACCGGATTGAAACGCACCTGGGAAGGGTCAGAAATCTTGGCAACCTCGGCGACGATATCCTTGTCGACCGGCGAAGTGATCTGGCCGCCGTCGCTCCAGAACACCTTGTAGCCGTTGTATTCCTTGGGATTGTGGGACGCGGTCACCATGATGCCGGCGGTCGCACCTTTTGCCCGGATGGAATAGCTGAGCTCCGGAGTGGGGCGCAGATTGTCGAAGAGGTAAACGTGGATGCCGTTGTTGGAAAGGACGTCAGCGGAGATCTTTGCGAACAGCTTGGAATTGTTGCGGCTGTCGTAGGAGATGCAGACGCTCTTTTCGCCTTCCACATTGGCCTTGATGTAGTTGGCGAGGCCCTGGGTGGCCATTCCGACGGTGTACTTGTTCATGCGGTTGGTACCCACGCCCATGATGCCGCGGAGACCGCCGGTACCGAATTCGAGATTGCGGTAGAATGCGTCTTCGAATGCCACGGGGTCTGTGTTGCGGAGCTCGATGACCTTGCCTTTGGTCTCGGGGTCGAAATTGCCGGTAATCCAGCTCGCGGCCACTTCCTTGTAGTTTGCCATATAGTCAGTTAGTGTTAGTTGGTTACAGTTTTCAAAGGTACACTATTTAGATTTAATTTCCAATACCCCGGAGAATGCGGAGTTGGCGCGGTAGTGGGGTGCGTAGAGTGATTCGACTACGGGAACAGGGGCGCTGTAACGTCCTGCCTCGGTGACGAAGAAGGATTCCGAAATAACGGTAGTCTCCTCCGGGAAGGTGTCGAAGTAGTAGCGCGTATCAGCCGCCTTGACCTCGCGGTAGCCCTGGGGCGAGAGGCTGTACCAGCCGCCGACTGAAATAGGACGGAAACGCCATCCGTAGTGGCCGGAGAGCTGGTCCTCGGGGACGAGTGCACCCTCCCTCGGGGCGGTGAGACGGACGAAACTGCGGTTTTCCTGGCTCCAGATCTCATAGCGGACGGTCACCTTGTCACCGACCTTGAGATCGAGGGTGGAGGCATCTGTCGTCTCGGTGGAGCCGTCGCGTTCCACGGTAATCAAACGCTTGAGGGTAAATCCGTTACCTGCAGCCTTGATATTCTTGAAAGGAGCCTTGTACGTTGAGGAGAGCACCACCACGCGGGTATCCAGCACCTCTTCGTCCTTCAGGATTTCGTCGAGCGCGTCGACGAATTCGGGCTCGGCATCCCACTTCTGAGTCTCCTTCTGGAGCATGAGCCAGATGCGGATGCCACGGGCGATCGATTCGGGTGCAGGATCGATTCCGGGAATTGAAGGAGCGTCGGACATCAGGCGGCACAGGAGGGCGTGAGCGTAAGCCTCATTCTCGAGGAGCCCCCTGAGCGGCATGACGGCATTGGGATAGTACCAGCCGCCGTCGCGGTGTTCGATAGCGTATTCGACGAGGGACTCGTAATCGGCCTTGATGCTGCCTTCGAGCTTCTTGAGGGTATCGCCCTTGATGCCCCAGGCCTTGGCAAGCGCCTCACCTTCCGGAGAAGCAGCCAGGGCGCGGAGAGTCAGCAGCCTCCTGGATTTCTGAAGAATGCGTCCTTCGAGTCCCCTGCCGTCCTCCTTGGAGGGCACGAGATAATCCTGAACAAAGTCCTTGAAGTCCTTGAGAGACTCCTTGATCGCAGTCTTGTCACCGGTCGGGTGAGGATCGAATGCCACCTTGGCGTATAGCGCACGCACATACATATATTGAGCAGTGGACAGCCAGCCGCACCAGTAAGGGAGCTCGGAGGAGAAGCGGGTGTTGTCGAGGTACCTGACGGCGGACTCGACATCCGGAATCTCGAAGCCGCGGGCCCTCAGGAGGGCGAAGCGCTCGAGCACCGTCGCGGTCACGATCTGCGACGAACGGAAGCCGGAGAACCAGCCGTAACCGCCGTCAGCATTGCGGCAATCGGCGATCTTGGCGAGAATCTCTGAAGTGGATATCACCGGCTCGAATTCAGCGCCGAGGCTTGCCGCGACAAAGCGGACATAAAGGGCCTCGGTAAGTGCGAGGACGTCGTTGGATTCAGGTTCGACCTTGTCGGGAATTGCCTCGAGGACCATGTCGCGGATGGATATTTCCCTGACGTCGGCCGACGTACCGGGCACATTGACAAATAGGCCGCGAAGACGCTTCACTACTGCATCCTTGTCGCCGCCGGGGAGAAGCACTGCCGAGTGGGTCTCGGTCAGCACCTGCGTACCGGGCAGGACGGGGACCGGAATGAATACTCCGTCGGAGACCTTGTCGGCCTTGAATTCGGCCCTGATGCCGATAGTGCCGTCAAGCGGCTCGGGAACGTCGATGGGGACGGTCACCTGGGCGGCACCCTTGGCGGGCACGGAAACGGACTGGGACTTGGTGAGAACAGGCTTAGTGCCGGCATAGTCGGATGAAGGATAGACGTATAGCGTCAGCTTGCCCTTGATTGGCTTGTCGGAGATGGAAGACACCGTGACGGCAGCGTCATAGCGGTCCCCGACATACAGCGTACGGGGCTCCACGATGGCCACTTTAACGGGAATCGTCACCATCATATCCTCACGCAGCTGGCCGTTGCGCATGTTCTTGTCATGGGCGAATATGGCCACGTGATAGGTGGAGAGCTTGTCTGAAGTGGAGAAGGTGAACGAAATGTTGCCGTCAGCATCACTCACGAGATGGGGCTCGAAGGCGAGGATGGTGGAAAAATTCTCACGGAGGGTGACAGGTTCTCCGGAATCTTCTTCCTCGTCGCGGGCGACGGCCGCATCTTCCACAGCATACGCCATTTCGGCTTCCAGGACCGGTGCGCCAACGGCCTTGGAGAGCATCCGTCCGGCGCCGTTTGCACGGAATTCAACATCGCCGACATAGGTGGAGCCTTCGCGGCCGGCGGTGGAGGAGATCCAAGGCGAATCGACATGGAAGTCGCTGAGACGGACTCCGCCCCATTCATTGGTGGCGATGGCGTCGAGGCTCTTGTCAAACACTGCTGCAAGGGCTTCCACACCGGGAGAAGTCTTCAGGGAGAAGGTGTATTTGGTTCTCGGGAGAGTCCTGTCTTCGAAACTGGAGAATTCCAGCGGGAGGTCCAGAGTGGAGCGTTTGCGGAAGAATTCGCGCTCGAATTCGAACGCCCTGCGGTTCTGGAAATAGAAGATTACGAGGCGTACGGCATCGGGATAATTCTCCGGATAGGCGAATATCAGATCCATGAGCGAGCCTTCGGTGCCGACCTCGCCGGAGAGCTCCACAAGGCGCTCTTCGAGGACTTTGCGGTTCTCGCCGTACAGGGTGGCGATGGCCCAGACGGGACCCTCGGTGGATCCCATTCGGACAGCGATTTCTTCACCGGGAGCCACCTCAAGCGGACCGGACACGAAGAGGCCGCAGACGCCGGTATTGAGGACTTTGGCCTCAGGGAGAACCTTGAGGACGCGGACCTTGCGGACGGTCTTGTACTGTTTGCCAGCGGATGATACGGCGGTGGCGGTTATTTCTATGGTATACCTGCCGCAGGGCGCGTCTCCGAGGGAGATTTTGGTCCTGACACCGGACGATGCTGAACCATTCCCGATCTGGTTGCCGCCTTCGTCGAGGATGACGTAAGTGACGTCAAGCGGTGCGGGAAGAGGTGATTCGGTCTTGACGGAGATGGTGGCGTCGAGTTCATTCTCCGCTATCATGAAACGGTAGTCGAAATTGGGATCGGGACGGCGGATGAGATTGAGCTCAGGGGTGCCTTTTCCGTCGACGAATTCGTAGGAGGCATTGGAGGCATTGTGCGCCTCAACCTCGACGCGGAGGTAGTCGGGGACATAGAATCCCTTGTGGAATTCGCGGGTCTCGCCCGTGGTGTCGGTCACCCTGACAGTCGCGATATAATAGCCGTAACTACCTGTGACAAAGTCGAATGAGAAGTTGCCGTCCTCATCGACGGTGACTTCTTCGGAGACGGGATGGACTCCGTAATGCTCGACGTAGTAGGACACATCGGCATCTGACAGGCCGTGGCCGGAATAGCTGATCAGGCGGCCGGAGACGGTGACTTTGTCTCCGGGGAGGACCAGGTCGTTACGGGTGTCAAATACGAGGTCGAAGGTGGGGAGGACGAATTCGTCGACACGGAAATAATCGGTCGCAAGGGTGCTCGTACCGGAAGTGACTCTCATGGAGAACATTCCGCCGCGCTCATCCTTGGGGATGGAGTATTTGCCGGAGGCGGAACCGTATTCGCCGGTGGTGATCTTCTGGGTGGCGAGGTCCTTGCCCTCGGAATTGCGGAAGGTGACGGTCAGCTCCTTGTCGGGAATGACGGAAAGCTGGCGGACCTTGTCTCCGCCGAAGAGGACGACCTTGTAGCTCAGCTCGTCGCCGGGGTTGTAGGCGCCCCTGTCGCGGTAGACGTTGCACCATGTACCCTTTTCGTAGCGGGAGTAGCCGTAATAAGAGGAATTATAAATATATATGTCATCGCTCCTGCGAAGCCTGTCGGTCTCCCTGAAGGTGGCGTAGATCTCGTAGCTCTCGCCCTTTTTCATCTTTGAGGCGATGTTTTCGGGGAGATTGGTGAAGCCGTTGACGGCGAGATTTTTATTCTTCCGTTGTCACCTCAACAGTAAAAAGTATTGTTGAGGAAAGCGAAAATAAATTGTCAAGAGTGATATTTAAATTCGCTGTAGAGCTCGCTATCACTATGAATTTGATTGCAGCGAGCCACAAACTTGACAAGGTTACACTTGACCGTCTGCGCGGCGAATGTGTAAACGCCATCGTCGAGGACAGGGAAATCGACCACGACGGTGTCGATGACGTAGAAACTGTTCTTCGGATTCTTGACCGTCTTTTCAAAGACAGTCTTGCCTTCGCCGTAGGAGAGGCGGACTTTCTGATCGGCGGTGTTGCGGAGATAGACGTAGCCCTTGCCTTCCTTGATCTCCACCTCAACGGAACGGGATTTCAGCTTTTTGCGGAGCTCTTCGACGGAGGTCTCTACGGAGGCGATTTTCTTTTCGTCACCCTTGAAGGAGGCGCGTTTTTTCTCGAAGGTGCCGAGGCGGTCGTAGAAGGCCTTGTATTCGTCGGAAGACGCCTTGTTCTTGCGGAGGGTGTCATATTCGGCGGCGAGAATGTCGGCCTCGGCGAAGAGGGCTACAGCCTTGCCGTCGTATTTCTTGGCGTAGTCCTGCTTGGCGTAGAGGGCGGGATAGCCGTATTTGTTGTGGGAGATGAGGTAGTATTCCTCAAGGGCGGCATTGGGGTAGGCTCCGGCGAGGTGCTCCTCGAGGGCAGTGGCGGCGTCCTTGTTGGCGGAACTCTTGTAGAGGGCGCGCCAGAGTGCATATTCGTAGTCATCCTTGACGAAATCAGTCAGGGCCCCGGAGAGCATGCCGCTCACGCCAGAATACCATACCGTCGTGTGCCCGGCGGCGAGAGCCTCCTTGTTTTTCCTGGCCAGCTCGGCAAGGGTGGTGGATCCGGCACCTTTCCACCTGTCACGGTACTGGAAGGTGACGATAGGCTCGTTGAATTCCTTGATTTCCTTTTCGAGGGCAGTCTCGAGGGAATCGGAGAGTTTCCAGTTGCGGGATTTGGCCACCTGGACATAGGCGGTGGCGGCGTCGTAGAAGTCTACGCCGTAACGTCCGGCAAGCGCCTGTTCCTTGATGTCGTCGAGGATTTTGAGGCGGGTTTTGGGTTTGTCGGCCTTTGTGGCTGCGTCATACGAAGCCCAGAGAGCCTGGAGGATATGTCCGTTTTTGTCTGGTTTTGGGGTTTTGGTTTTCATGGGGGTCGATAGACTGATGGCTGCCGCGATACTGAGAACGATGAGAGCGGCCGTTGTCAATGCCTTTTTCATATTAAGTTGATGTGGTTTCTAAAAAACAGGCTTTAGCAAAAACCGTGCTAACGGAAAATCCTCATGGCTTCCCCGACTACGAACGTGCTGCCGCCAATGTATATCAGCACCGGGGCGCGCTTGGTGGCGGACGCCGAACGGTTTGTATCCTCGCTGTAAGTCTGGGCCAGGTTGATGGCCATCTGGACGCCCTGCCGTACCGTTCCGGCCGCGTATGCCCTGGGGGAGGATATGCCTTCGGAGGCGAGATGGGCCTTGAAGGCCTTAAGGATGTTTTCTGCGGGGAGGGCCCGTTCGCCGTCAGGCGCAACGAATACGTACGTGGCTTCGGGCGGCATGAGGGGGAGAATTGAGCCTAGGTCCTTGTCCTTCATCACGCCGTAGACGATGATGGCGGTGCTGATCCTTCCGTCTGAGAGAAGCTTTTTGAGCTGGCTGAAGTTCTCGGCAAGCGCCGGCGGATTGTGGCCGATGTCAGCGATGACGAGCGGGAGGTCGGAGAGCTTTTCCCACCTGCCGCGGAAGGCTGTCATGGCTGCGGTTTTTTCTACTGCCGTAACCACCAGGTCTGCGTCGGAGAGTGCTGTGATTCCGTAAGTATTGCGGAGAATGTCGACGGCGGCGAGGGCGGTCCTGAGATTCTTCTGTTCGTATTCGCCGTGGAGGTCCATTTTGCCGGCGATTTCGCCGTGGCGGTACCAGAGGGACGGCGCTTTGGCGTCTGCATACGTAAGCGGGCATACCATCCAGGCCTCTTCCTCAAAGACCGGAGCGGTCTCCGGATGGCTTTCGCCGATAACAGCGGGGACGCCGGGCTTGAAGATGCCGGCCTTTTCGCGGGCGATGTCAGCGAGGGTGTCGCCGAGTATCTGGCAGTGGTCGAGGCCGATGGAAGTGATGACGGTGAGCTCCGGAGTGATGACATTCGTCGAATCCAGACGGCCACCAAGCCCCGTCTCTATAATGGCCCAGTCGATCTTCTCGTCGGAGAAGTACTTGAATGCCAGGCCAGTAGTAATCTCGAAGAAGGAGAGGTCGTACTCTTCCAGCCGGGGCTCCCATGAGGAGAGGAATTCGAATACGTATTCCTTCGGAACCAGGGAGCAGCCGTCTGCTTTCACGATCTTGGCCCTCTCGCGGAAATCGGTGATATGGGGGGAGGTGTAGAGGCCGACCTTGAAGCCTGCGGCGGCAAGGACGGCTGCAAGCATGGAGGCGACGGAGCCCTTGCCGTTGGTGCCGGCAATGTGGATGCTCCTGAAATCGGCCTCAGGATGGCCCAGGGCAGCGGTAAAACGCTGCATTCCCTCCAGCCCGGGCTTGTAAGAGTCTTTGAATTCCGCCTTCTGGACAGAAGGGAAACGGACGAAAATTTTGTCCAGAAGGGCGGAGTAGCGCGCCTCCGAAAAGTTCATGTCGAATAGTTTTTTTTGAACTTATTGCAAATTTAATTACTTTTGGAAAGAAATTCTAAAGCTTTCCCGAGAAATGGGCGAAAAAATTTCCTTCCTTTGGAGCGAATACACCATCTCCGGCGTCCGGATGCCCCTTACGCCAGCCGCAATGCTTTCCGATGTATGCCGTGAAGGTGTGCTTCCGCCCGTTCCCGCCGTTCCCCCGGCACCGGTCGCTGACGAATCGATAGACGTCTCCCCCGCCTCGCTGTCCCTGGACCCGACCAAGGCCGAGCAGTACCTCGAGGCCATCGCGGGGGGCAGGCGTTCATTCCCCCTGGCCTATCCTGAATCCCACACCTGCCTCAAGGTGGCCGAAGCCCTTCTGGACGCCATCTGGAAGACGGGGCATTTCCGTCTTGGCGACCTCTCGCTGAGGGCCGCATGGAAATGGGCGTCCGCGCCTATCGGCAACATGGATACATTCTACAAAAGCGTAGAGGCGGCATCCGACTATCTCGACGGCGTGGGAGTACATCTGAGCGCACTATCGGTGACAGAAGGCACGGCGTGCTCCGCCGCATTCAAGGTGGCGCTCCCTCCGGAAGAAGGTCCCGAGCCGGAGCCGACCGACGAGGTGCCCTGGGAGATGCCGTTCCGCACGCCACATCCGACCATAGGCCGTCGCCGCCGCTGCCCGGACAAGATCCAGCCCGAGACCAGCGACTGGCTGGTTTACATACCTTTCGATTCCTGCGAATTCAAACTCGGCGGCTCGCTTCTCACCGAGGCTCTCGGCGAGACTCCCGCCGTGGGTCCCGACATTTCGGACTGCGATTATTTCATCGACTGCTTCGAGATAGTGAGGGAGCTCATAGAGGACGGCGTCATCAAGGCGGGTGTCACCGTGGGCGAGGGCGGCCTCATCGCGGCCCTCAAGTCAATGGCGACGTCAGAATTCGGCTGCACGGCCGACATCTCGGACATCATGAAGGCTTACGGGGAGGATTCTCCGGTGAGGATGCTGTTTTCCGAGGTCCCGGGCATCCTGGCGCAGATTTCCGACATCGACTACGACTACGTTGATGCCGAGCTGCTGCTGCAGGACGTGGCCTATTTCCCGATTGGGCATCCGACGCCGACGGGGCCGGATTCAGGCAGCGCGGTGTCATTCCGCTTTGACAGAAACGGCGGCATCGCCCTCATCCTCAAATCCCTCCTCAACACCCAGACTTCCGAAGGCGAAGACTAACCATACTGCAATGACCAAGATTTTCATTCTGGACACCAACGTCCCCCTTCACGACTACCTGGCTATCCGCCACTTCATGGACAACGACCTCGTCATCCCCATAGCCGTGATTGAGGAACTCGACAAATTCAAGAAAGGCAACGATACCCTGGCGTTCAACGCCCGCGGCTTCATGAGGGAAGTCAACAAGATCACCGACGGCAGGAGGCTCAAGAACGGCAGCTACTCCATCGGCAAGCACCTCGGCCACCTGTGGATAGAGCCCAACCATCCGTTCCCCGATACCCTCAAGGACCTTTTCAAGGACGATACTCAGGACCACCGGATTCTCGCGACGGCGATTTGGGTGAAGGATTCGTTCCCCGGAAGGTTCGTCGCGCTGGTCACCAAGGACATCAACCTCCGTCTCAAGGCCAAGGCCGCCGGAATGGAAGTCCAGGATTACCTCACCGACAAGGTCGAAGAGGAAAAGGTAGAAAGCAGCGAGAAAGAGCTCCAGGTCATCGAAGACATCAGCGCCGACGCCCTCCAGAAGCTCTCCTACGGCCAGGACAACTGCATCCGCTGGCAGGAAGTATCTTCGGAAAAGCCCCATCCCAACCAGCTGTACAAGTTCTCCTGGGACGGCATCACGGTCTGCGGCCGTTACGACGCCGCCAGGGACGTTATCGCCCTCGTCAGGGCCCATGAAGCCTGCGGCATAAAGCCGAGGAATGACGAACAGAAATTCGCCATCGACGCCTGTATGAACCCCTCGATCCAGCTCGTTTCCCTCACAGGTGGCGCCGGCACAGGCAAGACCCTCATCGCCCTAGCGTCCGCCCTCGAGCAGGAAAGGGATTACGACCAGATCATCCTCACCCGTCCCACCGTAATACTGGGCAACCAGGACATCGGTTTCCTCCCAGGCGACCAAAAGTCAAAGATGTCCCCCTACATCCAGCCTCTCATGGACAACCTCGAGGTCATAAAGAGAAATTTCCGTCCCGGCTCCAAGCAGGCTCTCCGCATCGAGTCCATGCTCAAGGACGAAAAGCTCATCATCTCTCCCCTCGCCTACATCCGCGGCCGTTCCCTCGGCAAGGTCTTCTTCATCATCGACGAGGCCCAGAACCTCACCCCCCACGAAATCAAGACCATCATCACCCGTGCCGGCGAAGGAACCAAAATGGTCTTCACGGGCGACATCTTCCAAATCGACCAGCCCTACCTCGACCAATGGTCCAACGGTCTCACCCACCTCGGCGAAAAAATGGCCGGCCAACCCCTCTTCCAGCACGTCTTCCTCCGCAAAGGCGAGCGCTCCCCCCTCAGCGAAATAGCATCGAAATTGTTGTAAACAGACAATTTTATTAAGAAACAGGTTGTTTTATAAAGAAACAACCGCAATTTGGAGATTCGGAGGATTTTGCGCATATATTTGTAGCCGGCCCGCAACGAAGCGAGCCGGTAATTGTTTGTATTATGCGCTACAGATTCATTTCTTATTTTTTAAGACTGTCGCTGGCGGCTGTCGTTGTCGCCGGCTGCGAGGAGTTGCTTGGCCCGGCGGCGGGAGAGGCCGGGTGCGGGGTTATTACGTGGTCATTCGCCCCTGGCGGAATCAATGCGGGGATGGAGACCCGCGGGGAGAGTTTCAGCATTCCCGACACGAACGCGTTCCTTCTGACGATTACGTCGTCGGCGGGGAAGGTGCTGTACGACGGGACTTACGGGGCGTCGCCGACGTCGATTATGGCGGATCCGGGGAGTTATACGGTGTCCGTGAAGTCGGAGGAATTCGCCGTTCCGGCGTTTTCCAGGCCGCAGTTCGGGGCGGAAGAGGTGGTGGTCGTCAAGAAGGGGGAAACCAGCCGGGCGGTGCTGCACTGCACGCAGATCAATGCCGGTATTCGGCTGAAGGTCGCGCCTTCGTTTACTTCGGCGTATCCGTCGGCGTCGCTGAAGGTCAAGTCCGCGGACGGGTCGCTGCCCTACCCTGCCTCGGAGACGCGCGTCGCGTACTTCAAGCCGGGCGCCGTTACCGTCCAGAAAAGCGATTCCGGCGGCGACGAGACTCTGTTTTCGAGGAATATCCCCGCGCAGCACATCCTCACCGTAACTATCTCTGCATCAGCCAGCGGGGGCGGCGGAATGTCCCTGCAGGTCGACACTGCCCGGGTATGGACCGGGGAAGAGTTCAAGATCGGAGGCGGGAATGACGGCGGGACGGTATCATCGGCCATCAGTGCCGCCGATGTGGCCTCGCACGCCGGAGAAACGGCAGTATGGGTATATGGCTTCATCGTGGGGGGCGACCTCTCTTCGAGCGGCTCCCGGATGAATACCGAGCCGCCATTCTCCTCGGACACGCACATGGCTATCTCCTACAGGTCGTCCGTCACGGAAAAAGCATCATGCGTCAGCGTGGAACTCAAAAAAGGAGACCTCCGCGATCAGCTCAATCTCGTCTCCCATCCGGACAATCTCGGCCGCCAGGTCTTCCTCAAAGGCGACATCGTCTCCTCCTACTACGGCCTCCCCGGCCTCAAAAACATCACCGAATGGATTCTCCGCTAGCCTCTGAACGCAACAGGGAATTCCTGTGCGAATCTATTTTCAACCGCGAAGGCCCATTCTTTCATGTGTATACATCCCACAGCGTCACCGAGGTTTTGTTCGGCGCCATAGAAGACATCCGGTTTGTCATCAATGTCATCGGGTATTATTCATACATATTGAAAGTCAGGATTGTGGCCTTCGCGGTTATGAGTACGCACATTCACATACTGTATGCCGATAGTAAAAACAAAGCCTCGGAGCACATTTGTTCGTCTATTGATAAGTTATGCAAATATCTGCGGACGAAAGGGATAGATGCCTTGTCTTCAAGTATCGCGCCATCTTTCGTGGGCATTTCTTCTTTGAAACAATTCAGGGATGAGCTGGCTTATATTCTCCGCAATCCGTTTGTTGCCAGAAGCGATGTCAATCTCTTTTCCTCTCCCTATACTTCCGGGTATCTATATTTTAATTCCCAGCTAGACAGCCTTGTTTCCGAACCGTTCGATTCCGTCACAATCCGCCGGAAAAGGGAAATGCTGAAACAGCGGGACTTCCTTCCATGTCCGGGATTAAGGGTGAGGAACGGGACTGTTGAGCCTGAGAGCTTTGTAGACTACAAACTGGCAGAATCCCTGTTTCCTGATGCCAGAAAGTATGTAATGTGGATGATGAAGAGCCTTGAATCCCAGGTAGAAATTGCCAGGAGCCGTGGTGAGAATCCGTTACTGAACGACGATGAGGTCCTCAGTATAGTCTTTCGTCTATGCCGTGAGTCCTTCGGTGTTGACAAGGTCCGGATGCTCACGACACTTCAACGCCAGGAACTGGCGCAGACACTCAAACGACACTACGGTGCATCAAACAAACAGATAATGCGTTGCCTTTCCCTCCCACCGGAAACAGTCGACGCGATGTTTCCGCTCTCTTCCCGCCCCTAGCCTGTCTCCGTCCACAAGGTGGGTGCGTTTTGTGGACGGGAGGAGGATTTCGGCGGGTTTGTCCACAAAAAGGGGGTGATTTGTGGACGGGAGGGCGTCAGAGGAGACGCATTTTGGCGTATTTGAGGAGGAGGGTTTTTTCGCCGTAGGCGTCGAAGTTGACGCGGGCTTTGAGGTCGGGGATGGTGCCTGTGATGTCAAGGACGGTCCCCGCGCCGAAGCGGTTGTGCTCAATGCGGGCGCCGGGGAAGAACTTGTCCATGGTGTCGGGGACGAAGTTTTCGTCGCTAACCTTGGGGGGAAGGGGGCGGTTGCGCACGGCCTCGAGGGGGTCGGGACGGGAAGGGTGCGGGTCGCTGGGGCGAGTGGGGCGGGAGGAGGGGTAGCGGGAGTCGCTGGAGTAGCCGCCGCCACCGGGGTAGCCGGAGCCGGGGGTGAAGCCAGAGCGGGAATAGCCGCTTGAGCCTGAGCGTGATGTGCCGCCGGAGCCGGGGGTGAAGCGGGTGGGGGCGGAGGAGGTGCGCCAGGTAGAGCGCTCGGAGGTGAAATCCGGAGAATAGCCGGAGGAGCTGCGGGAGCCGCCTGATGCGCTACGGGATGAGCCGAACGAGCCGCCGAAGGAGTCGGGGGAGGTACCGAAGAAGCCGGCGCGGGTGCGGGCGAGAGCGGGGTTGGAGATGTATTCGGGGTCGATTTCGCCGAGGAAGCGGCTCGGGGGATTGTTTTCACGTTTGCCGTTGCGCATACGGGAGGTGGCGTAGGTCAGGACGACCACCTTCTTGGCCCTGGTGAGGGCGACGTAGAAGAGGCGTCGCTCCTCCTCGAGATCCTTTTCTGGCAGGAGGAATCCGCCCGAGGGGAAGAGGTTTTCTTCAAGGCCGGAGATGAAGACGTAAGGGAATTCGAGTCCCTTGGACGAATGGGCGGTCATGAGGACAACCTTGTTGGCGCCGTCCTCATCATTGTTATCGACTGCGCTGAGGAGGGAGACATTCTCCAGGTAATCGCCGAGGGTGACCGGCGGGAGAGCGCTGTCCGGCACTTCCGATTCGTCCTCGAGGTCGCTTTCGGCGAAATAGTCGGCGCGGAGCTCGGCGGTGCGCTCTTCGACGTAAGTCGCGATGCTGGACATGAGTTCCTCGACATTGGCCGTCCTTGCCATGCCCTCGATGGATGTGTCGGACTTATAATATAGGTAGATGCCGGAGGCGTCGGCGAGACGGGTCGCCACGGCGTATGCGCTATCGTGCATGACGTCACCGGCTGCAGAGCGGATCATCTCGCAGAAAGCCCGGATCTTGGCAGCGGCCGCCGGCTTCAGGCCGAATGCTTCCAGACCGCTTAGATAGGCAGCCTCGAAAAGCGGGATGGAATTGGCCTCTGCAGCAGCTCCAAGGGCGGCGACGGAAGTGTCGCCAATGCCGCGCGGAGGCTTGCCGATGGCGCGCCGGAAGGCTTCGTCGTCAGACGGATTGACTGCGAGACGGAGGAAGGCCATTACGTCACGGACCTCGGCCCTTTCGAAGAAGGAATTGCCGGAATAAATGATATACGGTAGATTGCGCTTGCGGAGCGCCTCCTCAAGGGCGCGGGACTGCGAATTGGTCCTGTAAAGAACCGCGAAATCGCTGTAGGAAGCGCCGTCCATGTGGAGACGGTCGAGAATGGCGTCGGCGATGCTGATCGCCTCATCCTCAGCGGTGTAGCCGCGGATGATGCGGATCTTTTCGCCGGGATCGCCTATCGCCCTGCACTCCTTGGGCATGCGGCCTTCGTTGTGGGCTATCACGCTGTTGGAGGCGCCCACGATTACCCTTGTCGAACGGTAGTTGTTGACGAGATGAAACACCCTGGTGCCGGGGAATTCAGCCTGGAACCGGAGGATGTTTTGGATCTCCGCCCCGCGGAATGCGTAAATCGACTGCGAATCGTCACCGACGACGCATAGATTGCCATGAACCGCGAGTTTTTTCAGGATGTAATACTGGGCGAGATTGGTGTCCTGATACTCGTCCACGAGGATGTAGGAAAAGCGCGATGCGATAGCCTTGAGCGCATCCTCGTGATACTTCAGCAATATATTGGTATTCAGGAGAATATCGTCGAAGTCCATCACGCCCGAAGTCTTGCAGTGCTCCGCGTAACGGAGGAATATCCGCCACAGCTCGCCGCGCTTTGCGAGACGGTCGGCCTCACGGTATTTCTCACCGGCGGGACCGGCGTAATTCTCAGCTGTAATCAGGTTGTTTTTGACCCTGGAAATGCGGGCGAAGACCTCCCGGGGCTTGTAGACTTTTTCGTCCAGCTTGAGGTCGCGGATGCACGCCTTGACCGCACTGACGGAATCCGTGGTATCGTAAATCGTGAACGCCGCGGGATATCCGATTAGATCTGCGAATTCCCTCAGGAAACGGATGAACACGGAGTGGAACGTCCCCATCCATATCCTCCTCGCCTTGCGGTCTCCGACGAATGAAGCTATGCGCTCCTTCATCTCCCCCGCCGCCTTTTTCGTAAAAGTCAGGGCCAGGATGCGGTCGGGCTCGACACCCTTCTCTCCGATGAGATAGGCGACTCTCGATGTCAGGACACGTGTCTTTCCGGAACCGGCGCCGGCGATAATCAGCACCGGGCCCTCGGTGGCGAGGACCGCCTTTCTCTGCTCCTCATTGAGGTTTTCCAGCAAATTCTCCATATCAGGGCGCTAATTTACGAATTTTGCCAGCTTTTTTACAAAAAAATCGCTATATTCGCATCTAATAAAGCATAAGCTTATTTATTAACCTATCTATAACCAACCATGTCTGACAACATCACTCTCAGAAAGGGCCTCGACATCCCCATCAAGGGGGTCGCCGCCCAGAAGACAGTCAAGACCGTGGTCCCCGCAACAGTCGCCGTAAAGCCCACTGATTTCAAGGGTTTCCTCCCGAGGCTTCTCGTGAAGGAAGGCGACCGGGTGCTTGCAGGCTCCCCGGTAATGGCTGACAAGACCCATCCTGAGATTCTCCTCACCTCGCCGGTCAGCGGCACGGTAAAGGAAATCGTCAGGGGGGAAAAGAGAAAGCTCCTCGCAGTCCTCGTGGAAGCAGACGGCAAGGATGGCAGCGTGGATTTCGGCACTACAGCCCCGACGACGGATGCGGTCAGGGAGACGCTCCTTAAGAGCGGTCTCTGGCCTGCCATCATCCAGCGCCCCTACGGCATCATGGCCGATCCCGCCATCCGTCCGAAGGCCATTTTCGTATCGGCCTTCTCCACCGCGCCGCTCGCAGCTGACACGGACTTCACCCTGGCCGACAGGGTGGCCGACGTACAGGCCGGAGTAGACGCACTCGCCCGTCTCACTGACGGCGGCGTCCACTTCTCCATCGGCGCCAAGACCGAGATGGCCTCTCCTTTCCACAAGATTGAGAACGTAATCAAGCACACCGTCTCCGGCAAGCACCCCGCAGGAAACGTAGGCGTACAGATCAGCCACATCTCCCCTATCCTGAAGGGCGACACCGTATGGACCGTCTCCCTCCTCGGTGTGGCCGCAATCGGCGCAGTCGTCCGCACCGGCAAGCTCAATCTTGCACGCAAGGTCGCCGTAACCGGCCCCGCAGCCAAGGATCCGGCTTACGTAACAGCCCTCCCCGGCACCCCCGTCAAGGAAATCACCGAGACCACTGAAGGAGTCCGCATCATCGGCGGAGACGTCCTCACGGGCGAAATTCTCGGTCCCGACGGCTATCTCGGATTCTTCCAGGACCAGATCACCCTCATCCGCGAAGACGACAACCGCGAGCTTCTCGGCTGGGCAAAGCCGTTCCGCTTCAACGAGTTCTCCTCGTCCGGATGCTACTTCTCCTGGCTCACCCCCCGCAAGAAATACGACATGGGCACCAATGTCCACGGCGGTCCCCGCGCATTCGTCGAAAGCAAATGCTTCTCGGACGTCACCCCGATGGACATCTTTCCCATCTACCTCATCAAGGCCTGCCTCGCCGGTGACATCGACAAGATGGAAAAATTCGGCATATACGAAGTCCTGCCCGAGGATCTGGCTCTCGCCGAATTCGTCGACCCGTCCAAGAACGAGATCCAGTCGATCATCCAGGACGGCATCGACATCATGCTGAAAGAAATGGCTTAAACAGTAACGACTATGGCAGAAGAAAACAAAACCCCGAAGCCCGGCCTTTTTGAGAAAGGCGGCCGTCTGTACTGGCTCCATTCGACTATCGACGCATTCGACACCTTCCTCCGCGTACCCGCCACGGTGACGCGCAGGGGTTCGCACATCCGCGACAGCGTCGACCTCAAGAGGGTGATGATCCTCGTAGTCATCGCACTCATCCCCGCAGCCCTTTTCGGCATGTACAACGTAGGTCACCAGACCGCCCTCTACTCAGGCCTCGCCTGGGGATTCTGGCACAAGTTCTGGTTCGGCCTGCTGAAGATGCTTCCCCTGTTCATCGTCTCCTACCTCGTAGGTCTCGGCATTGAATTCGCCTCCTCCCAGATACGCGAGGAGGAAGTCAACGAGGGATATCTGGTGACCGGATTCCTCATCCCGCTGATCGTCCCCGTGGACGTTCCGCTGTGGATGCTTGGCATCGCCGTTGCATTCGCCGTCATATTCGGCAAGGAAGTGTTCGGCGGCACCGGCATGAATATTTGGAACCCGGCGCTCCTCACCCGCGCATTCCTCTTCTTCTCCTATCCGAAGAGCATGTCAGGCAACTCGGTATGGATCACCTCCGACTGGGGCGCTGACGCCATCACAGGCGCCACTCCGCTCGGTGTCGTCAAGGGTATGCACACCGGCACGGTGGACGCCCTCAACCAGGCCGGATTTGAGCTCAAGGACCTCTTCACGGGCCTTGTCCCCGGAACATACTATGTCCGCGTAAAGGCAACCGATACGACAAATGCGTCCGGCAATCAGACACTGACGATCAAGGGATTTATTTCGTACACGGTGACCTTTAAGGTAGTGAACGGAAAATGGAATGAGGGCGAAG
>CAJODR010000033.1 GCA_905233275.1 uncultured Bacteroidales bacterium | reverse complement strand
ACTGACGGTGGTGGTGCCAAAAATGGGACAGTACTGTCAAAAAAGGGGGCGAACTGACGGTGGTGGTGCCTGAAAAATGGAGAGTACCATCACTTGGCTGGTGCGGGGCAGATCGAAATGACAAGGTAGTGACAATAAAGAAGAGGGCGGCTCCGGTGGGGAGTCGCCCTCTTGTAAGGGTTTTAGATCAGGTCTGGATTATTTGACCTTGATGGTGGCAACGCGGCTCTTCGGGTTGGGACCTGCGGTGTCGATGGTTGCGCTTGTGGAGATCTTGCTCTCATCGAAGCCGGCCTTTACGAGGGCCTTCTTGACTGCGTTGGCACGCTCGTTGGCGAGGTATTCGTTGCGCTTCTGGCTGCCGGGTTTCATGTCAGCGGAACCGACAACTTCGAGTTCTTTGTCCTTGTCAACGTTGTCAGCGAAGTACTCGAGGTGAGCTTGCTCGCGGGCGCTGATGGTGGTGGAACCGAGGTCGAAGTAGATAGCTGCAGGAGTGGCAACACCCTTGTCAACGTAGACGATTTCGGGCTCACGGGCCTCAAGCTCAGCAATCTTGTTCTTGAGGGCGGCGTTCTCTTTCTCGAGGTCGGCGACCTTCTTGGCGAGGTCGTTGTACTGATCCACAGTGAAGGGAACAGGGATGACGACGGGAGTGATGGAGCTGTGACGGTCGAAGTTGACCTTGTCACCGAGAGCGATGGAAACACCGGCGGTAACGGTGAGGAAGTTGCAGAAAAGACCGCTGCGGCTGTATGCCTGGGCGCGGCCGATGAGACCACGGATGTCAAGGTTGGCGTTTACGCGCTCACCGAGACGGAACTCGTTGATGAGACCTGCGCCACCGAGATACTCGTTGTTCTTGAAGTTGTCAGTGAATTCCTGGCCAGCGCCGTTTCCGGTGATACCGACACCGAAGGTAGGATATACGATCACATCCCAGAAACGGGTCTCTTTGTAACCGCTGAAGAGGTTGGAAAGATTGACGAGTGCGTCACCGTGAATGAAGTTGAACGCAACATGAGGACGACGGGTACCGACAAACTGGTGGCTTGCAGTAGCGTCTACTGCCATACCGCTCCAGCCGAGACGGGCACCGACGGTGGGGGTGAACCACTTGCCAATGTTGAGCTGGGTAGCGAGACCCATCTGGCCCTGGAAGCCGTCATCGTAAAGGGTGTTAATACCAGCACCGAGGTCGAGGAACCAGTTGTCCCAAATGCCGTTGGTCTCGTACGCACCGCGAACTACGTTGCCGTTTTCATCGCGGTTTGCATTCTCCTGAGCGGAAGCGCTGAAGGAGACAGTGAGAGCTGCAAGGATTGCAACTGCGAGAATAGATTTAAAACCTTTCATAATTATGAATTAAAAAAACATTGTTTCTTGCTTCAGGGTATATTCCCCTGTCAAATCAAATGCAAATATATTCATTTTTTTTAAGAACAACAAACTTTTTGGAAAATTTCGCCCCAATCGCGGTTTTTTTGACGTTTTGAGCCGATTTTACCTATATTTGCTGCTGTGAAATTCAGACTTCAGGCCCCATACTCCCCTTCCGGCGACCAGCCGGAGGCCATCAGGCAGCTGACGGAAGCGCTCTCAAAGGGCGTCAGCGACGTCACGCTACTCGGCGTCACCGGCTCCGGCAAGACATTCACCATGGCGAATGTCATCCAGAACCTCCAGCGCCCCGCCCTCGTCCTCAGCCACAACAAGACGCTCGCCGCCCAGCTCTACGGCGAATTCAAGGCCTTTTTCCCCGACAATGCCGTCGAATACTTCGTCTCATACTACGACTACTACCAGCCTGAAGCCTACATCCCGACGACCGACACCTACATCGAGAAAGACCTGAGTATCAACGACAAAATCGACGAACTCCGCGTCAGCGCAGCCTCCGCCCTGATGTCAGGCCGACGCGACGTCATCGTCGTCTCCAGCGTCTCCTGCCTCTATGGCATCGGCAACCCTGAGGACTTCCACGACCAGACCGTGCATGTAGTAAAGGGTCAGCAGCTCTCGATGACACGGCTCCTCTACCAGATCGTCGACGCCCTGTACTACCGAACCGAGACCGACTTCAAGAGAGGCTCATTCCGCGTCAGGGGCGATACCGTGGACATATTCCTCGGCGGAGCCGATTATGCGGCCAGAATCGAATTCTTCGGCGACGAAGTCGAAAGCATATCCCTCATCGACCCGGTGACCGGAGGCACATTCGACCGCCTGGAGGAGATACTCCTCTACCCCGCCAAGAACTTCGTGACCTCCAAGGAGAAGGGAGCCCGCGTCATCCCTGAGATCCAGGACGACCTGATCCGCCAGACCGAATACTTCGAATCCATAGGCAAAGGCCTGGAAGCCAAGCGTTTGCGCCAGAGGGTCGAATACGATATGGAGATGATCAAGGAGATGGGCTACTGCCCCGGAGTGGAGAATTATTCCCGCTACTTCGACGGCAGGAAGCCTGGCCAGCGCCCTTTCACCCTCATTGACTACTTCCCCGACGACTTCATCACATTCATCGACGAAAGTCACGTCACGCTGCCGCAGATCCATGCGATGTACGGCGGCGACCATTCGCGGAAAGCCACTCTCATCGAATACGGATTCCGTCTTCCGGCAGCGGCGGACAACCGCCCGCTCACCTTCGACGAATTCGAAGCCATTACCGGCCAGACGGTATTCGTCAGCGCCACGCCGACGGAATTCGAACTCGAACGCTCGGAAGGACTTGTCGTTGAACAGATTGTCCGTCCCACCGGCCTGCTGGACCCTCCCATCGAGGTTCGCCCGACGGAAAACCAGGTCGACGACCTCATGGAGGAGATACTCCGCCGCGCCGAAAGGGACGAACGAGTCCTCGTCACCACCCTCACCAAAAGGATGGCGGAAGAGCTTGACAGCTACTTCGGCAAGAGAGGAGTCCGCTGCCGCTACATCCATTCCGACGTGGACACGGCTGAGCGCGTCGAAATCATAGAGGACTTCAAGAACGGCCTCTTCGACGTCCTGATCGGCGTCAACCTCCTCCGCGAAGGGCTGGACATTCCGAGCGTTTCGCTCGTAGCCATTCTCGACGCCGACAAGGAGGGTTTCCTGCGTTCCGGACGCGCGCTCACTCAGACCGCAGGACGCGCCGCCCGCAACCTCAACGGCCTCGTCATCATGTACGCCGACACCATCACGGATTCGATGAAAGAGACCATCTACGAGACCAACCGCCGGCGCCGGAAACAACAGGAATACAATAAGATACACGGCATCACCCCGACTCAGGTCAGCGTCAAGTCCAACGTCCTCCTCGGCGAGCTCTCAAGAGCGAAAGAGGACACCTCCCACGTCAGCGGATTCCTCCTGGAAGGAGGCGAGAATCCTCGCCTCGCCAATTCGGCCAACGGCCGCGTGAGCGCCCCCAATTCCGTCGCGGATCCGACCTACATCCCTTCGCCGTCAGAGCTCGGCAAGGGGCACATCACCGTCGGCTTCGGCCACGACTCCAAGCGCGAAGGCCACTCCGCATTCGTCGACGGCTACATCACCGCCGACCTCGCCGCCGTCCTCCAGGATCCCGTCATCCGTTCAATGACAAGGCCCCAGGTGGAAAAAGCCGTAGAAGAATCCAAGCGCAAAATGCAAAAGGCCGCTGCCGACCTCGACTTCACCGCCGCCGCCCGCTACCGCGACGAGATGTGGGCGCTGCAGCAGTATCTAAAAGTCTGGAAAGATTAGTTTCTATTGTCTTACGACTTTGAGGACGTCTTTGAGCGCCCGGAGTTGGGAGAGGACTTTGTCGAGCTCGAGGTTGGAGGAGACGGAGATTTTGAGGGAGATTTCGAATGTGCCCTGGCGGGGGTTTTCGGTGACGCTGAGACTGCGGACCGAAGCGCGGAACATTCCCACGGTGTTCATTATTCCGGAGACGACGGTGTTTTCCGCCGCCGCGGTGACCTTGAGGGCGACCTGGAAGGCTCCGCCTGACGGCGCGTCTGACCAGCGGACCTTTTGGATGCGGTACGGGTACATTTCCATGAGACGGGCGGCGTTGGGGCAGGTCATGCGGTGGATCTTGATGCCGTCCGTGCGGCTTACGAAGCCGAATACATCGTCGCCGTAGACCGGATTGCAGCAGTGGGCCATCTTGTAATCCAGGCCCTTGACGCCGCGGGCGCTGAGTACGAGGATGTCATCCTCGTGGGGGCCGGAGACGGTGTGGCGTACTTTTGCCGATTCGGCCGCCTGGGCTGCCTCGATGGCCTCCGCCTTGCGGGCGTCCTCGGTGAGGATGTATTCCTTGATGTCGGCGAGGTCTATCTCTCCCTCCCCTACTGCCGCGTAAAAGCTGTTGACCGTCGGATAATGGCGCTTTTTCATCAGCTCCGCGAGCATTTCGTCGGGGAACGCGAGCTTCCAGTTCTTGAGACGTCGGGAGAGGAGTTCCTTGCCTGCTGCGGCGCGTTTCTGTTCGCCCTCGCCGAGGGCTTGGCGAATCTTGGTCCGTGCCTTGGAAGTAACCACCCAGTTCAGCCAGTCCGGGGAAGGACGCTGGTTTTTGGTGGTCTGGATTTCGATGGAGTCGCCGGTCGAGAGCTTCTCCTTGATGGGGACGGACTTGCCGTTGACCCTGGCGCCTGAACAGCGCAGACCGATGCCTGTATGGATGAGGAATGCGAAATCGAGCACTGAGGCGCCTTCAGGGAGCCGTCTCAATTCGCCGGTAGGCGTAAAGACGAATATTTCCCCGCCGGGCGGCTGCGGCATATCTTCGGGCGAATCAGTGTCCGGATGCTCCAGCGCATAGCGGACCGCGCCCAGCCAGTTGTCCATGCTTTCCTCACGGCGAATGCCCTTGTAGGACCAGTGGGAGGCGAATCCGTTCTCGGCGATCTCGTCCATGCGGTGCGTGCGGATCTGCACTTCGAGGGAGGCACCGTCGCGGTTTTTGACCGTGATGTGGAGGGATTCGTAGCCGTTGGGCTTGGGGTTGGAGATCCAGTCGCGGAGACGGGACGTGTCGGGTTCGTATTCTTCGGTAACGAAGGAATAGACCTGCCAGCAGAGGTCCTTCTCCACCTTTGGATCCTCCTCACAGTCGATGATGAAGCGAATGGCGAATACGTCATAGATGCCCTCGAAAGGCACTTTCTGCTTCTGCATCTTGGCCCATATGGAGTACGCGGCCTTGGTCCTTATCTTCAGCTTGTAGTGAATGCCGGCATCGGAGAGCTTGCGCTCGAGGGGATGGATAAACTCGGTCATCAGCTTCTCGCGGTCCCTCTGCGTTGCGCGCAGCTTGTTGGTGATGAGGCGGTACTGCTCCGGTTCGGCGTAGCTGAGATAGATGTCTTCCATCTCCCGCTTCATGTTGTAGAGGCCCAGCTGGTGGGCTATCGGAATATAGAGCAGAAGCGTCTCCAGGACCTTTTTCTCCCTCGACGTGCGGGGAAGAACGCTGAGGCTGCGCATCACCTCCAGGCGGTCCGCCAGCTTGAGGACGGTGACTCTCGGGTCACGGGAATACTGTATGATGAGCTTCTTGTAATTCTCGGCTTCCAGGCGGGTGTCGCGTGGGCTGATCGTCGCAATCTTGCCGAGGCCGTCCACCATCGTGTATATACTTTCGTCGAATACCGGACGGTGAATGTCAGTCTCCGGATGCAGCCTCAGTGCCTCATGGAGGAATACCGCCGCGACGCATTCGGGCGCCAGCCCAACCTCGCCGGAAACAATCTGCGCGACCGCGACCGGGTGCTCGAGGAATGGATGCCCGTTGCCTCGGACATCGTCCTTAAGTGCCTCTGCGGCAATGTCGTATGCCTCGGCGATGACGGCGAGGGACTCCGGTGAATACATCGGGAACAATTGCTCAACTGGATGCATGGTCGTCTACTTTTTGGACTGTTCGTAACGGCGCTGGGCGGCCTGGAATGCGGCCGCATTGCGGCTGTGCTCTGCGCCTGTGGCGGCGAAATTGTGATGGCGGTCCTTCTCGGAGAGATGGAAGTTGTCGGGAGATGCGCAGAAGAAGTAGTATTTGTGCATCTCCGGATGAAGGACTGCTTCGAGGCACTCCTTGGGACTGCAGGAAATCGGGCCGGGAGGGAGACCGGGATACATATATGTATTATATGGCGAATCAACCCTTTTGTGCCGGTCGTAGAGATGGCTTTCGCGGTAGCCCTGGAGATAGTTCAGGGTAGGATCCGCTTCGAGTTTCCAGCCCTTGGTGTGCAGGCGGTTGAGATAGACGCCCGCGATTGTGGGCATCTCAGGGACGTTTTTGGTCTCTTCGTGAACGATGGAGGCAAGGATCGCCACCTCGGTCGGAGTGAGCTCCTGTGCGGCTGCAGCAGCCCTGCGCTCTTCGTTCCAGTAAGCGTCGTATTCAGCCTTGACCCTTTCAAACAAATCATCAACGGAAACCGACCATTTGATGCTGTAGGTATCGGGGATGAATGCTGTCAGGACCGTGAGCGTATCCATCCCGTAACGGGAGAGGAACGCGGGATCATTCAGCGCAGCGGCAATCGGCTCGCGGCCAATCATAAGCTGCCTGCCGAGCTGGTCAGCCAGTCCGCTTTTGAAGCGGAACGTCGGCGCTATCGTAAGCGAAATATCGCTCTCCCAGCCGTGGGCGAACATCCTCGCGGCATACACGCTGGTAACCGTAGGATCGATGACATAACGGCCAGGCTTAACTGCTCCTGTGAGCCCCTCGCTCCGGAACGCCCTTTCAACGCTGGCGGGATCCTTGGCGAGCGGTTTGACAATGCTGAGCAGCGAATCCGCGGTCGTCCCCGGATACACGTCGACGACCGATTTGGCCTTGAAATTCGGGGTCCTGTGGTCGTACCAGTAGCGTCCTCCGTAAACATATAGGAGAGCGCCGGCGACCAGGACAAGTGCACCAGCGACGAGCCATGCGACTCTGCGGGACGGGGCTTTCTTCTTACGGCTCATACCTGTCAAGTGGGAATTCGGCTACAAGGCCGTCAGCCGCTGCATACGTTTCCGGGAAGACAGTGCGGCATTCGGCTTCGTAGAGGTTTGCGTCGGGATTTCTCGACGAATAATGACCGATGTAGAGACGCTCGGCTCCCGCATCACGGGCGACCTCCGCAGCCTGGAGCGTCGTCGAATGTTTACGCGCAGACGCCTTGTCGCCGTATTCCGCGAGGAATGTCGTCTCATGGTAAATCCAGCGGGTGCCGCGGAGCCAATCCGACTCCTCCGGGAATACCGCCGTGTCGCTGACGTATGCGTAGCTTCTCGGCGAATAGGGCTTGTAGGCCAGGTCCGTGACTTTCAGCACTTCCCCACCCCTTTCTATATCTTCGCCGCGCTTGAGCGAACCGATCTCTGTCAGGGTCAGGCCCAGGCGCTCGACAGCATCCTTGCGGACATTCCACAGGGGCTCTTTCTCGCGGAAAATGAAGCCGAATGTCTCAATGCCGTGGTCGAGCGGGAATGCGAGTACGTCGCAAGCCTTGGTGTCCAGGATGACCTCGGGACCCTTCATCTTCAAGGGGACGAATTGGATCTCGAAAGGCATCGATTCTCCGCTGTAGGACAGGAAGAACTTCAGCATGGGGCCTAGGTTCGGTGGGCCGAAAATGGTCACCGGCGCCGTCCTACCGCCCATTCCGTAGGTCGACAGAAGACTCCTGAGGCCGAATACGTGATCCCCGTGGACATGGGAAATGAATATCGTGTCGATCTTCTGCATCGGAACGCCGCACTGGACCATACGGCGCTGCGTGCCTTCACCGCAATCGACAAGGAATGAGCGCCCGTGCACCTGAAGTGCCTGGGCGCTCTGATTCCTGTCCTTGACGGGCATCGCCGAAGCGGTGCCTAAGAAGGTCACGGTGAATTCGAACATCGTGGGAAGGGCTTACTCGCCTTTTTCGAGCTTGTCCTTCAGGGCTGCGAGCTCGGAGATGTCGCCGAGGGTGGCCTTCTCGATGTTGGAGTTGATCTTCTTGACGACCTTCTTGGTGTTGTCAGCCTCGGTGGCGACCTTTTCGGCCTTGGCCTCGGCATAGGTGCGGACGTGGGAGACGAGGATGCGGCGGTTGCTGCGACGGAGCTCGACGATCTTGACGGGGAGTTTGTCACCGGCAACTGCGGGTTTGCCGTCTTCCTTGACCATTTCGCGGACAAAGGCGAATGCCTCGGTGCCGTCCTCGAAGGTGAGGGTGATACCCTTGTCGGCGACGGTGGCTACGGTAGCCTCGACGGTGGTGCCGACGGGATATTTGGCCTCGAGCTCATCCCAAGGGTTGGGAGTAAGCTGCTTGTGACCGAGGGAAAGCTTGTGGTTCTGCTCGTCGAAGTCGAGGATGATGACTTCGAGAGTGTCACCGGAAGCGACCATCTCTGAAGGATGCTTGATCTTGTTCCAGCTGAGGTCGCTGATGTGGACGAGGCCTTCGACGCCGTCCTCGAGCTCGGCGAATACGCCGAAGTTGGTGACGTTGCGTACGGTGGCGGTGTGCTTGCTGCCGACGGGATATTTCTCGCGGATGGTGTCCCAAGGGTTGACAGTGAGCTGCTTGAGTCCGAGGGACATCTTGCGGGCCTCACGGTCGAGGGTGAGGACGACTGCTTCGACCTCGTCACCCATCTTGAGGAATTCCTGTGCGCTATGGAGACGGGGGCTCCAACTCATCTCGCTGACGTGAACGAGACCTTCGACACCGGGCTCAACCTCGATGAATGCACCGTAGTCGGCGATGGCGACGACCTTTCCTTTGACGGTGTCACCGACTTTGATGTCGGCGCTGAGGTCCTCCCAAGGATGTGCGGTAAGCTGCTTGAGACCGAGGGCGATCCTCTTCTGCTGCTCGTTGAAGTCGAGGACGACGACCTTGATCTTTTCGTCGAGGGCGACGACCTCTTCGGGATGGTTGATACGTCCCCAGCTGAGGTCGGTGATGTGGATGAGACCGTCCACGCCGCCGAGGTCGACGAATACACCGTAGTTGGTGATGTTCTTGACAGTGCCTTCGAGGACCTGGCCCTTCTCCAGATGGGAGATGAGCTCGGAGCGCTTGAGCTCCTGTTCGGCCTCGAGGAGGGCCTTGTGGCTGACGACCACGTTGCGGAATTCCTGGTTGATCTTGACGATCTTGAACTCCATGGTGGTGTCAACGTATACATCGTAATCGCGAATGGGCTTGATGTCGATCTGGCTGCCGGGGAGGAAGGCCTCGATACCGAACACGTCGACGATCATGCCGCCTTTGGTGCGGGTCTTGACGTAACCTTTGACGATTTCGCCTTTGTCGTAAGCTTCGTTGACCATGTCCCAGGACTTGAGGGCGCGTGCCTTCTTGTGGGAGATGACGAGCTGACCTTTGCGGTCCTCTGCATTCTCGACGAGAACTTCGACTTTGTCACCGACCTTGAGATCGGGGTTGTAACGGAACTCGGGGGCGGAGATGACACCTTCGCTCTTTGCGCCGATGTTGACGACGACCTCCCTCTTGTTGATGGAGGTGACGACACCTTCGACTACCTCGTTCTCGTTGATACGGGAAAGGGTCGGGGCATAGAGGGCCTCGATTTCGCTGCGGTCTGCACCGTAGTCGGCATCTTTCTCAAATGCGTCCCAGTCGAATTCTTCCGGAGGGATGGAGGCATTGAGAGCCGTTTTCTTGATTTCTTCTTCCATAATTCAGTTTTAAAACAAATTAGGGGTTTAACATTATTTTTTGTACCTTTCGGAGGGCAAAAAAACACGCCTTTCCGAAAAAGCGTGCAAAGTTATTGAAAATAAACTGGTTTTGCAAGAGGGCGGTCCCGATTTTTTTCAGAAGAGTTTGCGCTTCTTGAAAAAGTACCAGATCACACCGATAGAAAGCAGCATGACGCCGATGATGATGACCCAGTCCCAGGAGGTCCCCGTCATGGGCAGGATAACGTTCATGCCGTAGAAACTCGCCACCAGGGTCGGAGGCATCAGGAAGAGCGACACGAGGGTGAATATCTTCATGATGCGGTTCTGGTCGAGGTTGATGATACCGAGGACGGTGTCCTGGAGGTATTCGAGCCTCTCGAAACCGAAATTGGTATGGTTGAGGAGCGACGAGATATCCTGCAGGAGCACATTGAGGCGGGATTCCAGATAAGGAGGATACTTGTCGCTGCGGAGGAGGCCGGAGATGAGGCGCTGCTTGTCGACGACATTCTCCCTGACGATCATGGCGTTTTCCTGCAACTGGTTGATGTCGAGGAGGAAGTCCTCGTTGATATCCTCCTGCTGGTTGACCCTCCTGCTGTACTGGGAGATCTCCTTGGACATGAGCTCGATCATGTCGGCGTCGAGGTCGACCCTCTGGTCGAGAATGCTGACGAATACCGTGAAGCCGCCGGGATACTGCCGGGGGTTCGCAATCATTCGCCGCTGGAGCTCAGTGAAACTGCGCAGCGGCACCTCCCGGAGCGTGGTCAGCGTGCCTTCGACAAGGATGAACGACACCGCCTCCATCGAATACTCTTCAGGTCCCGGAATCAGGAAGTTGGTATTGGCGAATATGGCCCTGTCGGTCTCGGAAAAACGGGACGAACTCTCGATCTCCTCGGCCTGCGCACGGCTCTGGATCTCGGTGCCGAGGAATGTCTCGACGAGACGCTTCTCCTCACCCGACGGGGAAAGGAGATCGATCCAGACGATGTCCTGAAGCGTAAGACCGGAGAATACAGTTCCCGACTGGGAAACCTCGATCAATCCGTTTTTCCTGTAGAAGATATTCATCATATCACAAAACCAGCCGCTCTTCAGGTAAAGCGGCCGGCAAATATAGGTATTTTATCCGAAAAATCAAATTATTCCTTCTCGGTTACAAGGAGGTAGCACTTGTAGCCGGCTGCGCATGCGAGGAAGAGTCCGGGGAGGAGGAATGACAGCATGTAAATGGTGCTGGTCGGTGAGGATGCGATGATGATCCAGAAAATGAAGAGGAGCAGGAAGCAGAAAGCCAGGACACAATAGATGATGTTGGGTTTCTGGGTCTCCTTGAAGTCAAGCGCGACAACAGCGCCGGCACCCGCCATGGCGAAGAAGAACATGATGAGAGTCACGACAGGTGAACCAAGCATCATGAAAACACATGCCAGGAAAGCAAAAAGCCAAGCACCGGCACGGGCGAGATCACGGGGAGCCTTGAAATCGATGCCACCTGCAAGCACGGCTAACAGATAGCCGAAGACCGCGATGAAGCTGAACAGCATGGCCAATTCATAAACTTCGCCGATACCGCAGATAAAGGCGCCAAGCATGAAATAAGTCACAGCCGCTAAGGCCAGAAGGGAAATCTTTTTGCCTGAAGACAGATGATCAAACATAGTATTAAGACTTTTAGACAGTTAAACTCATGACTCCAAATATAATAAGAAAAATATTAACGACAAAAAAAACCTTGTCTCCCGGCAAGGAGACAAGGCCTCAATTCATGATATTGAGAATGAACTATTTCTTATCGAGCTGACGGGTAATCTTCTTTGCAGCGTTGGCGGTAATAGCCTTTGCCTTTATGCACTCAGCAATGTAGCGGAAGAATACCACGGTGAGATAAGCCATGATGACAAATCCGACCAGCAGGGCGATGGGCAGAATGATGTACTGCACGAAGAATGAGCCCATATCACCGGCGAAGAACGGGAAGAAGAAGAAGATCACTGCAAGGATAGCCATGCGGATACCGGTAATCTCGCCGGCGCACTGAATAATGTGGGCAATGATGGGAATCACGAAAATTTCATCTTCCGGCTCTGACGTAGCAGTAACCATCTTGCTCCTCTTCCACCAGTAAATAACTGTAATGATGATTTCGACGATGAATGCGAGAACAAGGAGGACGTAGAAGATATATGCACCGACACTTCCGAGCATGTCAGATGTCTCGCTGATAATCGTGACAAGAGCGACAATCTGGAAAATGGCTCCGAGGATACCGATGGCTTTATAAACCCAATTCAGGGGTTTACGGAAGAATGATCCATCGTCAACGACAGCAAGTGCTTTGTTGAAAATGCCTTGTGCCTGGGTCAGTTTTTGGGTAATTTCCTGTGCTTCCATAAATTTAAGGTTTTAGAGTTAATTATTTAAGGTTTAAAAAAACATTATCCAACTTTGACCTCAAATTTAAGAATAATAAACCAGACAAACAATACATTTATTTACAAATATTAAAATTGCCACAAAAAATTTGCACACTCAAAAAAAATACTTACCTTTGCAGTCCCAAAACACCACGGTGCTGTAGCTCAGATGGTAGAGCAATGGACTGAAAATCCATGTGTCGGCAGTTCGATTCTTCCCAGCACCACTTAACACGCTGAAAATCAGCAAGTTAGCAAGATTACGCACAATTTTACGCATAGAAAAAGTAAGGTTGTGCGTAATTTCTTTATATGAATGGCTCGTAAGGGGGTGTCAACCCGGAACGAGCCACGAACTTTCCACGCCATACGTCGCGTTTAATTTCTTTATAATTTGCT
Source organism: uncultured Bacteroidales bacterium (assembly GCA_905233275.1). Lineage (GTDB taxonomy): Bacteria > Bacteroidota > Bacteroidia > Bacteroidales > UBA932 > Cryptobacteroides. Next base: position 3,120 of record CAJODR010000033.1, on the reverse strand, counting down.
GATTCATTGACTTTTATGCAAATTAGAAGAAAACGGTTTCTTCTAATGAGTGATAAGGCAAAAATAAGGAGGCGTCAAAGCTCACCTTTATTTGCCACGTTGACGAATAGAAAGCACATGTGGCCGATTGTTTGTCAACACGGCAACGAAATCGCTTTATGTGGCATAAATTACTGCCGTGTTGACGTGTATAGGGCCGTACAATGCTGTTTTTACGTCGACGTGGCAAAGGTGACGCCACCTCGCATTACGCGGCTCGGTGGCTACGGCTCGCCGCTGCGATGGGCTCCGTAAAATGGCCCTCCTCGCGGCGGCCGTCACCAACCACTTTTGTCAAGGTTACCAACCGTTTTTGTCAATTATACCGTTATGGTCGGGTTTTACTGTTGCATATCTCGCTGAGTATTATTATTTTTGGTCCCAAACAGATTAATAGGTAAATAGCAATGGAAGGTATTCTCCAGAACAAACAACCCTACGAGACTCCTAAAGTGCAGGTTGTCAATTTGACCGAAGAAAACAGCATTCTTGCCGGCTCCCATGACCATTATTGGATGGAGCCAGATGACTAATGCATCGTCGGTAATCGCCCCGACCATGCCTCCTCCGCCGCTTCAAGCTGGTCCTTTATTACGGTATACAAAACAAAAAATCCTGCCCCCCCGAAAGGAAGGCAGGAAATCTTTTTGTTCCCTCGCCCGTCAAATGGGCAAGGATTGAGGATGGCCTTTGCTTAGGCGCCCGGAGTCCACTTGCACTCCGCCAGCATGGTGCCGGACTTCTCGCCGGTGCTGGAGTTGACGTAGTAGTAGCGGAAGAAGATCTTCGGCGCTGCTGCGTTGGGGTTGCCGTTCTTGGCCACGTAGTCGGCACGGATGTCCACGGCGGCTGCGGTGGGTTCCTCGACCATCTTGATGGCAACGGCCTTGCTGTGGGCGCGGCTTTACACCACAACGCCCGCTGCACCATCTATCAGTGGATACGCTACGACGGCTTCCCGTACTATCAGAATGCCAAATCCTATTATTTCCGCCGCAGCGAGGTGGACGACTGGCTCATCCGAAACGGCCGTAGATAGTAGAAAAACCTGTTGAAAACTTTTTCCCTTATCTGAGCACCCTGCAACGCGTATTTGCCGGGTGCTCATTGCTTTTGCCTCAATTTTACTAACAATCTGTCACCCAAAATCGTTATCTTTGTATTCCCACACTTTACATCTGGACACATAGACCAATCGCAATGAGGGGCTGAAAAGCCTGCTCACAGAGATGAAACACGGCAGAGAGCTCATACACACCACCCGGCAGCAGTGGGAAGAGTACCTGAATGAAGAAAACTTCGTCCGGGCAATCGCCGTCTCCCTGGACCAGATGGGAGCCACCTCCAGGAAATGGACAGCCGAGGATATCGTGGACGAAGCCTACTATCAGGCCCGCGCACTCCTGCTGGACTTCAACCCGGAGCTGGACTTCAAAGCCGACTACTTCGACGAAACCCGCCAGCGCATGGGCCGCAAGGTCGCCTGCGCCGTTTACGCCGTCACTTACCGCCTTCTGGACCATTTTGACGTTCTTGAAGGGCTCCGCCGGCAGATTGTCAAGGCTGTCACGCCAACCGCCCTGAAACGCATCCTCAAGGCCCTTCCCGTCAAGACTGCCTACATCGACTTCTATCCCCGGACGCCCTACTTCTCCAACTCCGACTTCGTCAACTGGTGCTGGATGACGCAGAACTTCCTTCCGGTCAACGTCAACCGCATCCTGGTACTGGCCCGCACCTACGAATACCCCCAGCTGGTGGCCAAAGCCATCCTGGGGCAGCTCCGTGCCTACGCCATCCTGCACAACAACCTGGACGACATCTTCCTGCAGGAATCCGAAGCCCTGCTGAAGGCCCAGCTCACCGAAGAGCAGATCCTTCAGGTCTATGTCGGCGATGACGTCCAGAACGACCTCTACCACAAGACGGCCGCGGAAATCAAACCTTCCGACTACGACGCCAATCCGCAGGCCCTGGCAGAACTTGCCCGCGCTACCGAGGAACTCACGGAGGTCCGCCGGGAGATTGAGGAAAAGAAGCAGCAACTCGCCCAGGCCCAGGCCGAGAACGCCCAGCGGATGAAGGAGTCCGAGGAATACAAGGCCACCATCAAGGCTATGGAGGAGCAGCTGGGACGCTCGCATATCTCCTTCAACAAGATTGCCGAGTGCATCCTGCGGCTGCCCACGTTCAGTATGCAGACCGAGGCCCTGCAGCATATCAATTTCCTGCTCACCGGGACCGGCTGGAGCACCAAGGCCGAGGAAGTGATGACCAGGGTGTTCGCCCAGGTGCGGGAGCATTCCGAGAAGTACGAGGTTCACATCGGGACGCTGAACAACAATGGTACGTTGAACGAGATTTCGGGCTCCTCCGTGCAGCTGCCGGATTGCGGCCCGGGTTTGCCTAAGATTGCACAATGAAGATTGATACGCTGAACAATAACGGGGTGATTAACGACTTCTCTCTCCATCAGGAAGTTTCCATGCCGGTACGGATGCCGTATCCGGAGTCTTGGCAGAAGGAGTACGACAAAGAGCACGGGAAGAGGGCTGCGCACAAGGCGGTGAAGCTGAATGCCGGCGCCGGCCGGAAGCTGGACTTCCTGCGGGTTCTGGTGGCGCTGCACGAGGCCGGTTACTTCACGGATGAGGTTGGCGGCCAGATTGACCGGAAGGATGTGTTTGCGGCGTTTGGGGAGATTCTGGGGTTGGATCTGGACCGGGCCAATGCGAATCTCAGCGAGGGGCTGAATCACTACAACCAGGAGATGAGGGCGGAGATATTCGACGTCCTGAAGAAGGCGTATGTGGAGTATGAGAGTGAGGTGCTGGAGAGAAGGAAGTACAGATAACGATTATACACGATACTATGGCAAAGATCTATGTCGCCTCCAGCTGGAGGAATCCCTATTTCCCCGAGGTCGTAAAGCGGCTCAGGGCTGAAGGACACGATGTGTATGATTTCCGGAATCCACCTCACGGTGGCAATGGATTCCGCTGGACGGACATTGACGAAAACGCCCCAAATTGGAGCTTCGAGGAGTATTCCGAGGGATTGCACCACCCGAAGGCGGAAAGA
>CAJODR010000032.1 GCA_905233275.1 uncultured Bacteroidales bacterium | reverse complement strand
GGCAATCAATCTTGCGAATCTGACTCAGAAGGAACTTGAAAACTATGATAAGATCATGACAACGAAACTGGACATAATCGCACAAATCAACTACGCCGAACGGAAAGGCCGTGAGGAAGGGGCCGCCGAAGGTAAGGCTGAAGGAAAAGCTGAAGGAAAAGCTGAAGGCAAGGCCGAAGTCGCCCGCAACATGCTTGCGATGAACATGAATGTAGATGTTATAACCAAGGCCACCGGCCTTTCTGCAGAGGAGGTAGAGGCTCTTGCGGTGAGGTAGAGATTTTTCGACGATAAATGAGAGGGTGACTTCGGTCTTTCGACTTGGGTCACCCTCTCTTTATTGTTTTCCGGGAACCGGAGGATTACATGCCGTACTGACGGAGGAGGTCTTCGGCGGTGGCGTTGGAGGAGGCGCTGAGGACGCTGCGGACGTATTCGTCGTAATCGGCGAAGTCGCCGGCGTCGGGGATTTCCTCTTCGACGTCAAAGTCGAAAGGATTGTCGAAGGTCAGGTCCGCGAGGGTGAAGTAGTTGTCCTCATCGGTGCGGGCGAGGTCGAATTCGAACTCCTTGAGATCCTTGGTGCGGAGGAACTGGCCCTTGATGCCCTTGAGGGTGACGAGGCCGGTCATGACACCGGTGGGGAGATTGTTCTCGTCGAACTCGTAAATGAGGAGATTGTTGCTGTCGTCAAAATAGCCGACAAGCTTGAGGGAAGCCGTGTTGCCGGAGGCGCGCTGCTTGTCATAATAGTAGCGGCCGTAGACGATTTCGTCTTCCTTCTCGACGAGGGACATGTGGACGGGAACACCTGCAATCTTGCCTGCAAGGTTGATGATGCCTTCTTCCTTGGCGGGCTGCTCTGCCTCAGGGACCTCAACCTCGGTCTCGGCTGCCTTGTCAATGGCTTTCTGGTCTACGGGACTGGCCTTCTCGGTCTGGGCCGCCGCGTCCTTGGATTCGTTTTTCTTGCCGTTACCGCCACAGGAGACGAGGAGGGCAAGGGTCACGAAGGACAGTGCAAAGAGTTTCTTTACCATATTGCGTCAGTATTAGTCTTCTTCCTGCTCCTGGGCGGCGTACTCGGCGAGGAGCTTGGTCTGGACGTCTGCAGGGACCTGCTGGTACTCGGCGAACTTCATTGTGAAGGTTGCGGAGCCGCCGGTGAGGGAGCTGAGGATCGTCGAATAACGATAGAGCTCTGCGAGCGGAACGCGGGCGTGGAGGACGGTGAAGCCCTTGTCCATGTCCTGGTTCATGATCATGCCGCGGCGGGTGTTGAGGTCAGACATACAGGGACCGACATAGTCGCTGGGAGTGATGATGTCGACGTTGTAGATAGGCTCGAGGATCTTCGGACCGGCGTTGCGGAATGCCTCTTTGAAGGCGTTGCGGCCGGCGATGATGAAGGCGATTTCCTTGGAGTCGACCGGGTGCATCTTGCCGTCGTAGACATAGACGCGGATGTCACGGGCGTAGGAGCCGGTGAGAGGGCCTTCGGTCATCTTGTCGTTGATACCCTTGAGGATAGCGGGCATGAAGCCTTCGTCGATGGCACCGCCGACGACGCAGTTGATGTACTCGAGTTTGCCACCCCATTCGAGGTCGAAGACCTGCTGGTTCTTGATCTTGAGCTCGGTGTCCTTGCCGTCGATCTTGAATTTGTTGCTTGCGGGCTCACCCTCGATGTAGGGGCAGATGAGCATTGAGACTTCGCCGAACTGACCGGCGCCGCCGGACTGCTTCTTGTGGCGGTATGTGGCGGTTGCGACCCTGGTGATGGTCTCACGGTAAGGGACCTTCGGGGCGTAGAGCTCGATGTTGAGCTTGAACTCGGTGGTGACTCTCCACTTCACATAGTTGATGTGCTGCTCGCCCATACCGCTGAGGATGGTCTGGCGGAGCTCCTTGGAGTATTCGACATGGAGGGTAGGATCCTGTGCGGCGATCTTGTTGAGAGCGTCGCCGACCTTGGCCTCGTCGTTCTTGTCGACTGCCTTGACTGCGCAACGATACTTGTAGTCAGGGAATTCCATGTGAGGAATGGCGTCGACGCCGGCGGCTGCGAGAGTGGTGTTGTACTTGCCGCTCTTGAGCTTCATGACGCAACCGATGTCACCTGCGCTGATGGAGGAGACTTTTTCCTTCTTGGCACCTGCGACGGCGTAGATGGCGCTGAGGCGCTCGCCGTTGCCGGTCTCGGGGTTGACGAGGTCGGCACCCTCATTGAGCGTACCGCTGAATACCTTGAAGTAGGAGACCTCACCGAGGTGCTGTTCGACGGAAGTCTTGAAGATGAAGAGGCTGGTGGCACCGGTAGCTTCGACCTTCGGGGCGGGGGTCACGTCGACGACGAATTCGAGGAGGCGGCGGACACCGATATTCTGCTTTGCACTGACGCAGAATACGGGGATGGCCTCGCCCTTCTCCATGCCGGCACGGAGGCCTTCACGGATCTCGTCGGTGGTGAGCTCCATGGTGTCGAAGAACTTCATCATGAGGTCGTCGTCACCTTCTGCAGCCTTTTCCATGAGCTCTGCGCGGAGCTCTTCAGCCTCGTCGGCGAATTCGGCGGGGATGTCGAGCGCCTCGTTCTTCTCATTGTAATACTTCATCGTGATGACGTCCACGACGCCCTTGAAACCTGCGCCGGGAGCGACGGGGAACTGGGCGATGACGGCCTTCTTGCCGAATGCCTCTGCGAGGGAATTGCGTACGAGGTCCCAGTTGGCTTTCTCGTGGTCAAGCTGGTTGACGGTGACGAACACGGGTATGCCGTACTGCTCGGCGTAACGGCCGAATATCTCGGTACCCACCTCGACGCCCTGAGTGGCGTTGAGGACGAGGGCTGCGGACTCGACCACCTTGAAAGCGGAGAGTGCTCCGCCGGAGAAATCGTCACTGCCGGGGGCATCGATGATGTTGACCTTGCAGCCGCCGATCTCTGCGTACAGAGGTGTGGCGTTGATGGATTTCTGGTTGGTCTGCTCGAATTCGGTGTTGTCGGAGACGGTGTTTTTCTCTTCGACGCTGCCGCGGCGGTCGATTACCTTGCCTTCGTAGAGCATTGCTTCGGAGAGCGTGGTCTTACCGGATTTTGCACTGCCGATGAGAACCACGTTGCGGATGTTTTGGGTTGAGTAGGTTTTCATTTCGTATTTTTGATTGTTTACTTCGTATTGGTCAAGTCTGCAAAAATAGCAATTTTCTCCTTAATAACAAAGCCTGGCCCCATGAAATCGGTTATAAAGACCGTACTATTCTCCATTTGACAGGAAAAATGCGTATATTAGCGGACGGAAACCAAAAACACCATCATAATGAAACGAATCTTTGCATTTTTTGCAGCGGCACTTCTTACGCTCGGGGCACGGGCGGACGAAGGAATGTGGCTGCTGCCTCTCCTCAAGAGTATGAACATCGACGTGATGCAGCAGGAGGGCTGCCGGCTCACCGCCGACCAGATCTATTCGATCAACCATTCGTCCCTCAAGGACGCAATCGTGCAGTTTGACGGCGGTTGCACGGGAGAGATCATCTCCGACAAGGGCCTCCTCGTCACCAACCACCACTGCGGATACGCCAGCATCCTCAAGCTCTCCACGACCGAGCACAACTACCTCGTGGACGGCTTCTGGGCCCTGAGCCTCAAGGAAGAACTGCCCGTGGAAGGCCTCGAAGTGCTGTTTCTCGTCAGCATGGAGGACGTCACCGACCAGATAAAGGACAAGAACAGCTACCTCCGCAAGAGCGCCGAGGCCAAACTCGTCGAGGCGGCAGAGGAAGCCAATCCCAATGCCTACGCCGAGGTCGTGTCCTTCTATGACGACAACGTCTTCTACCTCGTGGTCTACAAGAAATACACGGACGTCCGCCTCGTCGGCACCCCGCCTGCATCGATCGGCAAATTCGGCGGCGACACCGACAACTGGGAATGGCCCCGCCACACCGGCGACTTCTCCATGTTCCGCGTCTACGCCGACAAGAAAGGCGAGCCTGCCGAATACAGCCCCGCCAATGTCCCTCTCCGTCCGAAGCAGCACCTCAAAATCTCCCTTGCAGGTGTTCAGGAGAATGATTTCACCATGGTGATGGGCTATCCCGGCAGCACTCAGCGCTTCCAGACCGCACCCGAGCTCGAAAACATGCTCGCCACCCAGGCCATCGCCATCAAGAACCGCGTGGCCCGCGAGGAAATCATGTGGGACGAGATGTGCAAGGACCCGGCAGTCAACCTGATGTACGCCGAGGACTATTCGATGTCCACCAACGGCCGCAAGAAATGGCAGGGCGAGGAGATTGCATTCGCGAAGCTCGACATCATCGGACGCGAGAAGCAGAAGGAGGCAGATTTCCTCAAATGGGTCGCTGAAGATCCGGAGAGGCAGGCCAAATATGGCACCGTGATTGACGATATCGCCAAATGCGTCGAGGAGAATTCAGATATCCTCGCAAGGACATACCGCCTCTTCGAAGGCCCCTACAAGATCGAACTTGTCGACCGCGCCCTTACCCTTGTAATGCAGATCATGATGCAGGAACAGGACATGGACGGCCCCGCCGACGACCTTCTCGTCGCCCTTGAAGATTCTTACAAAAACTATTACATGCCGCTCGACAAGAAGGTCGCGGCAGCCCTGCTCAAGCAGTACCGCGAGGACGCCGACCCGAAGGACTATCTCGACAGCCTCGGCGGCGGATTCGACGATTTCGCGACGATTGACATGGATGCGTATGTGGATTATCTATATGGCAATTCGGCATTCGCCTCCTTCGAGAAACTCACCGACGCCGCGGACGGCAAGACCATCGGCCAGTTCTCCGCAGAGATTTCGGAAGATCCCGGCCTTGTATTCGCCATGAAACTCTATGAGATCATCATGGGCGTATTCCCCGGCTACATGGTGGCTACCGAGTCGCTCAAACCTTACAGGCAGATATTCACCGAAGGTCTCATGGAATGGCAGAAAGGCCAGCCCAGCTATCCTGACGCCAACTTTACGATGCGTCTCACCTGGGGTCACGTGCTCCCTTACAGCCCCCGCGACGGCGTCGACTACCAGTACTTCACCACGCTGAAAGGCGTCTTCGAGAAGGAGGATCCCAACAATCCCGAATTCATCGTCCCCGACAACCTGCATCCCTACAAGGACGCTCCCGCAAAGGCATTCGGACGCTATGCGGACAAGGACGGCACCCTCCATCTGTGCTTCCTGACGAATAACGACATCACCGGCGGCAACAGCGGCTCGCCTGTCCTCAACGCCAAGGGCGAACTCATCGGTCTCGCTTTCGACGGCAACTGGGAGTCTATGTCTTCCGACGTGATGTTCGAGCCTGATATCCAGAGGTGTATCTGCGTCGACATCCGTTACGTCCTCTTCTGCGTCGAGAAGCTCGGCGGCGCCAAGAACATCATCAAAGAACTTGACATCGTAAAGAAATGAAACGGATACTGACAGCTCTCATTCTCGCCACGATGACCTTCTCCGCAGTCGCGGACGAAGGAATGTGGCTGCTCCCCCTGCTTGAAAAGACCAGCGGGAAGGCTCTCTCCGATGCCGGCTGCCGGCTGACTCCTGACGAGATTTATTCGGTCAACCATTCGTCCCTCAAGGACGCGATCGTGCATTTCGGCGGCGGCTGCACCGGGGAAATGATTTCCTCCGAAGGCCTGCTCGTGACCAACCACCACTGCGGTCGCTCCAGCATCCAAAGCCTATCGACCGACGAGCACAACTACCTGATGAACGGCTACTGGGCCCTCTCCCAGGCCGAAGAGCTGCCCGTTCCGGGACTCACCGTCACATTCCTCGTCTACATGGAGGACGTGACCGACCGCATGATGAAAGCGGAAGACAAAAGCGCAATGCGCAGGGACATCGAGCGTGATGCCAACAACAGCTACGCCTATTGCCGCGCCACGGTCACCTCGTTCTACAATGAGAATGTCTATTATTTAATTGTCTACAAGACTTTCCGCGACATCCGCTTCGTGGGAGCGCCCCCGGCAGACCTCGGACGCTTCGGCGGCGAGACAGACAACTGGGAATGGCCCCGCCACACCGCCGACTTCTCCATGTTCAGGGTCTACGGTGACAAGAACGGCAACCCCGTCGACTACGCCGAGGACAATGTCCCCTACAGCCCTGAAAGGTTCCTCAAGATCTCCCTCGCAGGTGTTAAGGAGGGCGATTTCACCATGGTCATGGGCTATCCGGGCAGCACCCAGCGCTTCCAGACGGCATCCCAGCTCAAGCAGATGATCGAAATCAACCGCATCCGAATTGACGCCCGCACCGTTCGCCAGGACATCATGTGGGAGGCCATGAGCGCCGATCCTTCCGTAGAGCTCAAGTACGCCAACAAATTCGCCGGCTCGGCGAATGGATGGAAGAAGTGGCAGGGCATGGAGCTCGCATTCGACAATCTCGACATCATCGGCCGCGAGGAGCGCAAGGAGGCAGAATTCGCCAAATGGGTCTCCAAGGACAAGAAGCGCGTCGAGAAGTACGGCAACGCCATCGGGCAGATAACCGCCGCCGTGGATGCGTCCAAGGAGGCAAGGAAGGATTATACCCTGCTCAACGAGGCGCCGGCAAGGATAGAGCTCGTCGGCTTTGCGTCAATGTTCTCACGGCGTCTGCCGGATGACAGGATCGCAGGCATGTACCGCGACTATGTGCCGGAACTCGACAAGAAGGAGGCGGTTGCGCTTCTCAAGCATTACCGCGACCACGCCAAACCGATCTTCGGCCTCGACAACCTCGGTCCCGGCTTTGAAGATTTCGCGACGCTTGACATTGACGCTTACGTCGAATGGCTGTTCGCCAATTCCGCATTCGTCTCGGAGGAATCATTCCTCGCGGCGGACAAAAACGACCTCCTGAAGGACCCTGCGACCATTTTGTCAGAGCGGATAAACCGCCATCTGGAGATGATGTCCAGGTCTATTTCCGCCGGGCAGGGAAAGCTCAATGAGGGATCGACCGCATTCGGCGCAGGCCTTCTCGAGTGGCAGAAGGACAGCCCGTCCTATCCGGACGCCAATTCGACGATGCGTCTCACATACGGCCACGTAAAGCCCTACAGCCCCAAGGACGCCGTCCAGTACAAGTACTACACGACCGTCGACGGACTCTTCGAGAAGCTGGCCACCGGCAATCCCGACTACAGCATCCCCGAGGCGATGAAAGCCCTTTATGCTAACCGCGAATACGGCCGCTACGCTGACGCCGAAGGCAATCTCCGCACCTGCTTCCTCACCGACAACGACATCACCGGCGGCAACAGCGGCTCGCCCGTTCTCGACGCCGACGGCAACCTCATCGGCCTTGCATTCGACGGCAACTGGGAGTCCATGTCCTCCGACGTAATGTTCGAACCGGACCTCCAGAGATGCATCTGCGTAGACATCCGCTACGTCCTCTTCTGCGTCGACAAGATTGGCGGAGCGCAGAATATCATCAATGAATTGACTTTCGTCGAATGATTTCCCGCAATGAAATCCTCGCGGCCCTTTCCGGGGTAGAACATCCCGGAAAGGGTGACCGCAACATCCTCGAACTGGGACTGGTAGACAATATCGACGTCTCCGAAGGAGCCGTCAAGGTGACCCTCGCTTTCCCACGCCGCCCCGATCCGCTGAAGGCCTATCTCGAAGGGGCGACAAAGGCTGCGCTGTACCGCATTATGCCCGCCGGGTCCCAGATTGAGGTCGTCAGTATCACCAAGGAGGAGGCGCCGAAGAAAGAAAAGGCTCCGCAATTCACCCTTGAAGAGCTCTCAGGCGTCCGCCACATCATCGGCATCGCCTCCGGCAAGGGCGGCGTGGGCAAATCCACAGTCGCGGTCAACCTCGCCATCGCCCTCGCCAGGCTCGGCTACAAGGTCGGCCTCGCCGACGCTGACGTCTACGGGCCGTCCATCCCCATCATGACAGGGACAGAAGGCGAGACACCGGAAGCTTACAAGGAGAACGACCACGATGTCTTCGTCCCGCTCGAGAAATTCGGCGTCAAATGGCTCTCGGTGGGCTATTTCGCAGCCCGTGGCCAGGCGCTGATCTGGCGCGGTCCCATGGCTTGCAGCGCGTTGAAACAGATTATCCTGCAGGGCCGCTGGGGCGACCTCGATTTCCTGCTCATCGACATGCCTCCGGGCACCGGTGACATTCACATTTCCCTGGTGCAGGAGATTCCGATGCAGGGCGCCGTCATAGTGACGACGCCGCAGAACGTCGCCCTCGCTGATGTCGAAAAAGGCGTCGACATGTTCCGCAACAAAAGCATCGACCGCCCCGTCTTCGGAATAGTCGAAAACATGTCCTGGTTCACTCCTGAGCAGCATCCCGACGAGAAATACTATATCTTCGGCCAGGGCGGTGGCGCCGCGATGGCGGAGACTCTCGGAGTTCCGCTTCTCGGCCAGATTCCCCTCGTGCAGGGCATTCGCGAAGGCGGCGATTCAGGCGAGCCCGTAGCCCTTGGCTCCCGCCCCGACTCCCTCGCCTTCCTCTCCCTCGCCCGCACTCTCGCCGACGCGGTGGAAGTATGATTAATTCCCTTAAAGCGGCGCTTGCCGCCGGCCTCGTGATTCTGTCCTGCGCCTGCCACGGCGGGCGCAAGGCTTCTGCCGTCGCGGCTCCTATTGTCGCCGCGGAGGACAGCACGGAGATCCTGCCTCCGGAGGTCTGCGCCCTGATGACGGCCTATCCTGCATTTGTCACCGGCTTTGACGGCACCTGGCTGCGGCTGGCTTGTGGCGATTCGCTCCTATTCAGTTCAGGGAAGGAATTGTCCCACGACGAAAGACTGGCCTGCAAGGACATCCAGAGCATGTTTTACGATATCTACCCTCTCGGTGAGCTCACCGAGCCGCCGTTCCAGTCCGACCCCGGCAGATATCGCAACGAAGACCTCTTCAAGGCCATGTACGGGCACTCGCAGAAAGAGGTCTCCGCCAATCTTGAAAAGGTGGATGTATTCGGCTCCTCAGTGCCATTCACAAAGATAAATGGCGCTGCTGACAGCCTCCGGGCCGTCATTCGCGAAGTCGGCGACGAGCATCCCAATCTCAAAAAATACTTCAACGAACCGAGCAGCTTCTACTGGCGCCCCGTCCGCGGCGCCGACCGCCTCAGCGCCCACAGCTTCGGCATCGCCATCGACATCGGCGTCAAATACTCCAACTACTGGCGCTGGAGCAACCCCGGCAAAGAAGAAGGAGACACCATCAAGTACGAAAACAAATTCCCGGCAGAACTGATCCACATATTCGAACGCCACGGCTTCATCTCCGGCGCCCGCTGGTACCACTTCGACACCATGCACTTCGAATTCCGCCCCGACCTCATCCTCCACTCCCACCTCCAGCCCCCTCCCCTGCCGTAAGCACCCCGACCAGCAGCCCCATCTCTGTCATTTCGAGCAAGCGGCACTTTCATTGTCATTTCGACCAAGCGAAGCGCGCGGAGAAATCTCTTGCCGCCCCGACTGACACGCCACTTTTTATAATCACCTAATAATCAGCGCGTTATAAAACAGGCCGTACCCACCGACGGTTTATAAACCCCGATGGGCACAAAGCATTTTGCAACGTGCTAATTATCAATAATATACGCGAAACACCGTGCCCGTCGGGCAAGGCCATATACCAACAAAGCAGCTTTAGCTACTGAAGGCCCTGCAGGTATTTGCTTTGGATCTTGTTGAGGCGCTGAAGCTGGCCTGAGGTGAGTTCTTTGCTGGCGTTGTTTATCTGGAGGAACAGCTCTTCTGCCTCGCTCGCGGCGGACATCGCGTCGACGAAAGCACCTGTGTCACCGTTCTTGGCTTTTTTCGAGAGGGAGATAGATTTGTCAACCAGCTTCTCGTACTTGTCCAAAAGGGCGTCCCACTCGTTGCCGGCCATGGCCGCGCTTTCCTCCATTTTCTTGATGGTGTCGACATTCTTTTTCTCGACGTCGGAGAATGTCTTGTACACCTCGCCGGCATCCTTGATTGTGCCTTTGTACCACGGCTGCTTTGAGAAATAATCCACCATGTCCTTTGTGGTGAATATATATCCGTGACGAGCGTAAATCTCGTTACGCATTATCTTCAGTTCCTCTTCGGAGAATCCCTCCAGGTCGCTTTCGCTCATCAGCACCTCGCTGGTCTCCGGATAATCGCCAGGATAGACCGGCTCCTCTCCTCCTGCTTCGTCCCAAGACTCTTCATCCTCCTGCTCTTCAGCTTCTTCCGGTTGAGCGGAATCTTCTGATAGAACAGGTTCTACCGGCTCCGCCAAAGAATGATCCTTCGGCGAATGCTTCACCTCAGAGGACGATTTCTCAACCTTCTTGTCACCGTCTTTATCCTTCAGAAACATCACAGCGGCGGCTGCGGCACCACCGCCTACAATAATCCCAATCAGCAGAAACAGCCACCACAACGATTTCTTCTTTTTCGGCTTTTGCTCCGGCTTGACATGTTCAACAACCTTCGTCACATCCTCGTCAGCATTCACTGCTACGGGCTTTTTAGAAGTCTCTTCCATAATGAATTATTTTAAATCTATTTTATCTGCTCACGGCGCGCCTCAACTTGCGGGAAAGGGCGTGGCGGTTAAGGTAAATGTACGTGGTATTCAGCGCAATATAGTCACGCGACATATACCAGATGCCCTGGTACTGGCCGCTGCGGCCCCAGGAATTCTTCACGAGGTAGAATGGTTTCCCGTTCTCGTCCACAGCCTTGCCGAATATCAGCATGACGTGGTCGTAAGTGAGCTCCCAGCTGTCCCACTGGGACTGGCGGAGTTCCTGAGAGGGCACTACGCCATCTGGCAGATCAGCAAAACCGGTGCGGGTGAAATCACCGGTGACATCGCCTCCCCAGGCAACCGTGTATCCTGCGTCCAGGGCGCGGTCGAGCGCATCCATAAGTTCCTCAATCGGCACATTATAGCTTGGCTTGAGCCTCCACTTGTACGGAGCCTCTATCACGAACCACTGCCGGAACGGATGATGAGTGTAACTCGTAATGCTCACATAATCGTCCAGATTCAACCCAAGGCTTTCAGCGAAGTTCTTAGGCGTATAGATCTTGCCCTCAAATGTGAAACTTTCCGGGCAGGCCCCGACATACTTGTCGATTAGTGCCTGCGCCTCCGCTTTCCAATTCGGCTTCGGCTCCCTGGCTCCCGGCCGCACGAAGCCGCTGACTAGCGTTTCCAATTCCGGGAAAAACACCTTGAAGTTGGCGAGCGAATCACCCGTGAGGGAGCCCGGGGCGGGCATTGCGTCCTCCGGGCAAATGCCGTGATTGCGGATCACATCTATTACGTCGTCGCAGGAGCCGCCTTCCGAAATCTGGCTGTAGCCATGCATACGCACATAATGGGTGGCGCAGTCCATATAGTCCTTGTTGACCACGAACATCTCGCAAAGATCGTACGTCTTTCCCGTCTTGCGAAGAATCTCGGCCTCAAGGAACCCGAGTGTGGCAAAATCCCAGCAGGTGCCGCTGCGGTACTGGTTTTTAACCGACGTGATCGGATTCTGGCAAATCGTGGTGAAACTCTTCTCGGTCGTTTTTGCCGATGCAGCCCGCTGTAGGTGCTCCTGTGCAGAGACAGTTGCCGCAATCAGCAGAATGGAAACAAAGCAGAATAACCTTTTCATTTCGCCAGCAAAAAACTCTTGAACAGCGCCGTGAAAACTGTATCATCGCCGATAGCAAGGCGCTCGGGATGGAACTGGACAGCTGCTATGTTGTAGGTATCGGATTCGATGCCTTCAATTATTCCGTCCGTGCTGAGGGCGCTTACGCGGAATACCGGCGCGACATCCTTGACCGCCTGATGGTGGCTGGAGTTGACGCCAAGGCATTCAGTGCCAAGTGCTTCCCGGAGGCGAGAGCCCTCCTCAATCCGGATGCAGTGGGTGATTTTGCCGATATTGTCGCCGCCGTTGCGGTGATTGATGGTGGTCTTGTACTGCGACGGAATGTCCTGATAGAGGGTGCCGCCGAAATAGACGTTCAGAATCTGCATTCCACGGCAGATACCGAATATCGGCTTCCCGAGCCGCATAGCCTCATCGATAAGACGGTATTCGAACGCGTCGCGTTCCAATTCGATCGTCCCGCACTGTGGAAGCGTCTCCTCGCCATACCTCGAAGGCTCCACGTCACCGCCGCCGATAAGCAGCAGCAAATCAATTCCTTCCATCAATTTTTCCGCCTGCGGCGAATCAGGAATAATCACCGGCACATGCCCACCCCTCGCCACAGCATCCACGTAAGTCCTTCCAACCGAAGCGCTGGTTTCGCCCCGCGTCTCCGCAATTCCAACCACAAGTTGCGCATTGGCGCCAACACACAGCGCCATAACAGAAAGTGCCATTATAAGTTTTTTCATCTTCCAATATTTTCACCGCAAGATAGTAATAATATTGCGATTTCGGAGCAAAATGGCTATATTGGCGCAACTAAACACGTAATTGACATGCATATTCGAGAAGAAGCCGCGCGTTGTCTGCTGTGTGCAGATGCGCCTTGCAGTAAAGCTTGTGGCAAAGGGGATCCCGCGAGGGCGGTCCGTGCCGTTCGTTTTGGTAATGAAGCCATCGCCCGTGAATGGATTAAAGATTGTTCTCCCGAGGAATTGGAGGCGGCGGAGAAAGCCTGTATCCACTATGACCGTCCGATTCGGCTGAAAGAGATGGCGGCGTTGCTGCCGGAAGAGTCCGCACCGAAGACTTTGCCGGATCTGGGGATTGATTTCTGCGGGATTCGCTGCGAGAATCCGTTCTTCCTCGCGTCGTCGGCGATTTGCACCAATTATGAGATGGTCGCAAGGGCATTCGACGCAGGCTGGGCCGGAGTCTTCTACAAAACGATCTGCCTGCAGGAGATCAAGGAGGTGTCGCCGCGATTCGATGCCGTGCATCTGGAGGGGACCGGGGACTTCTTCAGCTTCCGCAACATGGAGCAGCTTAGCGAGAATCCGGTTGAGGTGGACTTCGACATTCTCCGAAGGCTGAAGGAGAATTATCCCACCAAAATCGTCGTCGCCTCCATCATGGGCCAAAGCGAAGAAGAATGGATGCAACTCGCCAAAATGGCGGAGAATGCCGGCGTGGACGCCGTGGAACTCAATTTCTCATGCCCCCAGATGCGACTTGCCGGAATGGGCAGCGACGTCGGGCAGAATCCTGAGCTGGTGCTGTTCTACACGGCATTTGTCAAACGCAGCGTGAAGATTCCCGTCATTCCCAAGATGACGCCGAATATCACTTCCATTACCCCGCCGGCCATGTCGTCGTACTTCGCCGGGGCGGACGGATTGTCGGCGATCAATACCATCAAGAGCGTCACTTTGGATCCCCGTTCGGAAGTGAGCGGCAAGAAATGCATATCCGGGCTCTCCGGACGGGCCGTGAAGCCAATCGCTCTCCGACACATCCTCGAAATGACCAAGAATCCGCTGATCAACGGCGCCCAGGGCGGCAAGAAGCCGGTCGACATCAGCGGTATAGGCGGAATAGAGACCTGGCATGACGCGCTCGAATTCATCCAGCTCGGATGCCGTAACGTTCAGGTTTGCACCTCCGTAATGCAGTATGGGTACCGTATAATTGACGATTTAATTCTCGGTCTGCAGCACTATATGGCGTCTCGAGGAGTTTCCCGCGTGGACGAACTTGTAGGCGAACAACTCCCGCTAATCGTCACCGCCTCCGAGATGGACCGCGGCACTCTCGTATTCCCCAAAATCGACCGCGAGAAGTGCATCGGCTGCGGCCGCTGCTTTGTCGGACGGCGGCCACCAGGCCATCACCTTTGCCGAAGACCGCAAGCCACGTGTAAACGGCACCAAATGCGTCGGCTGCCTCCTCTGCCGCCTCGTCTGCCCCACCGGCGCCATCGGTGAGGCCAAACGCATCGACAAGCCCAGCCGGTAAGGGGTGTTTTGTAAGTGTTTCTATATTAGCGCATTATAAAACGGCTGTTGCCATGGGGTGGCAGGGGATTTCGCCAAACTGGCGAAAGACTCCAGTTGTCGTTTTTTTTCATTATATTTGTAATTCGTCCCACGCGTGTGTGGGAGGCGGATTTGCAAACGGTGAAAAGGGTACTGGTAATATGCTATTATTGGCCGCCGGCCGGAGGGTCGGGGGTGCAGCGGTGGGTGAAGTTTGCGAAGTATTTACCCGCCGAGGGATGGCAGCCGGTCGTTTACACACCGGAGAATCCGGAGTACACGGCTATTGACAGGACCCTTGGGGAGGAGATTCCGCCGGAGGCTGAAATCATCAAAACACATATCTGGGAGCCTTATTCCGCCTATCGGCGAATTTTCGGGAAAGGTGCCTCAACCGACATGAAGACGCTGACGGCCGGCGAGGGAGATAAGACCGACAAAACGACAACTCAAGCCGGAGCAACCGGTGGTGAGGTAACGCCTATTTCGTCGGGGAAGAAGTCGTGGAAGCAGAGATTGTCGCTGTGGATCAGGGGGAATATGTTCATTCCTGATCCGCGTGTAAAATGGGTGAAGCCATCGGTGAGATTTCTTAAGAAATATCTTGCGGAGCATCCGGTCGACGTGATTGTGACGACCGGGCCGCCGCACTCGGTGCATCTTATCGGCAAACGGCTTCACGAAGCTCTTGGAACGCCGTGGGTGGCCGATTTCCGGGATCCGTGGAGCAGGATGTACTATCTCAAGCACCTCGGTATGACCAAAAGGTCGTGGCGGAAGCTGAAGACTATGGAGCAGTCGGTCCTCGACTCCTGCTCCACCGTCCTCGCCGTCACGCCGGCGGTCCAGGCGGATTTCCGCGCCATGACGTCCACGCCAGTGGAGTGCATTACCAATGGGTTTGATGATGCTGACTTCAAAGAGATTTCTCGACTCCGCCCTTCGGGCTCCGCTCGAAATGACAAAAATGCTACCGCCGGCATACAGGGCACCGCAGACGCAAAAGGCACGACAGGCGCACAGGGCGCCGCAAGCACGCAGGGCACGACCGAACGTTTTACCATCGTCCATACCGGACTGCTGGCGACGGACGGGAATCCGACTGAGCTGTGGCGCGTGCTGGGAGATATGACCAAAACTGACGAGACTTTCCGCGACAAGCTGGAAATCAGACTCGTCGGGAAAACCGACGCGGAAGTGCTCCGGAGCATGGAGGAGGCCGGGATCAAAGCCAATGTCACCAACCTTGGCTACCTCGACCACCTTTCATCTGTCGCCGAGCAGCAGGGTGCGGACGTGCTCATTCTTCCGCTCAGGAATGATCCGGAGTACAAGCCCATTCTTCCGGGAAAGCTTTTCGAATACCTGGCATCGCGACGGCCGGTTATCGGCATCGGCCAGCCGGACGGAGCCATGGCAGACGTTCTCAGGGAGACCGGCGCCGGGGAGACGTATGATTGGGGGGACCGCGACGGCATTCGCAGCGCAATTGAGAGCCTTTGGGGCGAATACCTCCGCGGAGGCATTCCCGCAAGGGACGGAAATATAGAAAAATACAGCCGAAAGTCCCTTACGCGGGAACTGGCAGGACTTCTCGACCGCATGGCGGCCCAAAAACCACAAGCATGAAACTCATTCACAAAATACTCCTCGGCCTCGGCATTGTCGCCTTCTTCCTCATTCTGAGCTACGGCTTCGTGCCGGAAGTGCTTCAGGGCAAGATTGTCGACCAGAGCGACATCGCCGGATACAGCGGAATGGCCCGCGAGATGTCCCAGTGGAACAAGGCGCACCCCGACGATCCGACTTACTGGACCGGCTCCATGTTCTCCGGAATGCCCACCACCGCCATCACCAACCAGAACGGCGGCGACCTGACGCAGGGCATTTACGATGCGCTGCTCTTCGGGGAGAGACCCGCGACGTACTTTTTCATCGCGCTTCTCGGCGGATTCCTTCTCATGCTCGCGTTCGGGGCACACTGGCTGATTGCCGTGGCCGCGGCGGTCGCAATGGCATTCTGCACATACAACATGCAGATTATCAATGTCGGCCACAACACGAAAATGCAGGCAATCGCCTTCCTGCCATGGGCGCTTGCGGCGCTGGTGTTTACATACAGGAGTGCACGGGGGGAGATTTCTCCGCGCGCTTCGCTTGGTCGAAATGACAGCGCCAAGAAAGACTCACGCCAGTGGCTCCCACTGACAGTGCTGGGGGCGTGCCTGTTCGGCATTGCCCTGAGCCTGCAGATTAAGGCGAACCATCAGCAGATCACTTATTATCTCGCGATAATGGTGCTGCTCTATGCGCTCACGGAATTCATCGCAATAATCATCAAGAAGGGTAATCTCGGCCGCTTCTTCCTGGCCTCGGTGCTGCTTCTCGTCCTCGGCGGCGTCGGCATCGCGACCAACGCCAATAAGCTGCTTCCCCTCTGGGAATACACACCCAACTCCATTCGCGGAGGCTCCGAACTCTCCGGCGGAGAAAGCGCCACCAAGGGCGGACTCGACCTCGAATACGCCACCGCATGGTCCTACGGCTGGGAAGAACTCCCCAATCTTCTCATCCCTGACTTCAACGGCGGCGGCACGGCCAACGACGTCTCCGGCAAAGACCTCCAGATGAGCGCCGCATGGAAATCCACCTTCGGCCAGGATATCCCCGAATACACCGCCTCGCTGCTCTATTCCGGTCCCCAGCCGGGCACAGCCGGTCCTATGTATCTCGGCGCCATCACGATATTCCTCTTCATCCTCGGCCTCATGCTCTATGACGGCCGGGAGAAATGGTGGCTCGTCGCAGCTACGGTCATCGCCATCCTGCTCGCCGTCGGGCATCATTTCATGGCCTTTACCAAAGCTGCATTCGACCTGCTTCCCATGTACAGCAAGTTCAGGAGCGTCTCCATGGCCCTCGTCATCTTGCAGTACGCCCTTCCCGTCCTCGGTTTCCTTACCCTGGACCGCATCTGCAAGGACAAGATCGACCGTAAGCGCTTCCTCAAATCAGGCGGCATCGCTCTCGGCATCACCGGAGGCATCTGCGCTCTCATAGCCCTCGTTCCCTCCATCGGAGGAATGGGCGACGCCAGCGGCAGAGTCGCAAACTTCCTCAGCCGCATCACCGGAATAAGCCCCGAAAACCTTCCCCAGGACATCGTAAGAACCTTCTCCGACGCCCTCACCGCCGACAAGACCGCCATGGTCCGCCACGACGCCTTCATGGCTCTTTTGCTGATTGCAGCCACGTTCCTGCTGCTCCTGTGGGCTTATTCGCCGAAGGCCGGAAGCATCAAAAACCGCAAATGGATCGCCGCCGGAACCATCGGAGTGCTCGTCATCATCAACATGTTCTCCGTCGGCAAGCGCTACCTCAACTCCGACGACTTCACGACTCCGTCGAATTTCTCCAGCCAGTTCCAGATGCGCAGCGCCGACAAGGAAATCCTCAAGGACACCGACCCGTCCTACCGCGTCCTCGACCTGTCCACTGATACGTGGAATTCATCCGTCGCCTCGTTCCACCACAAGAGCATCGGCGGCTACTCCCCTGCCAAACTCCAGCGCTATCAGGACCTTTACGCCCATCCCGACGGCAAGACCTGGGGCCCTCTGGGAATGGAAATAGCCCTCCTCAAAGCCAACCTCGGCGATTACTCACTGCCGGAACTAATGCAATACATCGGCGAAGAAGGCGGTGACATCCTCTCCGCCCTCAACATGCGTTACGCCATAGGTCCGGACGGCAAGAAACACGTCAATCCATACTCCCTCGGCAACGCCTGGCCGGTCAAACAATGCACACTCGCCTCCTCCGTAGACGAGGAATACGACCTCCTCTTCGACACCCCCCTCGACTCCGTCGCCATCATCGGCCCGGACTTCGCGAATAAAGTCGCAGAGATTTCTCCGCGCGCTTCGCTTGGTCGAAATGACATTACATTAACCTCATACGCCCCCAACGAACTGCGGTACAGTGCCGAAATGGCAGAAAAGGGACTCGTAGTGTTCAGCGAGATCTGGTATCCCGGATGGGTCGCTACCGTCGACGGGCAGCCTCTGGAGCTGCTGCGGGCGGATTGGACGCTGCGCGCGGCCATTCTCCCGGAGGGACGGCATGAGGTGGTGATGCGATTTGAGCCGGAATGCTACCGGAAAGGCCGCAATATATCCCTCGCGAGCTCAATTACGCTCCTACTGCTGACGCTGATTGCGGCCGGCGGATTCCTGTTCACGACAGTTAAAAAGAAAGCGGACAATGCCTAAAGCCATCGACGATACCCCGATGCTAAAGCACTTCTTCTCGGTCAAGGCCCAGCATCCGGAAGCGATTCTACTCTACAGGGTAGGAGACTTTTACGAGACCTACAGCGACGACGCCGTCGTGGCTTCCAAGGTCCTCGGCCTCGTTCTCACCAAGAAATCCAATGGCGAGAAAGGCCCCGTCGCAATGGCCGGATTCCCCCATCACGCTATCGAGAATTACCTCTACAAACTGGTAAGGGCCGGCCACAAGGTCGCGGTCTGTGACCAGCTGGAGGACCCTCGCTTCGCCAAGAAGCTCGTCAAGCGCGGCATCACGGAGATCGTCACCCCCGGCCTCTCATTCGGCGAAAGCATGCTGTCCGACAAGGAAAACAACTTCCTCGCGGGTCTGTACTTCGAGAGGGACCGCTGCGGCGCCGCCCTGCTCGACGCATCCACCGGTCAGTTCCAGGTAGCGGAAGGCTCGCTGGACTACATCGGCACTCTGCTCTCCTCCTATTCCCCGAGGGAAATCGTCATCCAGCGCGGCTGCGAAAAGGGCGTACGGGAGCGTTTCGGCGAATATTTTTCGACGTCTCTCGACGAATGGGCATTCGTCTACGACTCCGCCGTGAGCCGCCTCTGCAAGCAGCTGGGGGTCGACTCGCTGAAAGGATTCGCCGTCGACTCGTGCCCTCTGGGCGTGTCGGCGGCCGGCGCCGTCCTCGTCTACCTCGAGCAGACCGAGCACGCCGGGCTCCGCAATATATGCTCCCTCGGCCGCATCGACGAAGGCAAATTCGTCTGGATGGACCGCTTCACTCTCCGCAACCTGGAAGTAATTGAAAGTGAGGGCGATGGCGTCTCCCTGCTGCGTACTCTCGACGAGACTTCCTCCCCGATGGGCGCCCGCCTTCTCCGCCAGTGGCTCGTAATGCCCGTCATGGACCTCAAGGAGCTGAATGCCCGCTACGACTGCGTCGAATGGTTTGTCTCCGACGAATCCGTCCGCGAATCCGTCCGCGAATCGCTCTCCCGTCTCGGCGACATGGAGCGCATCCTCTCGAGGGCGGCGACCGGAAAGATTCTGCCGCGCGAAGTGCTGCAGCTCGGGCGCGGATTGAAGGAATTCGACCCTATCATCAAGGCTTGCAAGGGCAAAGGGTGCAAGGCGCTGGACCGCCTTCTCGGCGGGATTTCGGCCTGCAAGGACCTTCTGGGGCTGATTGAGACGACGCTGGACCCCAACGGAGCCTCCCAGATCGGCAAGGGGCCGGTCATCGCTCCCGGCGTTTCCGGAGAGCTCGACGAGCTTCGCGCAATCTCCTCCGGCGGCAAGGATTATCTCATCGACATGCAGCAGAGGGAGTCCGAGCGCACCGGCATTCCCTCCCTCAAGATCTCCTACAACAATGTCTTCGGCTACTACATCGAGGTACGCAACGCCTACCGCGACCGCGTCCCTCCGGAGTGGATCCGCAAGCAGACTCTCGTAAGCGCCGAAAGGTATATCACAGAGGAGCTCAAAGAGTACGAGGAGAAGATACTGACGGCCGAGGACCGTATCTATTCGCTTGAAAGCGAAATATTTGCGTCGCTCGTCGCCGAGGTGCAGAAGAATATCCCCGACATCCAGAAAGACAGCCGTATCATGGCCCGTCTCGACGTGCTGGCGTGCTACGCCACCCTCGCCGCCGCCCGCGGATACTGCCGTCCTGAAATGAACGATTCGCTGGAGCTCGACATCACCAAGGGCCGCCATCCCGTCATCGAGACCCTGATGGCGCCGGGAACGGAATATGTGCCGAACGACATCCACCTTGATTCCAAGGGGCAGCAGATCATCATTCTCACAGGTCCCAACATGGCCGGTAAGTCCGCCCTCCTCCGCCAGACTGCGCTCATCGTGCTGATGGCCCAGGCAGGATCGTTCGTGCCCGCAAGCGCGGCCAGGATCGGCTGGTTCGACAAGATTTTCACCCGCGTGGGTGCCT
This sequence comes from uncultured Bacteroidales bacterium, assembly GCA_905233275.1. Lineage (GTDB taxonomy): Bacteria > Bacteroidota > Bacteroidia > Bacteroidales > UBA932 > Cryptobacteroides. The sequence goes on along the minus strand of CAJODR010000032.1, from coordinate 359 downwards.
CCGACAATATTTCGCGCGGCGAATCCACCTTCATGGTCGAAATGCTGGAGACCTCGATGATTCTCCACAACCTATCGGCCCGTTCGCTGGTGCTCCTCGACGAAATCGGACGCGGCACATCGACCTACGACGGCATGTCCATAGCCCGCGCCATAGTCGAATACATCCACGAATACGGCAAAGGCGCAAAGACTCTCTTCGCCACGCACTATCACGAGCTCAACGATCTGGAAGGCCTGTTCGAACGTGTCCACAACTTCCACATCGCCGTCAAGGAGGTCGGGCGCGAAGTCATTTTCCTCCGCACCCTCAAGGAAGGAGGCACGGCCCACAGCTTCGGTATCCACGTCGCCCGCATG
>CAJODR010000031.1 GCA_905233275.1 uncultured Bacteroidales bacterium | reverse complement strand
GTGAGGATCCACCTCTTCCCATTCCGAACAGAGAAGTTAAGCTCACCCGCGCCGATGGTACTGACCCACCAGTTGGGAGAGTAGGTCGCCGCCGTTTTTCGAAGCCCCGGGCATCATCCGATGCCTGGGGCTTTTTGCGAAAAACGCCGGCTCCGACGATATTATCTATTGGGGGAATAGTCCCCCAAACCCCCTGCCCGCTGCAGTCCTGCCCAGAATGGCCTCACATCAGTCGATGCCTGGGGCTTTTTGCGAAAACGCCGGCGACCATGATTCCTTAGAGGGTTTTGGCGATGTTTTTGTTATATTTGTGGTATGAAACGATTGGGTATTTTGATTGTTTTGTTGCTCTTTGGCGTGGGGGCTGGGGCGCAGCAGTATTCGCGGGAGGATTCGCTCCGCGTTGAGAAACTTCTTCATACACTTTCTCCGAGTGAGAAGCCGGAGGTTACTATGACCAAGGCGGCGCAGTTGATGATTGGGACGCCGTATGTGGCCAACCTTCTCGGTTTTGGGGATGAGCCGGAAGTACTTAAGACTCCGGTAGTTAAGACTGACTGCATTCTCTTTGTGGAGACGATGCTGGCTGTTGTGAGGACGGTGCATTCGGGCGGCGGTTTTAATGCTTTTACCGGTTTTATTCTTGACAGCCGCTATCGTGACGGGAAGGTGGCTCATTTTTCAGACCGTGTGCATTACACTACGGAATGGATTCGCCGGCTCGAGGCGAAAGGGGTAGTGAAAGACATTACGATGGACCTTGACGGAGAGGTTTTCGACCATCCGATCAATTATATGAGCAACCATCCGGCTGCGTACAAAATGTCTCAGGAGGACCTGCAGCAGATTAAAGCGACGGAAGAGTCGCTGAATATAATCCCTCTCTGCTATATTCCTAAGGACAAAATCGATTCGGTGAAGGACAGTATCCAGAGTGGCGATATCGTCTGTTTCGTCACCTCCACGGAGGGACTTGACATTTCCCACGTCGCCATTGCATATAAATATAAGGAATACCACGGCTCAGTCAATTCTACCCCAACCGAGGAACTCGGCTTCATCCACGCCTCCTCCGCCGCCGGCAAAGTCATAATCGACCCCCGCACCATCGCGCAATATCTCTCCACCCGCAAAACCGCCCCTGGCATCAAGGTGCTGCGAATACAATAATCGAAGAGATTTCTCCGCTCGCTTCGCGCGGTCGAAATGACAAAAATGGTTCTTGGTCGAAATGTCAACCTTTGGGCCAAGGGGTCGCAGGGGGATTAGGCCCCCTGTCTGAAAATGAATTGAACAATAGGCACTTGCCAATTGGCAAGTGCCTATTATTCAATTATGTCTGGATGACTGGACTTGAACCAGCGACCTCCTGGTCCCTAACCAGGTGCGCTACCAACTGCGCTACATCCAGAATTTTTGGGACCGCAAAGATACGGAGTTTTTTCGATTAAGACAAATATTTCTTCAAAAATGACTTGTTAAAGATAAATTGTCATGACATCGAGCTGCAGGACGAAGCGGTTGCCGATGGCTTCGGCGGAATGGTCGTTGTCGGGACTGGTGCCGATGTGGCGGATTAGTTCGCCTTTTTCGTTCCAGTAGTAGCGGTCTTCGATGAGTTCGCCGCCCTCGGGCCATTTTTCGCGGTAGTAGAAGAATACGAGGCATTCGTTTTCGGTGTCGTAGAGGTATTCTTCGTAGACGTCCCTGACGGTGATATTGTAATGCCTGGTGGCGAAGATGGGATAATAATAGTATTTGAATGAGGTTTCTGTCTCCTGGTCATGGAGTTCGTACCAGACACGGTCGGTTGAGCTCACCTGGCCGATGGCGGGGGCCATGTAGTTGTATGTGATTGTCATGTCGTTGGCAGGGATGCCCACCTCCTCCATCATTGAGATTTTTTCCTTGGCTTCGGAGTAAAGATTACGGATGTGGCTGACCTGTTTCTCTACGCTGCTGCCCGACTGGGCGAATGCCGCCGAGGCGGCGAATACGGCAAGGAAAGCCCCGCAAATGAGTTTTTTCATAATTTCAGTGTTTTATTGACGGAAGAAGATTGCCGCAAAAATCATTCCACCGCGGCCCTTGCTAAGTTGACGGGAAATTATTAAATTTGCGAGATAGAAGTAAATACTTAAACCCAATATTAATTATTATGCAGATTGTATCAGTAAACGGAAGGGAAATCCTCGACTCCAGAGGTAACCCTACAATTGAGGCCGAAGTTATCCTCGACTCTGGTTTTGTTGGCATAGCAGCCGTTCCTTCAGGTGCTTCCACCGGTGAGAACGAGGCTCTCGAGCTTCGCGACGGCGACCCCAAGCGCTATGGCGGCAAGGGCGTTCTCAAGGCTGTAAAGAACATCAACGAGATCATCGCTCCCGCAATCGTCGGCATGGACGCTCTCCAGCAGAGGGCCATCGACCGCAAGATGATCGAGCTTGACGGCACCCCCACCAAGTCAAAACTCGGCGCAAATGCTATCCTCGGTGTCTCCCTCGCAGTGGCAAAAGCAGCTGCAGCTGAGCTCCAGATTCCCCTCTACCGTTATATCGGCGGCACAAACACCTACGTCCTGCCCGTCCCGATGATGAATATCATCAACGGCGGCGCCCACTCCGACGCTCCCATCGCCTTCCAGGAATTCATGATCCGTCCCGTAGGCGCCGGCAGCGAGGCTGAGGCTGTCCGCATCGGTGCAGAGGTGTTCCACGCACTCCAGAAGGTCCTCAAGGGCCGCGGCCTCTCCACCGCAGTCGGTGACGAAGGCGGCTTCGCCCCGAAACTCGACGGCATCGACGATGCCCTCGACTGCATCATGAAGGCCATCGAGAACGCAGGCTACAAGCCCGGCAAGGATGTCACCATCGCCATGGACTGCGCCGCATCCGAATTCTGCTTCAAAGAGGGCAACGCCTTCTACTATGACTACAAGCAGCTCAAGGACGGCAAGAAGAAAGATCCCAACGGCAAGAAACTCACCTCCGAGGAGCAGATCGCATACCTCGAGCAGCTCATCACCAAGTACCCCATCGACTCCATCGAGGACGGCCTCAGCGAGGAAGACTGGGAAGGCTGGGTCAAGCTCACCAAGGCTATCGGCGACCGCTGCCAGCTCGTAGGCGACGACCTCTTCGTCACCAACGTCAAGTACCTCCAGAAAGGTATCGAAATGGGTGCAGGCAACTCGATTCTCATCAAGGTCAACCAGATCGGTTCCCTGACCGAGACTCTCGACGCCATTGAAATGGCCCACCGTCACGGCTACACGACTGTCACCTCCCACCGCTCCGGCGAGACCGAGGACACCACGATCGCCGACATCGCCGTCGCTACCAACAGCGGCCAGATCAAGACCGGCTCCCTCAGCCGCACCGACCGTATCGCCAAGTACAACCGCCTCATGAAGATCGAGCTCGAGCTCGAAGGCACTGCAGGCTACGGTTACCGCAAGCTCCGTTAAGAGGTCTTGACACTGTTTCTGACAGGCAGTCCGACCCGTTACGGGGAGGACAGATTCACAAAGGAAAACGGCTTTCTCGATAATGTGAAAGCCGTTTTGCCGCCTGTCAGCCGCATCCTCATGGTGAGTGCCGCCCCGGACGATCCCGGCTTCACCAAGTACGTAAGGGAGTCGATGACCGAGTGCATCGACAAATCCGGAATCCGCCATTCAAGCGTCACCATGCTCGACCGGAGCAATGCCGCGGACGTTGAGCGCCTCGTCGGCGAATCTGACTGGGTGATTCTCTGCGGAGGTCATGTGCCGACGCAGAATGCCTTCATCCGGGAGATCGGGCTCGGGGCCATTCTCCGGAGGTACGACGGAGTCATCATGGGCTGCAGCGCCGGCTCGATGAACTGTGCGGACCGGGTTTATTCCCATCCGGAACACCCTGGCGAGAGCATCGATCCACTCTACCGCCGCTGGCTTCCGGGGCTGGGACTGACCAATATCAGGCTGATCCCCCATCTGGAGCAGGTCAGGAATTACTGGATCGACGGGAGGCGGCTTTTCGAGGACGTCGTTTTCCCGGACAGCCACGGAGACCGGTTCATAACGTTCCGGGACGGCGGCTACATTATGATTAAGGACGGACGCGCGACGCTGTTCGGCGAAGCCTGGGAGATATCGGGCGGAACGATGCGACGCATTTCCGAAGAAAACAAAACCAGCGCACTTATGAACGCAGTATTCATTTCTCCCCATTTTCCGGAGACCTACTGGCATTTTACCGCCTCGCTTAAGGCGAATGGAGTCTCGGTTTTCGGCATCGCGGACACCCCTTACGAGAATCTTCCCCAGGAGCTAAGGACCAGCCTTACAGGCTATTACAAAGTCAATGACCTGGAGAATTACGACGAGGTCTACAGGGCCGTCGCCTGGTTCGCCCACAAATACGGAAAGATCGACTGGATAGAGTCCAACAACGAATACTGGCTCGAGCAGGACGCCCGCCTGAGGACGGATTTCAACGTGACTACGGGCATTCGTCTCGACCACATCGCCGCCATCAAGAACAAGTCGGAGATGAAGAAATACTACGCTCTCGGAGGGATACCGACAGCGCGTCAGATCAAGGGATCGGAAGGGGAGAAGGCCATAAGGGCATTCGTCGCTAAGACGGGATGGCCCGTGATTGCCAAGCCGGACAACGGTGTCGGCGCCGAAGGCACGTTCAAGCTGTCCTCGGAGGCAGAGCTCGATGCCTGGCTCCGCGACCATGAGCACAACGTCGGGGCATTCGTCATCGAAGAATTCATAACCGGCCTCCTGATGTCGTACGATGCCGTTTACAATTCGGCGTCCGAGCCCATTTTCGAGTCCAACGGTGTCTATCCGACCCCGATAATGAATGTCGTCAATGAGAATCTGGACGTCTGCTATTACGTCGAGAAAAAGTGCCCCAAAGCACTCGCTGAGATAGGCCGCAGGACCGTCAAGGCATTTGGCATCAAGAGCCGTTTCGTCCATCTGGAATTCTTCCGCCTGGACCGCGACCGCGAGGGGCTCGGAAAGAAGGGCGACTACGTTGGACTCGAGGTCAATATGCGCCCTGCAGGCGGCTTCACGCCCGATATGATGAATTTCGCGCATAGCACGGACGTCTATCAGATATGGGCCGACATGGTGGCATTCGACGAACGTCGGAAAGGGGAGGGTGAGCAGTATTACTGCGGTTATGCAGGCAGGAGGGACGAGCATTCGTACGCGCATTCGCACGAAGATGTGATGGAGCGCTATTCAGGCGTGCTTACTATGGTGAGGAGGATGCCTGACGCCCTCGCCGGCGCCCTCTGCAACCAGGCCTACATCGGCCGCTTCTCCACGAAGGCGGAGATGCAGGAATTCTTTGATTTCACGGTCGCCCGCAAATAGTTGAGTCCGTACGTCGTAATAGCTGTCGTAGCGGCCTGGTTCGCCGTTTCCCTCGCCATTTCCCGGGTATCGGGCAGGCGCGGGAAATGGACCGGGGACCGACGCAACAGCTGGTGGGTGGTCACCCTCGCGATGATCTCGTCATGCATGTCGGGTGTCACCTTCGTTTCAGTACCGGGAATGGTGGCGTCGAGCGGCCTCGGCTATCTCCAGATGTGCATCGGATTCTTCCTCGGCTATCTGGTGATTGCTTTCGTGCTGACGCCGCTGTACTTCCGTCTCGGCGTGGTCTCTATCTACGAATATCTCGAAAAACGCTTCGGGCTGTCGTCTTATCGGACGGGCGCGTGGATGTTCTTCATTTCCAAGCTTCTGGGCGCTTCGGTGAGGCTTTTCCTTGTCTGCCTGACGCTCCAGATGCTGCTCTTCGGTCCGCTTGGGCTGCCGTTTGCGCTGAACGTCGCAGTGTCGGCCGTCATTATCCTCGCCTTCACCTGGAGGGGCGGCGTGCATTCCGTCATCGGCAACGACATCCTGAGGACAGTCTGCATGGTCGCTGCGGTGGTGCTGACGCTCATTTTTATTTCCAAAGCGTTCCCGGAAGGCACTCTGGCGGGGAATGAAATGACGCGTATCTTCTTCTTTGACGACCCCGGCCATCCGCAGTATTTCTGGAAGCAGCTTCTCGGCGGCATCTTCATGGTAATCGCCATGACCGGACTCGACCAGGACATGATGCAGCGCACCCTTACCTGCCGGAATGTCCGTGATTCTCAGCGCAATCTCATCGTCAGCAGCCTCCTCCAGACCGTCGTCATCGCCCTTTTCCTCATCCTCGGCGTCGAAATGTACTCCTACGCGTCCCTTCGGGGAATAGATGCGTCAGGCGACACCCTCTTCCCGGCAGTAGCCGTCAGCGGCGGACTTCCCGCGATAGTCGGAATTCTGTTCCTCGTCGGTCTCGTCTCCAGCGCTTACGGAGCCGGCGGATCGGCCCTGACAGCGCTCACGACCTCATTCTCCGTGGATATCCTCCGGACGAATGATCCCGGCAAGCGCCGTCTGGTGCACGTGGGGATGGCCGTACTTATGGGCGTGACCATTTTCATATTCGCCTCCATCAATTCCACTTCCGCCATCGACGCCGTCTACAAGCTCGCGAGCTACACCTACGGACCCATTCTGGGGCTATTCGCCTTCGGCATTCTCACTCCGTGGAATGTCCGCGACCGCCTCGTCCCCGTTGTCGCCCTTGCCGCCCCGCTCCTGTGCCTCGCACTCGTCCTGACCGCGCCCTACTGGCTCTCCGGCTATCATTTCAGCTACGAAATACTCCCGCTGAACGCGGCAGTTACCTTCCTGATGCTTTGTTGTATCAAAAGGAAGAAATAGGGAAGAATAATCCGACTTTTTTGCTATATTTGCAATAATCGGATTATTATTTCTATGTCAGGGCTTAAAGGCAAAATTTCGCAGATAGTCGGTCCGGTCGTCGACGTCCATTTCGACTTTGACCATGAGACCTCCGGCGGACAGGGCACGCCCCTTCCCAGTATCAACGAGAGTCTTGAAATCGCACTTGACGACGGCCGCAAGCTCGTCGTGGAGGTGCAGCAGCATATCGGTGAGGATACGGTGCGTACCGTGGCCATGGATTCGACCGACGGTCTCCGCCGGGGGATGACGGCCATCGCAACCGGCGCTCCCATCACCATGCCGACGGGTGCCCAGATCAGGGGCCGCGTCATGAACGTGGTCGGCGGCAGCATCGACGGTCTCGGCGAGCTGACCAAGGAGCATTCGCTCCCCATTCACCGCGAGCCGCCCAAATTTGAGGACCTGACCACTTCGCAGGAGGTTCTCTTCACGGGCATCAAGGTCATCGACCTTCTCGAGCCCTACCTCAAGGGCGGCAAGATCGGCCTTTTCGGCGGTGCAGGCGTCGGCAAGACGGTTCTCATCAAAGAGCTCATCAACAACATCGCAAAGGCCCACAACGGCTTTTCCGTATTCGCAGGCGTAGGCGAACGCACGCGTGAAGGCAACGACCTCCTCCGCGAAATGATAGAGTCCGGCGTCATCAAGTACGGCGAGGCCTTCGACAAAGCCATGGCGGAGGGCAAATGGGACCTCTCGCTCGTCGACAGGGAGTTGCTCAAGACCTCCCAGGTGTCCATGGTATTCGGCCAGATGAACGAGCCGCCTGGAGCGAGGCAGAGTGTTGCCCTCAGCGGACTGACGCTTGCGGAGTCATTCCGCGACAGCGATACCGGGGACGGCCCGAGGGATATCCTCTTCTTTATCGACAATATTTTCCGTTTCACGCAGGCGGGAAGTGAAGTTTCCGCCCTTCTCGGGCGAATGCCATCGGCCGTCGGTTACCAGCCTACTCTGGCCACCGAAATGGGCCGCATGCAGGAAAGGATTACGTCTACAAAGAACGGCTCCATCACCTCCGTACAGGCGGTGTATGTTCCTGCGGACGACCTTACGGACCCGGCGCCGGCGACGACATTCTCGCATCTGGATGCGACCACGGTCCTCAGCCGAAAGATCACGGCTCTCGGTATCTATCCGGCTGTGGATCCGCTCGATTCCACCTCTCGTATCCTCGACCCCAATATCGTCGGAAAAGACCACTACGAGACAGCGCAGAGGGTCAAGCAGATCCTCCAGCGCAACCAGGAGCTTCAGGATATCATCGCCATTCTCGGTATGGACGAGCTCTCGGAAGAGGACAAGGTCACTGTCAACAGGGCCAGAAGGGTGCAGCGCTTCCTGTCGCAGCCTTTCTTCGTGGCCGAGCAGTTCACCGGCGTCCCTGGCGTCATGGTGTCCATTGAGGATACCATCAAGGGCTTCAGGATGATCCTCGACGGAGAGGTAGACTACCTGCCCGAGCAGGCATTCCTCAATGTCGGCACCATCGAAGAAGCCATCGAGAAGGGTAAGAAACTCCTCGCCCAGGCACAATGAACCCAATTCACCTCATAATAGTCACCCCTCAGGGCCTCCTCGTCGACCGTCAGGTTGCCAAGGTGTTCCTGCCGGGCACCTACAGCCCTTTTGAGGTGCTCAAGGACCATGCTCCCATGATCTCGTCGCTCTCAAAAGGCAGCGTCCGCTTCTTCTCCGAAGAGCCGGAGGAAGAGCAGGGCATAGCCATTGCTTCCGGTTTCGTCGAGGTGCTCGACAATACAGTCACAGTCGCCGCCGAGCTATGAAGCGTTTAGCCCTCATATTCGCCGCGCTCCTCGCGCTGTCCCTCCCGCTCAAAGCGGAAGAGATTTCTCGGCAGGCTCGAAATGACAAAGAGGCGGAGGAATCTGTCGACGTCGTCGGCATTATCTTCGGGCATATCGGGGACGATTATGAGTGGCATATTACGGACTGGGGGGAGAAGAGGATTGCGATTCCGCTTCCGGTGATTGTGAGGAGCAGGACTACCGGATGGCATATTTTCTCCTCGTCGCATCTGGAGGAGGGCCCATACGAGGGCTTCGCCATAGCAGGGGAGGGCCCCCACGAGGGCAAGATTATAGAAGTGGCGACAGGTGAGCGCCCCTTCGACATTTCCATCACCAAAAACGTGCTTTCGCTTATGATGAGCTGCGCTTTGCTGCTTATCATCGTGCTTCTGACGGCGCGCTGGTACCGTCGGCACGACGCCCTGAGCGAGCACCCGACCGGCATCGCGGCGCTTATGGAGCCGCTCATCGTGATGGTTCACGACATGGCCAAAGAGAATATCGGGGAGGACTACAAGCGCTTCTCGCCTTATCTCTGCATGGCCTTCCTTTTCATACTGTTCAACAATTTCCTCGGAATAGTGCCGTTCTTCCCGGGCGGGGCCAACCTGACGGGCAATATCGCCGTCACCATGGTCCTTGCCCTCTTCACCTTCTTCACGGTCAACCTTTTTGGCACCAAACACTATTACAAGGAAATATTCGTCCCTGACGTGCCGGGCTTCCTGAAGCCGATCATGCCGATTATCGAGGTGTTCAGCGCCCTCATGAAGCCGGTGTCCCTCACCATAAGGCTTTTCGCCAATATGCTTGCCGGACATATCATGATCCTGGCTATGGTCTGCGTCATCTTCATCATGGCCAAGTACGGACCGGTGCTGACGGGGTCGATGAGTGCGGTGTCGGTACTGTTCGGCGTCTTTCTGGACGCCCTGGAATGCCTCGTGGCATTCATCCAGGCCTACGTTTTCACCATGCTTTCATCCATATACATAGGACTTGCAAGACAAAAAGGACATTAACATACAAATACTAATATTATGATCGCAACAATTATTCTACAAGCCGCAGCCGGCGCAGCCCTCGGCAAGATCGGAGCCGCCATCGGAGCCGCCATCGCAGCTATGGCAGCAGCAGTCGGTATCGGCAAGATCGGCAAGGCCACGATGGAATCCATCGCCCGCCAGCCGGAGTCCGCAGGCAACATGCGTACCTCGATGATCATCGCCGCAGGTATGATCGAAGGCGCCTGCCTCTTCGCCATCATCGTCTGTCTCCTCGCCATCTTCATGTAGGCCATGTCGCTCGTTACTCCCGACTTCGGCCTTCTGTTCTGGATGGTCATCATTTTCGGCGTGGTGTTTTTCCTCCTCGCCAAGTTCGGCTTCCCCATTATCACGGGGATGGTCGACAAGCGCAATGAGACCATCGGGAAGTCCCTTCAGGAAGCCAAGGAGATCGAAGTCAAGATGAAGGAAATGACCCTGGAGCACGAACGGATGCTCGAGGAGGCCCGCTCCGAGCAGCGCAGCATCCTCGCCGAGGCGTCCGCGGCGCGGAAAGAAATCGTCGGCAAAGCGCGGGAAGAAGCCCGCGAGGAGGCCGACAAGATTGTCTCCGAGGCTCGTGAGCAAATCGCCCGCGAAAAGGAAACCGCCCTCAGCGACGTCCGTCGCGAGGTGGCGATTCTCTCGGTGAGTATCGCCGAGAAGATTCTCCGCAAGGACCTTTCCGATCCGGCAGCCCAGGAAGAATACATTTCCCGCCTCATAGATGAGGCAATGTCAGGGAAGAGCAGGATAGAAAGCTGATGGATGCAGGCATCATAGCCTCAAGGTACGCCACCGCGCTGCTTAAGTACGTCCTCGAGACCGGGGCCGCTGACCGCGTGTATTCGGAGGTCAGGCGGCTTTCCGCGGCTCTCGACCGCGTTCCGGAGCTGCGTTCCCTCCTGGACGATCCGGAGGGCGTATCGACTGAGGCCAAGATGAAGGTGTTCCGGACAGCTCTCGACGGAGATGCCATGTCAGAGGAGCTTGACCGTTTCCTCAGGCTGGTTATCTCTAAGGACAGGATATCCCTCATTCGCCTGATGCTGCATGATTTCGAGGAAAAGTACCGCAGGCATCTCGGCCTTGTTGACGTGACTATGGTCTCCGCCGTGCCGCTTTCCGAAGCGACCATTGATGCTTTCAAGGCCAAAATCAAGGCCCAGACGGGCCTCACGGCCCTGATTACCACCCGGACAGACCCAGCCCTCATCGGCGGCTTCGTCCTCGAGATAGGTGACAAAATGCTTGACACCAGCGTCAAGCGCCAGCTCGACAATATTCGTCGAAGCTTTATTGATAATAATAGAAGAATAGTGTAATGGATACTACTCATATCAAGGCAAGCGAACTGTCGGAAGTGCTTCTTGAGCAGCTCCGTTCATTCTCCGGCGAAGCCCGATTGGAAGAGACCGGCAAGGTCCTGCAGGTCAGCGACGGCGTGGTGAGGCTTTATGGTCTTACCAATGCCGAGGCGGGCGAATTGCTCGAATTCGACGACGGACTGATGGCCGTCAAAATCGCCATTGATCTGGAGCCGGACAACGTGGGAGCGGTCCTCATGGGCCCCACCGACCATGTAAAGGAGGGAATGACGGCACGGAGGACAGGCCGTATCGCGTCCATCCCGGTCAGCGAAAAGATGCTCGGCCGCGTCGTCGACCCTCTCGGCCATCCGCTTGACGGACTCGGCCCGGTCGGAGGTGATTCGATCGACATGCCGCTGGAGAGGAAGGCTCCCGGAGTTATCTTCCGCCAGCCGGTTACGGAGCCGCTGCAGACCGGACTCAAGGCCATTGACGCGATGATTCCGATCGGCCGCGGCCAGAGGGAGCTCATCATCGGCGACCGCCAGACCGGCAAGACGGCCCTCGCGATCGACACCATTCTCAGCCAGAAGGCTGAATGGGACAAGGGCGCCCCGGTATACTGCATCTATGTCGCTGTAGGCCAGAAGGGTAGCACTGTCGCCAGCATCGTCGAGACTCTGCGCGAGAAAGGTGCGATGGACTATACCATCGTCGTTGCTGCAACTGCCGCTGATCCCGCTGCAATGCAGTATTACGCCCCGTTCGCAGGTGCCGCCATCGGCGAATACTTCCGCGACACCGGCCGCCACGCCCTCGTCATCTACGACGACCTTTCCAAGCAGGCTGTCGCTTATCGCGAGGTGTCCCTCATCCTCAAGCGCCCTTCCGGCCGTGAGGCGTATCCCGGCGATATCTTCTATCTCCATTCCCGCCTCCTCGAAAGGGCGGCCAAGATCATTGACCAGCAGGAGGTCGCTGAAACAATGAATGATCTCCCCGCAGCGCTGAAAGGCAAGGTCAAAGGCGGCGGTTCGCTGACGGCGCTTCCCATCATCGAAACGCAGGCAGGCGACGTTGCAGCCTATATTCCGACCAATGTGATATCGATCACCGACGGTCAGATTTACCTCGAATCATCGCTCTTCAACCAGGGCATCCGTCCCGCCATCAACGTCGGTATTTCCGTCTCGCGTGTCGGCGGTAGTGCTCAGGTCAAAAGTATGAAAAAGGTCGCCGGCACGCTCAAGATCGACCAGGCCCAATACGCCGAGCTGGAGGCATTCTCCAAATTCTCCTCCGACATGGACAAGGTCACCGAGCTCACCATCGACAAAGGTCGCAAAAACACCCGCCTCCTCGTCCAGCCCCAATACACCCCCATGCCGGTCGGCGAACAAGTCGCCATCCTCTACTGCGGCACCCACGCCCTCATGAGAGACATCCCCGTCGACAAAGTCCCCGCCTTCGAAGAAGCCTTCCTCGACCGCATGCGCTCCCTCCACTCCGCCGACGTCCTAGTTCCCCTCTCCGAAGGCAAAGTCTCCCCCGAAATCGCCACCACCATCGAATCCGTCGCCGCGGATATAGTTAAAACAATTTAATGCCATCTTTGAAAGAAACAAAAGGCCGGATCGGGTCGGTGAAGTCGACGTTGAAGATAACGTCGGCGATGAAACTCGTGGCGTCGGCCAAATTGAGGAAGGCGCAGAAGGCGACGGAGGCGCTGAGGCCGTATGAGGCGACGCTGATTGGTATTCTGGATTCGCTGGGGAGTGGTTTTGAGAGCCAGTTTGCACGTCATCAGGAGAGTCCGCGCAGTGTTGTAGTCATTGCGATGGCGTCCAATTCGTCGCTTTGCGGCGGTTTTAATGCCTCTGCCGTGCGAGAGACGCTTGCAGTCATAGACGGAGCTCTTGCTGTCGATCCGGAAAAGACCTCCATCGAAGTGATTTCCATCGGGCGCAAGATGGCGGATGCCATGCGCAAGGTGGGGTATCCTTCTGTCGGCGAATGGCATCACCTCTCGGAGCATCCGGATTACGAAACGGCTGCGGAGATAGTTGAGGGCCTTATGGAGCGATTCCGGAAGGGCGAAATCGACCGCGTGGTCATGGTCTACAATCATTTCGTTTCAACCGCTTCACAGAAGCCCGTCCGGGAAGAACTCCTTCCCATCGCCGGCTTCTCTTCCGTCAATTCGGACGAAGGCAGGGTTGAAACCGAATATATCATCGAGCCCTCGCCGGCGGAGGTGTACGCAGAGCTGCTTCCCAAGACTCTCCGCCTGAAGCTTTACGCAGCGCTTCTCGACAGCGCCGCGGCGGAGCACGCCGCCAGGACCGTCGCCATGCAGACGGCCACCGACAACGGCGAAGACCTCCTGGAAGAGCTCACTCTTGAATACAACAAAGGCCGCCAGCAGAAGATCACTTCCGAGATCCTCGACATCATCGGCGGCAGCATGCAGAAGTAGGGCGATGACACATTCCGTCAGGCTCATTGTCCTCAGCCACACCAAGTTCGGAGAAAGCTCCGTCGTTCTCCACACCCTGAGCGAACAGTTCGGCCGGAGGAGTTTCCTCGTGCGTGTCGGCAAGAAGACACCGATGGCGGCATTCCTCCCGATGAGCCTCATCGAAGCCGATATCACGGAGAATCCGAAATCCACACTCTGGACCGCCCGTAACTTCACGACGGTGCATCCACTCGTCGGCATTCGTGGCAGCGTCTACAAGAACACCATCACCCTCTTCATGAGCGAAGTCCTCTATCGTCTCATCCACGAGGATGCCATGGAGACAGGCCTTGCCGAATGGTGCGAAAAGACGGTCCTGACCCTCGACGGTCTCGGCACGGACTGGAGCAATTACCCCATCCGATTCCTCCTGGAGCTTTCCGTTGCGCTCGGCTTCAGCCCCTCCTCTCCGGACCTCGCTCCCTTCGCCGGCGAATACTATTCCGTCCTCAGCACCTTCCTGTCCTCCTCCTTCGCCGACTCCATGCTGATTCCCCTCTCCGGAGCGGACCGTAACGCCATCTCAGATATCCTTCTTCGCTACCTGGAATACCACACAGAAACCACCCTCAACATCCGTTCCCTCCCGGTTCTTCGCGAATTATATAAGTAGACCAGCCCCAAAAAAGAATACCGGAGCGGGTCGTCTCGACCGGCTCCGGTTATGGTATCGTATCAATATTATGTTTAATCTATTCGAAGGAACATAATACGATTATCGTGCCAAAGTTGAAAAATTCAGCGTTTTTTTCGCTTGTGAGATTTCTCCGCGCGGTGATCCTTTCCACCGGCCTTCCCGCCAAAGTGCTCGCCGGCCTTTCCCCTGGCCTTTGCGCGGGCTTTGTCGCGCTCTTTGCGGGCTTCGCGGGCGGCGGCGAGGAGCTCTTCTGTCTCAATGAGCTCGTAGTCGAGGAGGAGCTGGTCGAGATTGGTCTCCTTGACTCGGATGCGGACGGGATCTCCCATGCGGTAGATATTGCCTGTGCGGCGGCCGCGGACCTCGTAGGAGTCCTCGTCAAAGGTGTAGAAATCTGAGGTGATGGTCCTGAGGGGTACCATTCCTTCGATCTTGTATTCGTCGATTTCGACGTAGAGGCCCCATTCGGTGATACCGGAAATGATGCCGTTGAACTCCTGGCCGATCTTGTCCTCCATGAATTCGATGACCTTGTATTTGATCGACTGGCGTTCGGCATCGGCGGCGAGAGTTTCGCGCTCGGACGCGTGCTCGCATTCCTTCTCGAAGAAACGCTTGTCCTGGCTTTCGGCGCCCTTCAGGTACATTGACAGGAGCCTGTGGACCATCAAGTCGGGATAGCGGCGGATAGGGGAGGTGAAGTGCGTGTAAAACTTGAAGGCGAGTCCGTAGTGCCCAATGTTGTCGGTGCTGTAGCAGGCCTTGGCCATTGCCCGGAGGGCTACCATCTCGATGGCGTTCATCTCGGGCGTATCCTTGGCGGAGCGGAAGAGTTCGTTGAGGCTCTTGGCGACGTTTTTGTCCTCCGACGTGTCCCCGAGGCTGAATCCGAGCCTTCCGGCGAATGTCCTCAGCTTGGCGAGCTTCTCCCCGTTCGGCAGGTCGTGCACGCGGTAGACGAATGTCTTCGGATTCTTGACCGCCTTGCCGCCGAAGTGCCCGTCGGATGCGACATATTCGGCTACGTGCCTGTTGGCGAGGAGCATGAATTCCTCGATGAGCCAGTTGGCCTCGCGGGAGATTTTCTGGTGGACGCCTATGGGCTTGCCTTTCTCATCGACCTCGACCTTCATTTCCGGCCTCTCGAAATTGATTGCGCCTGCGGCGAATCGTTTTTTTCGGAATATGCTCGCGAGTTTGTGCAGCTCCAGAACCGCCTCTTTGACCTCGGGAGGGACGATACCGCATTCGCTGCCTTCACCGAATTCGCGCTTCATCGCGTCCTTGCCGGCGTCGATGATTTCCTGGGCCAGTTCGTAGGAGAAACGGTAGTCGGAAATGATCTCGGTGCGGCCGAACCATGGATTGAGCACCTTGCCTTGTGGAGTGATCTCGAATACTGCCGAGAATGTGAGTTTCTCTTCGCCGGGGCGAAGGGAGCAGAGCTTGTTGGAGAGCTTTTCTGGGAGCATCGGGACGGTGCGGTCCACCAGGTAGACGGACGTGCCGCGCTCTTCGGCCTCCTTGTCTACCGGGCTGCCGGGCTTGACGTAATAGCTGACGTCCGCGATATGGACACCTACCTCGAAATTGCCTTCGGGTAGCTTTCGGAACGACAGTGCGTCGTCGTAATCCTTGGCGTCCGCGGGGTCAATGGTGAATGTGAGCGCTCCGCGGAAGTCCTTTCTCCCGGCGCGGTCAAGGTCGGTAATCTTGTCGGAAATCTTGTCTGCGGCGTCTTCCACTTCCTTCTCGAAGCGGTAGGGGAGGTCGAATTCGGCGAGAATCGCGTGCATCTCGGTCTCATTCTCCCCGGGCATGCCGAGAATGTCGACGATATGCCCGTGCGGGCAATATTCGCCTTTGTCCCAGCCGTCGACGACTGCCGCGACTTTCATCCCACGCTTGACCTCGCCTTCGGGAACAGGCACCTGGATATCGTAGGGCATGGTCTTGGACGACATCAGCACCCAGGCCTGCTTCCCTACATTATGATATATGCCTACGAACGGTTTCGTGGACCGCTCGATAATCTCAACTATCTGTCCGCCAATCTCGTGGCGTCCATGCTCGGAAGTCATCACTACCCTGACCTTGTCGCCGTTGAGTGCGCCCCTGGTCCTGGTCGCCTTGACATAAATATCCTCGTCCAGGCCTTCGACCTTGACGAATACAAATCCCTCCCTGGTCATTCTCACGATGCCCACATACTCCGGCATCGCCCTGGGAGCTTTTTTCTTAGCCTTCGACTGGTGGTGTTTCGACATGGTCTTCTGTCTTTTCAGCGTTGTCTCCCTTTGTCATTTCGGCCGTGTCTTTTTTTGTCATTTCGAGCGAAGGCGAAGCCTTAGCCGAGAAATCTCTCTCCGCTTTGGCTTCCGCTTCCAGCCTTGCCCTTTCCAGCGCCTTGGAGCGCTTGAGCGTGAATCCGGCACCGAGGTACTTGGTGCGGACATCCTCGTTGCTGGCGAGCTCTTCCGGGGTGCCGGTCTGGAGTATGGTACCCTCGTAAAGCAGATATGCACGGTCAATGATGGCGAGGGTCTCACCAACGTTGTGGTCGGTGATGATGACGCCGATGTTGCGGTACTTGAGCTTGGCGATAATGAACTGGATGTCTTCCACGGCGATGGGGTCGACTCCCGCAAACGGTTCGTCCAGGAGGATGAACTTGGGGTCAACGGCCAGGGCGCGGGCGATTTCGCAGCGGCGCCTCTCGCCGCCGGAGAGCTGGATGCCGAGACTCTTGCGGACCTTTGAGAGGTTGAATTCGTTGATGAGCTCTTCGAGTTTTTCCTTGCGCTGCTTCTTGGACATGTGGGACATTTCCATCACGGACATGATGTTGTCCTCCACCGACATGCGGCGGAATACGGAGGCCTCCTGCGGCAGGTACCCGACACCCTTTTTTGCCCTCTTGTACATGGGCAGCTTGGTGATTTCCTCGTCATCGAGGAATATGCGGCCGTCATTAGGAACTATCTGTCCCGTAATCATATAGAAGCTCGTCGTCTTGCCTGCGCCGTTGGGGCCGAGGAAGCCGACGATTTCGCCTTGCTCGACCTCGATGTCGACGCCCTTGACGACGGTGCGTACGCCGTATTTCTTGACGAGATGTTCTGCTCTCAGTTTCATTTTACATCCAGATTAAGGTCGGTGACAAGGCTCCTGAGGGCCGGGTTGTTTTCCAGCAGCTCCCTGGCCTTGTCTTCAGCGCGGTAGGCGGTCTTTTTCTCTTCCGTCTCGGGGAGGACGTCCACGCGGAGCTTGACTTTCTTGGAGCCAAGGAGTTTGGACATGTTGCCTTCGAGATTCTGAAGGAGGTTTTGTTCAATCCACTGCTGCTGGGCCACGTTGACCACGGAGAAGATAAGTGTCTTTTTGTCCTCCGCCTCTTCAATGCGGACGGCTGCAGTCTTGATTGCATTGGCCAGCCTCACGCGGGTGGCATAAAGTGTCGGCAATATCGCCCACTTTTCGAGTATCAACTCGTCGGCCGGAACCTCATCGGTCGGTGCATTCTCCGCTGCAGCGACAGGTGCCTCTTTTTCCACCATCATGGAGCTCAGCGACAGCGACGCCCCGGTCTTCACCGCCCGCCTCCGCGGTTGCGGTGCCGGTTCGTCCACAGAAACGGCCTGTTTTGTGGACGGTGCGTCATTCTCGGCCGGTTTGTCCACAAAAACCGCCTGTTTTGTGGACGGAGTGGCATTTTCAGCGGGTTTGTCCACAAAAACCGCCTCTTTTGTGGACGGAGATTTCTCCGCGCGGTCTTCGACATTGGTCGAAATGACAGCAGGCGCTGTAGCTGCGGGTGAAGCGGCGGGAGCGACTGGTGCTACGGCTGCTTTGGCAGGAGCTGCGGGGGCTGCAGACACGGCAGGCGCTACGGCCGGCTTGGCCTGGGTGGCGGAGACGCCTTTCATGAGGAAGGAGAGCTTCATGAGGGCGAACTCGATGTGGAGGCGCTGGTTGACGGCGGCTTTGTAGCCGGCTTCGCAGGAAGTGGTGATATCGAGGGCGTCGTATAGGAACTTGAGGGGGCATTTTTCAGCCTGTTCGCGGTAGCGGCCCTTGAGGGAGGAAGGCAGCTCGAGGAGCGCCTCCAGTCCTGCCGTCCGGGCGACGATGAGGTCGCGGAGATGCGAGGACAGCGACGCCACGAAATGCAGTGCGTTAAATCCCTTGCCGAGGACTTCGTCGAATGTCAGCAGCGCCTTGCCGTAATCTCCGGCGAGGAAGCTGTCGACGAGAGAGAATTCGTATTCGTAATCAAGTACGTTGAGGTTGCGTATGACATCCTCGTACTTGACATCGGTGCCGCAAAAGGCCACCGTCTGGTCGAAGATAGTCAGGGCGTCCCTCATAGCGCCGTCTGCCTTCATGGCGATGACGTGGAGGGATTCGTCGTCGATGGTGATGTTTTCTTTTGTGGCGATTCCCCGGAGGTTGCGCACCATGTCTGCGATGGAGATCCGGTTGAAATCGTAGGTCTGGCAGCGGCTCAGGATGGTCGGGAGGATCTTGTGCTTTTCGGTCGTCGCGAGGATGAAAATGGCGTGTGCCGGCGGCTCCTCGAGCGTCTTGAGGAAGGCGTTGAATGCCTGCTGCGAGAGCATGTGGACCTCATCGATGATGTAGACGCTGTATTTTCCGACCTGCGGGGGCACCTGGACCTGGTCCATCAGGGCTTTGATATCGTCGACGCTGTTGTTGGACGCCGCGTCCATTTCGTGGATGCAGTAGGAGCGGCCTTCGGCGAATGATTCGCAGGACTCACAGTGTCCGCAGGGCTCCATGTCGGGGCCCGGATTTGAACAGTTGATCATCTTGGCGAATATCCTCGCGGTCGTGGTCTTGCCGACTCCGCGGGGGCCGCAGAACAAATATGCGTGCGCGAGCTGCCCGCGCTTGATCGAATTGCTCAGCGTGCGTGCTATGGTGTCCTGGCCGAGAAGTGTCTCGAATGACTCCGGCCTGTATTTGCGCGCTGAAACTATATATCTTGCTTCACTCATCGGGGGAAGGATTATATCATGCAAATATAACTATTCTCGGGGGCTTTGTCAAGCGTTTACGGCCGCGAGGCGGGAAATAATTCCTTCGAGGACCTTGCGCATTTCCGATGTCGTCGCCATCGAATTGGTGGTCATGATGGAAAAGGTGATGGTCTTGGCCGGATCCTTGTCGCCGGAGAGGATGTAGCCGCTGTAGCAGAGGATGCCGTTCATCGAGCCGCTCTTGGCGAATATGCGCTTCCGGACGGCTTCCGGCTCCTTCTGAAGGACATTCTTCAAGGTACCGTTCTCCCCGGGGGAGGGAAGCGAATGCAGGAAAGGCTCATACGCCTTTGTCTTCTGCATGGCCCGGAGGAATGCCACCATCCATGCCGGAGTGATGTAATTCTTGCGCGAAAGTCCGCTGCCGTCCTCGATGCGGATGCCGGTCTTGCCGAGTCCCAGACCGCTCAGTACCTGACGTTCAGCTACATAGCAGCTGTCGTATTCGGCGGAGCCGGTATAGGAAATGCCGAGGTGCTTCAGAATG
This sequence comes from uncultured Bacteroidales bacterium, assembly GCA_905233275.1. Classification (GTDB taxonomy): domain Bacteria; phylum Bacteroidota; class Bacteroidia; order Bacteroidales; family UBA932; genus Cryptobacteroides. The sequence continues at coordinate 6,150 of CAJODR010000031.1, read as the reverse complement.
GTTTCAGCGTAGAAATTGTCGCTCCGGTGGTTGGTCTCGAAGGCTATTCTGCGGAGCTCCGGCGACTGCACCTTGCCGATCACCGTGACTGAATCGCGGGGAAGTGCGACCCCTACAGGGTCGAATGCGATATCAACGATCCGGCCGCTGCGGTCAATCCGTGCAGGTCCCTCGCTCACCGGAATCTCGGCCTCCTCCATGTACTTGCAGAGCTCGTACGCGCAGGTGAGGTCGCCGAATTTGTTGCTGCAGGTTTCCACCTTGGATTTGCGGTCGATGGCGAATGTTCCCCTCAATTCGCCGACAGGCGCAAGGTCTGTGGTGAAGTAATAGAGGTTGTCGCCGGTGCCCTTTTTGGCGGTAGTGCAATCGAAGCGGAAGGTCATCCAGGGCGTGTCGGGAGTGATCGAGACGATGCGTACGCTGTCCCCGACGGCCGGACCGGCTGCGACGGTGATGTCGAGCTCGTTGGCGTTCCAGCTGAGGCCGTTGCCGCCTGCGCCGTATGCGAATCCGAGGTCGTCGTACGCCCAGGAGAAATTCTCCAGCAAGCCGGAGAAGAGGCGCCCGTCACCGATGACATAGCCATCCACGGCCGTGATTCCCGCCTTTTTGATTGAGGCGGTGAATGTCCTCATCAGGTACTGTGTCCTAACTGCGATGGAGTCGGTGGTCCCAAGCGTCGGGTCGCCGCCTCCGAGGATGTAGATGTCGCCGTGCAGCACGCCTGTACTGTCGATATCGCCGGCGTAACCTATCCTGGTCTCGAATTTGTGGGATGCGCCGAGCCTGTGCAGCGCCGCTCCTGTCGTCACCAGCTTCATGTTGGAGGCCGGGACGAGCCGCTTGGCTGCAGACCATTCGACTATCGTGTTGCCGGCACCGTCGACGGCTTTCATTCCCCAGGATGCACTCTTGAGGGGCTCTTTCTTGGCTATGTCGTTGACGTGATTCTTGACCTCCTGCACCGGGGACTGCGCGCCTGCGGCGAATATGGAAGCAAGCAATATGATGATAGTTACGCTCCTTTTCATCGGCGATAAAGTATTTTCACAAAAATAACAATTTTTATTCGTACTTTTGTGTGATTAATCAAAACCCGTTCCCATTATGGCAAAGAAAACTGTCCTCGTTTCAGGCGGCGCCGGCTTTATCGGCAGCCACGTCACCGTCGAACTCATATCCGCAGGCCACGACGTCGTAGTGGCCGACAATATGTCCAACTGCGACATGACCTGCTTTGAAGGTGTCAAGAAAATCACCGGCAGGGAGGACCTACCCTTCATCAAAATGGACTTCTGCAACGCCGCTGAAGTCGACAAACTGTTTTCCGAGTATCCCATCGACGCGGTAATCCACTTCGCCGCCTTCAAGGCTGTCGGCGAGAGTGTCGAAGAGCCCGTCAAATATTATAAGAACAATCTCATTTCATTCCTCAACGTCCTCGAGACGGCTTCCAAGCGCGGATGCAACGTTCTCTTCTCCTCTTCCGCCACCGTCTACGGCGAGCCCGACAAACTCCCCGTCACCGAGGAGTCGCCGAGGCAGCCCGCCACCTCCCCTTACGGCAACACCAAGCAAATCTGCGAAGACATCCTCTCCGACACCGTAAAGGCCACCGGCGGCAAAATCAAGGGAATCGCACTCCGCTATTTCAACCCCATCGGAGCCCATCCTTCAGCCTTGATCGGCGAATTACCCCGCGGCGTCCCCAACAACCTCGTCCCCTTCATCACCCAGACCGCAATCGGCAAGAGGGAATGCCTCTCCATATTCGGCAACGACTATCCCACCCCCGACGGCACCTGCCAGAGGGACTACATCGACATCGTCGACCTTGCCAAGGCGCACGTATTCGCGGTCACGCGAATGATTGACGGCAAGATGAAGAAGGACTACGAGATCTTCAACGTCGGCACCGGCCGTCCCGTCTCCGTACTCGAGCTCGTCAACGCATTCGAAAAAGTCAACGGGCTCAAGCTCAACTACCGTTTCGCCCCCCGCAGGGCCGGTGACGTCACCGCCATCTGGGCCGACCCCACCCTCGCAAACGAGGAAATGGGCTGGAAGGCCGAACGCACCGTCGAAGAGACCCTCGCATCCGCCTGGGCATGGGAAAAACACCTCGCAGGCAAATGAAACTAGTATTCGCAAGCGCCAATCTCCACAAGGTCCGCGAAGCTTCCGAGATTCTCGGAGGAGATTTTGAGGTCCTGAGCGCAGCCGAGGCCGGCGTCACTGAAGACATCCCGGAGACTGGCGACAGTTTCCGGGCCAATTCGCTCCAGAAAGCCAAATTCATCCATGAGCGTACCGGCATGGACTGCTTCGCCGACGACAGCGGACTCGAAGTGGAAATCCTTGGCGGCCAGCCGGGCATTTACACCGCCCGCTACGGCGGCCCCGCTCGAAGGGCAGAAGACAACATCGCAAAGCTCCTCCGCGAAATGTCAAGGCGCGAATTCGAGGCCTCAATCATGCGCGAGTTCGAAATCCGCACACCCCACGCCACCCGCCGCGCACGCTTCCGCACATCGGTCACCCTCATATTGAACGGAGAAACAATCTTTTTCGACGGCACCATGGAAGGCCGCATCGCCCGCATCCCCTCCGGCACCGGCGGCTTCGGCTACGACCCAGTCTTCATCGCCGACGCGTATCCCGACGTCACCGTCGCCCAGCTCCCAGAAGACACCAAAAACGCCATCTCCCACCGCGGCAACGCCCTCCGCGCCATGGCAAAATACCTCAAAGAACGTAATCTTTGATGTCCTGGGGGGTGACGGGGTTGGAGCCGAGGATGAGGAGGCGTTCGACGACGTTGCGGAGCTCGCGGATGTTGCCGGTCCAGGATTTTTCGATCAGCATATTGACTGCCTCGGGGGAGAATTCCTTTCGGGGCAGTGCCGTAGTTGCGCTGAGCTGGTCAAGGAAGTAGCTGACCAGCAGGGGGATGTCGTCTTTCCGCTCGTCCAGGGTGGGGACTTTGAAGACTATGACGCTGAGGCGGTGGTAGAGGTCTTCGCGGAAGGTGCCTTTGGCGATTTCTTCAGCGAGATTTTTGTTGGTGGCGGCGATGACGCGGACGTTGACTTCGATGCTCTTGTCTCCGCCGATGGGGGTGAGTTTGCGCTCCTGGAGGACGCGGAGGACTTTGGCCTGGGCAGCGAGGGACATATCGCCGATCTCGTCGAGGAAGAGGGTGCCGCCGTCGGCCTGCTCGAATTTGCCTTTGTGGTCACGGATGGCGGATGTGAAGGAGCCTTTCTTGTGGCCGAAGAGCTCACTTTCAATTAGTTCTGAAGGAATGGCTGCGCAGTTGACCTCGATGTAGGGCATCATGGAGCGCTGGGAGAGCTGGTGGAGGCTCCTTGCGACGAGCTCTTTGCCGGAGCCGTTGGCACCGGTGATGAGCACGCTGGCGTCCGTCGGGGCCACTTTGTCGATCATTTCGCGGATGTGGCGGATGGGCTCCGATTCGCCTATCATTTCCTGGCCGTAGACCTTCTTTTTGAGGACCTTGGTCTCGCTGAGGAGATTGGCCTTGTCGGTGGCATTCTTGAGGGTGATGAGAATGCGGTTGAGGTCGAGCGGTTTTTCGATAAAATCGAATGCGCCTTTCTTGATGCATTCGACGGCAGTCGAAATGTCGGCGTGGCCGGAAATCATGATGACGGGGGACTCGACGCCCTCTTCGTGGAAGCGGCCGAGGGTCTCGATGCCGTCCATCCCGGGCATCTTGATATCGCAGAAAATCGCGTCGTAGCGCTCCTTGAGGGCCTTTTCGAGGCCTTCGGTGCCACTTTCTGCAGTCTCTACCTTGTGAGCCTCCATCTCGAGGAGGTCTTTCAGCGAATAGCGGATCGCCCGCTCGTCATCTATAATGAGAATCTTCATTTCACCGGGTCATTGAAAAAACATTGCAAGTTATCGAAAAAACACGAGAAAGGCAAATTGTGATTGTCCGGATTATTCCTTATATTTGTTTCCTGTTCAAAACGATGATAGTATGTCTCTGAAAAGTTTATTGTCGACCGCCGCGGCGCTGTTTCTGGGCGCGGCACTGTGGGCTCAGCCCAAACTCACAGCGGATAAGATTGACGACGTCCTCGCGGCGATGAGCCTTGAGGAGAAGGCCACGATTCTGGTCGGCGGTCTTACCGAGGGGATGAAGGCACCCGTTCCCGGCGCGGCCGGATTTACCCGTCCCATTGAGAAGTACGGGATTCCCTGCACAGTACTCGCAGACGGCCCTGCCGGACTTCGCATCCGCCCGACGAGGGAGGGGACTGAGAAGACATTCTATTGCACCGGATTCCCCGTGGCGACGCTTCTCGCGAGCTCCTGGGATGTGGCCCTCGTTGAGGAAGTGACGACCGCGATGGGCAACGAAGTGCTCGAATACGGCGTCGACGTCCTCCTCGCTCCGGGCATGAACCTGCACCGCAATCCCCTTTGCGGCCGCAACTTCGAATATTTCTCCGAAGACCCGGTACTTTCCGGAAATATGGCCGCAGCATACGTACGCGGCGTCCAGTCCAACGGCGTCGGCACCTCCATCAAGCACTACGCCACCAACAACCAGGAGACAAACCGCACGGAGAACGACTCCCGCGTAAGCAAGCGCGCCCTCCGCGAGCTCTACCTCAAGAACTTCGAAATCGCCGTCCGCAAGGGCCATCCCTGGACGGTCATGTCATCGTACAACAAACTCAACGGCGCCTACACCCAGCAGCGCTACGACCTCCTCTCGACAGTCCTGAGGGACGAATGGGGATTCGACGGCATCGTCATGACCGACTGGGGCTGCAAGGACGGTACCGTGAATTCCAGCAAAGCCGGCAACGACTTGATGGAGCCGGGCCGCCAGCTCGAGATCGACCGTATTCTCGGCGGAGTCGCCGACGGCACCATCAAGATGGAAGAAATTGACAGGAACGTCCGCCGCATGCTCGAATACATCGTCAGGACCCCCAATTTCAAAGGCTACAAATACTCCGACAAACCGGACCTCAAGGCACATGCCCAGGTGGCCCGCAAGGCTGCCGGTGAGGCGATGGTCCTTCTCCGCAACGAGGATAACGCCCTCCCTCTGAAGGGGAATGAAAAAGTGGCCCTCTACGGCGTCTCGTCCATTGATTTCGTAGCCGGTGGCACCGGTTCAGGCGAAGTCAACAAGGCGTATGTGGTCAATCTCCAGGACGCCATGAAATCGGCCGGATTCACCCTTGACAATTCCCTGAAGGAATTCTACGCCGGTTATATGGCGTATGTGAATTCGGCGTGCGGCCTTGAGACCGGCCCGGCATGGTCCCGCTGGGGCAGGAGAAAGATTGCGGAGATTGAAATCCCTTACACAGCTATCCGCAAGCAGGCAGAGGCAAATGACGTCGCCGTATTCGTCCTCGGACGAAATGCCGGAGAGGGCGCCGACCGCTGGCAGGAGAATGATTTCGAGCTCACCGCCGTAGAGCGCAAACTCCTCCAGGACATCAGCACCACTTACCATGCCCTCGGCAAGAAATTCGTCGTCGTGCTCAATATCGGCGGAGTCATCGAGACCGCTTCATGGAAGCATCTCGCCGACGCAATCCTTCTTCCCTGGTCACCTGGCCAGGAGGGGGCGAATGCAGTCGCAGACGTGCTGAAAGGCACTGTCAATCCTTCGGGCAAGCTTCCGATGACCTTCCCCATGGCCTTCATGGACCATCCTTCATCGGCCAATTTCCCTTACAACGATTACCATCCCGGAAGACAGGGCTCCAGGCCCAATGTCGATTACACCGACTACGCTGAAGGCATTTGGGTAGGCTACCGCTATTTCGAGACCAAGGGTGTCGAGGTATCTTATCCTTTCGGATTCGGCCTAAGCTATACGACATTTGACTATTCGAAGCCTGTCGTCAAGGCTGTCGCGGACGGCTTCGAGGCTTCGGTCACCGTGAAGAATACGGGCGCCGTCGCCGGCAGGGAAGTGGTCGAGGTTTATGTCTCAGCTCCTGCAGGAGGTCTCGAGAAGCCTGACTGCGAGCTCAAGGCATTCGCCAAGACACGCCTCCTCGCCCCGGGCGAGAGCGAGACGCTTACATTCAAGGTCCCGGCATACGATTTAGCATCTTTCAACGAGGCCACAAGTGCATGGGAGACGGC
>CAJODR010000030.1:19381-33571 GCA_905233275.1 uncultured Bacteroidales bacterium | reverse complement strand
CAGCAGCAGCCCACAGCCAACGGCGATTGAGATGCTTAATAGCGTCCCTGCCAGGAAATACTCGGTCTGGTCTTTATCTTTCTCTCCGAATCGGATGATGGATTTGGCCGCAACCAAAAAGCCGATAACCTCATATCTGCCTATTAAGAGGAAAGCCAGAATCAGCCAACGCTCCAGCGTCCCTATTAGCTTGCCAGCGTGGAAAAGACTTGAACCGTCTTCGGGGACAACCATCTTGCAGGACTGTAATATATATCTGATCAAGATATTAGCCGGTTTCCAACATACAATTGCAGCACTGGCAACGGGCACCACTGTAAACACCCAATCCGGCAACCCGCACGGAGTTATCCAAGCATATCTCTCCACACAAATGTTTGCAACAACGGCAAGGATGACGATATGAAGAATCTGATCTGAAATGAATAACCAAATAGAATCCTTTCGCACACAAGCCTTGATGCCGTCAATAATCAGATGCGTAACACCTATAGCCAAAGCCCATAGCCAGAACGAAAAGTCCCAAAATGCAATTAGAGACAAGCCTGCGATGATAGCTGCGTGAACGTATAAAAAGCCACAGCGGAAGCGCCTTTCGCGCTTTTTCGCACACAGGGAATCCGTTTGCAGGAGAAAATCCCCTACCAGATGTGCCAATAATAAAACAAAGAATAATCTAACCCACATAATCTCCATAGTTAATATTCTCTAAAACCTTCAAAGCCGCTTTTATCTGCTGCCAGCCCGCATTTCTTGCCCTCAAGTTTACCGCCGTCTGGCTGATTCCAAGCCTTCGCGAGATCTCCATCTCCGGATATCCCATAAGCTTATAATAAAGGACATCGCTTTGCCGTGACGTCAATTCATAAAGCAGAGTATCAAGTAACAAAAGATTGTTCTCAATAAGATTCTCAATATCTTTATTGGAAGAATTCATACCAAAGGCGACAGGAATATTCCTATATGCAATATAGTCAAGATTGCGACCGGCAATATAAATCGCTTCGCCATCCAAAAGATCTTCTTCCCTGTCAACAATACGCATTGTCCCTATTCCTATGGAGCATCTCAAGCCCAGGCGGCGCATATCGGAAGAGCCTCCATTTGCTTCGGCCCAGTTTTTCATCCAGCATTTTGTCAACAAAGCGACTCTGAACGAGTACTGCGCCTGGCTGATGCAACATTCGATCGTATCACCTCGAACCACTCTACCCCAAAAAGATGGATGTATTTCCTTGAGGTCACAGAATAGATTGTTGTAAATATCCTTCCGGAGCTGCAATATTGCAGTCCTGTCTAATGATGTCGAATCTACAACATCTGAGGATACTATGCCGAACAATCTTTTCATATTGCAAATATAGTATAATTATTAAGAAAAAACAAAATAATTAACAAATATTAAGGAAAACACAAATACAAGGCGATTATTAAGAAAATTAAACCCCGAACTCATCCTCCACCGCCCATTGCACCTCTTCCTTGTCAAAGTATGCCGGATCGAAGTCGTCGTCGAGCAGCCGGTCGGCCCTTTCGCCGAATTCGCTCTCGAGGCGCTTGCGGTCGCCGGAGCGCCAGAGTTCCACCATCCTGCTGTAGATCCAGGGACCGCCGATGTCTTCGGGCGGGCAGGCACCCTTTCCGCCAAGGACGCGGATGGTCCGGTCGAAGGGGTCGGTCGCCTACATCTTCTGGAGCGTGATCTTGTGCACCCAGCCGTCGCCGAAGTCGTATTCGTAGGTAAGCGCGCTCCCCTCTTTCTCCAGCAGGTCGCCGATGGCGAGTTCCAGTTCTTCGTCTTCTTCGATGCCGCGCTCCTTGGTGCGGAAGGCGTGCAGGTGCTCATTCTCCCAGCCCATCAACGTCTGTACCCAGTTCGTGGAAGCTGTCCAGCAGCATGTTGGAAGGAACTTCCACCTTGCGCCAGACGGGCGGTTTCACATTCGCAAGGTCGATGCGGAGCGTCAGGCGGAATACCTCTTCGTCCGCACGAAAATCCACGACTCCGTCCCACTCTTCGTCGTCATCCTCATCGGAAGCATCGTCCCAATCATCCTCTTCGTCCGCTCCGACGCCGAAAGGATTCGTCCCCCAGGTATAATTCCCCTTTCCGAGATGCTCATCCAGAACCGGCTTCAGACGTTCCAATTCCTGAAAGCTGCTGCACACCAGATGGTGCTTCCCGTTCAGGCCGAATTCGTACTCGATGATGGGAATCCGCTCATCCTCATCGTCTTCCAACAGATACTTCGCGACCGCGAAGTCCTCGTGCGGGCCGATACCCGCTTCCGCCGCATACTCCAGCGCCCCGAACACCCAGTTGTGAAGCACCTCATAAGGCACCTCCTCCATATGCATCGCCGGATTACCAAGGAGCCGGTCCAAAAAGTTCCGGTATTCATCTTCCTCCAGCCGGTCCGCATAAAACGCATCCCGGACGCCCCGGCACCAGGCATCGATGAGGAATGCCCCGATCGTCCGCTTCCCACCCTTGTGCTGACGCACAATCACGGCATGCCCCTCACCGCACTCCTTGATGGAATCCAGATCCAGATAACACACCTCCACGGGGATACTCCGTCCCCGCTCCCGGATGAACCGCTCCGGCGAAAGCTGCTGCGGCTGATTATTCTTCTTTTTGGCCATGGCTATAACAAAACAATCGACAAATCAAAGGATTCCAACGGCTAAGTGCGCCAGGTTGTTATAACCCGTTAGCATCCAATTACTTGCAAAAGAAATAAAAATACAAAAACCAACAATCTGTCCCGAAAACCACACTGATACTCAATCTCTTGCAACTTATCCGTTTAATTTTTCTAGCATTTGCATGCCTACTTTCTTTTCCCCAACTTGCGAGCCTTATGGACGTGCTGTTCAAGTACTATGCGGGAAGTCTTGAAGACTTCATTTCGGAGGCCAGATGTAAAGGTGACAATCACCTGGTCAAGATCCGGCTTGCCCCATCATCCTTGCAGGAATATCCGCTCTATTGGCATGTCCTGGACAACTTTGCCGTCAAACACATATTTATGAAGCACGCCAACGAAAAGGAAGTCCTGCGCGGACAAATCATTATGGAAGAAGAAGACTTTCTCTTTCTGCCGGACATCTTGTCAAACTATGACAACCGTCATATAGATACTTTGCCAGGTAGGCGAACTCTCATTCAGTATAGCAAAGACTATCCGGATTGTACCCGAATCTATGTCGAAGAAGTACGCAGGGGGCGGTACGAACTGGCTGGCGTGACCTATTACAAACAGAAAAGGAAACTCACCGGCGCAAAGAGTTGAACTCCGCAATTTCCGGATTTGCTTCCTTCACAGGCAAAGGTAAGCAATATCTCCGAATATCCAAACAATTTCAATCCATTAATTCCAAAAAGTTATGAATCACTTCAATTTCCTCGCGGCCGTTGCCGCAACAGCGCTGATCAGCGCCACATCCTGCTCCATCAAAGAGAACCGCATCCTGTGCGAAGCTCCCGTCCACGTCAGCGTCACCAATGACTTCACCGTCACTCAGGAGGACATCCCCACCAAAGCCGTCCAATCGGTAGCAGAAAACTCCGTCGTCAAGTCCATCACCCTGGCCTTCTACAAGCCGGATGGCACCCTTCAGTACAAGGCCGACCAGCTCAAAGCAGACACACCGACCGGTTTCGGCGACTTCTCCCTCACCCTCCCCTACGGCTCCTACAAGATGATCGTCATCGCCCACGGGGGGCCGCAGCCCATCACACTCACCAGCACGACCGAAGCCAACTTCGGCACAGACAAACCTCGCGAAACCTTCCTCTACACTAGCGACCTCACCATCAACAGCTCCGACCCGAAGGACCTCAGTGCCACGCTCAGCCGCATCATCACCCGGCTTGACGTCATTTCCACCGATGCCTGCCCGGAGAACCTCGAATCAGTCCGCATCTCCTTCGCCAAGGGCGGAGTGGCCTTCAACCCGCAAACCGGCCTCTCAACGAACAACACCGGTTTCACCTATCCAGTCACCGGAATCGTCCCGGTCGCCTCCGAAGGCAACATCGCCAAACTCCGCTCCAACTTCTTCCTCGCCTCGGATGAAGAGACGATGGACGTCACCATCCAAACCCTCGACAGCGAAGGGAGCACCCTCAACTCTGTCACCGTCAACAACGTCCCCTTCAAGCGCAACCGAAACACCACCCTCACCGGTTCCCTCTTCTCCACCTCCGGCTCCGCCACCTTTTCCGTAGAAACCGGCTGGGCGGAAGCCATCAACCAGACGTTCTAATTTGCGGATTTCGCGAGTTCCTCCTGGATATACTCCAGACTCGCAATCTTCGCCTTCGTCTCTTCCAGGTCAAGCCTGCGGGTGTTGTTCGAGTTGAACTCATCGATCAGCACCCGCTTGGTATCGCCTTCCTTGAAGAATTTGTCGTAGTTGAGGTCGCGGTTATCTGCCGGAACACGGTAGAAGTTGCCCATATCTACGGCCTTGGCGGCCTCTTCCTTGGTGAGCAAGGTTTCGTACATCTTCTCACCGTGACGGATGCCAATGACTTTGATGTTATCGACAGCGCGTCCTTCGACAAGCTCAGGAACCGCGCTGCCCCACTGATCCGCAAAGAGCTCGCAGACCGCTTCGGCCTGGGTGCCGATGGTGCAGGCGGGAGCCTTCTGGACGAGGATGTCGCCGTTGCTACCATGCTCGAAGGCAAAGAGCACCAGGTCCACTGCTTCGTCCAGGGACATAATGAAACGGGTCATCGAAGGCTCTGTCAAAGTAATAGGGTTGCCGCTGCGGATCTGGTCAATCCAGAGGGGAATGACGCTGCCGCGGGAGCACATCACGTTGCCGTAGCGAGTGCAGCAGATTTTGGTGTCGCCGGAGTACCTAGACTTCGCAATAGCCACCTTCTCCTCGATAGCCTTGGTGATGCCCATAGCATTGATGGGGTATGCAGCTTTATCGGTAGAGAGGCAGATGACTGCTTTGACTTTTGCCTCAATGGCAGCTGTCAGAACATTGTCAGTACCAATCACATTCGTATAGACCGCTTGCATGGGAAAAAACTCGCAGGAGGGCACCTGCTTAAGAGCGGCGGCATGAAAAATAAAGTCAGACCCGGGGATGGCGGAACGACATGATTCTAAGCTTCTTACGTCTCCAATGTAGAACTTGATCTTGTGGGCGACGTCCGGATACTTGGCCTGGTACTCGTGACGCATGTCATCCTGCTTCTTCTCGTCACGGGAGAAGATGCGGATTTCCTTGATGTCAGTACGGAGGAAGCGCTTAAGGACAGCGTTCCCGAAACTTCCAGTGCCTCCACTAATGAGTAGGACCTTGTCTTTGAAGATGGACATAATATGTTGATTGTTAATATTTTATATACTTATTGGCGACTATCGTTTGAAGAATCTTGGGTCTGGTTCAATCCCATACTGCTTACAGAGTTCTTTGCCGTAGTCGGTCATGACCAGTTCCGGAAACTCTTGTTTGGTTGCGGGTGTGATGACCGGCTGCACTTCGGACTGGAGGATGAGTCTCAGATCCGTCCGGGCATTGCGAAGCTTCTTGAGGAGGCCGTTCTTTGTGCTGCCTCCTGCCATCGGGCGGTTCCAGCGGCGGCGGAAGTCATGACTTCGGGAGTGTAGTTGGGGAACTCCTGGTCAAGAACGGCATCTATCTCGGACTTCCATATGAGGAGCGCGGTCTTTAGGCGCTCTATATTGGCCACCTCCTGGCTGGCCTCCACTTCTTGGATGAGGGAGGATAGCTGATCAAAGCAGTCCTTCCCCCCTTTAATAATTCTCCCCCCTCAACTGAAAATAACTCTGCGGATGATCACACACCGGACACACCTCCGGAGCCTTCGGTCCCACCACGATATGCCCGCAGTTCGAGCACTGCCAGATGGCGTCGCCGTCGCGAGAGAAAACCAGGCCCTCCTTGATATTGCTCAACAACTTCCTGTACCTCTCCTCATGCTCCTTTTCGATGGCGCCGACCAGTTCGAACTTTTCGGCGATTTCGAAGAAGCCTTCTTTGCGCGCCTCCTCTGCCATGCGGGCGTACATGTCCGTCCACTCGAATTTTTCGCCGAGCGCCGCGTCCAGCAAGTTTTCTTCCGTTCCGGGAATGCCGCCGTGCAGGTACTTATACCAAATTTCGGCGTGCTCCTTCTCATTGGCGGCAGTTTCCTCGAATATCTTCGAGATCTGCACATACCCATCCTTTTTCGCCTTCGAGGCGAAGAATGTATACTTGTTCCGAGCCATCGACTCCCCGGCAAAAGCCTCCAGGAGATTCTTCTCCGTCTTAGTTCCTTTGAGATCCATAATGCTTATTTTGAACTGTTGTAAACGTATTTCCTATAGAGTTTGTCCTTGCTTATATTTGCAGAATCCATCCTTATCTTCGTAAGTTTGGACACGGTCATAATATTGTTGGAATAACGATTCAAATAGTCAACCATTGATGCAGAATCCAACAAATTCCTTGTGGCCATTGAGATAAGAGAACGGCGCAAGTAGATATAATCTGTCTCCGGAACAAGATTCTTCACTACATCAAGTTTGGAAGTAGAATACTTCACCTCTATCTTGCCGCCTTCACAAAAAATAATACCTACGCTAACCCGTTCCTGGATCTCAGGTCGAATCATCGCATATATAATACTATATTCTATTGTATTCATAATCAATAATTTGTCAAACAGACAAAGTTCTCCCAAGTCTCATCCAACCACGATTTCTCAAAAATCTCCCCGAGTTTCCTTTCAACAACAGTAATATCAACGTTCCATTCTCCCGGGACAATCTCAAGTATTCCTTTCACTGATTTATAACACCTGCTGGCGTACATCAGGAATAGCCTTCGGAGATTATCCACTTGGGTTTGAAGACTGGTGTTCTTCAAATTAACAAACAAACTTGAATTTAAGATGGAATCAATATAATTCAACTGATAAATAGCCTGGTTCAATATCCCCGAATTAAAAATACCGGCATAGTCAATAGAGACTACGTTGTGTTGATCCAGATCATACAGGAGGTTGTAGTTGTTGCACGTTCTGTCATCATTCGCCAGCCACAAATCAAACAATGCGATTTTAAGGATCTGACCCAATGTTTCATTTGAGGCCTTTACTTGATGGCTATTGATCTCATGCACGTCAAAGACCCGTTCCATCTTCCTGCTTCCAAGCAGAGGCGCGTTTGGGTCGTGAGATATCCCCAAACCATCCCAGATAATAGGATCATTGACTATGAATGAATATGCCGGAGTATGAATTCCCCACAAAGAAGCAAAAGAGCTACCGATTAGTTCATTGACCAGTTTGTAAGCTCCACCTCCCGGTTGCTTATACTTGGCAATGTAGCTGTTCCCGTCAGAGCACAACAACAGAACAGGACGGTCTCCCGTCTGGTAAACATCCAATATCTGCCCTGTCGCCTGTACCCTGTTCACCGCTTAGTCGCGTTTAAAAATATCCCTCGTATAGACCTTCCCAGCCACGTCGTCCAGCGACGAATCGTACCGGTTGGCAATAATCGCGTCGGCCTGGTGCTTGAACGCCGCGAGGTCATTGACAACCCGCGAGCCGAAGAAGGTCGTGCCGTCCTCAAGAGTCGGTTCGTAGATGATGACCTTGGCGCCTTTCGCCTTGATTCGCTTCATGATGCCCTGGATGGCGCTCTGGCGGAAATTGTCGCTGTTGGACTTCATCGTCAGCCGGTAGACGCCGACCACCACTTCCTTTTCCTTGGCAGTGTCGAATGCGCTGTTGGCGCTGTAATACCCCGCCTTGTCCAGCACGCGGTCAGCGATGTAGTCCTTGCGGGTGCGGTTGCTGTCGACGATTGCCTTGATCAGGTTTTCCGGCACATCGTTGAAGTTGGCCAGCAGCTGCTTGGTGTCCTTCGGCAGGCAGTAACCGCCATAGCCAAATGACGGATTGTTATAGTGACTGCCAATCCTCGGATCCAGGCAAACGCCTTCGATAATCGCCTGCGTATCAAGTCCTTTCATCTCCGAATAGGTATCCAGCTCGTTGAAATAGCTCACCCTCAGCGCCAGGTACGTATTGGCGAATAACTTCACGGCCTCCGCCTCCGTCGTCCCCATAAACAGCACCGGCACATCCTCCTTGATCGCCCCCTCCTTAATTAGCGCAGCGAATGTATGCGCAGCTTCTTCCAACCCTTCATCGTCATACCCCACTATGATTCGGCTGGGGTACAGATTGTCATACAACGCCTTGCTTTCGCGAAGGAATTCGGGCGCGAACAGAATCTTCGGCACCACGACCTTCATCTTGCCGTCAGCCTGCCTCTCGCGGTAGCTGAACTTCTCCCTCGCACTCACGGTATACCCCACCGGAATGGTCGACTTGATCACCATCACCGCGCCCGGATTGACCTCCAGCACCAGTTCGATGACCTCCTCGACGTGCGAAGTATCGAAGAAATTCTTCTTCGGATCATAATTGGTCGGCGCCGCAATCACGACAAAGTCCGCATCGCGATATGCCGCCCGCCCGTCCAGCGTCGCCACCAGATTGAGCGGCTTCTCCGCCAGGTACGTCTCAATGTATTCGTCCTGAATGGGACTGATCTTCCTGTTAATCTTCTCGACCTTCTCCGCAATCACGTCGACCGCCACCACCTCATGGTGCTGCGCGAGCAACGTCGCTATCGAAAGTCCCACATATCCCGTTCCTGCTACTGCGATTTTCATATTTTGCTTACTTGTAATACTCCTTGTACCACTCCGCGAACTTCCGGAGCCCTTCCCTCAGCGTAATCCTCGGCGTGAACCCGAAATCGCGCTCCAGTGCCGTTGCATCGGCATAAGTCGTCGGGACATCCCCCGGCTGCATCGCCACGAGCTCCTTGTGCGCCTCGAAATCGTAATCCGCCGGCAGCACGCCCGCCCTCAGCAATTCTTCCTGAAGAATCTGCACGAAATCCAGCAAATTCTCCGGCTGTCCACCACCGATATTGTACACCGCATACGGCGGAATCGGCAATCCATCCTCCCCCTTCTTACGCTCCGGCGCCTTCCCCATCACTCTCACGATCCCCTCCACTATGTCGTCGACGAATGTAAAATCCCTCCGGCAATTCCCATAATTGAATATCTGGATCGTCTGCCCCTTCAGCAGCTTATTCGTGAATCCGAAATACGCCATATCCGGCCTCCCGGCTGGACCATACACGGTAAAGAACCTCAGTCCCGTCGTCGGAATATCATAAAGCTTGCTGTAACAATGCGCAAACAGCTCGTTGCTCTTCTTGGTCGCCGCATACAGCGACACCGGATTGTCCACCCTGTCATCCACGCTGAACGGCACCTTCTTGTTGCCCCCATACACGCTGGAGCTACTCGCATACACCAAATGCTCCACCGGATAATGCCTGCACGCCTCCAAAATATTGTAGAACCCAATCACATTGCTCTGAATATACGCATCCGGATTCTCAATACTATACCTCACCCCCGCCTGCGCCGCCAGGTTCACCACAATGTCAAACCTATACTTCTCGAACAAACAATCTATCAGTTCCTTATCCGCCAGATCACCCTTTATGAACGAATAACCATGCTCAGAATGCTGCTCCGCCTTGGCATCAATCAGCCCGAGGCGGTACTCCTTCAGCGAAGGGTCGTAATAGTCATTCAAATTATCCAGTCCGACGATTGTGAGCGGCTCAGCGTTTTCCAACAGCCGCAAAACGAGGTTGGACCCGATAAACCCGGCACTCCCGGTCACCAATATAGTTTTCATTCAAAATGATATTTGTCAATCTTAAACTCTCGTCCCCAACTCACTATTACACCAGTTCTCTCCTACACAAACGCTTTCCTCCACCTATTTACGCCAACCCAAACTCTTCACATTCCCGACGGGGCTTGCGGCAACGCCGCGGGCGCCGTATTTCTTTTTGGCTTCCTCGTATGTGTCGAGGCTGCCGATGTCGAAGCGGCCGGCCGGCATGGGCCAGGCGTGGAGGACGCTGGCGGTGGTCATGTAGTGGGCCAGGTTGCCGGGTGCGTCGGCGCCGCAGCCGTGAGACAGTGCTTCACGGACAATAGGCAAATCTTCACGCCGATAAATGTAGAACGGCGGCACCGCCCAGTGCGAAACCGGCACCTCCGGCTTCTCCTGCATCTGCAGCACGCGGAAATCCTCATCCACCTCGATCACTCCAGTCCTCTGCAGCTTCCACACCTCGGGCTCATGATGACACATAATCATCGACGTCCCCTTGCGGTGGAATTCTTCCACGAATCCTTTGAAGCTGAAATCCAATATGTTATCCGCCGCCACCACAAGAATATCTTCATCTACCCCGAACTTCTCGATCGTCAAAATCAAATCCCTCACCGCCCCAAGTCTCGTCTCAT
Organism: uncultured Bacteroidales bacterium; assembly: GCA_905233275.1. Lineage (GTDB taxonomy): Bacteria > Bacteroidota > Bacteroidia > Bacteroidales > UBA932 > Cryptobacteroides. The sequence goes on along the minus strand of CAJODR010000030.1, from coordinate 23,176 downwards.
TGGTCGACGTCCCGTCATCCAGAATCCGCACAGGCTTCGCAGTTGTCGCGGATTCCGCTCTCTTCTTCGCCCACCCCTCAAAAATCCCGGCAAACTTATGATTAGTCACCACAATATGCTCCGAGATCTCCGGAATCGTATCAATATCATCCAGCATGCGGTCCAGAATCGTGGACTCCCCTATCTCCAACAGCGGTTTCGGGAAATTCTCCGTCAGCGGATACAGCCTCGTGGCATATCCAGCAGCAATTACAATCGTTTTCATACAAATCTGGCGCCGTCGTCGGAGTGGCAGAAGTAGACGCGGAAGGAGTCGCGGTACTGCGGGAAACGGGCGAGGTATTTTTCGGTTATGGATTTTTCAATGGACTCTTTCTGGGCTGGATCGACAATGGCGATGCAGGCACCCTTGAAGCCAGCGCCGGAGAAGCGGCCGCCATAGATGCCGGGGGTCTCGAGCATGGCCTCGTAGATGGCGATGAGCTCGGGAGAGCCACACTCGTAGTTGTGGATCGACGATTCGCACGAGGCCTTCGACAGCGAGCCGAACCACTCGAGGTTGCCGTTTTCCCATGCGGTGACGCCTTCCCGGACACGCTTGTGTTCGCCGAAGAAATGTTCAGCCCTCCGGGCGAATCGGGGCGGCATCTCATCCCTGTGCCGCTTGAACATAGATTCGCTGATGTCGCGCATGAATGTCTTTTCCTGCGCCTTCAGCGGAATATTCTCGTACGCCTGGACGAGCCATGTGGCGGTCTTGCATTCCGCGACGCGGAGATTGTAGTCGGAAGACATCAGGCTGCGGGTAAGGCCACTGAAGAATATGCCGAGCTCGAACGGCGGCATGGCGGGATTCTTCGGAATGAGGCGGTATTCGTCAGATTCACAGTCAAGCATGAGGAGGTGGTCCTTCTTGCCGAGGGCGATGCAGGCCTGGTCCAGGAGACCGTTGTTGAGGCCGATGTATTCACGTTCCGCCTCCGACGCGATTTTCATCACCTCGAAGGGAGCCAAGCCAATGCCATTGGCCTTGGCGAATGCCATCACGTACGCGATCAACACCGCCGCACTCGACGACAGTCCCCCTACGGGAATGGAGCCGCGAATCGTCCCCTCAATACCGTGCTTCAGCGAAAAGCGCTTCTGCAGCGCGAATTTGGCCCCGCGTGCATAGTCCCCCCAGTGGCCCTGCTTGACGAGCGTCGGGGTGGCGATGTCGAATGAAACCTCGCCGGCAAAGGTCTCGCTCTTCAGGAGCACCTTGCTGTCCTCGCGGACGTCAAACTCAAGGTCCACGCCCTTGTCAATGGCGAATCCGGTCACCAGGCCCTTCTGGTGGTCAACATGCGCGCCAAGGGTGCAGACGCGGTAAGGGGAGAAGATGTGGTATTGCATAAGATACTAGTTATATTCCCCACGGGCTTGAGACCTAAGTGGGGGAAGACCGGGAGGTGGGGATTCTCTCTACCCAGAGAGGGGGCCCAGTCCCGGGGGAAGTCGTGCCTTTTGGACTTCTGCTTAATAATATGCAAAGATAATATTTTTTCTTGAACGGCGAAATAAATTTGCTTACCTTTGCGAAGCATTTTCACTAAAACGAATGAAAAAAATTCTGATTTCGATAATAGCCTCGGTCGCGGCAGCGTTTTCGGCGTCATTCCCCGTAAGGGGACAGGACATGGAATGGTTCTCCGAGGCCAAGCTTGGGATCTTCATCCACTGGGGAATTTACGCGGTGGACGGCATCTCCGAGAGCTGGTCGTTCTACAACGGCTATGTCCCCTACGACACCTACATGGCCCAGACCAAAAGGTTCCTTGCGGAGAATTACGACCCGCACCAGTGGGTCTCCCTCATCAAGGAAAGCGGCGCCCGCTACACGGTCATCACCTCCAAGCACCACGACGGCGTAGCCCTCTGGAACACAGCTGCTTCCAAGCTTTCCGTCCCGCGTCAGACACCGGCGGGGAGGGATGTGCTGACGCCATTCGTCCACGAAGTGAGAATGGCCGGGCTGAAGCTCGGGCTGTACTATTCGCTCCTCGACTGGTCGCACCCGGACTACCCCAACTGGACGCGAACGACGACCCGATATTCGATCAAGGACGACCCGGCGAGGTGGCAGCGATTCGTCGATTTCGACTTCGCCCAGCTTCGCGAATTGTCGGAAGCATACCGGCCGGACCTCCTCTGGTTCGACGGTGACTGGGAGCAGACGGCCGAGGACTGGCACGCCCCCGAAATCATCAAGTTGCTCCGCGAATATAACCCCGACATCGTCGTCAATTCCCGCATCCAGGGCTACGGCGACTACGGCACCCCCGAAATCGGCGTCCCGACGACACGTCCCGCCGACCGCTACTGGGAGCTCTGCTACACCATGAACGACAGTTGGGGATTCCAGCACAAGGACACCAATTTCAAGACTCCGGAGATGATCGTGAGGACGCTCGTCGACTGCATTTCGCTCGGCGGCAATCTCCTTCTAGACATCGGTCCGAGGGCAGACGGGACCATCCCGGAAGAGGAGGTCTCGATACTCAAGGAGCTCGGCCGCTGGACCTCTAAGCACGCCGAGGCCGTCTATCCCGTGAGGGCCGGAATCCCCGGAGGATTTGTCAACGCGTATACCGCTCTGAACAAGGACGGTAGCGTGCTTTACCTCTACTTCCCCTATAAGCCGATCGGAACGCTCGAGGTCAAGGGAATAACGAATGCCGTCAAGAGCATCCGCGTCGTCGGCAGCGACACTCCCCTCACCTGGAAAATATACAACAAACTCTCCTGGAGCGAAGTCCCCGGACTCCTCGACATCGAGGTCCCGGAGGAGGTCCTCGACCCCTCGATGACGGTCATCGCCGTCGAGCTCGACGGGCCCATTCGCCTATATCAAGGAGCAGGTAAAGTAATTACTTCTAACTAACTGAGTGATGCGTAAATATCACTTCCCAAAAAAGAGGCCGAAATCGACCCTTGAGGCACTAATTTTCCTTCTGGTTTTCTTCGGGATTTTCATCCCTCTCGGCCTCAGGATGGGAGGAGGAAATCTCCTCAATACCATCATGCGTACGGCACATGATCTGCTGCTCAACACAGTGTTCTATCTCATGGGTATCACGGTGCTCACCGGAGCGCTTTCCAAGCTCATGTCGGAGTTCGGTGTCGTCACCCTCCTCGAGCGACTCCTCCGCCCCCTCATGAAGCCTATCTACAACCTCCCCGGAGTAGCGGCCCTCGGTGGCGTCATGACATTCCTGTCGGACAATCCCGCCATCATTTCATTCTCCAAGGACAAGACATTCTCTTCATATTTCAAGAAGTACCAGCTCATCTCGCTGACCAATTTCGGGACGGCGTTCGGAATGGGATTCGTCGTGATTATCACGATGATAAGTTTCGGGCACGCGGGCGGCGCGCTGGTGGGCCTGTTCGGCGCATTCTGCGGCTCCGTCATCTCCACGAGGCTGATGCAGCGCAAGACCCTCAAGGCCTGGCCCGAGCTTGACACTCCGGTCAGCACCGACGGTCCCATCGCCGAAGTCGTCGAAGAGGACGAAGAGAAAAAGAGCACCTTCATGCGCTTTCTCAACGCGGTGCTCGACGGCGGCAAAAACGGTGTCGAACTCGGCATGGCCATCATCCCCGGCGTCCTCATCATCACGACGCTGGTCATCCTCGTCACTTTCGGTGCCAAGATGACCGATCCCGCCACCGGTGCTGCCATCTACACCGGTGCCGCCGGCGAAGGTGTTCCCGTACTCCCCTGGCTTGCCGAGAAAATCCACTGGGTCTTCG
>CAJODR010000030.1:0-19363 GCA_905233275.1 uncultured Bacteroidales bacterium | reverse complement strand
CTTCGGCTTCAGCGACATGCGCCTCATCGCGTTCCCGATGACCGCCCTTGGTGCAGTCGGAGCGGCTCTCGGCCTGCTTCCGACATTCGATGCCGCAGGCATCATTGACGGCAACGCCATCGCTGTCTTCACCGCCATCGGCATGTGCTGGAGCGGCTTCCTCTCCACCCACACCGCCATGCTCGACACCCTCGGCTTCCGCAAAGCCATCACCAAAGCCCTCAGCTCCCACGCCCTCGCCGGTCTCCTCGCCGGCATCATCGCCCACTTCACCTGGCTGCTGGTATCTCTTGTTATTTAGACCACCATGGACGGCACACACATAGTAATAATGGCCGGCGGCATCGGCAGCCGCCTCTATCCCCTTTCGACCCCCGAGCGGCCGAAACAGTTCCTCGACCTCCTGGACACTGGGAAAACCCTGATCCAGATGACCGTGGACCGCTTTCTCGGCCTGGCGCCAATCACCAACTTCTGGGTCGTAACCTCCGCCTCCTACGTCCATTTCGTCAAGGAACAAATCCCCGACATCCCCGCCGACCACATTCTCGCAGAGCCCTGCGCCCGCAACACCGCCCCCTGCATCGCCTACGCCTGCCGCAAGATTGCGAAGAAGCACCCCGACGCCTGCGTGGTCGTCACCCCCGCCGACGCCCTCGTCACCGAAACCGTCAAGTTCCGCGCGGTAATCGCCAAAGCCATCGCATTCGCCGACCTCAACGAAGCAATCGTCACCGTGGGCATCTCCCCTACCCGTCCCGACACCGAATACGGCTACATCAAAGCCACCCGCAAGTACCAGAACCGCGTCGTCCCCGTCGCCGCCTTCAAGGAAAAACCCGACAAGGCCACCGCCGAATCATACCTCGCCGACGGCCACTACTTCTGGAACGCCGGCATCTTCGTATTCGCCATCCCCACCATGCTCCGCGAGCTCAAAGCCTACGCCCCGCAAATCACCGGTCAAATCGACAGGCTGGAACCCTACCTCTACACCCCGAAAGAGCAAGAAATGCTCGGCAAGCTCTTCCCCCTCTGCGACAAAATCTCCATCGACTACGCCGTCATGGAACGCTCCACCCTCATTCACACCATCGCCTCCCACCTCGGCTGGTCCGACCTCGGCTCCTTCTCCGCCATCGCCACCGCCAAATCCGCCCTCAAATAACTCTCTCGGATTAATATCTGGTTTCTCGACTTCAGCTAGCGCCTCCGCTCGAAAACACTACGAAGTGACGGTGGTGGTGCTGAAAAGAGAGAGAGTACCGTCAAAAAAGGGGGTAAAACGACGGTGGTGGTGCCGAAAGCGGGACAGTACCGTCACTTGGTCGAAATGACAAATAAGACAAACAGCCACGGAGTGATTTCCGTGGCTGTTTGGGTGCTCCCTCAGGGGCTCGAACCCTGGACCCCAACATTAAGAGTGTCGTGCTCTACCAACTGAGCTAAGGAAGCAGTATGTTTGGAAGCTTCTGTTTCGCTTTCGTGATTCGTTCGGGGCTCGAACCCGAGACCCCAACATTAAAAGTGTTGTGCTCTACCAACTGAGCTAACGAATCTTCCAACCTTTATCGGTGGTCTTTCCGATTTGGGACCACAAAGGTATAACTAAAAAATCAATTCACCAAATCTTTTTTCGTTTTTCTACACGACGAATTTATACGCGCCATAAGGACGCAAGTCGCATCACGGCATACAGCCCGAAACTGAGGTGTCAAACCACGCGTTACAGTGTAACGTAAAACACGATATTTTATAAAGAAACAGCACAAAACTTATTAAAACAACCGTTTCGTGCATGGCGAGGGACGGAATTTCTTGCAATCCCAAAGGAGAAATGTCAAATTTGAGCCGACAAAACGACATAACGCCATGACAAACATTGACAAGCATTACGAGCGATTCTGCTCACTTCTTCAGGAAGCCCACATTTACGTTAACCCGCTGGTCACCTTCCGGACCATCGCCGAAATGCTCGGCGTGAGACCGAGCGCCCTTAACCGAAAGCTCCTCGACGAGCTCGGGATGACCGGCCCGGAGCTCATCGCCCTCTACCGGGAGCGCCACCGTAGACTCCTAAATACAATTATGCCCGGCAGCGAAAACGGCAACCGGGCATACTAAAGGGCATTCTATACTGCACTACAACGCCTTCAGCGTCACGTCAATCCTGGCAGGGAAGATGTATCCGAGGTCGCCGCGCTCGTCGAGCGAGGAGGACATATTGGCGGCAGTGCGGTCGACCTTACCTTCAAAGACGGTATTGCCGTCGTAGACCACCTTGACATCGCCGTCGAGGGAGAACATGGAATCGTCGAGATACAGGGTGAGACGGCTGTAGTCACTCTTTTCGATGGTGATGACACCGTCGGAGGTATAGGATGCAATCACGGTCTTTCCGCGCACAATCTCGGAGGAGGGAGCGCCGATCCAGTAGAAGCGGGAGCGGAGCCCTTCTTCCTGGCACCAGACGACCTTGGTGGGGACGGGATTGCGCTTGCGGGCGGCCATCCAGGGGACGGCGGCCGCATCGACAAGATCCATCCAGTGCTCCTTGCCTTCGACGATGTGGCCCTCGAAGTCGTAGCCTTCGGGATCAGCATCGTGGAGGGCCTGCATCTCCTCGATGCGCTCAGCGCAGCGTTGATTGCGCTCGTATGCGCTGTCAAGGGCGCCGCACCATATCATGAAAGGAGTGTTGCGGAGATTGACGAGGCCGACGTCGCCGGGGTGGCCGGCCATCATGGAAGCGGCCGCCCAGTGGTCTGCGAGACGGGGGCCGAGACGCCACACACCGTCACCGCCGGCGGAGTAGCCCATGATGTAGACCTTATTGGGATTGACATCGAGGAACGCCTCGCAAATGGCAATGATCCTCTCATAGAACTGGTCCGTGCCCTTCATGAAATGCATATCCCAGGTATTATCAATAGCCCGGGGGCAGAGATAAACGCCCTCATTCGGCTTGTAAAGGCGCTTCTGGTTGTTCCACTGCTGGTCGTTGACTGCCGCCGTGGTGCCACCGCCGCCGTGGAGCGAGATATAGAGCGAACGGCCGTCTGCGCGCTTGTTGCCGTAGATACTCCAGTCGAGAGGCATGATCTTGTCCCCGATCTTGATCTGCTTGTTGACGAATTCACCGCGGAACTTGTTGCGGGTCTTGACTTTCCAGGACTCGGTCAGCAGCCCCTTGTATTCTGTGGCCTCGGCCGCAGTGAGAGCCCCTTTGGACTCCAGGACCTGCATGCGGGAGGTAACCTCTTCGGATACGACTTCGTCCTTGGCTTCCGGCTCTTCGGGTTCGGCCTTGCCGTTGTTGCCGCCGCAGGCGAGGATGCCCATCAGGGCGGCCAGGGTCAAAGAAAGATGCATCATTCTTTTCATATTATTAAATAGTAATTCCAGACTTCAAAGTTAAGAATAAAAGTCGTATCTTTGCAAGTTATTATTAAAAAGTATGGAACACAGACACTTAACCGCACAGGAAATAGAGACCCTCAAAAGCCGCGGCTGCAGGGCGGCGGACTGGGACAAGGTCCTCGTAAAAGGCGGTATAGACTATATTGAAAACGTCAGCTTCTCCGGCGAGGTCCGCCTCGGAAAGATGGAGAAGACATTCACCCTCCCGGGAGGTGTAGAGCGCCACAGCGGCATTCGCATTGCATCCCTCCACAACGTCAGCGTCGGCGACGACTGCTTCATCGACAACGTATCCGACTACATCGCCAACTACGACATCGGCGACAACACCATCATAGAGAACGTCGACTTCATTGTCACCGACGGCGAATCCACATTCGGCAACGGCGTAGAAGTTGCCGTCCTCAACGAAACCGGCGGCCGCGAAGTCAAGATCCACGACAAGCTCAGCGCCCAGATGGCCTACGTCATGGCCATGTACCGCCACCACCCTGATGTCATCAACCGCATCAACGAGCTCGTCGACCGCTACAACGCCAAGCACAAGAGCGACCGCGGCACCATCGGCTCGGGCGTCATCATTCGCAACGCGCGCTCCATCATGGGGGTCCGCATCGGCGATGCCGCGCGAATCATCGGTTCAGGCCGCCTCAAGAACGGCAGCATCAACTCCAACGCATCCGACCCCGTCCACATCGGCCATGCTGTTATCGCCGAGGATTTCATCATCCAGAGCGGCTCCAGGGTCGAGGACGGAACAATGCTGACGCGCTGCTTCGTCGGCCAGGCCTGCAGGCTCGGGCACGGGTACAGCGCCTCCGATTCGCTGTTCTTCTCCAACTGCCAGGGCGAAAACGGCGAGGCCTGTGCGATATTCGCCGGTCCATTCACTGTGACGCACCACAAATCTACCCTGCTCATCGCAGGAATGTATTCGTTCATGAACGCCGGCAGCGGCTCCAACCAGTCCAACCACATGTACAAGCTCGGCCCGATCCACCAGGGCATCCTCGAGAGGGGCTCCAAGACCTCGTCCGACTCGTACATCCTCTGGCCTTCGCGAATAGGCGCATTCTCCCTCGTGATGGGACGCCACGTCACACATTCCGACACAACTCACCTGCCGTTCTCCTATCTCATTGAGCAGCAGAATACTACCTACCTCGTCCCGGGCGTCAACCTCCGCAGCGTCGGCACTATCCGCGACGCCCAGAAATGGCCCCGCCGCGACGAGCGCAAGGACCCCGTCAAAATGGACTGCATCAACTACAACCTGCTCAGTCCCTACACCATCCAGAAGATGTTCAAGGGCATCAAGCTCCTTGAGAATCTCCAGTATTCGAGCGGCGAGCTCTCCGACATCTACTCCTACCACAGCACCAAAATCAAGAACTCCTCGCTCCGCAACGGCATCAAGTTCTACCGCATCGCCATCACCAAATTCCTCGGCAACTCCATCATCAAGCGCCTCGAAAATCTCCCGTCAGACGCGTCTGACGAATTGATACGCGCCGAGCTCCGCCCCAAGACCACCATCGGCCAGGGCGACTGGTCCGACATCAGCGGCCTGATTGCGCCGAAGAGCGAAATCGACCGTCTCCTCGCCGCCATCGCCGACGGCACCATCGGCCGCCTCCAGGAGATCAACGACACCTTCCACGACATGCACGCCCATTACTACGAATACGAATGGACATGGGCCTACGGCAAATACAAGGAATTCTTCGGCATCGACCCTGAGACCATCACCGCCGCCGAGGTCAAGTCCATCGTCGAGCAGTGGAAAGAGGCCGTCGTCAGCCTCGACAGGATGCTCTACGACGACGCCCGCAAGGAGTTCAACCTCGCGTCGATGACCGGATTCGGCGCCGACGGCACCAAACATGACAAGGAAGTCGACTTCGCCGAAGTCAGGGGCGAATTCGAGTCCAACAGCTTCGTCACAGCCGTCCTCGAGCACATCCGGGTCAAGTCCGCCCTCGGCGACGAATTAATCTCACGCCTCCGCAAATGACACTGCTTCTCGTATTCCTTCTGAGCGCGATGCTCATATCGTTCCTCTGCTCCGTGCTGGAGGCGACGCTCATGAGCACACCTATATCCTACATCACCATGAAGGAGGAAGAAGGCTCCAAGAGCGCCTCCCTCATGAAGCAGTACAAAACCGACCCCTCAAGGGCCCTGGCGGCCATTCTTTCGCTCAACACCATCGCCAACACGATCGGTGCGGCAGGCGTCGGACGGCAGGCCCAGATAGTATTCGGCAGCGCCTGGTTCGGGCTCGTCAGTATCGTGACGACCATCCTCATTCTCGTCTTTTCGGAAATCATTCCGAAGAATCTCGGCACGGCCCGCTGGAAGAGCCTGATGGGATTCGCCGCCAATACGATAAAGGGGCTGATCTTCTGCCTCTACCCCATCGTGGTATGCGTCGAATGGCTCCAGAAGCGCATCACCCCCGAAGACGCCGATGCCACCGTCTCCCGCGAAGAAGTCGGCGCCCTTGCTGACGTCGCAGAGGAGTCCGGCGAGCTCGACGAAGACGAAAACGAGGTCATCCAGAACATCATCTCCCTCGACGAAATGACCGCCAGCGACGCCATGACCCCTCGAGTCGTTGCCGCCATCGCACCGGAGTCCATGACGCTCAAGCGCTTCTACAAGGACAAGCGCTTCATGCACCACAGCCGCATCCCCGTCTACGCCGACAACGACGAATACATCACCGGCTACATTCTCCGAATGGAGGCCCTCCAGATGATGGCCGACGACAAAGAGGATGTCACCCTCGGCAAGCTCCGCCGCGACATCGCCGCATTCCCGGAGGAGACCACACTCGACGTGATTTGGGACGAAATGATCTCCAAGGACGAGCCCATCAGCGTCGTCATCGACGAATACGGTTCCTTCCAGGGAATCCTCACCCTCGAGGACGTAATCGAGACCATATTCGGCAATGAAATCGTCGACGAACGCGACGAGGTCCGCGACATGCAGCAGCTCGCCAAGGAGCGCTACCGCCGCCGCAGATTATAAACGGAAATAACTGAGTATCAATATGAAATACGGGTTTGACAACGAGAAATACCTCAAGATCCAGTCGGAGCACATCAAGGAACGCATCGGCCTCTTCGGCGACAAGCTGTACATGGAGTTCGGCGGCAAGCTGTTTGACGACTACCATGCCAGCCGCGTGCTGCCGGGTTTCGAGCCGGACAGCAAGCTGCAGATGCTCATGAAGCTGAAGGATGACGTCGAGATCATCATCGTCATCAGCGCCGTGGACATTGAGAAAAACAAGATTCGCCAGGATCTCGGCATCACCTACGACATGGACGTCCTCCGTCTGAGGGACGAATTCACCTCCAGGGACCTCCGCGTCAACAGCGTCGTCATTACCCACTACAACGGCCAGTCCAGCGCCGACGCCTACCGCCGCCGTCTGGAGGCCATGGACATCAAGGTGTACTACCACCACACGATCGAGGGATATCCCAACAATGTGGCCCTGATCGATTCCGAAGAGGGATTCGGCAAGAATGATTACGTCGAGACGACAAAGCCTCTCGTCGTCGTCACCGCCCCCGGTCCCGGCAGCGGCAAGATGGCTGTATGCCTCAGCCAGCTCTATCAGGAAAACAAGCGCGGCGTCAAGGCCGGCTATGCCAAATTCGAGACATTCCCCGTGTGGAGCATGCCCCTCAACCATCCGGTCAACATGGCCTACGAGGCCGCCACGGCCGATCTCGAGGATGTCAACATGATCGACCCGTTCCACCTCGATGCGTACGGCCAAATGGCGGTCAATTACAACCGCGACATAGAGATATTCCCCGTGATGAACGCCCTGTTCGACGACATTTTCGGCACTTCGCCCTACAAGTCGCCTACCGACATGGGTGTCAACATGATAGGCTCATGCATCAGCGATGACGAGATATGCTGCGAGGCTTCGCTGCAGGAGATTATTCGGCGGTACTATACCGCCCTGTGCAATTTCGCCATCGGCAAGGCCACGGAGAGCGAGATCAACAAGCTGTCCCTCCTGATGAAGAAGGCCAAGATCACGACTGCCGACCGCAAGACCACAGTCGCCGCCAAGGAGCGTCTGGACAATGCCGGAGTGGCCACCGCAGCCATCGAGCTGGAGGACGGCACCATTCTCACTGGTGAGACCAGTCCGCTGCTCGGCCCGTGCTCGGCGCTTCTCCTCAACGCCCTCAAGCACCTCGCCGGCATTGCCCACAACATCAAGCTCATCCCGCAGACCATGATAGGCCCCATCCAGAAGACCAAAGTCAACTACCTCCACGGCCACAATCCCCGTCTCCACACCGACGAGGTGCTCGTGGCCATCTCCATGATGAGCCTCATCGACGAAAACTGCAAGCTCGCCCTCGAGCAGCTCCCCAATCTCAAGGGCGCACAGGTCCATTCTACGGTAATGCTCAGCGAGGTCGACCGCAAGACCTTCAACAAGCTCGGCATCGACCTCACCTGCGATCCCGTCAAGAAAATCAACCAGCGTCTCCTCCACCTCTCAAGCCTGTAACACATGAACGGCAAGAAACTCGTCTGCTTCCTCGTCCTGGCATTCCTCCCCATGGTCGTTGTAGGCTTGTTCCTGCATTTCAGCGGCACCGGGTCGCCTCAGGTCGACTCTGATCCAGTCGCCGCGCTGACCGGGATTCTATTCTCCGCAGGAGCGATGCTGATCCCGCTGCTGGCAGTCGTGTTTACGCAGCTCCTCTTCAAGGAGCCGGTCCTCAAAGGGCTTGACATCTCCTTCAAATTCAATATCTGGTGGCTCATCGGCTGGCTCCTCATGCCGGTCATCGCCTTCGCAGTCCTGGGAGTCTCCCTCCTCATGCCGGGGGCTCACTGGGTGTCAGACAGCGCCATCATTCAGACCGCATCGGAGCAGCTCCCCAGTGGTTTCCGCGGCCCTTGGGGCTTCATTGCCGTCACAGTTTTGAGCGGCCTTGTCACAGGCGCAACGTTCAACGGTCTGTTCGCTTTCGGCGAAGAGGTCGCATGGCGCGGATTCCTCGTCAAAGAGTTCAAAGGAAAGAAGTTCCTGACGGTTTCTTTTATCATCGGTCTCATCTGGGGACTCTGGCACTCCCCCCTCATCCTCAACGGCCACAACTACCCCGACCACCCCGTCGCCGGCGTCTTCATGATGGTCCTCATGTGCCTCGCCCTCACCCCGATTCTCCTCTACTTCCGCCTCAAATCAGGCTCAGTCATAGTCCCCGCCATCATGCACGGTACCTTCAACGCCGTCATCGGCCTCTCAGCAATCTTCGTCGCCCCCCAGCACGACCTCCTCACCGGCGGCCCCGGCCTCTCCGGCCTCCTCACCCTCCTCCTCGTAGACCTCACCCTCTACCTCTACGACCACCACCTCTCCAAAGACCACCTCTTCACCACCGCCATCTAACGCATTCTCTTCGGTCGTGTGCCGGAAGTAGGGTGCCCGGGGGACTCCGTTCCGCTTCGCTCCACTCCGGCCCCTCCCATTGCCTCCTGCGTCATTTGCTATCGCAAATAACTTGTATTCAACGGGCCCCTCCCCCTATACTTGTCCGGGGGTGGACAAGCCCCCGGACACCCTACTTCCGTCACACGCCAGTCAAGTGACGGTACTGTCCCTTTCTCAGCACCACCACCATCATTTTACCCCCGTTTTTGACGGTACTGTCCCGTTTTTGGCACCACTACCATCATTTTACCCCCTTTTTTGACGGTACTGTCCCATTTTAGGCACCACCACCGTCACCCGCCCTTGTCATTTCGACCTGCTCCCCCCTTGTCATTTCGACCAAGCGAAGCGCGCGGAGAAATCTTTGTCGGTGAAGTATTTTAGATTATTGTCCGTAGGTGAAGGTGGTTTTGGGGAGGAAGTTGTATCTTGAGCCGGTGGTGAAGGTCGTGCTGCTGCCACTTTGGGCACTGAGGCTGGCGTTTGAGAGAGTTTCGCCGTAGAAGGTGGTGGTTTTGCAATTGCCTTGTGTTGTCTGGTAAATGCCCACGAGGAGGTTGCCGACCGTGTAAGGGAAGGGTGTGGTGAAGTTGATGGTCATCTCGTTTCCAACGACGCTGAGGGTGCCTTCGTAAACCGTTGTTGAAGAGGATGTTCCGCTGAATGTTTTGGCGCTGGAGAAAGGATTGTTGTCGACTCTCTTCAGGAACACTCTGCAATTGCCGGTGAAGCTGATATCGTCCATCTCTTTCAGATAGAACTTCATACTCTTGATGGAAGCTCCGTTCATGACATCTATCTTCGAATGGGGAATGACGAACTCACTCTTCAGGTAACTGTCAGCATATAAGCCCCAGTATGGGACGTATCTATTCTCGACAGTGTCGTCGCAGATGGTCAGAGTCTGATCAACCGGACCGGGGTCGGGGGCTACGGTGTAGCGCCAGGTGCTGGTGCCGTCGCCATTGTCCTGGACGTCCGTGACTGTGAGTATGTACCCGTACTGGGCCGCGACTTGGCCGTTTAAGCCGAATGCTATTCCCTTGGAATACTGCTGGTTATAGCTTGGATACGGATTATCGTTCTGAGCGGTGATGGTGAGTGTGCCTTCTCCGCGGAAAAGGACGCTGCCGCTATTGTAGGCCACCCATGAGGACAGGGTAAATCCTTTTGACCAAATAGCTGCATTGCCGGGGCCGGCGATAATTACATTGTCTCCCTGAAGCGTCAGCACATAATCTCCATACATATTCCTCAGGCAAGGCATCGCCATTCCGGTCAAATGGGCACTGCTTAAGGTGACGTAGCGCGGTGCATTCGATACGGCAACATTCTCAATATAATACCGCTCTCCCACACCGGAGATGGTGATGACCGGCACTCCCGCTTCCTGCTTATACATATAATCCAGATAGGATGCCGGCTCCAGCACAGAGTTGTCGGTATTATTTGTAACCGTCGGTTTGGGAACCTTGGTTACAGTTATCGGGGCAGATAATGCGTAATACTTACCCATGCTGAGAGTTCCGCTTTTTGTGCCCACATACATATCCGATCCGTCAGAAACTTCAAAGGTATAGACATCCGGATCAGTACTCTCGTTGCGGAAAGCGACATACACGGGCTCAGTAGTCGCCGGAGCGGAAGTATCTTTAAGCCAGGCATCTATGGCGCAATAGGCCTTGCTGCCATCGGGATGCAGTTCCGCCACCATCAGATTGTTAGCCGTTGATATCCTGAGCTCTTTTACCGCCACAGGGGAAGTCCCGTCCGTGAAACTGAGCTTCATGATGCTCTGGAGGTTCTCGAAAGCGGCGTTTCCTGTCGTCAGTGTTTTGGACGAAGCATCGGCTGCGGTAATCGTGATTGATGCCTCGGCACAGTCTGCCACATCGTCCAGGGAATCGCAATAGCCGCCCCATACATAATAATCGTATGTGTTTTTGTGGAGGTTTAAGCCGTAGCAAAGAGACAGTTCGTCGCCGTCCTGATATTCTCCGGCCAAGGTACCCGTGAGTATGACGGAAGAACCGTCGCGGTCAGGATGGAGTTTGTTGGCATCTACGACATTGGTCCTTTTGTTATACACATAGATGTCGTCTGTGGTCTCGAACGAAGCAATGAGCTTGTGCGTGCCGGGATCTTCAGAGAGGGCTTTGGATTCTCCGCCAATCGAGGCGTGAATGGCCACCGTCCAGCCCTGAGGCTCAGCTACTTCCGTCTCCGGCTCATCCGCCGGAATCACTTCCGCCGGCACTTCCTTGCTGCAGGAAGCGACGCTCAGAAACGCAGCAACAGCTGCTATTATAAGGTAGAAATGTCTATTCATAATCTTTCATCAGAAAGGGATACATGCACGGGCATAATTCTTGGAACCCGTGGAAGACAGGGTCTTTGTCATGGACACACTGCCGTCGGTACCGGATACAAAGCACACGCAGACCTTCTGGCCGGATTCATCCGTGCTGCTCCAATACTTGAAGTTATCTGTCAGAAGAGTAGCCCCCCAGACATTGTCAAGCGCGATATTCAGGCCGATACCCTGGTCCATCTTCTCCCAGTCCACCTCTGTAGGAATCCTCCAACCGGAAAGACCGGAAATGGCATGACTGGACGCCCAGGAATAATCCAGCATCATGATTGCCGTATCGTATTTGTACTGCGTGTTTAAATCTTCCATCGCAATCGCCAGCCTGTCAGTATTATTGACGTAGGCAATCATCGCCATGGCTGTAGTTCCGGCCGTGGTGGCGGCGGACTTGTTCAGATAGACATTGCCATCTGCGCCGATGACAGCTCCGAGATCGATTGCCGTAGCGCTTGCGAGCGGCAGAGGATAGCGGGAGACAGGAGTGAGCACGACGCCGGTTGACGTGTACATCATGCCAGGATCCAGCGTAACGCCGGTCTTGCTATACGAATAAATACCGTCAGACGTGTGTGCTGTCAGAGTGATATCCGAATCCGCCTGCGGATAGAGCGCCACATACAGCGTACTCTGCGGAGATGGCGGCGAGACAATGTATTCGTCATAATCACCGCAATGAACAATCAGGGTGGTTATCTTGTCGGTAATATCGGTGGTACCGTCGGAGAACGAGAGTTTCCAAATAGCCATTTCCGGAGTCATGTCGACATCAGAATCGAATGCAACCGCGCCGCCGGCCACGCTCATTGTACAGCCGCCGGAGATTGCTCCCTGCAGGGAATTGATATCATCCAGCGTGCCCCGCTGCCCCTCGTGGGGATCAAGGCCTTCGTTCCAGTGCCTGTACGGATAGCCGAACATGATGTATCCGCCGTCCTCGGGATCGACCATGTCGATAGCGACGGTGGCATTGCCGCTGCCGTCCACGGAAAGGACAGTGCCCTGAGTAGTTGGATTGGTGCCGCCTTCATCATCGTAAAGGACCCACACTTTATCGCCGGCTTCCCACGCGGTGGAAATACCTGAACCATTGTCAGTCATAGTGCTGCGCCTTGAAGGTGGTGCAGGAGATGAAAAGCCAAGCGGATCTCCCCCATCGGTATAACCGGGGGTAGCGCCAATAGTGTAAGTCGGCATCGGGTGCACCTCATAAACCCAGGTGCTGGTGCCGTCACCGTTGTTATGCTCGGATGAGATGGTGAGATTGTATCCGTCTGCCGCCTGCGGATTGGGATGCTGGGTGCTTGAAATCGTGGATCTGTCGTGGACTCCATACATGATATTAAAACCGGTCCCGCCATCAGACGGCGTCTCACAGGTGATGGTCAGGGTGCCGTCCCCTTTAATCCATATTGTATGGCTTTCTCCGCCCGAATAATCAATTCCGGGACCGCTCGTCGTCGAGATGGTATTGTTGCCGTTAAGAACGACGGTGAAAGTCCCTTCCTGATTACATAAAGGCCAGGTATCCATCTCCGGTTGGGTCACTGTGGCATTATCCAGCGTGATGGTCCTGTCTCCTCCGGAATAGTCGTAAGTCAGCCACACAAACCAGCATCCGGCCGTATTGCCGGAGATGGTCAGGTCCCCATAGTTGGCATAACCAAGGAAAGTATTGTTCCAGCCATACATGGTCAAGGTTTCATCCCAGGGCGCATTGGGGCCGACAGGGGTGCCGCTTGCCGTCAGCGTGACCGTAGGCAGGGCAATCGGAGTAAGCGTAACTGATGATGCGTAATACTTGCCGTTCACGATCTTTCCGGCGGGGGCCGCTTTGGATCCGGAATAAAGATGGCCGGCACCGTCATTCACGCGGAAATAATAAGTATCATCCCCGGTATTATCGTTGCTGAGCCCAGCATACAAGGTACCGGAAATGGGGGCGTCTGCCACTATGTTGGTTTTCCCATAGTTGACAGCCGATTGATATGCAGTTGGATTGGCGCGGTAATAGGATACCAGCTTTCCAGCTTCGGTCGATATTTCAACGGCCCTGGCAGGCACCGCGACACCTCCGCTGGAGAAATTGAAGCCGAATATGCTCTGCATATTGACAAAGGATGCAGAGCCGGTAATCGTCTGGGTAGCAGCATCATCGGCCGAAACCGTCAGCTCCGCCCTGGCGAAATCGGAGGCCGAAGCGAGCGTGCCTTTCTGCCCCTTGGAGTAATAGGCCGTGCCATAACTGCCGTACTTGTAGCACAGCACCAGTTCATCTCCTTCGTCGTAGGAATTATTCAGCGTCCCAGTCAAAAGGACGGAAGCGCCGTCGCTGTCGGGATGAAGCGGCGAAGAATCCAAAGCATTCTTCGTTCTATTGTACACATAGATTTCGTCAGCGGTCTCGAAGGTAGCCAGGAGTTTATGAGTTACCGGGTCCTCTGCCAGGGCCTTGCTGTCTGCACCCATAGTGGCTGAAATGGAGACCTTCCAGCCCTGAGACTCAGTCACTTCCGTCTCCGGATCTTCCACCGGAAGCTCCTCTGCCTGCTCCTCCTTTACACATGAAAAAAGGAAAAGCGCGGCGGCGAGCAGTAAATAATACTTCTTCATGGCCGGCCCTCCTACCATTCTTCGTAATCGTAATCCTGTCTGTCCATAGTGCCCTGCTGGGACGTGCAGATGACACCTTCTGATTTGATCTCGCGAACCTCAGCAAGAGGTGCTTCGTAAACTGACTTATTCATGGCTGTTATAGTGTTGTTCTATACAAAAATATCGATTATCGGGCATAGGACGGATGCTCACAACAGGGCTTTTTGACGAAGCACCTGCCGCGAATGACGAAAGGCCCCGTTTTCTGGACGAAGCAATAAATAATTCCGCCTTGCAGCGCGATGCGATGGCGATTCGGCGATTTTTACCTATCTTTGCCTGTGATGAGAAAACGTATACTGTCAGTCCTCTTTGCAGCCATCTGGTGCCTGGCGGCGAATGCCACCCCGCTCCGGAGCGGCCTCTCCTACCGGCGGTTCACCACCCACGACGGACTCCCGCAGATGCAGACCGAGACGATCTGGCAGGATTCCCGCGGGTATATTTATATAGGTACACTGTCCGGATTCGTCCGCTACGACGGAGCGGACATGACCACCTTCCTCCGGGGCAAACGGGAGAATATCGTCATGTTCCGGGAGACGGAAGGGCAGGTGCTCGCCATGGGCTTTGTCCGCCAGTGGCGAATCAAGGGCGACAAGGTCGAGGAATCGAAGATCGACCCCAACGGCCTGCTGCTCAACAACCTGAATGCGGCCGACCTGCCGGACGAATACATTCTCCTGGAGGACCGCCAGGAGCAGAATCGCTCTCTTCGCCGCCTGACCGACGGAGGAATGACGCCGGTGCTGGAGACTCCCCTGCTGGACGATATGACGCCGGACCGGAAGTTGTACGTCGACGCCGGCGGGATTTATATTCCGACGCCGCACGGGCTTTATCTGTCGGATCGCGGCCAGATTCGCCGAATGGCGTCAAAGGGGGACGTCTTTTCCTTGTGCCGCACCGGCGAATCCCTCTTCGCGCTTGCCGCAGACGGTATCTACCGGGTGGATGGCGACAGTCTGGTGCTGCGCTGCGGGATTGAATTCGAAGCCCCTGACTATGGCCTTTCCGTGAGGAAGGACCGGCAGGGGCGCCTGATTATAGCCGATTCGCATACGATCTGGCGCTACGATGGCAATGCGACCGAGCCGCTGAGGCAGCTGGCGTCGGGATTCAATATGATCAGGGCAGTGTTCGTGGACAAGTGGAACCGGCTCTGGGTGGCCACCTACCAGGGGGTCTACTGCTTCTTCCACTGCAACTTCACGGGGCATCGCCTGGAGGACCCGAACGACATAGTCAGGGCCATCGTCGCCTGCGACGGACATCTGGTTATGGGGACGCTGAACGGGAAGGTGCTCGTGGACGGTGAGGTTGTGTCGGACGAGGAGGGCAATTTCTATTCGCCGGGAGGCGCTGCTGTTGATGGCAAGGTATATCTGGCCGGCAATGGGGATGTGGCTGTCATTCAGGATGGCACGATGGAGTGGCTCGGACTGCCTTACGACCGGTACCGCTTTGTTGCCGGTGCTTCGGGGCGGGTCGTTATCGGCACCAGCCGGAGTCTCCTGTCGTATGATCCGTCGAGCGGCCGTCTGGATACGCTTTCGATGGAGATCGCGCGGCCATGGTGTGCGGCCACGGACGGGCAGGGGCGGCTATGGGTGAGCGGCAATCCGGGGCTGTATTGCCTGACTGGATTCGCCGAAGGCAAAACTGCGGTGGAGAAGGTGGTCAGCACTCCGAATACTGGGGTGATTACATCGATGGCGTCGGACGGAGAGAGGGTGTGCTATGCAATCGGCGATGCGCTCTATCTGATCAGGGACGGGCAGCCGAGCGAGATGAAAGAGCTGTCTGAGACGCTCTCTGGGCACGAAATCAGGTCACTTCACCTGTCCAGGCGCGGGTATCTGGTGGTCGCGGCAATCGACGGGCTGCTGGTGGCGCGTATATCCCGCGACAGCATTGCTTCCGACATCCACTGGTTTGATGACGAAGGTGGATTCACCAATATCGAACCGCTTCTCGGCCCGATGGCCGAAGAGGAGGACGGCACGGTCTGGCTGGCGGGACTGGAGGAGATGACTTCATTCCGCCCGGACGACCTGATTGCTGACAACCAGGAGCCGACCATTGTGGAGAAGCCGCTGCCGTGGTACAGGCGGTGGTGGGCGGGTCTCGTCTGGCTGGTGACGCGCATGGCCGTCAAGCGGCAGCTCCGCCGGAAGATGGAGAGCCTGGAGCGGGAAAAGAAGCAGAAAGAGCTGCAGCTCAGCGCAGTACGGCTTAAATCAATCCCCCATTTCCACTCCAATGTGCTGTCGAGCATCGAGTACTTCATCATGAACAAGTCTTCAGACGAAGCCGCACGATACCTGAAACTGTACTCCGATTTTACCAACCAAACGTTGTCAGACATCGACCGCCCCGCGCGTACGGTGGCGGAAGAGGTTGAGTATACACGCACTTATCTCGAGCTGGAGCAGCTCCGCTATGGCGAGCGCCTTGTCTTCAACATCACGGTGGATCCGCAGCTGAACCAGCAGACGCTGCTGCCCACGATGCTCCTGCATACCTACTGCCAGAATGCCGTCAAGCACGGCATCGCCTCCAAGGGCGGAGTCGGCACGGTGGAAGTGAGTGTCGTCCGCGAGCAGCGTCAGGGCTCTGACGGAGTCCTTGTGACTGTCACGGATGACGGGGTCGGCAGGGAGGCTGCGGCTCGTTCGGGAGGTTATTCGACCAAACAGGGACTCAAGATCCTGCAGCAGCAAATTGAATTGTACAACAGGGCCAACAGGCACCATATCGTCCAGGAAGTCATTGACTTGACCGACTCCGAAGGCCGGCCGTCAGGGACATGCTTCCGGACCTGGGTGCCGTCTGACTATCAATATTGAACGCCATGGACAGACTGAAGACCATCGTAGTCGAGGACGAACGCCTCCCGCGTCTCACGCTCCTTTCCAAACTCGAGGATTACCGCGAACGGATCGACGTCGTGGACGCCTGCGACAGCTACGAGAGCGCACTCGAGAGCATATTCCGCCACCGGCCCGATCTGCTATTCCTCGACATCCAGCTGCAGAGGCGCGACTCCATTCAGCTTCTGGACGAATTGCAGCGCACCATTCCCCTCCCCTACATCATCTTCACCACCGCATATTCCGACCGCAACTACCTGATGAGCGCCATCAAGTTCTCGGCGGTGGACTATCTTCTCAAGCCCGTTGGCAAGGGCGAATTGGCCCACGCAATAGCCAAAGCGATTGACCGCGCTTCTGCCCGCGGCGGAGACAAGCCGGCCATCCTGCGTTTCAAGTCCGGAAACGGCGTACTATTCTCTTCTCCTGACGATATCGCCGGATTCAAAGCGGCAGGTAACTATTCGATTCTCAAGTGTTTCAGCGGCGAAGACCTGATTCTCGAGAGCCTGCTGTCGCTTGAGCGGCGTCTCCCCGCCGGCTTCGCCCGCGTCGACCGCAGCACCATCATCAACACCAGCCGAATCCACCGCCTGGACCAGCAGCGCCACACCTGCACTCTCCAGTCCCCCGACGGCCACCCCCTCGAACTCCCCTTCTCCAAAACCGCCCTCGAAGCGCTGCTGGCCCTGATGTAGTTTTCAACACTGCAAGATATTTCGTATATTCGCAGTTATGAAAAAGAAGGTTTATTTTGCCGGATCCATCAGGGGTGGCAGGCAGGATGCGGAGCTGTACAAACGCGTCATTCGATATATTCAGCGCGGGCATATCGTGCTCACGGAGCATGTGGGTGACCTTTCGCTCAGCAAGACGGAGGGGATGGAAAACAGGGATGTGGCTATCTACGAGCAGGATACGGCCTGGCTCCGGGAGTCTGACCTGGTAATAGCAGAATGCACTACCGCGTCTCTGGGCGTGGGCTATGAGCTGGCATACGCGGAGAAATTCGGCAAGCCGGTGCATATATTCTACAACGCGGCGCGTTGCAAACTGTCGGCAATGCTTTCCGGCGACAGCTATTTTTCAATTCACCCTTACGAAAACGAGGAGGAGATTTATCCGATCATTGATTCGATCCTGCAATGACAAGGGAACAGAAACTGACCAGGGTTACGCTCCTGGGGAGCATCGGCAACCTGCTGCTGCTCACATTTAAATTCGTCGCCGGCATAGTGGGGCACAGTGCCGCCATGATGGCCGATGCAGTTCACTCGCTGTCGGACTTTCTTACCGACATGATAGTGCTGGTGTTCGTTCGCATCGGTGCCAAGCCGCAGGATGAATCGCACGACTACGGGCACGGCAAATTCGAAACCCTGGCGACCCTATTTGTGGCTCTGGCGCTTGCTGGAGCGGCAATCGGCATCATCGTTTCCGGCGCGGTGAAATTCGCCGGATGGCTTCAGGGAGAGCCGGTGGAAATGCCCGGCAAGCTGGCTCTTTGGGCGGCACTGATCTCCATTGTTGTAAAAGAAATACTGTATCGGTACACTGTAGCGCAGGGCCGGGCTCTGGAATCTCCCGCGGTGGTTGCCAACGCCTGGCATCACCGCAGCGACGCACTGTCGTCAATTGGCGCGGCCATAGGTATTGGCGGCGCGCTGCTGCTGGGCGAGAAATGGGCCGTGCTGGACCCGCTGGCGTCAATCGTGGTGGGCGCCATGCTCATCAAAGTGGCCTGGGACCTGATGAAAGTGAGCGCAGGAGAGCTCACCGACCAGTCGCTCCCCGCAGAGACTGAGAAAGAAATTGAGGCCATTATCTGCAGTTACCCGGAGGTAAACGAGCCTCACAACCTCCGCACCCGCCGCATCGGCAACCGCATCGCCATCGAAGCCCACGTTCGTCTGGACGGCAACATGTCATTGAAAGAAGCCCACGACATCATCAGCGCCATCGAGCGCAAAATCCGCGCCCGCTTCGGCCCCTCCACCCTCGTCACCATCCACATGGAGCCCCGTTGAGTGGGGATGTTTATTTGCAGAGTGATTTATAGAACCCCATCATCTGGGCTTCCAGGCCTGCGGGGTCGGGGGTAGCCTTTGCCTGTGAAGGAGCAACAAAGTTGGAATAATTACTTGACTTTTCACGTTTTTTGCGTCTATGTCTGTGAAGTATGGATAAAACGCTTGAAATAGAACTCACAGAGATAAGACCCAAAGTTCTGGCGACGGCACGGAAGTTCTTCCGTTCGTCCCGGCTGGACGGTGATCCGGAGGATGTGGTGCAGGATGTGCTGCTGCGGCTTTGGGTGGCAAGACGTGACGGTGTGCAGATTCGCAGTGCCGAGGCCTGGGCTGTTGCTACTACCAAAAACAGTTGCATTTCGCTTTGGCGCAAGAAAGGCCCAGTGAGAAGCGGGGTGTATCCTGAATGGTTGTCGGACGGTAATGACGCTTCCACGCTGATTGAACAATCGGAGGCCGAAAAGATGGCCGACAAGGCGTTGGAGCGACTTCCTGCAGGTACAAGGCGATTGCTCCAATTGAGAGCCACCGG
>CAJODR010000029.1 GCA_905233275.1 uncultured Bacteroidales bacterium | reverse complement strand
CAGTACAAACCCTATCTCGCATTGGTTGTAGGTGACGGCGGGATGAAGGCCGAAGACTTCCTGAGCAGCGACCCTGTCGATTTGTTCAAATAGTCACTTAACGCGGAGGTGCAATAGTAGCAATTTTTATGATTCCGCAATCAGATGTAAGATTTGTAACTGTGAATAAAGGGTTAAACGCCTTATTATCATTTATTTAACAAAATAAAAATGTAATATTGTTTTTCCGAATAATAAAGAAATAGTTCCTATCTTTGCATGGAGGAGAATATATCCTGTTGATTATGCTTCAGAAGAAACAATTATTATTGTCTTTTTTGCTACTGGCGGGAGTATCGTTGTCCTGTACCAGGGAAGAGCCCAAACTAAAGGTAAATGTCCAGGTGGAGGACGTGGGATGTTGCCATGTGAGAATATCCGCAACTGTTGACAATCTGAGTAAGCTTGAGCAGCCCTTTTTTTATGTGGTTATTTATTCAGAAAACATTAAGTCGACCGGATTTAGTGAGCTGAAATTAAGCACGAATAAAGTTGTGGAAGGGAATAAAATGATTATAGAGACAGAAATCCTAAGTCCCAACCAGAATTATTATTATACTTCCCGGTTTATCCAGAACGGAGTCAATTATGATACGGAGAAGAGGCATTTTGCGACAGGAGACTTTACCCACGGGGAACTTATTGACATGGGGTTGAGCGTCAGGTGGGCTTCGTATAATCTTGGTTCGTCGTCATTTGGTGATGTAGGTACACTGTATGCATGGGGTGAAACAGAACCAAAAGAATCCTATACCAACGACAATTACAAATGGACTATACCAGGTGGTTATTCCAAATATAATGAAACGGATGGCCTTACTGTATTGCTGCCGGAAGATGACGCCGCCACGGCTGTGCTTGGGGCTCCATGGAGAATGCCGACATTCGAGGAGATAAATGAACTCCGTGAAAATTGCAACTGGTCATGGGCGTACTATTTCGGCGGAGTCTGGGGCTTTGCTGCAACAAGCCGCATAACAGGAAATACAATTTATTTCCCGGCACCGAGTCTAGAGATAAAAACCTATTGGACGGCATCCTTATTATCCGCCTCACCAAATATGTCAAAGAGTCTCGGAGTGGTCTCTAGCTCACTTATATATCATAAAGACGAGGCTGGCTACTATCACGGAAGGCCAGATTTAGGATATGATAGAGAATATAGATATCTCAGAGGAGCAATTCGGCCAGTGGCGCCTTAGAACAGTATCTTTTTCATGAATAGCGTATTTATCCGGAGTATTCTGGTCATAGCAGGTGTTTTTGGCTTGGTCTCTTGCAACAAGGAACCAGCGATTAATGCGGAATATTTTAAAGGACAATGGTCCGTTGTGTCCGTCATGCAAACTTCAAAGATTGATGGAGAGCCGATACCGGACTTTTACGACAAGTGGAATCCTGAAATAGCATGTTTTTCCATTGAGAAAACGGGAGAGAACTATTCAGTAAAAGAAATCGGGTCAAATGGTCTTCTTTTTTTGTATACTATGCAGGGCAATACGATTTTTCTCTTGAACAACAAGACATATTGGGGCCATAATGAGTATCAGGTCGTTTCGCTGACACCCGGGAAGATGGTTTGGAAGGGAGACTCCTTTAACAACAACTATTTTGGGCCTGATTATATGCTTCACTACCAGGAACTTCATACTGAAATCATCTTCCAGAAAGTACAATAGAGAGTACTATACTACGGAGAGAAGAACTATTTGAAGAAGCGTTCGAGCCAGGGGGTGTCGATGCGGGCGAAGCCGGGGGGGATGGTGACGGAGGGGTTGCGGGCGAGGATGGCGCGGCAGTCTTCGTAGACGTTGAAGCCGACGGAGGCACCTTGCATCTTGCCGGAGAGGGGGTAGGAGAAGATGATGGCGCTGTCGGCGCCTTCGAAGCGGTAGAATTTCATCGGCGCGGCCATTATGGCTGCGCTGTTTTCTTTGTCTTTTTCCGAGAGTTCGAGGCGGGTGAGGTACTTGCACATTTCGATGACGGTGTCTTCGAGGCCGGCCTCGTGGATGTTGACTTTTTCGATGAGCGAGCCGACGTCGCCGACGCGGCGAAGGGTGTAGCCTTCGGGGCTGTCGGCCGTCAGGGCGGCTTCCAGGGCCTTTTCCTGGGATTCCGGCAGGGCGCCTTCCGGGAGGAGCCATACCATGAGCTTGCCGTCAGGATCGTGGTAGATGGTCTGGCTGCGGACGAGGTTGTGGGCGCCGCAGTAGGGGCATTCGGCGACGAAGAGGGAGCCGTCGCGGACCTTGTCCTTGAGGGAAGGATCTGTTGCTACATTGATGAGGGGATAGGCCTGAGCTTCGAATTCGCGGCCGCAGGAGGTGCAGCGCAGAGTGGTTTTATTCGCCATCTTTATTTTTGATCTTGCCGTCCACCCAGGCCCAGAGGCGCCACATGAGCCAGCCCCAGGCCAGGAAGAGAAGGATATATACAATAATAGGTATGGAGGTCGGATTTTGCTCCGTCTGCGGGAGGACT
This sequence comes from uncultured Bacteroidales bacterium, assembly GCA_905233275.1. Taxonomy (GTDB): domain Bacteria; phylum Bacteroidota; class Bacteroidia; order Bacteroidales; family UBA932; genus Cryptobacteroides. The sequence goes on along the minus strand of CAJODR010000029.1, from coordinate 13,810 downwards.
TCCTCGAAGTTGGGAATGTCGGCGTAATAGTACGCTCCGGCGCCGAAGTCGTATTCGGGCGTGAGCCCTTTCCGGCCGAACATAATCCAGACGGCCGTAACAACGATTGTCACCGCAGCGACTGCGGTGACAATCCTGTATACGGTCTTGCGTTTCATCGGAGACTAGTCCCAGCTGCCCTGGACTTCCCTGGGCTGCTCGAAGGTGATTTCGGGGTGGGCCTCCTCGATATGGACGGTATTGTCGGGCGGCACCACTTTCGGGGCGGGAGTCTCGGCGACCTGCTCAACCTTCTTGCCGGTGTAGGTCTCTATTTCAGGGACGGGGAAGAACTTGCCGGAGAGGAGGAACCATACCACCAGGAAGGTCAGAACGATGTTGAACGCCTGTCCGATGAGGTAGAGCCAGAGGACCTTGCCGCCCTGCATCTGCTTCCACAGCTGCTTGAAATTGGTGTCGAGACCGATGGAGGTGAATGCGAGGACGAATGCCCAGTCCTTGTACTGTCCGAGGACCTTGTTGATCTTGTCCACCTGCTCGCCTCCGACGAGGGGAAGGAGGACGAATGACGCCACGAGCGACGCTACGAAGAAGCCGATGATGAACTTCGGGAAACGGTACCAGATCTCGCCTGCACCGACTTTCTTGTTGGCACTGCGCTCCACGCGTGTGGCAAAGAACAGGGCCACGAAGAAGGCGATAAAGCCGATCAGGATGTTCTGGATCATCTTGACGAGGGATGCGACCTGTTCGGCTTCGGGGCCGAGGGCATTGCCTGCAAGCACGACCGCGCCGGTCGAATCGACGGTACCGCCGATGAGCGCGCCGCCCATCATCTGGCCGAGTCCGCAGGCGCGGATAATCATCGGCTCGAACACCATCATGAGGATGGTGAAGATGATGGAAATGGAGATGGCGATGGAGAGGTCATCCTTCTTGGCACCAGATGCTGCACCGGTGGCGATGGCCGCCGAAGTACCGCAAACGGATGTCGCCGACGCCATGGTGATAACGAGCGGTTTGTTCTTGATTTTGAACACCTTGGTGCCCAGCCACCACATGAAGATAATCACGATTGGAGTGACCACCCACGCGATTCCGAGACCGTAAAGGCCGAATTTGGCGATGTTTGAGAACAGCACCGAGAAGCCGAAGATCACGAGACCGGTCTTGATGTAGAACTCGGTGCGGATCGCGGGCCGGAGCCATTCGGGGACACCTACAGTGTTGGAAATCAGAAGGCCGACGATCAGAGCCCAGAACGCCCATTCGAGATAGCGGTTGAGGGTGAATTCGGCGCTGAGCAGCCTCACGATGATGGCGAGGACGAACAGCGTCAGGAACGCGGGGACGAATTTTTTCAGCTTCTCGCCCTGAAGTTTGACCCCGATGCCGAACAGAACGCCGAGGGTCACGACCGTGACGAGACACTTTCTCCAGAATAGCCAGGAGCCCATCTGTTCAGCGAGAGGCACTGCCTCGGCGGCTTCCTCGCCGAATGTCCAGGTGGAGAATATCATTGCGGAGAAGTCAAACCAGCCTGTCAGTACGCCGAGGATTCCAATCGAGATAACGATGAATCCAATCCAGACCGACAGCCAGTCTTCCTTCTTCCATAGATCGGAAATGTTTGACATAGCTTACAATTTACGGGCACCGTCGCTGATGACGACGTTGTAGACCTTGGGTGCGTGGCCGAACTTGGCCTCGAACTGTTCTTTGGCTGCGGCGATAAATGCGTCGCAGAGCTCCTCCTTGACGAGGTTGATGGTGCAGCCGCCGAATCCGCCGCCCATTACGCGGGAACCGGTGACATCCATCTTGCGGGCCAGTTTGTTGAGGAAATCGAGCTCCTCGCAGCTCACCTCGTAGAGGCGGCTGAGGCCGAAATGGGTCTGGTACATCATCTCGCCGACAGTCTCGTAGTCGCCCCTTTCGAGAGCGTCGCAGACGTCGAGAACCCTCTGGACCTCACCGATTACATATTCGGCACGGAGGAAATCCTCTTCGGGAATCTCGTCGCGGACTTCGTCAAGCCATACGCGCTTGGCGTCGGAGAGGAAGTCGACCTCGGGATGGTTTTTCCTGATGGCGGCAGCGGCGTTTTCGCAGGAAGCGCGGCGTTTGTTGTATGCGCTGGAGGCGAGTTCGTGCTTGACGCAGGAGTCGATGAGGACGAGCTTGTATCCTACCGGATTGAAGGGGAAATACTTGTATTCCAGGGTCTTGCAGTTGAGGCGTATGAGGGAGCCGGCCTTGCCGAATACCGAAGCGAACTGGTCCATGATGCCGCACTTGACACCCGTGTAGTTGTGCTCCGTCGACTGGCCGATCTTGGCGAGCTCGAACTTGTCGATGCCGTTGCCGTTCAGCTCATTGATAGCGAAGGCGAATGTGCTCTCGAGCGCCGCGGACGAAGACAGGCCTGCGCCGAGCGGCACGTCGCCGGCGAATACGGTGTCGAAGCCCTCGACCTTGCCGCCGCGTTTTGCGGTCTCGCGGCAGACGCCGAAGATGTAGCGGGCCCACTGCTGCTCGGGTTTGTCCTCCTCGGCGAGGCCGAATTCGACGAATTCGTCGTAATCGAGGGAATATGCGCGGACCTTTCCGAGGCCGTTGGGCTTGATCTTGGCCACAATGCCGCAGTCGATGGCGCCGGGGAATACATAGCCGCCGTTGTAGTCAGTGTGTTCTCCGATAAGGTTGATCCTGCCGGCCGAAGCAAACATTTCTCCGCCCTCTCCGAAGAGGGTCGCAAATTTTTCCTGGATTTTGGTTTTCATTGTATAATCGATTATGTTGTAATTTCGAAATCTCTCAAATATAGCATTTTTCCGCGACAAATCCTACCGGTCGGTCCTGAGGGACCAGACGGCGGGGTCGTAGCCGGCCTCTACAACGTCCTCCATATCATCCGGGAGGGCGGGGTAGAAGTCGATGCCAGTGAGCTTTTCAAGCTCGTCTACAGGCATTGCGACCTGGTCGAGCCAGTAGCGCGAATTGTCATTGCCCATCACGAAAGCGACGCCCTGATAGCGCGAGCCGTCATGCACGAGAACGACTTTGAAGAATGCGTCCGGAACGACCACTTCCTGCGCACCGATGGTGCCGTAGCGGTCTTCGCCGACAATCGGGCCGGTGACGACCCAGACGCGGCCGTATTCATTCGCCCAGGCGCGGACCTGCTTTTCGAGGTACTGCCAGTCCTTGCGGTTGAGGAATTCGTCCTGCGGACAGACATTGACGAGGTAGAAGGTCTCCGCCATGGCGTCGTCGCTCCACAAGAAGTCGGCTGCTGGTGCCATGTGGCCCTTTGTCCAGCCGCTTTCGGCGTAGTCTTCGCGCATTGCCTGATGGCCCTTGAAGGACATGTCCATGCTGAATCGCTTGTCCTCGCGGTCGGCGTCGCCCACGGTCTCTTCCGCCGTAAGTTCGTACGCGACCCAGTTGGGAATCAGGTTCTCGCTGTTGTACGACACCGTGAAGCCCTGGTACTGGAGGATTTGATCGGTATCCGTGAGGGCAGGGAGTTCCAGAGCGCCCTCGACGGGCGGCATTACGTTTTCGCAGGATGCGAGAAGCAGAAGTAGAATAAGATACTTTTTCATAATGTGGTCAGCTTATCGAAGAGACGGTCTTCGGGGGCGTCTTTGAGGAGGATGCGTTTGTCGCGGTCGAGGAGGTAGAGGGAGGGAATCGCGCGGACGTTGTAGATGCGGTCGCGGCGGATTATGTAGTTGTGGTCGAAGCCGTTGAGCCAGGAGGAGGGGTAGTCGGAGGTGTGGGCCTTCCATTCGTCGATTTCATTGTCGATGTAGATGTCGACGACGACGAGACGGCCGGAAGAGACCATGGAGGAGAGCCGTTCGTCAGATTCCATATTCATGACGATTTCCTGGCAGGCGTGGCAGCCGGGATTGCCGAAAATCAGCAGGGTGTATTCGGCTTTTATGCCGTGGAGGGTCCTCTGGTGGCCTTTTGTGTCGGTGAAGGAGAAGTCTGCGGCAATGGTGCCCGTGCGGTTGAGGGAGCACATTTCGGCCTCGAAGGCGTAGGAGTGGCGCTCTTCTGGCGAGAGCTCCTCACATTCCGCGAGAGCGGAGACGTATGGCAGCCAGAGGTCTTCGTTGCGGGTGGGACTGTTGGGGTCGTAGAGATAGCGGGACAGGCACTTCGTGAACGGGGTGAAAATGCCGGACTGCCGGACCTTCGGGAATAGCGCTGAAACATATCCGGCGGCCTTTTCCACGGGCAGCATGTTAAGGACCGTGGCAAACGTCCCCATGGCCTTTTCAAAGGCGTCATTGACGAGGCCGCCGACGTGAAGGCTGTCAGTAGTGAAGGACGCCTCGTCGGCGAGAAATGCGTCCCAGTAATGTGCCGCTGTATAGTCCAGGCGGGCTTCTCCATCTTCTACGAGAATGGGGATTTCCGGCATCGGGAACTGTGCCCTGAGGGCGGCTGCCGGTGTGCTTGCAGGTTCGGCCGTGGCCTGTGCCTGCTGTCCCTTCCGGCCGCAGGAGACCGCGATGAGGACAATTGTTGCAATAAATAGAGTCTTGCGCATAAGTAGAAGCAAATTTATAAAATAATCGTTAAATTAGCAGAAATATTCTTGGCCCCGCCCGGATGAAACGTTTACTTACCGTCATCGCCCTCATTCTTTGCAGCTTTCCGCTGACAGCGCAGATCACCCAACTCGGGGAGGATCCGGATTCGCTCAAGTGGATGTCGCGAAAGACGGAGCACTATCGGCTGATTTTCCCACAGCAGCTGCGGCAGAATGACGTCGACTACATGTCCTGGGCCCTTGAATTTGAGCGGGAACGGGTCGGGAGAAGCGTAGGAATGACCCCCGGACAGTACCATTTCGGCAGGACCCCCGTGATTCTTCATCCGGCCAATATCTACGCCAACGGCTCCATGCTCTGGACGCCAAAGCGAATGGACATTTACACCATTTCCGAGCCTTACGACACAGATCCCATGCCCTGGCTGGAAAACCTCTCCATTCACGAGTCCCGCCATCTCGCGCAGCTCCAGTTCGGTTACCGGAAACCTTTCCGCCCGCTTAATTATATTTTCGGCGAATTATGGCCCGGAGCCCTAGTCGGCCTGTATACCAACATGGCGATAATTGAGGGTGACGCGGTGGCTGCCGAGACGGGCCTGAGCCTTACCGGAAGGGGCAGGACGGCGGATTTCCTGAACTATATGCAGGTGGCCTTTGACAGGGGCGACTGGCGCAATTTCTACCGTTGGCAATACGGCTCGTTCAAGCGCTATACACCTGATTATTATAAACTTGGCTATCTCACCGTCGCGGGAGCGAGGACGCTGTATGACGATCCTTTGTTCAGCGCCCGCTATTTTAACAATGCCCGCCGCCATCCTCTCCATATCGGCAATATGAAAAGGACGCTGAAGCAGGCTTCCGGCAAGAAATTCCGCAAGACTTTCCGTGAGATCGAAGAATACTTCCACGACATCTGGGAGGAGGAAGCAGAGGCCAGGGAGCCGTTCCTGACCGGCGAGCCGCTGGCGGAGAAAGCCCCGCGATTCCCGGAAATATATCGCGGCCTGACGGCTGCGGAAGGGGCTATATTCGCCGTTAAGGCGGGTTATTCGGTGCCTTCCACGCTCGTGAGGATTGACCCCGAGACGAAAGAAGAGGAGGCCCTTGGCGCCTTTGCTCCGGAGACCAGTGCGCTTCGTTACGATGCCGCGACGCGGCGAATATATTGGACAGAATCCCGCAGCGACATTCGCTGGACCCTCGCCGGCACTTCGGTCGTCTGTTACTACGACCTTGCGGACGGCTCCAGGCACCAGCTTACCAGCGGGACGCGCTATTTCAATCCGACGCCGCTCGGGGATACTGTCGCGGTGGTCGATTATCCGGTAGAGGGCGGTACGACGGTGGTCCTTATCGACGCTTCCACCGGAGAAGAGGTCTCCCGAATGCCACTTGCGTGGAATCTGTACGACATCCAAATCACCGAAGTGGCGCGTCTGGACGGGACATTTTATGCGCTGGGGCTCAACATGGACGGATTCGCCGTATGGCGGTATGAAGGCGGGGAATGGAAGCGGTTCAGTTCGCCCACACGGGCAAAAGTGAGGCAGTTGCGGGCCACTGACGACGCCCTGACGTTCGTCGCCGACATCGACGGCTCCAACGAATGGTATCGCATGGACCCCGCCACCGGCGAGACGGTCCGTCTCACGTCCCTACGCTACGGTGGCACCGACTTCGTCTGTTGTAACAACATTTGGTACACGGCTACTACGGCCACCGGAAAGTCCGTTTTTTCGGTGTCGGCGGACAGCCTGGCGGCGGTGCCGGTGGAGATTTATGATGTCCACAGGTATCCCGTGGCGGACAAGCTGTCGGAGCAGGAAAAGGCCCTCGTGGGCGTTCCGCCGGCACTCAGGCCGTACGAGGAGGAGACCGACAAGCCTTACCACAAAGGGCTTCATCTTGTCAAGATTCACTCCTGGGCGCCCGTCTGCTTTGATTATGATGCGATAGAGTCGCTTTCCGGCGATATTACCTACGATGTGGCATCCCTCGGCGCCACGGTTCTCTTCCAGAACGACCTCGGCTCATCCTACGGCACGGCATCGTACGGAGTCGCCCCGGCCAAAGGCGGATGGCGCCATTCCGGCCACTTGAAATACACCTACACGGGCCTCTGGCCGGTCATTGAGGCTACAGTCGACATCGGCGACCGTTCGGCGGGACAGACTACATGGAAGGACGTTCTTTATGACGGGGACCGCTATGCGGCAACTTCATTCGCCGAGACCGGCAATCCGTTATTGCATGCCAGCCTGCAGCTGTATGTGCCGCTCAATTTTTCAGGAGGCGGATATTCCAGGGGCGTGATTCCGCTGCTGAAGTATTCGGTTTCCAACGACCTTTTCAACCGGGGAACAGTCGGCGTCAGCTATATCCGCGATTTCGACGGCGACCTTCTGGGAAGCTCCTTCACCGGTGCTGAAAAGATGGACCGCGTACCCGTGCAGTCGCTCCAGGCGTCCATTAGGGCATACGCGATGAGGGGCACGGCGCTGTCGGAGGTTTATCCGTCTTTTGGCGGCGGCGTTGAAATCGGCTATTCCGGCCTGCCGGGCCTCACGGGGCAATTCTCCGACAATATTTATTTCTACGGATACGGCTATCTCCCCGGTATTCTCGAAGAACAGGGCCTGCGCCTGACATTCCGCGCCGAGAATTCGCTCCGTTTCGGCACCGCTATCGGACGACGCGCCATCAGTTGCGCTCCCCGCGGAATGGATTCGGCCGCTGACGACTATCTCGCGGGCAGAAATGCCTTCCGGACGCGCCTGACGGCGGATTATGCCATCCCGTTCTGGCTCGGGGACATTTCGTTCCTATCACCGATGGTGTATATCAAGAACTTTGTGTTCACGCCACACTTCGACATGGCCCTGGCGGGCAATACCCGCGACTACGACTGGACCGGCCGCGGCACGGCAGTCTCCAAAGGTCTCTCCGGGCCGCTCTATTCCGCCGGATTCGACTTCACGGCCAATATCGCAAACCTCTTCTGGGTACCCTTCGACGGCAATATCGGCTTCCGCCTCGACTGGAACGGCGGTTTAGGCTCCAACGGCCGCGAACTCTTCAACACCCTGAAGGAAGGCCACTACACAGACCCCTTCCATTTCGAGCTCCTCTTCTCGATGGATATCTGACAGGAATTGATTATATTTGTAAGACGTACTTAAAACAATAACACCATGGCAATCGAAAAGAAACTCTGGGGCAAGACTCCCGAAGGAAAGGAACTGTTCCTCTATACAATCACCGCAGAAAACGGCACCTCGGTGCAGCTCGGCAGCCTCGGCGCGGCCATTGTCGCCGTCAACGTCCCCGACCGTGAAGGCAATCTCGCCGACGTGGTCCTCGGATACCCGAACGCCATGGATTATCTCGCTGACGGTCCCTGCGCCGGCAAGATTCCCGGAAGGTATGCCAACCGTATCGCCAAAGGCCATTTCACTCTCGACGGCGTCGAATATACCCTCCCCGTCAACAACGGCCCCAACCACCTCCACGGCGGCCCCAAGGGCTTCCAGAACCAGGTCTGGGACAGCCGCATCGAAGGCGACTCCGTCGAATTCATGTACTTCGCGGAAGACGGCGAGGCCGGCTATCCCGGCGCCCTCAAGGCTGTCGCCCGCTACGAATGGGATGGTCAGACGCTCAAGCTCACGATGACCGCGGAAACTGACGCCCCGACGGTTGCTAACCTCACAAACCACGCATATTTTAATCTCCGCGGCGAGGCCAGCGGCACTGTCCTCGACCAGATAATGAGCCTCAATGCCTCTGAGTATCTGCCGACTGACAAAACCTTGATTCCCCTCGGCGGCTCCGAGCCGGTCGCCGGCACGCCGATGGATTTCCTCGAGCCGAAGGCCCTGGGGCGCGATATCAAAGCCGATTTCCCTGCTCTCAAGTACGGCAAGGGTTACGACAACTGCTGGATCATCGACGACGCCCGCGAAGGCGAACTCACCAAAGCGGCAACGCTGTTCGATCCCGTCTCCGGCCGTCACCTCGAAGTCCTCACCACCCAGCCCGGCGTCCAAATCTACACCGGCAACTGGCTGAAAGGCTGCCCCGTCGGCAAGGGCGGCCGCGCTTACGAGGACTACGACGGCGTCGCCATCGAATGCCAGCATTTCCCGGACAGCCCCAACCAGCCGGAATTCCCCTCAACCCTCGTCACCCCCGAAAAACCCCTCTGCGAATCCATCTGGTGGACATTCAGCGTAAAATAGTATGAAACAATACCTGGACCTGTTGAGACATATCCGTGAGAACGGAGTCATGAAAGAGGATCGTACCGGGGTCGGGACGCAGAGCGTGTTCGGCTACCAGATGCGGTTTGATCTATCGGAAGGATTCCCCCTTCTGACGACCAAGAAGGTGCATCTCAAATCGATTATCCACGAGCTTCTCTGGTTTATCGCCGGCGACACCAATATCAAATACCTCCGTGACAACGGCGTCACCATCTGGGACGAATGGGCCGATGAAAACGGCGACCTGGGGCCTGTCTACGGCCACCAGTGGCGCTCCTGGCCGGCTCCGGACGGCCGCAGTATCGATCAGCTCGGAAACGTAGTGGAAATGATTCGCCGCAGCCCCGACAGCCGCCGCCTGGTGGTTTCTGCGTGGAATCCCGGCGAGGTAGAAAAGATGGCCCTTCCGCCGTGCCATTGCCTGTTCCAGTTCTATGTGGCGAATGGCAAATTGTCCTGCCAGCTCTATCAGCGGAGCGCCGACGTGTTTCTCGGTGTGCCTTTCAATATCGCATCCTACGTCCTTCTGACGATGATGATAGCCCAGGTCACGGGCCTCCGTCCCGGAGAATTCATCCACACGACGGGTGACACGCACATTTACAAAAACCACTTCGAGCAGGTCGCTCTCCAGCTCTCGAGGGAGCCTCGGCCGCTTCCGAAGATGATTATCAATCCGGAGGTGAAGTCCATATTCGACTTCAAGTATGAGGATTTCCACCTCGAAGGCTATGACCCCTGGCCGGCAATAAAAGCTCCGGTGGCAGTATGAAAACTATGGAAAAATGCATTATAGTAGCCGTCGCTGACAACTGGGCGATAGGGCGCAAAAACACGCTCCTGTGGCATCTCCCGGGGGATATGAAGTATTTCCGTGAGACCACGACCGGCGCTCCCGTCATCATGGGCTGGATGACCTACCAGTCCATCGGCCGTCCGCTGCCGAAGAGAACCAACATTGTCATTTCCATCTTCCCATGGCCCGATGCACCGAAAGATGTCATCGTGGTGGAGAGTCTGGATGAGGCGTATGCAAAAGCGGAAGAGGTTGATAACAGGTGTTTTGTGATAGGCGGGGCGTATACGTATGCAGAGGCGATGCAGAGTGCGGATGTGTTGTACATTACGCATGTGCATGATTCGCCGGAGGATGCGGATGTGTTTTTCCCGGTCATTGACCCTGAGGTGTGGATGGAGGAAGCGCGTTCTCCGCTCGAGATTGATTCGGAGAGCGGAATCACATACGAATTCGTAGTTTACAGGCGCAGGGAGGCGGTTTAATGGCGGCGGAGAGGGAGAATTTCGGCAGCAGGCTGGCTGTTATCGCGGCATTCGCCGGCTCGGCAATCGGGCTCGGCAATATCTGGCGGTTCCCGTATATGGCTGGTGAAGGTGGCGGAGCGGCATTCGTCGTAGTGTTTACGCTGTCGCTGCTGGTAATTGCCCTGCCGATGTTCCTTGCCGAATCGATTATTGGGCGCAGGAGCGGTTCCAATTGCCTCGGGGCGATGAAAAAACTGGCTCCGACAAAGGGCTGGAAGATATTCGGCCTGATGTCGGTGTTCATTCCGATGTTCATTCTGTCGTATTACAGCGTGGTCGGCGGATGGTCGGTGGACTTCCTCGCCAAGGCGTTTATTGGGCAGTTCAGCGGGGATCCGGACACGGTCAAGGGGCTTTTCGGCGGCTTCGTCGGAGGGATCTGGACGCCGGTTATAGCATTCACGGTGTTCCTTGCGCTGTCGTTTGTCATTCCGATATTCGGCGTCACCGCCGGAATAGAGCGCTTCAACAAGATATCGATTCCGGTGCTGTTTTTCGTCATTGTGGCGATAATGATTTATTCGCTGACGCTCCCCGGGGCGATGGAAGGAGTGAAGTATTTCGTGCGTCCGGACTTTTCGCAGCTGACGTTCAGGACTGTGGCCAGGGCGGTCGGGCAGTCGTTCTATGCGCTGTCGCTCGGGTGCGGAATCATTATTACCTATTCGTCCTACATTTCGAAGAAGGAGAATCTGCTCGTTTCGGGCGTCGGTACGGCTGCATCGGGGATTCTGTTTTCGGTGCTGGCGGGGCTGGCGATTATTCCGGCGGTATTCGCCGCAGGCATTTCTCCGGGCGCGGGTCCGGGGCTGGTGTTTGAGACGGTGCCGTTTGTATTCGCCAAAATGGGCGCTGGAATGCCCTGGGTGAGCACTGCGGTGGCCATTTTGTTCTTCCTGACAATCGTGGTGGCAGCGCTGACCTCGTCGATTTCAATGGCGGAGGTCGGCATCAGCTTCCTCGTTGAGGAGAAGCATATCAAGCGCGGAAAGGCGGCGTTGATCTGGTTCCTTATTTGCTGGATGGTCGGCGGAGTGATCGTGCTGTCCTTCGGGCCACTGTCGTCAATCAAGGTGTTCGGGCTGCAGCTGTTCGAATTCGTCGACATGTCGGTCTCCAACTTCCTGATGGTAATCTGCGGCATCCTGGGCGTGATTTTCGTCGGCTGGATAATGAAGCGGGACGATGTCAAGTCCGAATTCCTCTCCGACGGCTCCTGCCCCGGCAACCGCCCCTGGTTCCGCGTCTTCTACTTCCTCGTCCGCTATATCGCCCCCATCGCGATAGTCTTTATTTTCATCTGCAATTTCCTGTAGCGGAGAGGGACATGTGGGTGCGCCCGTGGCACGCCTGTGGCCCCGTCCGGGCGCAAAAAGGCCCCTCCCTGCGCCCGCAGTACGTCCGCAGCCCCGCCCGGGCGCAAAATAGCCCCTTCCTGCGCCCGCATCGCGTCTGGAGCCCCGCCAGGGCTCAAAAAGCCCCTCCCTGCGCCCGCTTGCCTCCGGGACGCCGTATCCGTGTCAAAAAAGCAGGGTTTTTCCGGAAAAACCGGGTGTGGAGTGTAAAACAATAGCCCTCTGAACGCAGCGTGGGGCAGATTTTTACAAATATTCGTCTGTTTTTTCTGTAGACGGATAGTTCTAACGTTCTTTGCAAAAAGAAAAGAACGATGCAACAGCTATTTCACACCAGAGAAGAGGCCTGTACCAGAGCCTTTAACGACCATCGCCCGTTTTTTATCATCACAACTGCTGCTCTGCCATGGTTGATGTTTACGGACGAGGATGAATTCAAGGCCGGAACCAACGGCATTGCGTATTCGGTAGTAAAAAGCGGAATATGCATGCTGATGGACGTGCAGATGCATAATCATATGCACTTCGTAGTTTCCGGAAAGGCCGAAACGGCGGACTTATTTTGCTCCATTTTGGAAAGGCAGACCCGTAAGCTGATGCTGTCTCTCGGAAGGAATCTCCCGCGGCCTTGGGATATCAATATTTCGGAGATCGATAACTTGGAGTATGTGCGGAAAGCCATTTCATATCTGTGCCGGAACCCATATGTGGCAGCCTCTGATTTTACTCCTTTGGGGTATAGGTGGAGCGGGGCCTATCTTCTTTTTAACCAGCATCTTGATGAAATTAACACCGGAACACCATGGCTAAAAGCACTTGACCGCACCAAGCGGGAAATATGCAGATCGCATGACACCGATCTCCCAAAGCAGTACTTCGTTCGCGGAGGCGCCATTACCCGCGAGTCGTATATTGACTACAGATTGGCGGAGGCAATGTTCAATTCCGCGCGTCAATTCTTCCTGTTTCTTTCCCGCCGGGGCGAGGCAGATATAGAAATTGCCGGCCTGACAGGTGAAAGCATTCTCCTTCCGAACGACGAAGTGTATTCGATCGTACGCTCATGGTTCGATGTCAAGAGCCTTCAGCTGCTGGATATCAATCAGAGGACAGAAGCGGCCAGGCGCATGAAGTCGTCACTGAGATCCAACAACAAGCAGATATCGCAGATTCTCCGCCTGCCGATGGAGGCTGTAGAGAGGATGTTCCCATGAGACGCCTTTACATAGCGACCGCCGGCATTGTCATAATGTTCTGGAATCTGGAGAATTTCTTCGACTACCACGACGGAGGAGGCGGAGCGGCCGACACAGAATTCTCTGCCAAGGGCGAAAGGCACTGGACCGCGAAACGCTTCTTCCGGAAGTGCGACGCCGTGGCGAAAACCATTCTCTGGTCCTCCGGAGAATATGGCCAGCTCCCGGACATCGTTGCATTCGCAGAAGTGGAAAACGCCTGGGCGCTGCGCAAACTCACCGGCTCGACGGCTCTGGAAAAGCTTGATTATAAGGTGGTTCACTACGATTCTCCCGATCCTCGGGGAATAGACGTCGGGCTGATCTACAACAGCAAAACGCTTCAGCTCCTTCGGTCAAAGCCATGCCGGGTGGCGCTTTCCGACAGCTCTTTCAGGACGCGGGACATACTTCTTGCCGAATTCGCAAGGCGGGATTCCTCCGGATGTTTCGCGGTGCTCGTCAACCACCATCCGTCCAAATATGGCGGAGCGGCTTCCGAGCCCCGCCGGGAAGCGGCCGTACGGCGACTGGCGTTCCTTGCCGATTCGCTTCGGCAGGCGGGGTACGCTGAAGTCGTCGCGTGCGGGGACTTCAATGACACCCCGGACAGACCGATATATGGCATCATTCCGCTTAACAATCTGGCAGAAGAATCCTCCCGCCGCGGTGAGGGCACGATTTACTTCGAAGGGCGCTGGGAACTCATTGACATGTTCTTCGTGTCCGACTCCCTGCTGCCGCGAAGTGAAATGCGCATCCCCCGTATCCCCTTCCTCCTCGTCCGTGACCGCACGTACGGCGGCGAAAAGCCTTTCCGCACCTACTCCGGCCCCCGCTACACCGGCGGCGTCTCCGACCACCGTCCCATCTTCCTGCACCTTCGCCCTGAATGAGGGAGGAAGAGTGGCAGTTGCGGGCGCAGGAAGGGGGAGTTTTGCGCCCAGACGGGGCTTCAGGCGTGCTGCGGGCGCAGGAAGGGGGCATTTTGCGCCCGGACCGTGCCAAGACCACCAAGGGGCAGCCGCCCTGGCGGCACCGGCGGGGCTCTGCCGAGGG
>CAJODR010000028.1 GCA_905233275.1 uncultured Bacteroidales bacterium | reverse complement strand
CAACTCAAAAGCATCAACCACCTCGCCGCCTCCCCCCCCCTCCACCCCACCACCTCCTTCGGCACCTCCTTTCCTCAAGCCTCTTCCTGCAGTCCCTCCCTCTTAACCTCATCCCCAGCCTCTACTCCGCACGACGCCTCCCCGTCTGCCTCATCCAGCGCCTCCACTTCGACAGACTCATCCTCTTCTGCCCTACTCAACGCGCATCCCTCAAACGGCACCTCCCTAGTCACCTTCTCTTCCGCCTCCACTCTTTCTCCCGGCGCGAACGGAGTGAGCCCGGCAGGAGACCGCATCACCACAATTTATCTCCGCATCACCAGCGACGGACTGCGATATTGGTTTTACTGGTCCCCCGACGGCGTTGAGTATGAGGAACTTGGCTCCGTCGAGACCTCCCTCGTAAGCACCGAGGTCGTCGGCGGCTTCACCGGCGTCACCCTCGGCATGTACTGCACCCGCGGCCTCGCCGCCTTCACCCGCTTCGACCTCCGACAGTGACGGTTATTGCCCATTCTGCCCCGACTGACACGGGGATCCTTGTAATTGCTTGATAATGAACGGGTTGAAAATCGACCTGTGCCCCGCGGGTTTTTAAAAACCCCGGCTGACACGCCGCTCGCCATAAGTGCTTGGTAATTAATAATATACGAAAACCGACGTGCCCGTCGGGGCAGGGCGCGCCAGACATTCACTATAAGTACTTCTCAAGCACGTCGGGCCTTAAGCCCAGGATTCGGGATAATTGCTTTCTCGTCGCGTTGTATCTTCTGGCGAGAGTCCTCGCCAGTAATAAAAGATCTTTGTTGGTCAATTGGTGGTGACTTGTGACCCCATACTCATTCTTGCAGACAACCAATGCCTTTTCAATAAGTTCAGAATCCTGATATACAATTCTTTCTTCTATCCCATGTGACAGTTCGACTGTCGATTCGATATTATACATGCGAAGTTTGTCAAAGAATCTCAAACTGTCGCCATAAGCCTTTTCTACCCTCCTATAGTCTACAAAGTATTTGTCAAGAATCCGTCCACGGATATGTTCCCATTCTTCTGGAATAGGAATGTGGGTCTCGAAACGGGTACGACAGGCTCTGGATGAACCGACTTTTTCTCCGACCACGTTCTCGAAAAATGGGTCAAAATATACCTGGCACGAGGACCAGTAATAAGAAAGAGGAGAGCAAATCCTTGCTTTGTAGGGATTACGTAACAGATAGACGACTTCATTCAGAAGCATGTCCGTTGAAGTCACAGGCTGGACATCCAACTTGGCCAGAGTTAATAGATCTTTAGTCCCATAAAGCTTGCTAAGATGCTTGGAAAGCCTTCTCAGAAGTCCTTCCATAAACAATATACACGCCTCAAACCCTCCAAGTAACAGTACGTGTACATGATTACCCATCACACAGTAGCAGAGGACTTTCACTTCATTGACGAGAGTCATCAGTGCTATCGAGTTGACGGCATATGTGAAATCTTCATCGTTCCTGAAGAGAACGCCGCTCTCAAGATGATCTGTCGTGAAAAGAAAAATCCCCTGCCGGGTGCGTGAATCGCGGTATTCCCGGAGTCTCACTGCTCCGGGAACAGGTTGGCACGAAGGCGGACGAGGCGGGCATACTTGGACTTCAAGGCGTCAAACGCCTCCTGTGTCATAAAAAAAGTGTTTCTGCCAGGCATATTATAATACATTTAATAATTACGCCGGCAAGGTACGCACAACTATCCGTCTACAGAAAAAACAGACACTTAAGTTTAGAAATCCCTGTCAGATGCCCCTAAAAGGCACACTTTTCTTTGGCGGTCCCTCCCTTTTTCCGGAAAAACGAACCGCCCTCTATGAATAACAGCCTGTTACATACGTTATTACGACAATTAGCCGTCTAAATATTAATTTCTGACAGCCAGGCGGGTTTGTCGTAGTTGAATGAGGTGCGCTCTGATTCCCAGGCGGGGTTGACGAAGACGGTGTCGGCCTTGTCGATGTAGAGGTGACCGTCGAGATGGTCGCATTCGTGCTGGAAGATGATGGCGGTGTAGCCTCCAACTGACTCCAGGACCTTTTCGCCCGACGTGGGATCGGAATATGAAACTATCACCGAGTCCCTGCGGGGAACGATTCCGGAGAACGGCGGATACGAAAGGCAACCTTCCGGACTGTCCACTTCGTCCCCGAACAGCCGCTCAATCCGGACATTCGCGTAAACTTCGAATGGCTCTCCTTCCTTGTCGAAACGCTGGACGACCGCTATTCGCCGGTTGAGGCCCACTTGGGGAGCGGCAAGTCCCACTCCGTCCTGCGACGGGTCCTGAATGGTAACGAGCATCTTCTTCACAAGCAGTTTGTAATCGTCACCCTTCAGCGCCGCCTGGGGCAGTTCCGTACTTTCCTTTCGGAGAATGATATGGTCCAGCGAATCAATCTCCTGCGTGACATACATCACATCCGGCGATTCGCGGATGACGCGAAGTTCATCTTTCGTGAAGGAATCCTTGCGAGCCTGCACTTTTGCAGCATAATACATCACTCCATACACGGCCCCGACGCAAATCAGCGCGGGAAGCACGAGGCGAATTGCCATTTTAAGGGGGCTCTGTCGTAGCATTTATTTCGTATATCCATCCGCCACGAGGCGTTCGCGGACGCGGGCGATGCGTTTGGCGGTGTCGGGGTGGGAGGAGAAGAGTTTGGCGATGGCGGAGGACTGGGAGCCGGACTCCATCGACTGGATCTTCTCGAGGCTGCGGGCGAGGCATTCGGGATTTTTCCCGAGACCCTTGAGATATGAATAAGCGTAATCGTCGGCCGCCTGCTCCTGCTTCTTGGAATACTGGGCGTTGAGGATGGACTGCCCGATGGCGCCGAGCTGCGACTGCGAAAGTGCCGCTGCAGTGGTGCCGGTGGCCGAAATGCCGTCGAGAGCCGCCGAGGTGAGAATGGAGGCTTTCATCTCCTTCTTGGTGTGCTTGAGGGCGACATGGCCGATCTCGTGGCCGATAACGCCGAGCACCTCGCTGTCATCCATTATATCCATCAGGCCGGTGTACACGCGGACACTCCCGTCGGCACAGGCGAATGCGTTGACGTCGGAAGTCTTGTATACCTTGAAATTGAGCGCCATTCCGTCCACGGAAGTGATTCCGGAGGTGATTTTGCGGAGCCTCTTGGTGTAGGCGTTGCTCTCCGGCAGCACCGTGCTCTGGGCATCCAGCTGGGTGATGTATTCATGAACGTATGCCTGCACTTCGGCATCGGACAGGGTGAGGGCCTGGACAGCTTTGGCACCTCCGCTCATGAGGTAATCCGGATTGAGTGAAGCACATGAAACGGCGGCAGCGGCCAGAAGGATAAGGATTAGCTTTTTCATATCTTGTGAAGTGATTCTGATACGTATGATGCGGTGCCTGCAATGACCTGCGTAAGCACCTGTGATTCATGTGAAACGGTCGCAAAAACGAGCCCTGCGGCGAATGGCACCCCGCAAATCGCCGCCACCGAAGTCGCAACGACATAATGATATGCGCCGAATCCTCCCGGCACCGGAATGACCTGCGCAATGGAGCCGACAGCCATCAGGAACAGGCAGTCCCATCCGTCTAGCCCGAGCCCGGGGAATGCCGAAGCGACGCATGCCACCATCACCACATAAACCGCCCAAATCGCTGCCGTATAGAGGAAAAACCTCCAGCTGCGCTCCATTCTGAGGCATGTCCCTGCACCCTCGAACAGCCCTTTCACCACCTTCCACTGGGGGGCGAAGAATGCCTTCTCGCGCAGCGCCCACACGACAACCGCATACACGACGCCGAGAGCGACGACCCCAAGGAGAATCCACACGCCGACCGGCACCCCTCCCGAGAACATGTCGCGGAGAAGCCCGCTGTACCGCCCCCACATCAGGACGGCCACGATAACGACGAGCAGCGCCGACACCAGAAAATCCCACACCCTATCGAGAACAATCGTCCCCAGCACCTTGTCGTATGACGCCAGTGGCTTTCCTGACGAATCCTTACTGCTTCGCCTGGTCACCACGCCGCAGCGAACGAGCTCCCCGACGCGGGAGAGCGCGATATTGACGAGATATCCTATATTGATGGCATTCAGCGAAGTGGTGACTTTGACGGACGGGTCGAGCGGACGAAGAAGAAGATGCCACCTCAGGGCCCTTATGACGAATACCGCCGCCCCGAGGACCATGGACACTACCACCCATCCCCAGCGGCAGGAGCGAAGGCCTGCGGCAATGTCGCTCCACGCGATCTTTCGGAAGCACAGCCAAAGCAGCACCACCGCCAGAAGCGCCGACAAGACATATTTGAGGATATTGTATACCTTCTTCTCCATCACGAATACAAATATATGAAGAAAAATTCATATCTTTGCAAGTTACAACAGCATAAGGCATGAAATCAATTCTTGGCATAGGCAATGCGCTGACCGACATCCTGGCGGTGCTCCCGGACGATACACTGCTCACCAAATACCACCTTCCCAAAGGCAGTATGCAGCATGTCGACATGGAGACCGGCGACCGCATCTGGGAGGCCCTCAAGGAGATCGGCGTCAAATACGTCCCCGGCGGCTCAGCGGCCAATACCATTACCTGCACGTCCATATTCGGCATGCCGTCCAGCTTCATCGGCAAGATCGGCTCGGACCAGCTCGGACTCCTGTTCCAGAGCACCATGGAGCAGTTCGGCGTCAAGACGATGATGCTGCACGGCACCAAATCCAGCGGCCGCTGCATGGTCTTCATCACCGGCGCCAACGCCGAACGGACATTCGCCGACTACATGGGTGCGACCCTGGAGCTGGGGCCCGACGACCTCAGACCAGAGCAGTTCGAAGGCTACGACTACTTCCACATCGAAGGCTACCTCGTCCAGAATCAGGAACTCATCTCCAAGGCCGTCAAGCTCGCCCGCGAGGCAGGTTGTATCATCTCCATCGACATGGCCTCCTACAACGTCGTGGAGTCCAATGACGCCTTCTTCCACAACCTTGTGGACAACTACATCGACATAGTATTCGCCAACGAGAGCGAGGCCCGGGCCTTTACAAAGAAGGAGCCGCGCGAAGCCCTCGACGAGCTGGCGCAGCACTGCATGATCGCGGTGGTCAAGATCGGCAAGGACGGCTCCATGGTCAAGAGCGGGGACGAATACCATTTCATAGAGCCCTGGCCCGCCAACACCATTGACGCCACAGGCGCAGGTGACACATACGCAGCCGGATTTCTCTATGCCCATTCGCTCGGCATGCCGCTCCGCGTCTGCGGGGAGATCGGCTCAATCATCGCCGCCAAGGTCGTGGAGGTCATCGGTACTAAGATCGACGTCCCCCGCTGGAAGGCCGCCAAGCAGGAAATCCGTGCCCTTATCGCCCAAAATACTCCTGAGCAATGATCGATTTCATCAAAAAATTCATGAGGCGTCGCAGTCTCAAAAAGGCCGGCAGCAAGGTTGAGTCCGGCTTCATTCCGCTCAGCCAGGTTCACGGGGCGGTGGCATTCATCGATGTCGAGGATACGTCATTCGACCAATGCAAGAACGAGATGCTCCTTTTCTTCCGTCGCCACAATATCCACGGCGAATTGTTCTACTTCGACTTCCGCAAGCTCGGAGACGGAGAACGCCTTATCACCAGCATCAACGGCACCGTTCTCAAAAAGGATCTCAACTGGTTCGACCGTCCCTCCGACGAGAAGATCAACGTAATGCTCGACGGTGATCCCGAGCTCTTTATCTCCGTCCTGGACAGCACCGATTATCCCATCGAATACATGGCCAAGGCATCCACCGCCAAATTCAAAATCGGCCGCCGACAGCTTCCGGACAACGTTTTCGACCTGGTGGTCAGCGACGCCAATTCGCCGCGCAGCGAGGTTGAGGTGTTCCGCCTCATAGCTTCATTCCTCGAAAAAGTATCGTAATGTCTATCTTCTGGAAGTACGTCCTGGTATTCTTCATCTCGATGGTCCCGCTCATCGAGCTGAGGGGCGCTGTCCCTATCGGCCTCGCCATCGGAATGGACAAGCCATGGCTGCTTCTGCTGGTGTCTGCCATAGGGAATATCATCCCGGTGCCGTTCATCTATATTTTCGGCCAGAAGATCCTCGTCTGGGGAAAGGAAAAGAAGGGCGTCATCGGCCGATTCTCCCGCTGGTGCCTCGCCAAAGGTGAAGCCGGCGGCGAACAGCTCAAAGCCAAGTCCCGCAACGGCCTGTACATCGCCCTGATGCTGTTTGTCGGCGTTCCGCTGCCTGGGACCGGCGCATGGACCGGCACTCTCGCCGCTAGTTTCCTAGGGATGAAATTCCGCAAGAGCGTCATCTACGTCGTCCTCGGCATCCTGATGGCCGGCCTTATCATGCTGGCTGCCTCGTACGGCCTCCTCGGAGTTCTGGGCGTACTGTGACAAAAAACCGTCCCCGCTTGTCTGCGGAGACGGTCATTCGACTTTGGTCAAATATTATTCGAGACCTTTCTTGACGGCTGCGCTCAGGCGGTCGTAGAGATTGTCTGTCTTCTCGAGGAGTTCCTTGCGAATGGCGTCATAGTAGGCCTTCTTGGGTCCTTCAGGGGCGCCCACCTTGTCTCTCAGGGCGTTGAACAGGTCAACCGCCTCGTCGATAAGGTCCGCGATTTCATCAACATTCTTTCCGGGATGCACCGCCAGGAATACCGTGCAGTCATCTACAAACGCACCGATCACATACTCGATGTCTTTCTTAATGTCTCGAAGATTCATAACTTTCTTTGGTTTAACGCTGCAAAGATAGTAATTTATTTTTGATTCCCAGGTTCGGTAATGTTCCAAATGCTGGATTGTGCAGTGATTCAGCAGTGAGTCACTGCATTTTCATAATCTCAATCAGGGAATCCTGTCGAATTTCGACAGGTTTATCATTACAGATTATCCCATCTGCTGCTATAGGGGGCGAGTTTTTTGTATGGAATCTGAAGTTCTGATGCCACCTTGCGCCAGTCTTTTACTGCGGCGCGAACTTCTTCTATGATTTCAGCCGCCTCTTTATGATCGAGCATGTAGTTGCCTGATGCAGAGAGTAGGGCGGCAATATTCGACTGCTCCGTGTATTGGTCAATTAGCAGGCATTGGTGTAACTTGACCCCGGGGTTAATGTCGTATGCCGGAGAGAGAGTCCAGCCCTTGGGGGTGAGCAGGAAACCGTGATTGCGGAAATGGTCATCGGTGTTGCCGAACATCACGTTGAATGCTACCCTGCGATAGAGTTCTCTGAGGTTCTTTCCTGCATCCACGCATCCTTGCAGAATGAAATCCACAATGTCCAGATAGCCGTTTCCTGTGCTGCTGCCAGCACCATCATCCAGCCCAAGCAACGACATGGCTGAAGCAAAGTGTATGCGTTTGCCTTCTGCAGTCCTGTCAAATCGTTCGGAAAGCAATAGGTCCCGGTCTTTAGAAATCTTGATGGTACGGGTATTGGCTACTTTGATACCGGCCTTGGCGGCAAGTCGATGCGAGAAATGCTCAATGAGTTCAGTGTTCTCCAAGTCATTCTTTGACGGGAATTTCGCGACATAGAGTTTGCCATCGGCATCAATGACGTTGGCTTTAGGTCTGGCACCGCCAAGCGAGGTCCCCGGGTCAATCAGTTGATCGAGCCAACGTTGTTCGGGCAATTCGTTGCGTTCTTCCGCCGACTCAATTTCGTGGCAGGCATTGCACAAGGCGTGAAGACTCTCAATTGGCGGAACAAGATATTTTGCACCAGAATTAATGAAATCGCCGCCATCTTCACTCTTGTAGCGGATGCCACCCATACGAGTGAAGTCCTCAATGCCAGTGAGGTAGTCATAGTCGGTGAGAATTCGCACAGGCCTTCCCTCAGACTGTGCCATCAGGCGTTCCCTGCGGTCGAGCAGAAGGCGCCCCCAACGGTCTGGGAAGGAATCTTTGACGAAGCCAAACACACTGTCCGTTCCACGAGGGTGTTGAGGCGATGGCGCGTTCATCAGATCGCCACTCAACACGAGCCCCCCATGCTGTTTCAGCCACTCATGTGAATACTCAAAGACAAAGTGATCCTTGCCACGAACATGTTCGTAGCCTAAGGTGCCAACCTCCTGCGGTGATGCGAGGAAATCGAAATCTGCGTATACAGTAATCCTTTTCATTTCCTCAATAATTCAGCGTCCTGTAGTTGACGGCCGAGTGCATCGTCGGCAGCCAGCAATGAAATGTCTTTTTCAAGATTCAGGGCAAATAGGACGCGCGCGTAAATGCCCATTGACACAGTAGGGTCTCCATGTTCCACCTTAGAGACCGTCAGTCTCGTTACCGTAGCCCTGTCAGCTATGTCCTGCATAGAGAGATGCCGGCGCTTACGGGCCAGCATAATCTGCTCACCCATCAGCTGCAACTGCTGCATCAATGCCCTGGGCATTGTCTTTCCGAATGTATTCTTACTCATATTTGTTATTTATCGCTTGCAAAAATAATAAATAATGTTCAGTATAACAAACATTTTGAATGATATTTATTAAAAAAAGAGGACTCTCCACTCTTGCTCTTTAAGTGGTGTTGAATATGCGATGTTTCTATTGCAATTTGGAGATTATTTCTTTATATTTGCGAGTGATTGTATGATGAAGAGACTGCGTTTGATATTGATCTTGTCTCTGTGTGCCGTGCTCATGTCGTGCCGCGGTGCGTCTCAGACGGTGACCGGTTATGCCTTCCACAATCTTGTGGTGGACTTACCTTCGTCATGCGAAATTACCAAACTTGAAGAGCAGGATAATCCTCCGCTGGCTTCTTTCGTGCTGGTGGACAAGGATAACGCAGATTCCCAGATCGAATTCGCCATCAGCGAGTTCGACAAGGATTTTCTTTCGACTGTTCCCCGCGAGGAGTTGATGGGGGAGCTTGTCGCGAGTGTGTTTGACATGAAAGAGAATGTCCTTTCCGCGCCCGGGGTGGTTGCTGAAAAGATAGGGGAGATGACGGTTTCCCGCAAGGGGGAGCGTCCGGAAGCGTATATGTTCATTACCGTCAGCGAGAAGGGCAAGACCGTGTATGTAATTCTCTCGTCAATGATTGTGGGCAATTACAATATCACGACAGCTTCCAGGGCATCTGACCCCTCGACAATGGAGATGTTTACCACAATTACGGATAATATTCGGATTCTTTAACTTTTAACCATAATTGCTTATGAAAACAAGACACATTGCATTACTCGCTTTGGCAGCATTGACTTTGCTGGCCACGGTTCCCGCTTCCGCCCAGAGCAGGGGGAACCTAAGAAGAGGACAGCGCATCGAAAGGACCAGGACGACAGAGAACAACAATGTCAACTCTGACACCAGGAGCAACACCAACACGAACACCAACGCCACAACCGGCTCCAGACCCAGCAGCTCCACCACGAACAATAGCCAAGGTTCCAGGCCCACAACCACACAGTCATACGGGTCCATCAAGCAGTATCTCGAGTCAACCGAGTACAAGAACAAGGAGAATCTTAAGGCCCTGACAGAGACCGGAGAGGCACTTAAGGATCTCCCCGATGTCGTCGTCAATAACGAAGGTGCATTCGTGCTCCACAAGGTCAGGAGGGATATCAACAACAGCACCAACGAGTTCTTCGGCACGGAAGAAAGCGTAGTATTCCCCGGAAATCTTGTGTATATCAATCAGCAGCTTGCTGACGGCGATCCGGTTCCCTGTAACTTCTCCCCCGGAAAGGTTCAGCTGACGATCAACATGAACCTTGGCGCAGGGAGGTCGACAACTGCAACCGTAGAGAACAGTTACGGTAAGGTTCACGACCAGATTGTAACATGGCTCAACGAGAAGGGCGAATCCATGATCGGAACGCTCGACGCTTCCGGAAATATCAATTACTACAGCAGTTCATACCAGATGTCGGTTGATCTCAAGGTCAGCGTAGATTACCTCAAGACCCACGCACATGTCAATATGAACACCACCAAGAATGAACTCAAGATTGTCTCGGTGGAAGACTTTACCCAGAAGTTCTACAGTGTTTCCGCGACTCCTGTAAACAACGATGTTGCAACCCTTTTCGGCTCGGGCACAACAGCAGCAACAGTCCGGAGCGGAGTACAAGCCAACGGCCCTATCGGAATGATTTCCAATGTTTCATATGGACGCCGCGCATATCGTTTCCGCGAGTACACCCAGAATGACTTTACTCTTACGGGTGACGAGCAGGTGAAATACAGCGGCACGGCCAAGGTTGATGCCAAGAGTGAACATAGCGTTACTACTTCTGACAAATGCAGCAAGTTCTGGGGTTTCGTTCAGGGCGGATATGAGGGAGACAAGGAAATCTTCAATGATACCGAGGCTTCTGACAAGAGTAATTCGAAGTTTATGCAGGCCCTGACCGCCGACACCAAAGTTTCCGCATACAACCCCGGTGTCGCGCTCAATTACACCGTCCGCTTCCTTATGAACAATTCTGCAGCCAAGAGAAATTCCACCGGACAGTATTGGGAGACCACTTATACCGCATGCCCCAGGACCATTACATTCGAGCTTCACAAAGACGCCAGCCAGGTCGCCGCTTCATCTCTTGCATACAAGCTCAATTACAAGGTCATTCACGTGGTAAAAGACCGTGATGGCAATGTCACCTCCTGGGATATATGGGAGGCCCCCCGTACCAGTGGTGCAAAGAAAGCTGACAAAGGCTATGTGGATTATTTCCAGCACGACTTCTCCCAGGGTGAGACCCGCAAGACCAGGGTTATCCCTACCAACGATACCCCGGACAAGGAGAACTGCTACATCTATGGTGACCTGTACTACAGGCTGCAGGGCAACCACCGCGCCGGAGGTGGCTGGGATCTTTGGGAAGAAGGCTGGATTTCTCCCGCTGTCATTCCTACCGAGGCCAACGGCAAGATTGCCCGAATCTACATCGGCGGCAGCAACTACGGCAACAAGTCTCCGTATATCAATTCCAAATCTGACGGAAAAACAACGCAGAATTAATTGCCTATTATCTTAAAAGGCGCCTCCCGGACCCCCGGGGGGCGTCTTTTTTCTAATAGAAAACCCCAAGGCAAGGTTTTTGCAAATTTATTCGTAACTTTGCCGGGTTATGACGAAACGTTTTGTGAGAGTGATACTCGTGCTTGCGGTCTCCCTTGTCCTGGGGGGCTGCGAGTGGCTGTCGCATCTTATTCACAATGAGGACATTGTGGCCGAGGTGGGCAAGTATCAGCTGACCCGCCGGGCGCTGGAGGAGGCCGTCCCTGACGGACTCTCGGCTGAGGACAGCGCTGCATTCGTTTCGGAATACATCCTGGAGTGGACCAAGGACAAACTTTTCCTCGAGAAGGCAGAATCGCTCCTTTCCGCAGAGGAAAAGGACGTCACGGCCGAGCTCGAGGACTATCGCACCACCCTTCTCAAGTACCGTTACCAGCAACATTACATCACCGAGAGGCTCGATACCGCCGTTCAGGCGTCCGAGATCGAGGCGTATTACGAGGAGCACAAGGACAGTTTCCGCCTCGACAGCCCCCTGTACAAGGGCCTGTTCTACAGCGTCTCGAGCTCGACTCCGGACCTGGACCAGATAGGGAAAAAGCTCGCCTCAAGCAAGCAGGAGGAGCTTATGGAGGGTGATTCGCTGGCCCGCGAGGTCGCGGTCAGATTCGCCGATTACGGCTCCGGGTGGGTCAGTGCGAGGTCGCTCTCACGCGAGATGGGCATTGATTATGCCCGCCTGACCTCTTCCGCCCGGAAAGGCCTCGTCCGTCTCGACGACGAGAATGCGTCCACCCACCTTCTAATTTTTGCCGAAATCATTCCCGAAGGGGGAATTGCTCCCTTGGAATACAGCCGCGGCAGTATTCGCGACATCATTCTCAGCGCACGCAAGAAGGCTCTTGCGGGCAAGCTGGAGGAAGACCTCGCCGAAGAAGCACGCGCCAAACAACTCGTTACCGTTTATTGACATGAAACGTACCGTCATCTTCCTTTCGATCGTGACCGCCCTGGTCCTTTCCGCAGCTCCGTCGGGAGCACAGACATACAGTGGAGGGCTTATCGACAAAACCATCGCCGTCGTCGGCAATGAAAAGATAAAACTGTCGGATCTCGAGAACCAGATCCACGACATGAGGGCAATGGGCTATGCCACAGACCGCAACGCCCGCTGCGAGCAGCTCGAATCCATGATGGAATCCAAGCTCTTCCTGATGCAGGCCCGCATCGACTCCCTGGAGCTCAACGAGACTCTCGTCGAAGAGCAGCTCGAGGACCACGTCAACCGCGTCCGCACCCAGCTGGGCGGCGACGAGGCCGTTGAGGAATACTTCCACAAGCCACTCTACCGGCTCCGCCAGGAATGGAAAACCATGATGGCCGACATGACTCTCACCCAGCAGGAGCAGAGCCAGATCGCGTCGACGGTGCCCGAGATTACGCCCTATGACGTGCGCGAGTTCATGGATTCGGTGGACGTCAATTCGCTCCCTGAGATTCCGATCAAGTATCAGCTCAGGCAGATTTGCATCTATCCGGACCGCGAGAAGGCCGCCCTGGCAGTCAAGGAACGCCTCCTTGAGATTCGCGAGCGAATCATCGCGGGTGAGAAATTCTCCACCCTGGCCCGCCTCTATTCCGAGGATCCCGGCAGCGCCCGTAAAGGCGGCGAACTCGGCATGGCTTCGAAAGCCATCTTCTGGCCGGCATTCTCCGATGCAGCTATGGCACTGAAGCCCGGAGTAATATCACAGATCGTGGAGACCCCTGACGGCTATCACCTCATCGACGTGATCGAGAAAAAGGGCGACATGTTCAACGCCCGCCACATCCTCATGAAGCCGGTCTACACCAGTGAGGACCGCGAGAAGGCATTCGCCACCCTGGATTCCCTCAAGACCGAAATAGGCAACGGAGCCGTTACGTTCGAGATGGCAGCGTCGTTCTATTCGGAGGATCCCGCGTCAAGGACGAATGGAGGCCAGGTCGCCGACCTCTCCACCGGCAGCGCTTACCTTGAGATCGACCAGCTCCGTCCGGCCGACTACCGCGCCATCAAGGACCTCAAGGAAGGCGAAATCTCCGAGCCGTTCGAGACCGTCGACAACGAGGGCAACACCGGCAACACCATCTACAAAATCATCCGCGTAGACAAGATAATCCCCGCCCATACCGCCACCATCGAGAACGACTACAGCGACCTCATCGGCTACGTGAGGAACACCAAGCAGATGGAGGCGCTCCGTACATTCCTCGACGAGAAGATCAAGACGACCTACATCGTAATCGATCCGCTTTTCAAGGAATGCGAATTCAACCGTGAGGGCTGGAAGGAGAAGTTCCGCAGCGAATAGCGATGCTGAAATCCGTCAGGCAGATACTTGCGGGAGCGATTTTGCTCCTTGCGTCCCTGCCTCTGTCCGCACAGATCCGGACGGAGGACAAGGACAGTCTCGTACGCCTGATGAGCGCCGAATCGGCCCAGATGATCGTCGAGCGCGGCGTTTCCTACCGCAAGGTTTTCGGCCCCGCCAAATTCCTGCACAACAACACCTATCTCATCTGTGACACGGCCCTGTGGAATGTGGACCGCGGCCTTATCAAGGCCACCGGTCACGTCAAGATCCTCCAGGACCAGACCGAGCTGACAGGCGACTATCTCGACTACTTCATCGACGACAACCTCGCCCAGTTCCGCGGCGGCGTAGTTCAGCTCAAGGACAAGGACAACAATACCCTGAGGACCTCCTATCTTGATTACAACACCAAGGACAGCGTCGCGATCTTCGAGCAGGGCGGCGCCATGAGGGACAAGGACGGGCAGGTC
The DNA here is from genome assembly GCA_905233275.1 of uncultured Bacteroidales bacterium. Lineage (GTDB taxonomy): Bacteria > Bacteroidota > Bacteroidia > Bacteroidales > UBA932 > Cryptobacteroides. Next base: position 7,605 of record CAJODR010000028.1, on the reverse strand, counting down.
ATAGAGAGCCTCCGGGGCAGTTACGACGCCAAGATTAAGAAGTTCGTCTTTGAGCATGACGTCAATATGTTCACCGATTCGGTATTCGTCAAGACGTCAAAGCTGGAGTATTCGTCGCCGGAGAGCGAGGCGCTGTTCGGCTTCAATACCAATGCGTGGAAAGAGGACAACATGCTTTCGGCCGATGCCGGATGGTACAAGCGCAATGAAGAATTGTTCTTCTTCACCCGCAAGGTGCATCTTCTCACCGACACTCAGGAGGGCTGGTGCGATTCGCTGTATTTCAACCGTGAGACGAATCAGGTGGACATGTTCGGCAACGCGGAGGTGGCTGATACATCCCGCCGAATCAATGCTCTGGCAGGGCATATTGCGTATTCTGATTCGCTCCAACAGGTCGAGATGTTCCGTTCGCCGAATATCCGATCCATCTCCGGCGAAGAAGGGCAGCTCGATACGACATATATTGCAGGCGAATATTTCCGCTACAGGACCATTCCGCGCTGCGAAATAGATTCTATGGAAGTGGTCCAGTCGGGGCAGCGTCTCACCGACATCATGTCCGACCCTGTCAGGGAATATCGCCGCAAGGCCGCCGAAGCCGCCGAAAAGGCCCGCCAGGAGGCCCAGGCCAAGAAGGACGAGGAAGAAGGCGTTCCCCAGGGCGTAGGTCGCGGCAAGGGCGGCAAGTCCTCTGAAGAAGGAGCGTCCAAACCTCCGGAGAACGCGCCACCGAAACCTCCGGAAAATGCTCCGCCAAAACCGCCTGAAGATGCGCCCAAGCCACCGGCAGCCGCACCTGACACCCTCGCCGGACGGCCTTCGTTGCCTGATTCGCTTTCAACTGAGCGCATGATGCCGGATTCCCTTGGAATGAGTCCGTCGCTGCCCGATTCGCTCGCGACGAGCCCGGTGGATTCGCTGGCGCTTGAAGTGCCTTCGGAGCCCAAGGATTCGACGAAAGTCGGATTCGTGTCGGGTCATGGCAGGGTCAGGATATTCAGGAGGGATATCCAGGCGCGGTGTGATTCGCTCGCGTTTACCGAGCTGGATTCCATTATGCGCATGTACCGCGATCCCGTGATATGGAACGAAGGCAACCGGCAGTACACTTCCGACAGCATTGCGGTGCTGATCCGGGGGGAGGCGCTCGATAGGGCCAGCCTAATGTCCAACGCATTTATCGCTGTGGAGGAGGACAGCCTGCATTACGACCAGATTAAGAGTGCGGAGATGCTGGCGTTCTTTGACGAGGACGGCGGGCTCAAGCGTTTCGATGCCCTGGGAGGGGCGAATGCCCTGTTCTACCTCGAGGAAAACGAGACGCTCGCGACGGTCAATGTCGTGGACACCAAGATGATGTCAGTGCAGTTCCGGGAAGGGGAACTCGAGCGGATCAACTATTTCGAATCGGTCAAGAACGACGCGTATCCGGTGGTTCAGCTGCCGAAGGAGTCGTCCGAGTTAAAAGGATTCGCCTGGAGAGGCGACGAAAAGCCGTCGGATCCTACTGAACTGATGCCGGTCCCGCCGCGGAAGTCGCAGAGAAAGGTGTACGAATCGCGGCCGCGGGCACGTTTTACCTATACTGACAAGTACTTCCCGGGCTACATGGCCAAGGTCAACAAGAAGCTCGCCGATGACAAGGCCCGCCGTGAGCAACGCCGCCGCGAAAAAGCGGAACGGGATCGTCTGGCGGCTGATTCGCTGGCACTCGCCGATACTTTGTCCCTGAAGGATTCGCTTGATATCCAGGCTCCGGGATCTCCGTCCGACAGCTTGACTACTGCGTCGCAGCCTGATTCGCTTTCTACCGGGAAGCCGGTGATTCCTGGCGGCACAGGCGAAATCTCCCGCCGTGACAGCACGACGGTTACACCTCCGGTGGTCAAGGAGCCTACTCCCGAAGAGAAAAAGGCCGCCGAGAAAGCTGCTGCCAAGGCAGAGAAAGAGCGCCTCCGCCGTGAAAAAGAGGCCGAGAGGGAGGCCAAATGGGCCCGGCTTGACAGCCTGGACAAGGCCAAGGCTGCGGCCAAGGAGCAGAAGCGGCGCGACAAGATTCGCCGGCGCAACGAAAAGATTCTCCGCAAGGAGGCAAAGCGGCTCGAACGCGAAGAACGCCTCTATCAGAAGTACTTGGCCCGCTATCAGCGGAAGAAGGAAAAAGAAGAGGCCCGGGCTGCTGCCAAGGCCTCCAAAAAGGACGACGATATTCCCGAAACTAATCCTCCGCAGTCAACTGAATAATATTCAGGATGACCTTTGAGGCGGCTTCAATGCTCTCGGCGGGAACGAATTCCATCTTGCCGTGGAAGTTGAGGCCTCCGGCGAATATGTTGGGGCAGGGGAGTCCCTTGAACGAGAGGTTGGCTCCGTCGGTACCTCCGCGGATGGGCTGGATTTTGGCCTTGATGCCTGCCATCTCCATAGCCTTGACGGCCTTCTCCACGATGTGGTAATGGGGCTCTACCTGCTCGCGCATATTATAATATTGGTCACGGATTTCGATCTTGACAGTGCCCTTGCCGTATTTGGTGTCGATGAATTCGGCCACTTTGGCCATCATTTCCTTGCGGGCCTCAAATTTCTGCCGGTCGTGGTCGCGGATGATGTATGCGAAGTCCGCCTCTTCGACCGTTCCCTTGAATGAAATGAGGTGGAAGAAGCCCTCGTAGCCCTCGGTGTATTCCGGACGGGCCATCACCGGGAGCATCGCTCCGAATTCCTGACCGATGAGAATGGCGTTGCGCATCTTGCCCTTGGCGTATCCCGGGTGGACATTGCAGCCCTGGATGTGTATGCGTGCCGAAGCGGCGTTGAAGTTCTCGAATTCAAGCTCGCCGATTTCCCCTCCGTCCATCGTGTAGGCGAATTCCGCGTCAAAGCGCGGAACGTCGAATTTGACCACTCCGCGGCCGATTTCCTCGTCGGGGGTGAATGCGATTCTGACGGGGCCGTGCTTGAATTCGGGGTGCGTGACCATGTATTCGGCGGCAGCCATGATTTCGGCCACGCCGGCTTTGTCGTCGGCTCCGAGCAGGGTGGTGCCGTCGGTGGTGATCAGCGTCTGGCCGACGTAGTGGAGCATTTCAGGGAATTCTTCCGGCTTGAGCTGCAGTCCGGGAACGCCCTTCAGGTCGATGGCGCCACCGTCGTAGTTCTTGATAATCTGCGGCTTGACGTCCTTGCCTGAAGCGTCCGGCGCCGTGTCGACATGCGCGATAAAACCGACCGCCGGGATATCCTTGTCCGGGATATTGGACGGAATCTTAGCCATTACATATCCGAATTTATCGAGGGTACTCTCGATGCCGAGCGCCTTCAGCTCCTTGTCAAGCAGCATCAGGAGGTCCCACTCCTTCGCCGCCGACGGCTGGCTCTCCGATTCTTCGCACGACTGCGTATCCACAGCCACGTAGCGCAAAAACTTGTCTATTACGTTTTCCATATGGTATTGTTATTCAAATATTTCTGCCTTAATGATTTTGACAGGGACAGGAAGGGAGCCGGATTTGAGTACGTTGACGATATCCTCGGCCTCTTCCATAGTGAAGTTACCGGTTATCTCGCATTTGCCGCTGTTGATTTCATCCTGTATGGTAGGGTAGAAGTACACGCGACCGTCGAGGACGATTGCGACCTGCTTCTTGATGTTGACCTTGGTGAGCTTTGCCCACTTGCGGGCGCCGTCGGAAGTCATCTGCATGGTGACGTACGGCTGGCCGTTGAGGCGGCCGGAGTGGTCGACCTCGGCACGGGCGTTTTCGACGTTGGCATCGGAGATGGGGGCCTGGCCGTTGATGGCGGAGCTCTGATTGATGGCTACTAGGCCAAAGTATTCTCCTTCCTTTATGGCCGGTTCGGGCTTGACCTCCCACATGGGAGCGAAGCCGTCAGGGAACTGGTCGCTGGCGGACCTTGGAGGTATCGGTGGCGCTTGCGTAACCGATACAGGAAGGAGCGATGTAGAGACGGTCTTCGGGGTTCTGTGCGGAGATGTACTTCTGCACCATGGCGTTCTCATCCCTGACGAGGAGGGAGAGGAGAGGATGGGCTGTGCCTTCCTCTTCTGCGAGAGCCTGGTCAGCCCTGCGGAGGGCCATGCCGATGCCTTCTTCGTTGCCGGGCTCTGTATAATAAGAATAGGTAGGCCAGAATTCCATTACACCATCAGCTGAGAGGAGATTGGTTAAGTGCTGCTCGTCTTTGGCGCCGGGGAGGTGCATGCTTATAAGATTGTCTCCTGTCTGGACGATCTCAGGATGTGAGACACCGTACCTTTTAACGCGATGCTCAAAGACCCAAATCAATGACTTGATGGCATCATTACTATGTGCGCGAAGCCAGTTGATGACGGAGTCGTCTGATTTATCCCATAGGCGTTCAGCGTCTTCAAACGATGCGAATATGTCATAGAGGGACTTCGAGTGTTCTGTCTTTAAGTATTCTTCTTTGAATAAATCGAAAAAGTCGGCATTGTCGCTCTCGTCAGCTCTCTCGCTTGCCTTTGCCACGGCATTGAGGAAGGCTGGGTCTTTCTCGCCGTTGGACAGATTGAGGACCATTTCGTCCAATCTGATTTGAAGGAGAATATCAATTCCGCCCTTGGGCGTTTCCTCAACGATTTCATCATCCTCCCTCCCGCTGTCGCGGAAAAACAGATAATACGACAGCAGTCCCAGTCCGATTACTGCCACGATAATGGCCAGTACACTGATAATCTTTTTATTACTCATCTATGCCTCCTTTTTTGCTTTCATCGAACTGAACAGTATGAACGCCACAATGGCGAGGTAGGGGAGCAGCGAGATGGCTTCGCCGTAGCTCTTGTTCCAGCTTGTGAGGAACCAGTTGATGCCGGCGAATTTCAGAATGACGCTGATCACGCCGAACAGGGCGCCGCCGGCGATGAAGCCGGAAGCGATGAGGGTGCCTTTGTCGTAGCGTGCTTTGTTGACGGCTTCGTCCTTGGTGCGGCTGCTGACGTACCATGCTACTGCACCGCCGACGAGGAGGGGCAGATTGAGATGGAGCGGAATGAACATACCGAGGGCGAAAGGCAGAGCCGGAACTTTGCAGAATGTCAGCACCAGCGCTATCAGGGCGCCGATTCCGTAGAGGATCCAGGGCGCGCCGCCACCATTCATCATAGGCTCGATTACAGCGGCCATGGCGTTGGCCTGGGGTGCCACTAGGGCATCCTTGCCGGTAAAGCCGTAGGTCTGGTTGAGAAGCAGCATCACGGCGCATACAGTGACCGCAGACACGGCTACGCCGAGGAATTTCCATCCTTCCTGCTTGTGTGGCGTGGAGCCGATCCAGTAGCCGATTTTAAGGTCAGTGATGAAAGAACCCGCGACGGAAAGGGCCGTGCAGACCACACCGCCGATGATGGCCGCAGCCGCCATCCCGGGCTCACCCTTGAGGCCGATAGCGACGAGGACGACGGATGCGAGGATCAGCGTCATCAGGGTCATTCCGCTGACGGGGTTGGAGCCGACGATAGCTATGGCGTTGGCCGCCACCGTAGTAAAGAGGAATGCGATGACCGCGACGATGAGAAGTGCGATGACAGCCTGCCAGATGTTGTTAACCACTCCGCCAAATGCGAAGAATGCAAACACGGCCAGCAGCGTCAGAATAATTCCCGAGACGATGACGATCATTTTGAGGTCGCTGTCTGTGCGGGGGACCGATTCGCCGGAGGCTTTTTTGCTGGAGAATTCCTTGCCGGCCAGGGAGACGGCACTCTTGATGACGCCGAATGACTTGACGATGCCGATGATGCCCGCCATTGCGATGCCGCCGATGCCGATCAGCTTGGCGTATTCGGAGAATATGGTCTCGGGGGCCATCGAAGCGACGGTGTCCGTGATGCCCTTGCCCATCGGATCGAGGATGGTGTCGCCCCAGATTGCGCCGATGGCGGGAATGATGCCGAGCCACACGAGGAGCGAACCGCAGCAGATGATGAACGCGTACTTGAGGCCGATGATGTAGCCGAGGCCGAGGACTGCCGCGCCCGTGTTGAGGCTGAGCACGACCTTGGCCTTGTCTGCGACGAATTGCCCCACGTGGGTGACAGTGGTCGAAATGGTTTCCGTCCAGGCGCCGAACGTGCTTACGACAAAATCATACAGACCGCCTATGAGGCCGCTCGCAAGGAGGGTCTTCATGCCGGTACCGCCACCCTCGCCGCTGACGAGGATCTGCGTCGTCGCCGTAGCCTCGGGGAACGGATATTTCCCGTGCTGTTCCTTGACGAAATAGCGCCTGAAGGGGATCAGGAACAATATTCCGAGAATGCCGCCGAGGAGTGACGATAATACCATCTGCGTGAAATTTACTTGCAGTCCGGGGTAGAGCAGCGTTTGGCCGTCAACGCCGGTCTTTGACTGGAGAATGTAAATGGCCGGAAGCGTGAAAATCGCGCCGGCAACCACGGCTCCGGAGCATCCGCCGATGGACTGGATAATGACATTCTGGCCCAGGCCATCCTTCTTTTTCAGGGCGCTGGTGACGCCGACCGCGATGATGGCGATCGGAATAGCGGCCTCGAACACCTGTCCCACCTTGAGGCCCAGGTACGCCGCTGCCGCGGAGAATATCACCACCATCAGCAGTCCCATCAGGACCGAATAGAGGGTCACTTCCGAGGGATTCTTGCCGGCAGGCAGGAGCGGCTTGTACTCCTCGCCCGGCCGCAGCTCCCGCTGCGCATTCTCCGGAAGTACCATTTTCTTGTTGTCAGACATATAGTAAGGTTGTTTGGTTTCTTCTACAAATATATAAATAATAATTGAGATTTCTTCGCGCGCGGAGCCTGGTCAAAAATTCTTCAAAAAAACTTCAAAAAAATTTGTTAGGTCAAAAATAATTGCTACCTTTGCAGTCCCGTTTGAAAATAACGGGATTTTTTGCGGCCTTGACCGCACGTTGTTTGAAAATATTGAGAGATACAAAGAGGTAAAAAAATTAAGCGAAGCAAACAGATAGTCTGTATTTAGCAAGAAATCGAAGTTTTTTCGGTAGTTGCATAATAGGGACTACAGTTTCAAAGGCAAGAGCACACAATATTTTCTCGAGAGAGAGAATAGATGTGATTCACAAAGAGAAAGGAACGAAGAGCGAACGGAGGATGCCTTGGCTTCCGGAGGCGAGGAAGGACGTGGTAAGCTGCGAAAAGGTCCGGGGATCTGCAAACAGGACGTGATCCGGACATATCCGAATGGGGCAACCCGTCGGGCTGAAGGCCCGACACCATGCTAGACATGGGGCGAACCCGGGGAACTGAAACATCTTAGTACCCGGAGGAAGAGAAAGAAAAGAGTCGATACCCTGAGTAGTGGCGAGCGAAAGGGGCAGAGCCTAAACCGATGTGTTTACGGACATGTCGGGGTTGTAGGAGTATCGATGCGACCGTGTGACCAGGAACTGGAACACAGTGGAAACTGTGAGCGCAGAGGGTGACACTCCCGTACAGGCAACGGGGTCGTATGGTCAAGATACCACCTGAGTAGGGCGGGGCACGTGGAATCCTGTCCGAATCTGCGGGGACCATCCCGCAAGGCTAAACACTCCCGGAAGACCGATAGTGGACCAGTA
>CAJODR010000027.1 GCA_905233275.1 uncultured Bacteroidales bacterium | reverse complement strand
TCTCACGGCGGACACCCTTGCCTTTGGCTGTAACCTTCCCACTATCAGGGCGGTTTGGGGACTTGCACCCGTTAGAGTACGTTCATGCTGGGCGAACCAGATAATGGCAGTCACCTCACCAGTGGCTGCCATTTTTTTATCACATCAATGCCGGTACCGGTCGAGAACCGGTCTACTTCGCCGCCAGGGCCTGCACCTCCTCTACAGAAAGGCCGGTGCATTCAGAAACGACATCAGCCGAAATGCCTTTCGCCAGCATGTTGCGAGCGATATCCATTTTACTCTCTTGACGTCCTTCTTTTCGCCCTTCCAGGCGTCCGGAGTAACGCCCTACGACTATACCTTCATCGCGGGCGGCAATAGTGACGGAAAGCAGTTTGTGTGCGTTTATCATAGCGTCCTGGTAATCATTCTTTTCGTCGTTTGAAAGACCATCCACCTTGGCATCTGCTACAATATCATCAAATCCGTGAAGGTCCCGGGGCAATGGAGTCCCATCGGCAAAGGTATGCATATTTTTGAACAAATAACACCATCGCTCCTGAATTTCTGCAATTTTGTTCCAGTCCTTCTGGCGGAATCTTGCCAATTCAAGGAAGAAATAAGAGATTCTGCTGCCCTGGTATCCCTCGCCCGTTTCGGTTTCCATGAATTCGTATCTGAACAGCACTTTGTCTTTCGGGGTATTCGGAGAATGATGTCTGATGAATCTTGCCACGCACAGGACATAGACTCTGTTGACCTTGTATACCCTGTCGCCCCTTTTGACCTGCCGTCCAATAAGGGATGATGTATAATATGCAAGGCGGTCATCAAAGTCTGTTTCCGGTTCCTGTTGCATTTCGACGAGAAACATTCCGTCAGAACTCTCACAAATCACGTCAAGTGAAGACCGCTTGTCTTTTTCGCTCCTTACGGGAATTGCATTGGAGAGATACTCGATATCGTAGATATCCTGTGGCAGGATATCGTTCAGAAACTTGAGCAGATTACGCTTGATCGAAAAGATGTACTTGAAAGCCCAGTCGACCCGTAGATCCATGTACTTGGCGACTTTGCCGCTGGGAGCATCCTCTTCTGGGATGTTGTAATTAATGTCATTGTTATCCATGATGAACAATTTTAAGTTAAACATGGATGCAATAATATGTAAAAATTCCCCGAATCCGCAAGAAACAGCCGTCCCGGATGCACGAAGCGGTTGTTTTAATAAGAAATGTGCTGTTTCTTTATATAATGTGAGATTTCTCCGCGCGCTACGCTTGGTCGAAATGACAAGGTGGCGGGACTAATGACAACGAGTGATTGGCTTGAAATTTTGCTATCATCGGGCTATTACCATTATTTCAAGCATTATGTCACAGTTATCATTTACCCAAGTTGCGACCCTTTGGAAGGCGGACAAGCGCCAGTATGTCAAGAAAGCATCCTATGCCATCTACGCCCGCCTGTGCAATCACCTAATTATGCCCGTTTTCGGCGATGTTCTCATTCCGAATGAGGAAACCATCCAGTCCTTTGCCAATAGCCTCCTGGAGCGGGATTATGCTCCCAAGACGGTAAAGGATACCCTGCTGGTCCTGAAGATGATCATTCAATTCGGTGAGAAACTGGGCGCCTGGCCTCACATCACGTACAGTGTTCATTATCCCACCAGGGTTGAGGTCCCTAAGTTTATTCCCACTTTCACGAAACAAGACCTTAACAAACTCCTCCAGTATCTCCGGACACATTTTTCTTTTCAGAATCTTGGTCTGTTCATCTGCCTCTACAGCGGACTCCGGATAGGCGAGGTCTGCGGTCTCCAATGGCGGGACCTGGATATTGCCGCGGGGGTTATTCGAGTAAACAAAACAGTACAACGGATAAACCTCACTGACGGTGAACTCCGGGAGTATTACGTTTCCGTGGATACGCCCAAAACACCGTCCTCCGTCCGGGATATTCCATTATCCAGAGAATTGAAAGACATCATTCGCCCATTTAAGAGAATAATGTCACAGGATTACTATGTCATTTCCGGAGCAGCGCAACCACTGGAACCACGCCAGTTTAGAGCCTATTTCAAAAGAATATTGCGCCAGCTGGGAATCCCGGCAATACGCTTCCACGCCCTGCGCCACAGCTTTGCTACCAGGTGCATAGAGAGCAAGTGCGATTACAAGACGGTTTCTGTAATTCTGGGGCACGCATCTATCTCCACAACCCTCGACATGTACGTCCATCCAGGCTACACCGAAAAGAAAAAATGCATAGACCGGATGGCCCGAAACCTGAAGAGTTAAACTCTTCTCGTGGTACGGTTTTGTGCTGGAATTATTGTCAGAAAAGTAAAGAATACTTACCTTTGCGATGAAGGCTTAGCTCAAACCTAAGTGCTTTCATGGAACGTAGTATCTGACTTAATTGCATGGTTGAGCTTACTTTCAATCCGCAAATTTACCCATTTTTATTCACGCGCGCAAGTATGTGCGCGAACATTTTCGAAAAATTCTTTAAACACACTTTTCAACACCTTGGCCGGCCACATAAACACAAAGGCAGCCACCCTTGAAGTGGCTGCCCCAAAAAACCAGTGTGTGTGTAAACCTACTTCGCCGCCAGGGCCTGCACCTCCTCTGCAGATAGGCCGGTGTATTGGGCGACCTTGGCAATATCAAGCCCATCGGTGAGCATTGCTCTGGCAATATCCATTCGACTCTCTTGTTGTCCTTCTTGCCGTCCTTTGGCCATGCCGCGTGTGAAGCCTTCTTCAAGACCTAGGGCTCGGCCGTCTTCGATGAGTTCGAGTTTTTCTGATTCGGATATCATGGCTCTGAGGTAATACTTCATATCTTCGTCCGAGAGGAGTGGCATCTTTGCGGCTGAGACTATTCGCTCGTAGCGCTTGTTCATTCCTTCGGGGACCGCGACAAAGTTACGAATATTTCTGAACAAATAAAACCAGCTCTCTACCGAGTCCATTTCCCTCATGGCGTGTTTTTTAAGACGTGGCAGCTCGCAGAATACAATCCTGAGCTGGTCGCCGTACAGTTCGCCACTGCCATTCTCTCTCAGCTCGTATCGATAGATCAGTTTGTCGTCGTCATGCTGAAATGTGAAATTCATGAAGCAAATAACATACACCGGTTTGAGGTTGCTGTATGGATCGCCGGGAGACAGTTGGAAATGCACAGAGGAGGCGCCATAATAGAACATCCGGTTCTTGAAGTCCTTCTTCTGCTTCCTCTGCATCTCGACGATGAAAGAGTTGCCGACATCATCGGTACAGAGAACGTCCATGATGATGTTTTTGTCATTGGGACGGTTACGCATCAATTCGCCAGGGAGCGGTGCGACGGTGTTCAGTTCGATGCCCAGAATATCCGAAATGAGCATCTTGGCGTTTTCCATGTCACTCATAATGTACTTGAATGCCCAATCGCACATGAGGTCCATGTAGGGTCTTGAGAGAATGTCCTTGACGAGTTCCTCCTTTTCGTAGAGGGTCATCGAACGATACTGTTCAAACTGGTCGACTGTTTCGACGAATGTTTTGAGCTGGGCTGTCGTTAGTTGTTGTGTCATATTAAAACATCTTTGTGTTAAGCGGCCACAAACATTATCAAAAATATCCGTCTAAAAAACCACTTTATATGTTTCTTTATACGATTTTCAAGATTCTTAACAAAATTGTTTGTTTCTTTATATTTTATGAGATTTCTCCGCGCGCTTCGCTTGGTCGAAATGACAAAGACGATGAGTCTTTCAAAAAAAATCGTTACTTTTGTACTTATGGATTACAGAAAGTTCTTTTCGGATGATGTGGCGTCGTTTCTGAGGTCGCCGGTGAGGGAGATTTTTTCGAAGGTCGACCTGAGCGCGATCTGTTCGTTCGCCGGTGGGTATCCGGCGGCGGTGACGTTTCCGGTTGAGGATGTCAAGCGGCTGTCGCATTTCGTGCTGGAGAAGTACGGGACCAAGGCGCTGCAGTACGGTGCCACTCAGGGGGTTCCGGAGTTGAGGGCTGCTATTGCCGCGCGTTACGGCGTGCCGGTTTCGCAGGTGCAGATCACGACTTCTTCGCAGCAGGGGATTGATGTCTGCACGCGCATCCTCTGCAATCCCGGTGACGTCGTGGTGGCGGAGAATCCCGTTTATCTCGGTGCGCTGCAATCGTTCCGTTCCTACCGGGCGGAGGTCAAGAGCCATGAGCAGTACACCGGCGGGGGCAAGTTCGTCTACGTCATCCCGGATTTCAATAATCCTTCCGGCGAGACGATGACCCTTCAGGAGCGTAAGGACCTGGTGGCATTCGCTAGGGCGAATGACCTTCTCATCGTCGAAGACAGCCCCTATCGCGAGCTCCGTTACAGCGGCGAGCAGGTTACGACCATCCGTGAGCTTGCGCCGGAAAGGACGCTGCAGCTGGGGACATTCTCCAAGATATTCGCCCCCGGCTTCAGGCTTGGGTGGATTATCGCGCCGGAGCCGCTGCTGGAGCAGATTTACGTCTGCAAGCAGGCGCTGGACCTGTGCCCTCCGACATACGACCAGTACATGGCTGCCGAGTTCCTCTCATCCGGTGCCCTCGACCGCAACCTCACCAAGACTATCGTCGAATACCGCAGGCGCCGCGACCACATGGTCTCTCTCCTCGAAAAATACATGCCCGAAGGCGTCCGCTGGACTTATCCCGAAGGCGGCCTGTTCCTGTGGCTTACGCTCCCGGAGGGCATCGACACAGTCGCCATGTACGACGAGGCGCTGTCGGCGGGGGTTGCATACGTGGCAGGTTCGTTCTTCTACGTGGACGGCTCGCACCGCAATACGATGCGCCTCAATTTCTCCTTCATCGACGAATCCAAGATGGAGAATGGCATCTCGCTCCTTTCCAGTATAATACGCAATGCAAGCATTTGAATATCATAAGTTTTCAGGCGCCGGCAACACCTTTGTCGTCATCGACGGCAGGGGAGTGCCGCACCATGAGTACCCTGGCATCGACGGGATTGTAGCCCTTTGCCGGGAGTACGGGACTGACGGCCTGATGATCCTCGACAATTCGGAGGAAGCCGATTTCGACATGGCGTTCTTCAACCCGGACGGCTCCGGTGGCATGATGTGCGGTAATGGCGGCCGCTGCATAGTGGCATTCGCCGAATGGCTTCGCGTCAAGCCCTCCGCTCCGGGTCACTATGTCTTCAAGGCTCCGGACGGCATCCACGAGGCGGATATCCTTTCGCATGACGGGTTTGACCGCTGGACCGTGCGGCTTTCGATGAGAGATGTCCATGGCGTCGAAGATGTCCTGCGCGGGCGATTCCTGGACACGGGAACGAGGCATTTCGTGCGATTCGTCGGTGACGTGGAGACGGTAGATATTGAAAGAGAGGCGCTTCCGATACGCCATCATGAGCATTTCGCTCCTCAGGGCACCAATGTCAATTTTGTCTCGGAGGCTGCCGACGGGCTCCATGTGCGTACTTTTGAAAAGGGCGTGGAAGGGGAGACCCTCGCCTGCGGCACTGGTATTACTGCGTCCGCGATTGCTGCCTGGAAAGCCGGCATTCAGCCTGATTCCTTTGTGGACGGCCGTGCGAGGTATCATCTTAAGGCCAGGACTTCCTGGCTGATAGTGGATTTTATTCCAGAAGGCGACCAGGCTTTCCGCGACATCCATCTGACCGGCCCTGCCGAAATGCTTTTCTGAGATGCCTGCAAAAAAGAAATCCTCAAATAGCTCCCTGTGGCTGCTGATCCTCTTTGCGGCCTCGGTGTTCACATTCCTTGTACGACGCTCCTTTACCGGAGGGCCGCTTTGTTCCGCTGCCATTGCCGTGCTCGGGACACTGGTCTTTACCCTCCTGGCGCGCTCCGTACTGTATGATGACAAGAAGATGCTCTTTGCAGGCATCGTCCTGCTGACAATGCATGGTTTTCTCGTCCTGGGGCGCAGCAGCGACTACATCCCGATGGCACTCGGCGTGCTGATGGCTCTTGCCGCCGGACTCTTTTACATAATTGCTTTCGGTGGCAAAAGCAAAGGCTCGAGTGGCCTTCTTATTCTCGGTGGCGTCACTGCCGGAGCATCGTTCTGCGTCGGTGGTTTTCCGACTCTCGCCGGCATAGTCCTGCCTCTTCTGCTCGCGTATCTCCTGGTGTGGCGCCCGTCGCTTAAAGGGCGAATCTGGACCTTGCTGCTGTCGCTAGTCGCAGGCTTCGGCCTCTTCGTGCTCTACGGAGTTTGGCTCCATTACTTTGAGGGCCTCAGCTTCAAGAACATCTTGTCGCTCAGGGCATTCGCTCCTGCATCACTCTCGTGGAATTCGCTGGTTTCGATGGCGCGATCACTTGGCGTATGGACTGTTCCCGCAGTCGTTGCCTTGTTGGCTCCGCTTTATTCCGCCCCCGAGAGGAGCAGCGTCGAATACCGTTTCTTCGCAGTCTGGATGCTGTTTGCGCTCGTAGCAACACCGTTTTTCCCATTCGCCGCCGGAGGCGCTTCGTCTGTCGCCATACTGTTCCCTGCCGCACTCATGATCGGCTATACCTCCCTTCGCTGGGACGGAACCACCTCAAAGAAAGGTGATACTATCGGCGTCATGAACGCGGTCAATGCGGTGGCACTGTCGGCGGCCGTTTTGTTCCTGTCGGTACGCCTCTGGTATTACCATTCGGCAGTTCTTTCGGTAGCGACCATCGGCATACTCGGAGTCTCCGCGGTGGCAGTCGCAGTATACATTTTCTCATCAATCTTCCGCAGGGGTGCCTCCGACAACGTCGTCGGCATCGGCCTCTTCGCCCTGATCACCGAAATCCTCCTTCAGCCGGCCCTCTGGCTGCTGTGAAGTCAATGACTTCCAGGATATTGCCGTTGACGCGGAAGTGGATGTCGTGGCTGTTGAAGGTGAGGCCGTAGATGCGTGTGGGGTCGTCGTGGTAGGCGGGGCGAGGGTCGAGGGAGAGCAGTTCTGTGAGTGCGGCCGTATCTTCCTGACTGAGAGGTGACGGTGCGCGGTAGACGACCTTCAGCGCCGCTTCTGGAGCCTCAGGGGCGAATCCGGATGCAGAGTCGGGAAAACTGTCCGAATAAGCCACGTATGGCTTTATATCATATATAGGTGTGCCGTCGGCGAGATCGGCGCCGAGGACTTCGATGACTGGACCATCCGGGGAAGAAAGCCGTATGGCTGCGACCCTTACTGCGCTGAGTCCGAGCCCGTTGGGCCTGAACGGCGAACGGCTGGCCCAGACTCCGACGCGCTCGTTGCCGCCGAGACGAGGAGGCCTGACGGTGGGATGGAACGTTCCGTCGGAGGCATTCTCCGAGAATCCCCAGATGAGCCAGATACGATCGAACCCTTCAAGTCCCGAGAGGGCTGAAGGGTCCTTGAAATCCGGCTCGAAAACGATCCGTCCCCTCAGGTGCTCCGCGAGAGAACTCTGCCGCGGAAGACCGAACTTTCCGGAGACCGGGCTCCGGAAAGTCGCTATGGGGACGATGGACGGCATTATTTCGCCTTGCCCTGGGCGGCTACTGCGTTCATCTTTGCCGCAATGGCTTCCTGGTCGCCGAGGAAGAAATCCTTGACGACATTGCCCTTCTCGTCAAA
Source organism: uncultured Bacteroidales bacterium (assembly GCA_905233275.1). Classification (GTDB taxonomy): domain Bacteria; phylum Bacteroidota; class Bacteroidia; order Bacteroidales; family UBA932; genus Cryptobacteroides. The sequence continues at coordinate 11,126 of CAJODR010000027.1, read as the reverse complement.
CTCGAAGACGTAGGGGACGGCGGTAGGAAGGTTGAGCGAGATGATGTCCTCGTCGGAGATGCCCTTGAGGTACTTGATGATGCCGCGGAGCGAATTGCCGTGGGCTACGACGATGATGCTGTCCTCAGTCTGGAGGGTCGGGAAAATGACCTCTTTCCAGTAAGGAACGGCGCGGGCGATGGCATCCTTGAGGGACTCGGTGCGAGGAATGTCGCTGTCTGCGACCCCTGCGTAGCGCGGGTCGAATTTGGGATTGCGCTCGTCATCCTCGGCGAGGGGAAGGGGAGCTACGTCGAAGCTGCGGCGCCAGATCTTGACCTGGGCGTCGCCGTACTTCTGGGCGGTCTCGGCCTTGTTGAGGCCCTGGAGATTGCCGTAGTGCTTTTCGTTGAGACGCCAGCTCTTTTCGACGGGAATCCAGTCGAGGTCCATCTGGTCGAGAATGTTGTTGAGGGTCTTCACTGCCCTTTTGAGATAGGATGTGTAGGCTTTTGAGAAGGTATAGCCTTCGGCTTTCATCAGGCGACCGGCCTCGATGGCCTCCTCAATACCTTTCTCACTAAGGTCCACGTCGGTCCAACCCGTAAAGCGGTTTTCCTTATTCCAAGTACTTTCGCCGTGGCGAACAAGAACAATACGTTTCATGCTAAAAGTTATTCATTAAATTAAAAATTCGATTGCGGACTGTTTCTATTGTGCCGGTGCCGTCGATTTCGTGGTATTTGCCGGCGGGGTTGTAGAAGCCGATGAGGGGTTCGGTCTTGTCGTGGTAGGTTTTGATGCGGTTGGACACCACTTCGTCGCGGGCGTCGTCGGCGCGGCCTTCGATTTCGGCGCGGTGGCGGATGCGCTCGTGAATCATCTCGTCGGGGATCATGATGGAGACGACGGCGGTGACCTCTTCGCCGCGCTTTGCGAGCATGGCGTCAAGCGCCTCGGCCTGGGCGACAGTCCTCGGGAAACCGTCAAGAAGGAATCCTTCCACGTCCTTGACTGCGTCGAATTTTGCCTCGATCATGCCCTCAACGACCTCGTCGGGGACGAGCTCGCCGGCCTCGATGAGGGATTTTGCCTGGAGACCGAGAGGGGTGCCTGCTGCGATTTCGCTGCGGAGGAGCTCACCGGTGGAGATATGGCATAGATGGAAGTTCTGGACCATTGCACCTGCCTGGGTGCCTTTTCCTGCGCCCGGAGGGCCGAAGAGAATGTAATACTTCATGGTTAGTTATCGATTACGTAAATATCCGGTAGGTTGCGGCCGATTTCGTCATAGTCGAGACCGAATCCGACGATAAAGCGGTTGGGAATCTCGAGGGCAACATAGTCGAGAGGAATGTCGCCATCGTAGACCTCCGTCTTGAGCAACATGGTAGCGATGCGCACGGAGGATGCACCGCGCTTTTTGAGCATGTCCACGAGGGAGTGGACTGTCCGGCCGGTGTCGACAATATCCTCGAGGATGATGACGTCCCTGTCTTCTACGGGCGAAGTAAGTCCCATGATCTCCTTGATTACACCTGTTGAAGATGTACCTTCGTATGAGGACAGTTTGATGGAAGAGAGGGTACAGTCGAAATTGAGCCTTTTCATGAGCTCGCCGGTAAACATGATGGCGCCGCTCAGGACGCACAGGAGAATAGGTGGCTCGGGGGAATCCTTGTAATCGCGGTTGATTTCGTCTGCGACACGGTCGATGGCGGCAGAGATCTCGGAGTAGGGGATAAAGAGCTTAAAGAACTTGTCGTGGAGACGGACGGTTTTCATTTTTTCAGAATTAACCCTACAAATTTAACAATTTTGCGTACCACCTGCAAGCATTTTTTTGAGGTCAAGGCCAAAAAATGTCGGAGGAATGCTTTTTTGTCTTACATTGCCGCATGAGACGCTGTGTACTCATATTTGTGATGCTGGTGGCCGGCTTTTCGCTTAGGGCTCAGGACCCCGCGGTAGATGCTGCGATACTCCATCTGACCGGAGCCGCTGATATGGAGGAACTGGATGAGAGCGAGACGGAGAGGTTTGCTCCGTTCACTGCCCGGCCTCTTCGCATCAATGAGGCATCGAGGGCCGAATTGCTATCTTCTTCATTGTTAACCGCTTACCAGGTTGCATCCGTGCTCGACTATCGCTCGCGGCACGGCGATATCCTTTCTGTGGCGGAACTCTCCCTTGTCGACGGATTCTCCGAAGCCGATGCAAGGGCGCTGGGATGCTTCGTCTCATTCGATACGCCGAGATGCCCGGGCGATACCGGGGCAGGTGGCAAAACGTGGGGGGCGAGCGTTGTCTCCCGATACAAACCCGGGTCGGAGGATGCTTTCAAACTGAAATGCAAAGGAGAGTACGGAGGACGATTCTCTGTCGGATTTACGCTGCAGGACAACTTCTACGCCACTTTTTCGAGTCGTAGCGGCAGGCATAATCTGTTAGTCGGGGACTATCGGCTCCGCTTCGGACAGGGACTGCTGTTTTGGGACGGATTCTCCCTTTCGGGGTATTCGACGCTGTCGGCGTTTTCAAGGCGTCCGACCGGGGCCGTGCCGGCGGTTTCATTCTCTTCGGACGGAATCAGACGCGGGGTTGTGTATTCGTGGTCGTATTCGACGGTATTCGTCTCAAAGGAGGATGCTGGTGCGGCGACCGGAGGTGTCCACGGTTCATTGCCTTTCCGGCGTGGTGAGGCAGGAATGACGGCTTTCATGAAAACGCGCGGGAAGGATGGTGCCCGAGGTGATGCCGGATTGTCCGCGGATGTGCAATATAATATAATAGGTATGGCGGTGAGCGCTGAGGCGGGATACAGGCCTCTGGATACTGCAGTCGTTGCTGCCGCCTCGCTCAGGACGCCGTCGCTGTGGCGTTTTACTGGAGCCCTCGCGGCAAGGGCTCCGGGCGACAGGCATGAGTATGCTGCTATGGCTGTCTACGCTTCGGAAAAGCGCGTTTCGCTTCGCGGCAGGGAAGGATTCGGTTCAAGCGTCAAGGCTCTGGAGGCTGATGTCTCCGTCGCTTGGCTTGACCGGCCGGACAAGGAGAGGAGGCAACTTAAACTGATAGCGGATGCCGCCTGGCAGATATCGCCGTCGCTGAGCCTCAAGTCCCGGTATGTCAGGACTCTCAGAAACTACGGCGACATCCGCCGGGACGAGCTCCGGCTTGACTGCATCTGGAGCGACGGGGCCTGGATGCTGTCATCACGGCTACATGCTGCGTCTTCCGCCCGATTGGGAATAATGGGCTATCTTGAGGCTGGCAGGGCAGGACAAAAGCTCTCAATGTACCTTCGCGCCACTGCTTTCCGTGTAGATGATTGGGCGGACAGGATATACGCATGGGAGAGGGATGCCCCGGGCAATTTCTCCGTACCGGTGAGCTACGGCAGGGGATACCGGCTCAGCGCGACGGGAGGATACAAAACGCGGCTTTGGCACTCACGCCTGAGGGCATACGTCAAAGGCTCCATTGTCCGCTATCCGTGGATGGCTGAGCAAAAGGAGGGTAAGGCGGAGCTGAAGTTTACTTTTTGTTGGGAATATTGATTACGAGGCCCTTCGGGATGTTGTTCTTGTCCTTGATGACGCCTTCGTTGACCTTAAGGATTTCGTCCACGGTGGTCTTGTAATCCCTCGCAATTGAGGAAAGTGTCTCCCTCTGGCGGACGGTGTGCTTGCGGAACACCTCCGAATTGTGCGCATGACTGCGGTCGTTGGGGAAACGGAGCATCACAACGGTGCTGTACGGGAGGACTTCGTCGGCGCTCTTGAGGTTGTTCCACTTGACTATGTCGGAGGCGGAGATGCCCTCGAAATGGGAGGCGATGTCCTTGGGTGATTCCTTGCCGTATTCGCCGACGCGGTAACGTTCGACCTGATATTTGGGAATGAGGACCATGCCCATGCCCCGTCCTTTGGAAGTATCGAGGAACAGGGAATCCCGCTTGTAAGCGAATATGGTGTCGCGGACCTCTTGGAATCGCTCGGCGTAGGGAATGGGAAGGCGCAGGATCTCAGCCTCGGTCTTGGAGGCGATGTCACGTCCCTTGATGTAGTCCTGGCGGTACTGAGGGTTGTAGTAGTGCAGCTCTTCCATTGAAATCCCGGTCATCTCGCTGATCTGGACGAAATGGAGAGGCGAGGATATCATGACGGTGTCGAGAGGAGCCTTCATGGGGCTTTCGGGGCCGATGATGCCGTGCTCTTCGGCGTATGACATAGCGTACATGGCGGCGACGTAGAGGCAGATATAGATCTTGGGCTCGTTGTAGTCGAGTTTGTCCCAAATCTCCCAGAAGTCGTCACTTCCTGCTGCTTTCATTGCCCTTTTGACCTTGCCGCAGCCGCAATTGTAGGAGAGAATGGTGAGGGGCCAGCTGCCGAGAATGTCGTAGTCGCTCCGGAGCAGCCTTGCGGCGGCGTCTGACGCGATATATGGATCGAAGCGGTCATCCCTCCATGATGTCCTCGGAATGCTGATGAGCTTGAGGTCGGCCGTGCTCTGGACAAACTGCCAGAGTCCGTAGGCGTCGGTCTGCGACTGAGCAGTAGGGATAAGCAGCGATTCGATGACGGCGAGATACTTGAGCTCGGAAGGAATGTCGTAGCGCCTCAGGGCATCCTCGAATACCGGGAACCAGTAGTCAGCCCTCTCCAGCCAGGATTCGAGCATGGAACGACTTGAGATATAGCTCTTTATACGGTCGCGGGTCTGCTCGTTGTAGGGCAGGGGGAAGGGGCAGTTGAGATCCGAGAGCCTTCGTATGATGGTATCGTCTGAAATGTCGTCGGTAATCCTGGTCTCGAAGGTCCTCTTGTCCATTCTCGGGAGAGAATAATATCCGGGATTGTTGCCGTCTGCCTCTGCTTGGGTTGTGTCAGGCGTCTCCGGCACGGTGGAGACAGTCATAGTCGGCGGGATATCAGTGGTGGTAATTTTGCCGGTCTTGAGAAACTCGAGATTGGTGGACCTGGTGAGGTCGGCGATGCGTATCGAATCCCGGATTCTCGAAATCTCGGCGCGGAGGCTGTCAGCGACCGCTTTTTCCCTCCGGCTGCTCCTTGAGGACTGGGCCGAAAGGGGAGTGACGGCTGCTATGACCGCCAGTACTGATATGAGTATCCGGAAACGCTTCATGATGGCTTATTTTTTCGGAATCTTGAGCTTCTGGCCGACTTTGATCTTGTTGCCGCGCAGATTGTTGGCCTTCTTGATGGCGTCGACGGTGGTATGGTATTTCTGAGCGATGCCGCCGAGGGTGTCACCTCTCTTGACGGTGTAGGTAGTCGTGCCGGAAGAAGACGAGGATGACGAAGATGACGATGAGCTGGACGTCGAGCTGGAAGAGGTCGAGGTGCCGCCTCCGCCGCCGCGAGTCTGGATCTTGAGCCTTTGGCCTATGCGGAGATTGTTGCTCTTGAGGCTGTTCCACTTCTTGATCTGGTCGACGGTGACGCCGTATTTGCGCGCAATCTTGGAGAGGTTGTCACCCCGGACAACGGTGTATGTGACTGTCCTTGAGCCGCCTGAACTGCCGGATCGGATCTTCTGGATCTCAGTTGGATTGAAGAATTCGTCGTAGCGGTGGCGGTAGATGGTGTCTTCGAGGGAGGTGAATTCGACTATTTTCTCCCTTGGAATGCGGAGAATGTTGTTCTCTCCGGGCACAATGTCGGCGGTGTACTGGGGATTGAGGGCGCGGATGTCATCGACCGTGAGACTGGTCAGATCGGCAACCTGCTGGAAATGAAGCATCTTCGAGACATGAACCGTATCGACCTCAAGCGGAAGCGGCGCCTCCCTGGGGGACAGTCCGTGCTCCCTCCAGTAATTCATCGCATACATAGCCCCGATGAAGCGGGGAATGTACTGCTGAGTCTCTCCCGGGAAGAATTCCCACGCGGACCAGTAATCGTCCTTGCCGGACTTGGCCATGTCGCGGAGGACTCCGCCGGGGCCGTGATTGTACGCTGAAATGGCGAGGGACCAGTCCCCGAAGCGGCTGTAGAGGTCGCGGAGATACCTGGCGGCTGCATCGGATGCGAGGAATGGATCGTACCTGTCGTCTTTGAACGAATCGATCCGCAGGCCGTATGCCGTGCCCGTCTGGTACATGAACTGCCAAAGTCCCTTTGCAGATGCGCGTGACGTGGCTACCGGATTGAGAGCGGACTCAATGACTGCGAGATATTTAAGCTCCGTCGGTACGCCGTAACGGAGGAGCGCTTCTTCGAAAATAGGGAAATAGTATTCGGCGAGGCCGAGCATCCTTTCGGTGTGGGTCCTGTGGCTGACGTACCAGATAATCTGGTCGCGGACGTCCTTATTCCATGGAAGGGTGAAGAAGCAGTGCAGGTCCTCCAGGCGGCGGATGAAGACAGAATCCGGCACATTGGTGTCGAAAGGAACTATTTCGTCATCCTCGGTCTCAGCATCACGGATCCCTTCCGTATACCAGACCGCCGGGTGATGGTGCTCCGGCTCTGTGACGACCGTTTCAGAATTGAGCGAGGAAGTGAGGCCGGCTATGCGTGCAGAGTCCCTGACCCTTGCAAGCTCGATCTCAAGAGCCGCATTTTCTGCCTTGAGCTCCCTGTTTTCCCTGCGGAGGCGCTGGCCGAACTGGGCGTGGAGGCATAGCGGCAGAGTCGAGAAGATTGCCGTGAAAAGTATTGTCTTGACGAATCGTGCTGTCATGAGGCTCATCAATTAAAAGGTAAAGCCTAACCTGAGCCCAGGGCCGTAGAATTCATATTTCCACGGAACAGGGACGCCGGAGGCGAATATGTCGTCGCCTACAATTGTAGGCTCAAGGCGCAGTGACAGGTCATCCGACACCTCGAAATCCTGCATGTATGCGAACACGTTGGCGTCTATTACCTGTAGTAAGTAAAATCCCGCTATGGCCACGATGGAATAGTCCCTGTATCGCCTGAAGACGTTGCGGTAGTAGAGCGCAGTCTCGGCCTTAACCGGGCCGTCATACTCGATGTCCGGATTGGTGGCCTGGTTGTGTATCCATTTGTAGCGGTGGTAGTTACGGTTGTTGAGCGCGGCGAAGTGGACTGACGCCCCGATAGCGCCCCAGTAGATTGGGACCTTCCAGAACTCGTGGTTGTAGACCTGCCCCATTCCCGGGAGAAGTATCGAATAAAGCGTGGCCTTGCCGGCCGAATGCTGGTCTCCGGCGTTATAGCATATCACGCCGTCCATCAGGGCTCCCCAGTAGAATAGCGCCGCTCCGGCAAAGCACCAGTTGCTTGTCGGGATGTCATCTTTTTTGCGGAAATAGAGGCCGCCGGCGACACCTGCGCCGATTCCTGCGTAAACGACCGGGAGTTTCCAATAGTCGCGGTTGTAGATCTGGCTGCCGCCGAGGAATACCGTCGAACCGGCGAATATGTTGCCGACACGCGCAGGACGACGGTGCGAAAGGCCGCCGAAGTATTCCTGGAAGGAGAACAGCTTGTCAGTAGTGTCCCTCGCCGTGGAATCGGTGTTGTAGGACTGCTTGAAAGCGTCTTCCTTGAACTGGGCGGCTGCTCCCGACGGAATCAGGAGCAGAAGTACGAGGAGATATTTCCTGAGACTCCGCATCAGTCGCTGATGGAATCCAGGGCCTCGAGGAACGAAGCCATTTCAGTATCCGAAGAGAAGTGCACGGTCATGGTGCCTCTTCCGGTAGAAGTACGGCGGAGGGTGACGTCACCGGGGAACCATCTGCCGAGATGCTCCAGCACGCGGTGGTAATCGTCGGGGAGAATGGCCTCCTCTTCCGCTTTGGGCGGAGCGCTGAGACGCTTGATCCTGTCTTCAAGCTGGCGGACTGAGAGACCGCGGCCGATGACGATGTCGCTCAGCTCTTCCTGAAGGAGGGGATCAGTGACTCCGAGAAGGACCTTGGCGTGACCCACGCTAAGGAGTCCGGCCTTGATATCGTGCTGGATCTTGACGGGAAGGCTTAGAAGCCTCAGGCTGTTTGCGATGGAGGAGCGCTTCTTTGAGACGCGCGAAGCCATCTGCTCCTGCGTGAGGTGGCATTCTTCGATGAGACGACGGTAGCTGAGGGCGACTTCGATGGGGTCGAGGTTTTCCCTCTGGATGTTCTCTACGATGGCCATCTCGAGCATGCCCTGCTCGGATGCGTCGCGGACGTATGCAGGAATGAGCTCCATCCCGCAGGCCCTGCAGGCGCGGAAACGGCGCTCGCCGCTGATGATCTGGTACTGGCGGTCTGCAACGCGGCGTACCGTGATCGGCTGGATGAGGCCGAGGGTGCGGATGGATTCGGCGAGCTCGCTGAGGGCTTCTTCGTCAAAATGCATCCTGGGCTGGTACGGGTTGGGCTTTATGAGGTCCGCGGGAATGCGAACGATGTCGGCTGACGGGGCCTGTTCGGCGGGGACGGTCCTGGCGACTTCCTTGTTGATGTAATCGACCGGTTTGCGGATGGAGTCGGCTTCCTGGGCGGCGTCGCCGAGGAGGGCGGCCAGACCTTTGCCGAGTCCGTATTGCTGGTTGTTTTTCATGTGCTAGCTGTTTTTTTCGATGACCTCGCGGGCGAGGCTGAGATAGTTGCTGGCGCCGTTGGAGGTGCTGTCATACAGGGCGATGGGCTTTCCGTGTGAAGGTGCCTCGGAGAGACGGATGTTGCGCTGGATGATGGTCTTGAAGACCATGTCCTTGAAGTATTCGCGGAGCTCGCCGGACACCTGGGCGTGAATCTTTGTCCTGCCGTCGAACATGGTGATGAGGAATCCTTCGATGGAGAGGCCAGGATTGATGCGGTTCTGCACCAGGCGGATGGTCTGGAGCAGCTTTCCGATGCCTTCGAGGGCGAAGAATTCGGGCTGGACCGGAATGATCACGGAATCGGCCGCGGTGAGCGCGTTGACGGTGATGAACCCGAGGGAAGGGGAGCAGTCGATGATGATGAAGTCGTATTCGTCCTTGTGGGGAGCGACGGCCTTTTTGAGAATGCTTTCCCTCTCGGGGACGTCCGGGAGCTCGATTTCGGCGCCTACGAGGTTGATGTGGGAGGGGAGGAGGGTGAGGCCCGGAACCTCAGTACGGACGAGGGCGTCTGCGACTCCTATCTCTCCTATCAGGACTTCGTAAAGGGACCTCTTTGCGTCTCCTTCAGGGGAGACTCCGAGACCGGATGTGGTATTGGCCTGGGGGTCGGCATCAATGATGAGGACCTTTTTCTCCATCAGTGCGAGGGAGGCGGCCAGATTTATTGCGGTCGTCGTTTTGCCGACGCCGCCTTTTTGATTGGCTATTGCTATTATCTTTCCCATGTAATATATATTACAACCTGCAAATATAGCAATAATATGGATAAAAAACATTATATTTGTGAACTTGGAAAACTTCAATGTCAAGATGAAAGTCCTGCTTTCCCTTCCTCCGAGCCTTGTCGGGCAGTTCCACGACCTCAGCGGAGCCTCCCGTGAAGATGTGTTCGTCACCTCCGATCCGGCCGGTCGCAAAGTGTCCTCCGGCGGCGGCACAGTCCATCTCCTGAAGGAATTCGAACGCTCCGGAATGTCTGTTCCCGGAGAGAAACGCATACTGATCCATGCAGGCGGCCAGTCGCGCCGTCTCCCTTCATACGCTCCGTCCGGCAAGATACTCACGCCCATTCCCGTGTTCGACTGGGAAAGGGGACAGCGTCTGTCGCAGAATCTCCTTGATCTCCAGCTTCCGTTGTACCGCAAGATACTCTCGGAGGCCCCGGAAGGCCTCGGGACCCTCATCGCGAGCGGCGACGTCTATATCCGCACGGACAGTCTCCTGAAGGATATTCCCGACGCCGATGTCGTCTGCTACGGCCTCTGGAGCAGACCTTCCCAAGCGACCAGCCACGGGGTGTTCGTCATGAAACGCAGCGATCCCGACGTCCTGGATTACATGCTGCAGAAACCCTCCGTGGAGACACTCGAGACATTATCCAGGACCCATATTTACATGATGGATATCGGGATATGGCTCCTGAGCGACCGTGCCGTGGAGGCCCTTTCACGCTGCGCCACGGCGGAGGACGGTAGTGTCCGCGCCTACGACCTGTATTCCGAATTCGGCACAGCCCTCGGCTCTCATCCGACCAGTCCCGATCCGAGGCTCGAAGGCCTTACGGCTGCCATTGTGCCGCTCGACGGCGGCGAATTCTACCATTTCGGCACCAGCCACGAACTCCTGTCCTCAATGGTCGAAATCCAGACCCGCGAGCTCGACCAGGAGAAGATTCTCCATCGCAAGATCCGCCCCAATTCGTCGGTATTCACCCTCAATTCCGAAATCCGGACGCCTATCACCGTCGCCAACAACAATATTTGGGTGGAAAACAGCTGTCTCCCGGCCACATGGACCCTTACGAGGGACAATATCGTGACAGGCGTGCCACGCAACGACTGGACGCTCAGCCTTCCCGAGGGCATCTGCGTTGATATCGTCCCTGTGCACGGCGGATACGCCATTCGCCCTTATGGCTACAAAGATACGTTCAGCGGGAGCCTGGAAGAGGCCTTTTATCTCGGCCGCAAGCTCACTGAGTGGCTGCAGGCCCGCCATCTTCCCGTTCCAGAAGGTGACACGTCGGATATCCAGAAGATGAAGATGTTCCCTGTCGTCGCCGATATCGCTGATGCCGGCAAGGTCCTCTCCTGGATGATCCATTCCTTTCCTGACGGAGAAGAAATATGGCTCCGGGCTCAGAAGCTCTCCGCAGAAGAAATATCGGCCGTGGCTGACCTAAAGGCCCTTTTCGCCCAGCGGGAATCCAACCGCAAAGCCAACTGGCTCGCCCTAAGCGCCAATTACGAAAAGAGCATATTCTACCAGCTTGACCTTTCCGATGCGGCCGTCGCATTCGAGGAATGCTCGCTGCCTGTCCCGGAGAGTCTCCCGGCTACCTCCGCCTCCATTCAGCGCATGCACAACGCCATGTTCCGCTCCCGTCTCCTTTCGCTTCGCGGAATGGAAGAAATGGCGTCAGAGGAGCGCGCAAAAGCATTTTCGCTGCTTCGCGAAAGCCTTCTCGGCAATGTCCTAGACCACAAGGTACGCCCTTCAATCGCAGTGTGTTCCGACCAGATGATCTGGGGAAGGAGCCCTGTGCGCATAGACGTGGC
>CAJODR010000026.1:22556-35630 GCA_905233275.1 uncultured Bacteroidales bacterium | reverse complement strand
GACCTCCCCGACGGAATCGCTGGACCATGATTTGTCGACGCCCAGCTTCATGTCATAAGAGAATGTGGCGACATAAGACTGAGACGGCACATAATCCAGGCCTGAATACATTGTGGAACAGCCCACGAAGCCGGAAGAGCCATAAGCCGACAGGGTTAATGAGCCCTTTGACACCCGGGGATTGGCATTCTCGGAGACAAAAGCAATCTCCACATGCTCTGGCTGCCCGGAGGTCGCCGAATCAAAATCGGTCGAAAACTCCAGACTCACCTTGTTGCCAGTTATCCTCAGGACGCCGCTGTCAGGGAACACAACAGTCTCGGGTCCGCCCTTCTCATAGAAAAGCACACCGTCCGCGGTATTCATCTCCGCATCCCAGGTCCATACCTTGGACTCTTCCTTATCACAGCCATTCAGCAACACAACAGCTGCCAAAACCCCAAAAAAACGTCTAATCATAATGGTCAAAATCAAAACAATAGCAGCGGCGACCGGTGTTCCGGGCACCGCTGCTTTGGGCTTAATGTATCACTATTATTGTTTTCCTGTGTAGGCGCCTTCGAAGAGGATTGTGCCGGAGGTGGATTCTCCGATGAGGAAGAGGAAGGGATGGTCGGCGTAGAAATTGACGCGCTTGGGCTCATCTCCCGGGCCAAGTGAACTATACATGGTCACAACTGTTACTGCAGCAGCTTCGGTGCCCCATTCCGTCACGGAGATGCGAGCTTTCTGAATAACCTTATCTATGGCGAACACCTTTGATTTAGCAGCAAACATATTCGGGAATTCAGCAGCCGGAGTGAAGGCCTTCTTGACACCGAGAGCCATGAGAGACTCGTTTAGATTGTATTTACTCTCTACTTCGAATCGGGGAAGTTTGACGTACACATCAGCATCCTGCTTAAGGCTGCCAAGAATATCGCTCCAGGCAATTCCGGGGAGTTTTTTCACCAATCCGGCAAGATCATTTTTATCCGGCAGGAGAATGTACATATAGTATTTTCCCGACGCATACGGAAGAGCAAGCACCTTGAAACCGTCCATCTCGGCATACTTGTGCTGGCGCTTGTTGCGCATCATTGGGACGGTCGTTATTCTCCCGTCAGAGAGGGTAAACACCTCATCCGTCGTCCCTTCCTCCAGGAACATCGGATCATTCTCATCTCCAGCCCACTTGGCCTTGAAATAGAGGGCATTCATGATAAATGCAGCCGTACTCGGAGAAACCTCATTTTCTGACAGGACCTTCTCAATGAACCCTTCCGTGACGCGCTTGGCCCAATCATTAATGAGAGAGGCCAATTCTGAAGAGCTGTTGAAAGGTCTATTCTCGACAGCAGCATAGTATGATTTCTCCACCGTCTCCTTATAGGAAGCGAGAAGAGGATATTCGCTATTGACGAGGAGTGCATTGGCGAGTTTGAGTTTCACGTCAAGATCGACCGCCGGAAGCTGTTTGAGCAGCGAATTACAGTACGAATTAAGCGCTGTAATGCCATCCTTCCCATATCCGAGAAAGTTTGTAATCTCCGACAGGGTCTCGCCGCTGGCACCATTCGCCGTCATGGCAAGGGCCATTTGAAGGCTCAAGGGAGAGCACACCATATCGCTCCCGTCATAGAGTTTCGCGAGGAATTTGAGCGCCATGTCATTGCCTGCATTGACATACCCCTTCTCCGCCTCTGAAAGCGAAACCTTGGAAATCGCCGTCGACGGAGTCGGAAACTCCACCTCAATCGGACCGCCGATCGGCACCTGTTCCGGATCATCCTTCCCCTTATCATCGCAGGAAGCAATCATGGCCAACGCGGCCAAAGCCAAAACCAAACGTTTAATCATATCCAGTATCCTTTAATTAACTTATCCAATATCTAAATCCCCCATTAACGAGAATCTTGCACTAATATATGTTTTTTTTCTAATTATTGTTCGAGAACTCTCTAAAATCGTAAATCATACAGCTAAAATATGAGAAGGTATAATTCTCTGCCGTCCAAGACATCGCACTTTCACTAAACCACATCACATCATTTCCGCTATACATTCCGCTACCGTTCCATCCCCAGTTAAGACCGAAATAACGATTTTGCACTTCGTAATCATCCTCCATTTTGTATTCGTATTGTGGAAGATTAGGACCACCAGGGTTGACCGGTGCGTCTACTCGTCTGCGAAATAACCTACGAATAATCTGATACTGTTCTTTGCATGCATCAACAATCGCGCAATGTCCTGCAGAATAATCAGAAAGATATAGCTCTAGAATTACCGGCATTTGGTCTTGCATTATTTCGTCAGCAATTATAGTAAAATCAACGCCATTTAACCAAGTACTTTCAATTGTAAAAGCATTTTGAAATGCAGGCTTTAAATAGTAGGTATATGATCCAGTAGAATTGACACGATATTGGGCTTGGATCAATAATCCAAGTTGCACCATTAAAGTAGAGACCGTGCTGAAATTCCCTGAATCGTTATTTGTAAGGGGCAGACTATTCCATGCAGAACTGGAATAATTGGAAAACGAAACATCGGAAGCGGATAAAATGAGATAGTTCGCATTCTGCGGAATATACGCTGCCGTGTAGCTATCTGCATACATCATGCTTGGAATTCCAAGCATATTGTGTAGATAATATAGCATTTGAGCCCCCGCAACTGGCACACACCCTGTTAAGCAGTGTGTAGTTAATGTACTATCCGTGTATGGAGCGCGCACATTCCAAGGGGAATTCTGCCCCCACCTTGTCTGGGTAAGATGTGGTTGAATGGAATCTCCTTCATCAAGAATATAAGAAGAGATCAATGTCCACTCGTCAACAAATCTCCCTCCGCCAAGAATGTCATCCCAACTGTCTTTGAAATCTGTCGACACCTCTAAATTGGGATGTTGCTTCAAATAAGATATTCTATCTGTGAATGCGCTAATAAGGGCTTCCACCGGTGGAATTGCATACAAAGAATCTAAATCAAGATGACCATCGCTTGACATGGCGAAGACTCGAGGAGCACGCCTGTCGGCTGATAAGATTTCCCAACCTTTATTATAATTTATAAGGTAAAGAACTGTGTCAACAGAAGACAAGATTGGGCTTATAGACACATCGCCACTCTTGGTCGGAGGTAATCCTTTGTAGTTTTCCAAATATGTCTCAATATCTTTGAGAGACACATTATAGTTAGATTGAGACAACAAATCCGGATTGTCTTCCGATGGTAGAGTCGGAGTAATCATGTTGCTACACGACAATACACAAAAAGAAGCAAACGCGAACGACACGTATTTGAAGAATCGACAGAACATATTACTTAACAATTATTTATAAAAAGGAAAAGAGCCACACTCATTATAATGAAAACCAGCCCTCGAAAACAAGGCCACTTGATGTATTAATAATAATGGTATAGCTGCCGCTGAGCCCGCTGATGGGAATCGTAATGCTGCCCGTCGCAGTATCGAAGTAAGTGGAGACGAGGTCCCCCGCTGTAGAGAAGAGATACACACTCACCGTTCCATAGGTCGCGTCAGCACTATAAAGCTCGACGTCCAAGCCGTCAAGCCAGGCAGTGAAAGGGTTATAAACAGAAGAACGAGGTGCGCCAGAGTCATCCAGAGGCTGTTCGACAATTATTTCAATCGGATCCGGATCGTTAGAAACACGTTTCGCCTCAGATGATTTAGCGTAAATGGTGGTCCCGGTAAAAAGAATGAAGGAACACAAAAGGATTTTGAAACTTGTCATAGCATTATTTGTTCTGGTTTATGCGGCAAAAATAGTGAAAGCACACACGGCACGCAAATAAACAGCGCTACATAGAGCGCTGTAATTATCTATTATTCAGATATTTATAAAAAGAGTACGCTACTCCTGTCCACGAAACATGTAAATGGACACTATTATAGCCCAAAAGCCGATAGGAATAACTCCTTATCCGGGCCATCAGGTAAATCTTTGAAACGCTGAATGTAACGAACCTTCTTAGTACGGACTGTAGATGGCTTAATTCCCGTGACCTTCCCTGTATTGGCAGGAGTCAGCCCTGAAAATAATAATGCCAGCATAACATAGTCATCTTGTGAGATGGTATTGCCGAATACCTTACGCAATTTGGACATCAGTCCATCTTTAACAATGTCCAAAGCCGGCTCAAGCCCAACCGCGTATGATTTATCATTGATTATAGATGACATACCGGTGTGATAGTCTTTCAACACATTCCGTAGATATTCAATGTAATCATAGCTCGACATTCTTTTCTGATTAAAAAGAGGAACATCCAAGGAATCAATTTTAGACAAAACGTTTTCAATTAGATTCACCCTCTCAAGAATCATTTTTGCGACTATGCTAAGACTCTCCGAATTGTTTGATTCTATTTCTATAAGGTTTTCACGAAGCACCGCCAATTCTTCTTTTTTAGAATCAATTTCATCTTTCAACAGTACGACGTCTGCATTCTGTCGGCGTATTTTATTAAGGAGCAGCGCAGTAATCAAGATTAAAAAAAGAGCTAAAGCCGTGGCTAATACTATTGTTTTATACCGTTTTTGCGATTGAATCTCTGCATTGAGTGTTTGTTCTTTCGCAATACCGTCATAATAATCTCTTTCTGCTGCTGTAATTGAATTACCAAGCATTATTCGAGTAAGAGAATCTTGTATGGCAACACTTCTCTCAAGAAATCTAAATGCATGTTCATAGTCTTCTTTATCAGCGGACACCTTTTGCAATACGAAATTCACCATCGCAATTCCCCTAGGATCATCAGATAGTGGAAAATATCGATCCAGATAAAAAAGCGATGAATCAGACACTCCCTTTAGTGCAAAAGCATATGCCTGCAATAAATCATAACGCTGCCCCGAAGCTCCAAAAGAGCGCATAATTTTGAGCGCTACATCTGGTTCAGGGTGTTCTTTAAAGAGCAGCAATGATGCATATTGAAGGCGAACAGTTCCTCCTAAAGATTCTGTTTCAGGATATTCTTTTATCAAGCTGTCAAGCATCATTTCACAAGCTTCATATTGACCTAAATTAAGCTCACATGCTGCCAGAAGATATCTTGAATAGTCAGCATAATACCTCTCTCCTGCTGCAGTAAAACCTGCAATCGACTTTTGTAGATGCTTTTCAGCTGTTCTGTCATCAATCACAGTTGAATTAAGAACTGCAATATTCCTTTCAGATAGAGCCATATAATGATAATCTTCCAGTTCCTCAGCCATCTCAGACGCCTTCGATAATGATACGATTGATTGGCCATACTTTCCTGCATTACGAAGAATCCTTCCATAATAATACTCTGCCAACATTTCTGACTCTTTTGGTCCATTCTTAGAATAGTAGTTTCTTGCCACACTGATAACTGAGTCATCCTGTATATCAATATAACATAAGTCTTGTGCCCTAGTTAATAATAAAGCATATTTTGCTTTGGAAGCATCATTTTTTAATTCACTCGGTTCAATCCGATTAAGAAGGGACAATGCGCTATCCGGCTTATCGGTGATAATTGATTCAACATCAAGTAATCGTTTGTCAACATCCGAACGCCCACATCCAGACAATCCTATCAGGACCGTAGATAATAAGATTATAACATGATTTATTCTCATAATGACCATAACAATATGCGCTAATAAGGAATTCGGATACAAAGATAGTAATTGTTTAAATGATTATAACGTTTCATACCGCTACGAACGTCACCGTATCAATCTAATAATCAACAGTTTGCTATCATCTGAGCGCTACAGTTATTACTCAGTCCTTCGGTGTTACGGATAAATACAGGGTCTGAAGCAGTTTTAGGCGCAACGCGTATGGCTAGAGGTACTAATCTGGCTGTGGTAGAGTTGACGCTTCGGATCTGTCAGTCCACCAGTTCACCTGGGAAGGGAACTGAAAGTAAACTGAAAAGGACACTGAAAAGTGGACAGAAAAAGAGCCTAAAAGAGTTGCAGGACTCCGATGGTGATGAGGACGAGGCCGCCGAGGATTTCGGCGGTGCGGCCCCAGCGGGAGGAGAATACGCGGGCGCCGAGGAGACCGGCGGTGACGGAGAGGGCGGTGATGACGGCGACGGAGATGGCGAGAGGGAGGATGTCGCGGAAGCCGTGGCCGGCGAATGCTTCAGCGGCGCCGATGGAAAGGGCATCAATGCTTGTCGCCACTCCGGCGATGATGATATGGCCGAGACCGGAGAGATTGAGGCTGCCGCTCTCCCCTTTTATGCCCTCTCGGAGCATGGAGCCGCCGACGAAGGCGAGGAGGGCGAATGCCAGTATCTTTGAAATTCGCCACACGAAATCGGCGATGACCTCACCGAGGAAGAATCCGGCTAGCAGAAGCCCGGTCTGGATGACGGCAAAAAGCAGGGCGACCGCGAGTATCTTGCGCCGGCCGGCACGCGAAAGCGTGAGCCCAGTCACAAGCGAGACGGCGAAGCAGTCGGCGCAGAGCGAAAGCGCCACCAGTATGGCGGTGATAATCATCTGACTCTCAAGCGAGTACCCCGTGCAGGGGTTTCATAGGATGACAGGCCGTTGAGACGGCGAATCTCCTCGACGGTAGTGTGGCGCTTCTTTGCTATCGACTGCAAGGTGTCTCCCCTGCCGACGGTATGGTAGCGGGCGGGCTGATGGCCGTCGGAGGACAGCGAGACCGTACTATTAGTAGACTGGGACGAAGTAGAGGAAGCCTTTGTAGTGAGGCGTCCGAGCTCCTCCTCGAACATCGCCTTTTCCTTGCGGTTCATCTTGTCGAAATCCTCGAGGACGCGGCGGGCGCCGAGGAAACGCTTGGAATAGTATTCCTCATGCAGCCAGGACACCATCACCCCGTGCGTAGACGCGTGAATAAAGCAGAAGTCCTTGCCGGAATCGTCGCATTCGATGAAAATGCCCACGTGGCCGACCTCCTTGGGGTTTTCGCGGCTGCCGAATATGATTAAATCACCCTTCTGGAGCTTGGAGAGCCTGCGGGTGCTGACCTTGTGACCGTCTTCGGCCTGGTCCTTCGAGGTGCGGGACAGATCAATCCCGAACTGCCGGTAGACGTAGCAGGTCAATCCCGTACAGTCGAATGAGGACGGCCCGTTGCCACCGTAGACATACGGCTTTCCGATGTGCGTGCGGGCCTCGGAAACAATTCGCTCAGCGGTAATTGCGGCCTTGACCCTGGAGGAATCGACGGAATGTGAGGCCGACAGCGGGATCGCGGCCAAAAGTGCAAAAAGGAGTGCGGCAATTCGTCTCATTTCATTCTCACCGGCTGGTCATCGTATAGGGTATAGCGCTTGGCTTTCCGGATCCATTTCTGCTCCTCCAGCTTGACATGTTCACGCGCATCCGCGAATGAAATCACGCCCGCGAGATAATCCATCAGCACCGGATCCGCCAGCTTGAGGGAGAATGCCGGAAGCAGCTCGAACTGCGAATAACGCTCCGTGAAATAACGCATCAGCTGCAGCGTATGCAGCAGGCTGTGGTACTGCGCACCCGGCGTCAGCATGATCTGGTAGCCGAAGCATTTCTCGCCGGCGTACCGGCCTGTGGCGGGGGTAAATGAACATGGACGCATCAGCACACCCGGCGGGGACGGAATCACCTCCAGAGGGCTGTGCTTGATGAAAGGCGCACCTATATATTCATACGGACGCGCGGTGCCGATTGCGGGGGTAATGGTCGTATTGTTCCATAGGCCGCCGCCGCTGTACATCATGCAGGTGAAAAGGCCCGGGACGTCTGAAGCCGGAGCGATAGTCCACGGCAGCAGCTGCCTGGACGAATCGGTAGCCATCACAGATATCACATGAAGCGCGAACCGGCCGCCTATTTCGGTATAATAGAGATTGCAGAGCTCGCCCAGAGTGAGGCCGTGACGGTGCGCGACCTTGGGGACGCCGAGTTCGCATTCTCCGAAAGGAATGCCGCCTTCGACAACTCTGCCGGCGGGATTGATATGATCGACGACGTACATGGCCGGAGCATCCTCACCGAGCAGTCCCAGCATGTCCATCAGCGCCATCACATCCCTCGTGTAGTTGAAGTAGCGCGTGCCGACGTCCTGGATCTCGACGACCACCGCATCGAGGCGGCTGAGCGATTCGAGGTCAAATTCGATATGGTTGGTGAGCGGGGTGAGCTCAGTATCCCTCGGGGAGAATACCGTCTCGAGGTTGCCCCTCTCGCGGAATATGTCGTAGACGTAGCGGCCGCGGAGCGTGTCCCAGCTGTTCTGAGTACAGAAGCAGCCTACACGGCCATGGAGAAGCGCCCTGTCGGTCTGGTCTTCGAGAGGAGTAGTCCTGAATGAAAACATGCGGCTACAGCGTTGCTATCACGGTTTCGACGGCGCGGGTGATGTCGCCCGGCTTGACCTGGACTTTCGCGTCGATTGGGAGGAACATGTCAATCCTGGAGCCGAATTTGATCACGCCGCACTGGGCACCGCGGGTCACCGCCAGTCCGGGCTCGGAATAGCACACGATCCTGCGGGCAAAAGTGCCTGCAATCTGCTTGAAGAGTATCTCCTTGCCGCTCCTGGTCCGTATGGCGGACGACGCGTGCTCGTTGAGCTCGGAAGACTTGGGATGGAAAGCGAGGAAATACTTGCCCGGATGGTACTTATAATAGGAAACCACGCCGCTGACAGGCCAGAAATTGCAGTGGACATCGAAGAAATCCATGTAGATGGACACCTGGATGCACTTGCGGCGAAGGTATTCATTCTCAAATACTTCCTCAACGGAAAGCACCTTGCCGTCGCACACCGAGGTGATGAGCGATTCGCCTTCGGGCGCAACCCTGTCGGGGACTCTGAAGAACCAGGTGATAAACAGCAGAAGCAGGACCACAATTGCCGTCACCGGAATGGTAATCCAAAGAGGGCCGACAAACCACCAGAGCGCGGCCAGCGCGACGAGCCCGACCGCCCATGCGATCAAGATGGCACCGTATGAATCCTTGTCAAGACGCATGGCTAAATGAGATTGAAAATTACAAGATAAATCACTCCGAAAGGAATGGCGAATATAGCACTGTCAAAGCGGTCCAGCAGTCCCCCGTGGCCGGGAATGATCGTCCCGGAATCCTTGAAGCCGGTGACGCGCTTCCACTGCGATTCGAACAGGTCGCCGTAGACGCCGGTGACGTTCATGACAATGGCTAGCGCCACGGCATGCAGCAGCGGGATATCCAGAAGACCCGTGATCTGAAGAATGACGCCGGCCACGATAGCCACCGCAAGTCCGCCCCAGAATCCAGCCCAGGATTTCTTGGGCGAGATCGAAGGGAAGAGTTTGCGACCATTTCTGCCGAACAGCGTCCCAAAGGTATATGCACCAACGTCGGACGCCCAGATGATAATGAAGAACGCCAGCATCAGTATGCCGCTGTACACTCCGTCCTTCATCACGATGAAATTGGCCAGCGACAGGGGCAGTCCTATGTAGAGGAGACCGGTGTACAGATTGGAGAACAGGCCGAAATCGGTCTTGTCCTTGACGAACAGCGACAGGATCATGATAACCGTCAGCGGCACTATCGACAGGCCGATGTAGCGGATATTTGCCTTGCCCGTAACCGCGAGGAACAGCAGGCAGAAGAAAAACACAGCCACCAGGATGGCCAGGATGCGCTCCACCTTGTAGTGGTCACCCATGGTCATCCGGTAGAACTCCCAGAGCATCCCCGACATCATGAGGATGAACAGCAACGCGAATGTATAGGGACCGATAAGCAGTCCCGCAATCATGATGCCCAGGAACAAGATGCCCGATATAGCTCTGACGGTATGGTTTTTCACTGCGGATCTTCTTGTTTTTCAGTTTGTTCTGCGTGTTCGGCTGCGGGGGCCGGCTCCTCGTCCTGCTTGCGCTCGTCCGGCGAAGGGAGGACCTTCGGGCCGAGGATCTTTTCGACGTCTTCGGCGAATATGACCTCCTTCTCAAGCAGCAGCGCCGCCATCTGGAGGAATCCGTCCATATGGGACGTCAGGATGGAATAGGCGCGGTCGTGGATTTCGGATACGAGGCGGCGGACCTCTTCGTCCATGATCTCAGCCGTCTTTTCGGAATAAGGCTTGGAGAATTCATATCCCTTGGAGCCTGTCGAATCGTAGAATGAGAGCAGACCGACCTTGTCGTTCATACCGTAGTACTGGACCATGCTGTAGGCCATCTGGGTGAGGCGCTCGAGGTCATTCTGGGCGCCAGTAGATGGCTGTCCGTTGATGATTTCTTCCGCGACACGGCCACCGATGAGCGAGCACATCTCGTCCAGCATCTGGTCGCGTGTCCAGAGCTTGCGCTCCTCGGGGAGGTACCAGGCAGCGCCAAGTGCCCGCCCGCGAGGGATGAGGGTGACCTTGAACAGCGGGTTGGCATACGGCAGGAGCCAGCTGATGGCAGCGTGGCCGGCCTCGTGGTGAGCGACGGATTTCTTCTCCGCCGGAGTCATGAGCGAACCGCTGCGCTCCAGGCCGCCGATCATCCTGTCAATGGCGTCCATGAAGTCCTGGCGGCCGACGGACGGTTTGCCCTTGCGGGCGGCTCCGATGGCAGCCTCGTTGCAGACATTGGCGATATCGGCGCCGGAGAATCCCGGAGTATGGCGGGCCATGAATTCGAGGTCGAAGTCATCTCCGAGCTTGATGCCGCGGAGGTGGACCTGGAATATTTCCTTTCTCTCGCCGAGCTCGGGAAGGTCGACATTGATCTGACGGTCGAATCGGCCGGCACGGGTGAGGGCCTTGTCGAGGATGTCGGCGCGGTTTGTGGCCGCGAGAACGATGACGCCGCTGTCAGAAGAGAAACCGTCCATCTCGGTGAGGAGCTGGTTGAGCGTATTGGCGCTCTCGGTGTCCTGTCCGCTGAAATGATTGGTGCGGACGCGGCCGATGCTGTCGATCTCGTCAATGAATATGATGCAGGGGGCCTTTTCCTTGGCCTGGCGGAACAGATCCCTCATCCTGGAGGAACCTACGCCGACGAACATTTCGTTGAAATCCGAGCCCGACATGGAGAAGAACGGCACTCCGGCCTCACCCGCCACAGCCTTGGCGAGCAGGGTCTTGCCGGTGCCGGGAGGGCCTACGAGGAGGGCACCCTTTGGAATTCGGGCACCGAGGACGGTGTATTTCTTCGGATTCTTCAGGAAGTCGACCAGTTCCATGATCTCTTCCTTGGCACCATGGAGTCCCGCGACATCGCGGAATGTCACCTTGGCGGCATCCTTGTCAACCAGCTTGCCGGTGGCGCGGCCCATGTTGAAGGGATTGCCGATACCGCCTATTCCGCCGCCTCCATTGCCGTTACGCCCGCCGATTCCGCGGAACATGAAGACCCACATGAGGATCAGCATGAGCGGGAAAAGCAGCCATTCGAGGATATTGCCCCAGATGTGCTCTTCTTCGTCCACGATGACCTTGAAGGACGATCCGACGGGGATCAGGTCCTCGTTGATCTCGGAGAATGACTCTTCGGCGTTGAACTTGTCGGAAACCAGGAAATAGAAGTGTGGGGAGCGCTTGGGGACCTTGCCGCCAAATTCGGCAGTATAGCCTCCGAGGGCCTCGCCGCGGATGGTGATATATCCTTTGTATTCGTTGCGTACAAAGCGTACCTCCTTGGCATCTCCGGTACGGAGAATGTCCTGCGCCTCCTGCCATTCAATCTTGACAGGGTCGGAGGTACCGCCGCCGAAGAGCATGAAGCCGATGGCGACGATAAGTATTATGTAGAACCAGGACAGATTGATCCTGACCACTTTCTTTTTGGGTGCAGATGTGTTATCGGGCATCTTCAGAATTCTTTTTTACGGGCTTGCGATCCTTGTATTCCTTGCGGGGAACGTCGGACCAGAGGTCCTCCAGGCGGTAGAAATCGCGGTATTCCCTGAGGAAAATGTGAACGAGTATATTGCCGTAGTCCTTGATGATCCAGAAGCCGTTTTCTTCGCCCTGGCTGCGGAGAAGGCGGTGGCCTTCTTCCTTCATCACTTTCTCGATATTGTCGGAGATGGCGGAGACCTGGGTGGTATTGGAGCCGTCGCACACTACGAACCAGTCACAAATGGCTCCGTCTATGCTGCGGAGGTCAAGGGAGACGACGTTGTTTCCTTTCTTGTCGAGGATGGCATCCGCGATTACGCGGAGGTCGTGAGTAATCATATTTCCTTAATTTAAATATTATGCGTATTTTCGCATCTACAAATATAATCAATTTCCTCGCCAATGAAAAATTTGGCTGACAAGATGAAGATATTTTGGTACGACACCCTCGATTCCACCAATTCAGAGGCCTCCAGGCGCATTGAAAAATTTGACAATTTGTCAGTTATCGCTGCGATGTGTCAGACTGCGGGGCGCGGGCAGAGGGGCAACAAGTGGCTTACGCAGTCCGGCGAGAACCTCACATTCTCCATCATCCTCAAGTTTCAGGAAGGCGACATCCCTGCTTCCAGGCAGATGGACATCACCGCCCTCACGACCGTTGTCCTCCGGGAATTTCTACGCGCCAGGGGAATCCACGCCGTAATCAAATGGCCGAATGACATTTACGCGGGCGACCGCAAGCTCTGCGGCATCCTCATCGAAAACAGCCTCACCGGCGAATGGATCTCCTCCTCCGTCATCGGCATCGGCCTCAACGTCAACCAGACCGCCTTCGATCCTTCCATCGTCAATCCCACCTCCATACGGCGCCTGACCGGCGAATCATACAACGTCAGGGACCTCCTGGAGCAATTCTGCGAAGCATTTTCATCCAGACTGCCCGAACTCGGCAGCGACTCCCTCTGGGAGGAATACGCCACCGGGCTCTACCGCCAGGGCGAGGAGCACGAATTCACCGACTGCGCCACCGCCGAGACCGTCCGGGGCACAATAAAAGGCGTCCGAAGGGACGGACGCCTCATTTTCACGCTTACCGGCGGGGAAAGCCGTTATTATTCGTTTAAAGAAATAAATTACATCATTTAAGTTTCGCAAGTGCCTTGCGAAACTACCGTGTTAAGGAGGCCTGTGGCCGACAGCTTGTCCCTCCCTGAGGGAGGGAAAACGGGAAAAGGGT
>CAJODR010000026.1:0-22512 GCA_905233275.1 uncultured Bacteroidales bacterium | reverse complement strand
CTCCTCCAACCTCCTCCCCCCGGGGAGGAGACTTGCCAACGCCCTTACAGGGCTCTAAACAAGGTAACTTTCGCAGCGCGAAAGTTTATTATATAAAATAAACTACATTATCTAGCGCAGGGCGCGAATAGCGGCTGCGGGGGCTTCGGCTTTGAAGACGGAGCTGCCGGCGACGAGGATGGTGGCTCCGGCGCTTACCAGGGCGGATGCATTGGCGGCGTCCACTCCCCCGTCGACCTCGATGTCCGTGAGCGGGAAACCTCGCAGGATGCATTCCTCCCTCAGGGCCTTCACCTTTTCCAGGCTTTCAGGAATGAATTTCTGGCCGCCGAAACCGGCGAATACGCTCATGACGAGGAAGAAATCCGCCTTGCCGATGTAGGGGAACAGGTTTTCGACCGGGCAGTCGGGATTGACCACGACACCGGCGCGGGCGCCTTCCTCGTGAATGAGGTCTATGATATCACCTGTCATCTCCAGGGCAGCCTCATAATGGAAACTGACCATCGATGCACCGGCCCTGACGAAACGGGCCACATACTTATCCGGATGCACAATCATCAGATGCACATCAAGCGGCTTTTCGGCCACCTTGGCGATGGCGTCGACGACGGGGAATCCGAAGGAGATATTGGGCACGAAAGTCCCGTCCATCACATCGATGTGGAACAGGTCGGCCTCGCGGTTTACGAGGTCGGCCGCTGCGCCGAGATTGAGGAAATCGGCCGCAAGAAGGGACGGGGCTATCTTTGTCATAGATTCTTCACTACGTCGTCAATATGCTTTACGAAACGCTCCAGGGAGGCGATTTCGAGCTTTTCGCCCGGGGCGTGGACACCTCTCAGAGTGGGTCCTATCGAAATCATGTCGAGACCGGGGAACTTCTCGAGGAAGAGTCCGCATTCGAGTCCGGCATGAATGGCCTTGACTTCCGGATCGGTACCGAAGAGCTTCTTGTAAGACGCCACGCAGGTACGGAGAATAGCAGAATCGAGATTGGGTTTCCATCCCGGATAGCCGGTGCCATGTGTGACATCGGCGCCGCCGAGAAGGAGCGCGGCCTCAACCCTCTGCGCAATGGCGTGGAGGGCGGAATCGACCGAACTGCGCTGGCTGGTGACGACCTTGATGGTCTTGCCTTTTTCCATGTGGATGGACGCCAGGTTGGTCGAGGTCTCCACCAGGCCGGGGATATCAAGGCTCATCGCGGCAACGCCGTGGGGGCATGCGTAGAGAGCGCTGATGATGCGGACAGTGTATTCTTCGCCGACCGGCTCAAGGGAGCACTGGGCGCCGGCGCAGCTGATGGTGATGCCGGGGTCGCCGAGGCGGAATTCGTTAGATAATATCTTCTGGAAAGCCTCCACGTCGCCGATCATGTCGTCAGCCTCGTCTTCGGGGACTGCGATGATGGCCTCCGCATCGCGGGCGATGGCATTGGGCCTGCCGCCGCCGTCGATGGAGAGAAGCTGCCAGTCGTACTGGAGCTCGGTGTAGAGGAAGCGGACCAGCTGCTGGACGGCGTTGGCCCTCTCCTTGTTGATTTCGTCGCCGCTATGGCCGCCGAGGCCGCCGGAGACGGAAATCTTAAGGATCTTGCTGCCCCTCTGGAGCGGCTCGGTCATGTACTTGAATGTCGCCACTGTGTCCATGCCGCCGGCGCAGCCGATGAAGAACTGGCCTTCATCCTCGGAATCGAGATTGATGAGCGTCTTTCCGGAGAAGAATCCCTTCTCGAGAGCCTCCGCACCGTCCATTGACGTCTCCTCGGAGATGGTGAACAGGCATTCGAGGCGTCCCATAGGCTCGTTGCTCTCCAGAAGGGCGAGGCAGGCGGCCACTCCGATACCGTCGTCGGCTCCGAGCGTCGTCTCCTTCGCTATCATCCAGCCATCCTCTATTACATAAGGAATGGGATCATGGAGAAAGTCGTGGGTGCTCTCAGGGGTCTTTTCGCAGACCATGTCCTGATGGGCCTGCAGCACAAGCGTGGGCACGTTTTCGCGGCCTTTGGAGGCGGGTTTGACTATAACGACGTTCCCGGCCTTGTCCTGGCGGGCCTCAAGTGAGAGGCGGGAGGCAAAGGCGAGGAGATATTCGCCCATGGGGCCTTCGTGCGGGGAATACGGGTAATCTCCTGAAATATTTCAAGGACACGTTTTGATTCCATGGTATGGAGTGGTATTGGTTATTATCGGACTGCGGGCACGAGCATCGACTCGATGTCGGTGACGTACTGCTTGAAAGTCTTGTCAGTGGCAATGAGGTCGCTGACGGTGCTGCAGGCGTGGAGTACCGTGGCGTGGTCCTTTCCGCCGAGCTCGGCGCCGATGGTCGACAGGGAGCAGCCGCTGATGAGGTTGCGGCTCATGAACATGGCAATCTGGCGGGCCTGGACGATCTGGCGCTTGCGGGACTTTGAAAGAAGGGTGTCGCGGGTGATCTTGAAATACTCGCAGACGACCTTCTCAACCCTCTCGATGGTGACGTCGCGGGGCTCGGTGGTCACGATGTTGCCGATGATGCTCTGGGCGAGCTGGACGGTGATCTCCTTGTGGGCGAGGGTCGAATGGGCGGCCAGAGAAATCAGGGCGCCTTCTAGCTCGCGGAAATTGGAGACGATGTGGGTGGCGAGGTATTCGACGACGTCGTCCGAAAGGGAGATGCCTTCGCGGAACGCCCTGGCGCGCAGCATTTCCACGCGGGTCGAGTAGTCCGGCTTGGAGAGCTGGACGGAAAGTCCCCATTTGAAGCGGGAGAGGAGCCTCTCCTCGAAGTTCTGCAGGTCGACGGGGGCGCGGTCAGAGGTGAATATCAGCTGCTTGCCGCTCTGGTGAAGGGCGTTGAAGATATTGAAGAATGCCTGCTGGCTGCCGGGGCCGACAAGGTCCTGGATATCGTCCACGATGAGGACGTCCATGCGGCTGTAGTAGGCGATGAAGTCGGTGAGTTTGTTGCGTACCGAGACGGCGTCCATGTACTGGGTCTTGAATTCGTTGCCTGTGACATAAAGGACGAGGAGGTCGGGGTACTTCTCCTTGATGGCGATGCCGATGGCCTGGGCAATGTGGGTCTTTCCGAGGCCGGAGCCGCCGAAGAGGAACAGCGGGTTGAACGGGGTTCTGCCGGGGGCGTCTGAGATGCTGGTACCGGCGGTGATGCCCATTTTGTTGCATTCGCCTTCAATGAGATTGGCGAAACAGTAGGTGGCGTTGAGCCTGGGATTGACCTGGACACGGGTGACGCCGGGATAGACGAACGGGCTCGGATTGCCGCTCGGCTGGTAGGTTGGCATCATGACCGGCTTGTTGACCGGGTCGAGGCCGTGGGAGGCCGGGAACAGCATGGCGGCGCTGTCATGGACGGGCTTTACCTTATATACAAGACGCGCGTCGCCACCGATAACCCTGCGGAGCGTCATCCTGAGGACATCGAGGAATGCGCCCTCGAGGTACTCCCGGAAAAAGTCGGAAGGGACCTCGATGGTGAGGGTGGCATTCTCCATGGAAACGGGGACGATGGGTTTGAACCATACGTCGAACTTCTTAGGATCAACTATGGATGAGATGATCTTAAGACAGTTGTTCCATACGTCTATGTGACGCTCAGGGGTCATTGGTCTTTGTTCGGGTTAAAATAGTGTCCGGTTCACAACAGAACCGCAGTGCAAAATTGGGTGAAAAATAATTGATAAAAAAATATTTTTCCTATTGTTTATTAATTTTATTTTTCCCAAATTAATGCTGGACGGCTGCAAAACGGCTAATTTATAATATGCTGATTTTCAGTAGCGTTTTTGAGGGCATAGGTCAAAAAAGCACATTCTCCGCATATTTCTAATTTTGAACATTTCAAAATTAGAGAATTGGGGATTATTGTACGGCTGAGGTATGTGCAGGGCGTATTAATCGCGATTCTTGTAGGCCTGGAATCCGTAGAAAAGACGGGTTGCTATCTTTTCCCTTCCTTCGGCAGTATTGAGCACTCCCCGGTCACCGTCGTTGCTGATAAATCCGATTTCGACAAGGACCGACGGCATGGTGGTTTTCCACAGGACGACGAGCTTCTGGCTCTGCTTGACTCCCCTGCTGAGAGAAACCGGGCCTTTCTTCATGGAAGCGATGAGGTCGGCCGAAAGGGCCAGGCTCTCGGAAAGGCAGGCATCGCTCTGGAGCGAGGCTATAATGAATGTAGCCGGATCCTTGGGGTCGAAGCCGCCGTATGCGGATTTGTCGCCTTCCAGCTCGAGGGATTTATTCTCAAAATCAACTATTTCATTGATATTGCGTCCGTTGTCGGGACCGAGGCACCATATTTCGAACCCGTGTGCGCTCTTGTTGGCAGCCTGATTGACATGGATGGAGATGAATACGTCCGCCTCCGCCTTGTTGGCGATTGCGCCCCTCTCTGCGAGGGGGACGAATACATCCTCGTCACGCGTCATTATGACCTCTATATCGGGATACGCCGCCTTGATTTTCTTGGCGAGGCGCTGGGCGACATCCAGGTTGATGTTCTTTTCCCAAACCTTCTTGTCCGGAGACGGGGCTCCGCCGTCGTGGCCGCCGTGTCCGGCGTCGATTACGACGGTCTTGATTCCGGGCGGCGGGCAGGCTGCTTCACTCCCCCGGACATTGCCAAAAAAGAGCGTGCAGACCGCTGCTAAAAGGGTGAAATGGCGTGTGATTTGCATTCTGTTTTGGTAGAAAGTGAAAATATCCGTAAATTTGTTGATTGCAAATTTAACAATTTATCTCAAATGTCCATAATGCGGGCACGACATATCGGAACAATTTTGCTGGTGGCGCTTACCGCCCTCGCATCGGTTTCCGCATCCGCCCGCGGCCGTATTCCCGTGAGGGACACTGTGGACGTGCATTCTCCCCTCAGGGACACCCTCGCCCACGTGGCGGACAGCACCCTCAGCCAGAAGGACTCGCTGACATTCGCCAGAGAGCGCGCAAAGGCCGATTCGCTCGATCTCCTCGGCAAGAGTTCGCTCGACTATCCCGCCTTCTCCACGGCCAAGGACTCCACCATCGAGGTACTGTCCAACGGGCACCGCCTGATGTACTACTATGGCGACGTTTCCGTCGAATACCAGGGGATGAAGCTCACCGCCGACTACATGGAATTCGACATGGACAGCGGCATTGTATTCGCCCGCGGCACAAAGGATCCCGTCACCGGCGAATGGAAGGGCCAGCCCACCATGACCGAAGGCAACCAGACCTACAACATGGAGGAGCTGCGCTACAATTTCAACACCCGCAAGGCGCTCATCTCCAATATGATAACCAAGGAGGAAGAAGGCCTCCTGCACGGCAAGCACATCAAGATGCTTGAGGACCAGTCCATCAACATCAAGAAGGGACGGTACACCGTCTGCGACCTCGAAAATCCGCATTATTACGTCGCGATGTCGGTCGCCAAGGTCATCACCAAGCCGTCACAGAAGACCGTTTTCGGCCCCGCCAACGTGGTGGTCGAGGACGTCCCGCTGCCAATCGGCATTCCCTACGGATTCATTCCGAAGAGGCCGTCCCGCGCGACCGGTATGCTGATGCCGACATTCGGCGAGGAGAGCGCCCGAGGATTCTACCTGCGCGACGCCGGTATGTATTTCGTCCTCGGTGACTATTTCGATTTCTCGCTGACGGGCGACATCTACACGCTCGGTTCATGGGCCGTCGACCTCAATTCCCGCTACAAGGTCAACTACAAGTTCAATGGCAATTTCGCGCTGAATTATTCCGTCGACCAGACGGGTGAAAGGGGCTCCACCGACTTCTTCCAGACAAAGAACTTCGGTGTCAAATGGTCCCATTCGCAGGATTCCAAGGCGCATCCCGGGGCGACGTTCAGTGCGTCGGTCAACTTCTCCTCCCCGTCCAACAGCCGCTACAACGCCCGCTCCGTAAACGAAGCCCTGCAGAACCAGATTTCCTCCTCCGTATCATATTCACGCAACTGGAACGGCAAATTCAACCTCTCGGTCAACGCCCTCCACAGCCAGAACTCCAGGGACAGTTCATATGCATTCACGCTCCCGAACGTCACATTCTCCGTAACCCGATTCTACCCCTTCAAGCAAAAGAACCGGGTAGGCAAGGAAAAGCCGTGGGAGAAGATATCATTCGGCTATTCGACTTCGCTGCAGAACAAGATCAACTTCAAGGCCTCCGAATTCGGCGAGCCGGGATTCATGGACAAGTTCCAGAACGGAATGAACCACAATTTCCAGATAGGCCTGCCGAGTTTCACGCTCCTGAAGTACATCAACTTCACCCCCAGCGTGCAGTACGGCATGAACTGGTTCTTCCGCAAGACCACCAAGCAGTACAACGAAGAGACAAACCGCGTGGAGGACGTCAAAGGCAAGCAATTCGGTGCCTTCGGCGTCACCCAGACAGGCTCAATGAGCGCATCCGCGTCCACGCGAATATACGGTTTGTTCCAGTTCGGGGCACATCATAAGCTGCAGGCGATTCGGCATGTAGTATCGCCTTCTGTCTCAATGAGTTACCGGCCCGAGCAGGGCACATACGCCAACGGCTGGCGTACATATAAATATATAGACAAGAACGGCGAAGAGAAGTCCCTGGACTACAACCTCTACGCAGGCCAGCTCAATTCGGTCCCCGGTAAGGGAAAGACCGGAAGCATGAGCTTCTCCGTCGGCAACAACCTTGAGGCCAAGGTCCGTGACCTCCGCGACACCACCGGCACGGGCACCAAGAAGATCAAGCTCATCGACCAGCTCAACCTCAGCGGCAGCTACAACTTCCTCGCCGACTCACTCAAGATGAGCAACATCGGCGTCTCCATGTCCACCTCGATATTCGGCAAGCTCGGCATCAGCGCCAACGCCAATTTTGACCCGTACGCCATCGATGAGAAAGGCCGCAAGATCAACACCTTCAACGTCGTCAAGGAAGGCATCATGCATCCCCTGCGCCTCACAAACGCCAGTGCGTCCCTCTCCTGGTCCATTTCCGGCAAGGGCTCGATCAACGGCAACGACGGCCGCAAGAGCGGAGGAGGCGAAAGCGCGGCCGACTATTACCAGCGAATATACTATCACCCGATTACGGGCGAATACATCCCCGGCGGCTGGCTATACTACACCAACCCCAACGTCCCCTGGTCGGCCAATTTCAACTATTCGTTCAGCTATTCCAAGAGCTATAGTTACACCAACAACCAGCTGGTAGTCAACAACCGGTTCCAGCAGACTATCGGCGTATCGGGCAATGTCAAACTGACGCCGAAGATGTCATTCCAATTCTCCTCCGGCTTTGACCTGATGGCGATGAAGCTGACCACGACCCAGATTAGTGCGAGGTACGACCTGCACTGCTTCAACATATCCGTCAGCTGGGTCCCGACCGGCAACTGGAAATCCTACAGCTTCCTCATCGCCGCCAACGCCGCGGCCCTCGCCGACCTCCTCCGCTTCAAGAAATCCAGCTCCTACTGGGATAATTAGTCGAAGCGACTAAACCTCGACATATTGTCAATCAGTTCCTTATTGGTTTTGAATTCGTCCATGTGCTGCTGCATCCAGGTCATGGCCTCTACCGGATTCATGTCCGAGAGAAGCTTGCGGAGGATCCAGATGCGATTGAGCGTGTACTGGTCGTAGAGGAGATCGTCACGACGCGTTGACGAGAGAGTCAGATTGACGGACGGGAAGATGCGGCGGTTGGAGAGGTTGCGGTCGAGCTGGAGCTCCATGTTGCCGGTACCCTTGAATTCCTCGAAAATCACGTCGTCCATCTTGGAGCCTGTCTCGGTAAGGGCTGTCGCCAGAATGGTTAAGGAGCCGCCGTTTTCGATCTTTCGGGCTGCGCCGAAGAATCTCTTGGGCTTGTGGAGCGCATTGGCGTCGACACCGCCGGTGAGGACCTTTCCGGAAGCGGGCTGGACCGTGTTGTATGCACGTGCGAGCCTCGTGATGGAGTCGAGGAGAATGACGACGTCATGACCGCACTCGACCATGCGGCGGGCCTTGTCGAGGACCATGTTGGAGACCTTGACGTGCCTTTCGGCGGGCTCGTCGAATGTGGATGCGACCACCTCGGCCTTGACGCTGCGGCGCATGTCTGTGACCTCCTCGGGACGCTCGTCAATGAGGAGAACGATTTCGTAGACCTCGGGATGATTGTCGGCGATGGCGTTGGCTATGGCCTTGAGGAGCATGGTCTTACCGGTCTTGGGCTGGGCGACGATGAGGCCGCGCTGGCCCTTGCCGATAGGGGTGAACATGTCGACGATGCGGCAGCTGAGATCCTTTTCATGGCCGTGGCCGAGGAGATTGAATTTCTCCGTCGGGAACAGCGGGGTGAGGAAATCGAAGGGGATCCTGTCCCTGATAAGCATCGGCGTGCGGCCGTTGATATAGTTGATCTTGACCAGGGGGAAATACTTGTCGCCTTCGCGCGGAGGACGGATTTCGCCGGTCACTGTGTCGCCGTTCTTGAGGGCATTCTGCTTTATCTGGGCCTGGGAGACGTAGATGTCGTCAGGCGAATTGAGATAATTGTAGTCCGATGAGCGCAGGAATCCGTAGCCGTCCGGCATGATCTCGAGAACGCCCGTGGCCTCGACGGAGCCCTCAAACTCAATGCGGGGCTTCTGCTGGGGCTGAAGTTGCTGCTGCTTTTGCTGTTGTTGCTGAGGCTGTTGCGGCTTTTGATGCTGCTGGTTCTGCTGATTCTGCTGGGGTTTCTGCTGCGGCTGTGCCTGCTGCTGCTTTTGCTGGGGCTGCTGGGGCTGCTGGGGCTGCTGGCCCTGATGCTGCTTCTGCTGCCTGGGATCCTGCTGGCGGCGGGCATGGCGCTCGTCGTTTTCGCGGGCCCGGCGTTCCTCTTCTTTGTCGTCCTCGAGGGTGGCCTTGTCGTTTTCCAGTTCGGAGAATACCTGCTTGACGAGGGATTCGCCCTCGGCCGGTTTCTCAGCAGGGGCAGCCTTAGGCTTGCGACCGCGTTTCTTGGGCGCATCGGCCTTGGGGGCCTCCGCAGGTGACGGTTTCGCGGGCTCTGCAGGGGCTACCTGAGCGGGAGTCTCCGCGGGAGCGGCCTTGGGCTTGCGGCCGCGTTTTTTGGGCGTTTCAGCCTCCTGGGCTGGTTTTTCCGCAGGTTTTTCCTTGACCTCTGCGGGGGCATCCTTGGGCGCGGGAGCGGCCGTTTCCTTGCGGGGACGTCCGCGGCGCGGCTTCGGTGCCAAAGGTTTCTGGGCCTCGGTCTTGGCTTCCTCGTCAAGGATGCTGTAGGCGAGGTTTTCGAGGTCGAGTTTTTTGTATCCGGGGATACCCAGACTTTGAGCAAGCGACCTAAGGTCGGCTTCGCTCATATCATTGAGTTCTACTAAGCGGTGAGGCATAATATAAATATGTATTCTTTCGATTTGGGGAGGCTTCGGGCACCGGTAAAGTGCCACCTGCCGTAAAAGACAGCGCAAAGATACGAAAAATATCCTTGCGCGCAAATAGGAGTCGGAAAAAAATCAGAAAGAGAAGGTATACCCCACGCCGATGATTCCCCGGAGGGTCTGGTCGTAAGTAAGGGATTTGAGCCTGGTTCCCTTGACATTCGTATCGATATTCTTGTCGTAGCAATAGTCGAGGAGGCCGTAGAAATCGATCGAATTCTTCTTGTCCAGTTTCCATTCGAGGCCGAGGCCTCCGCGGTACCGGTTGAAATAGGTATCGGTGTAGCCCTTGAAGGTGTAGTCGCTGTAAGCAGTGCCGTTCCAGGTCGCGCTGCAGGCCGGGTCGTTGAGCACGGTCCTGGCCTCCAGGATACCGTAAGGAGTCACGCGCCTGAAGCCCCTGTAGGATATTTTCAGGCGGGTTTTCAGCTGGAAGAGATTCGGCGTCACCTGATAGAAATTGCCGTCGTCGCGATGGGTTAGAAGGACACGTTCGCGGAGAGCAAACCGCCAATCGCCGGCATTCAGGGTACTGGTAAGGTCGGCATAGACGCGGTGGCGGGGGACCCATTCGCCGTCCTTGGAATTCTCAATGAGCAGGTAACCTGCCGATGCCTTGAGCCACGGAGAGATCTTGTAACTCAGGGAAACACCCGCCTGGACACGCCTGATGCCGGAGAAGCTGTCCGCGGTGCGGAGTTCGGTCTCGGCTCCGAGATGAAGGCCCTTGGCTATCTTCCAGTCGGCTCCGACGGAGACACGGCCTCCAACGACCGACTCGAGCTCATTCGCCGTCTGCTGTGCAGCGGCGGCAAACGGGACGAGGAAAAGAAGCGACAGGATAAGGCGCTTCACGATGCTATTCTGTATAATCCTTTGCACGGGTGATGGTATTAATGGTGTTGGTCTCCCCTTTAGGCAGGGTGTAGCGTACCTTGATGAATGCGGCGTCCCGGAGGAAATCCACGTGACCGATCTCCAGTCCGTCGATCTTGACGCCGAGGCGCTTTTCAAGGTCGGCGGTGAGCTCTTCCCGCTTTTCGGGAACGATGAGGTCGATGCGGTCGTAGAGGACCAGTTTGGTCGTAGTGTGGGCGACGATGCTGCCGCTCTCGAGAATGCCTATAACGGCGATTATCAGGATATTGGACAGGGCGAGGACCGCGACGATTCCAAGCTGGATCTCATAGTGGGGATCGTTGCCGGAAGCGCCGACGAGGTGATAGACCGGGGCCAGGCCGTTGATTGCGGCTACCGCGATGATGACGAACAGATACGTCATCTCCCTGATCGGAACCGTCTCCGTACGGTAGCGGATTATTCCGAATATGGCGAAGAGGCCCAGCGTGAGGCCGATTCCGACCGAGCCGTTGCCCATCACATACAATAGCAGGAGCATCGCTGTCGAGAACACCATGAAGGTGAAGAAATAATCGCGCCGGCGGCTCTTGCGATAGTAGAATATGCCTACGATGATGAGCGAAGCTATCAGGTTGATTCCGAAGCGGATGCCGAGTTCGGTGAGGTTCTGGGAGGCGGTCATTTCCCCGACGGGGAGGTAGGCGGCCGGCTCGAGCATATTCTCGTCCTCGAAAGGGTCCTCCAGGTCAAACGATGCAGGGGCGAATTCTTCCTCAGGGGCGAATTCTTCGGGGTCCTCGGCCTTCAGCGTGACGGGGATAAGAAGTGCCGCTGCGAGGGTCAGGTAAAGTACACGTTTTAACATATTTTCTGGTTTGTTGTTTTCTCTATTGCTCTGATTTTCACTTTGAAGCGGTGGTTCGGCACCGCGGGGTTGGTAAGCGCGGTACCGATGCAATACTTGCTCACCCTCAAGGGCTTGACGCGGAGGTCAAGGAGAATGTCCTTCATCTCGCTGTGTGACCGACCGTCCTGCTTTATCTCAATGATTACGGCGCTGCCGAGGTCCTTATCAGCCCCGGTATCATGATTGACAAATCGCAGGCCGGTATCCATCGTAATCCGCTCGGTCCTGGCGTCGTTTACGAGAGTAATCCGGCTGAATATCGTCTCCATCGCCGGGTGAATGCCCTGCAGGGTGTACTTTGAATATTCGGCGATGAAGTCGCCGTACTCCCCTGCCCTCCCGGCTGATGCGATTTCCCAAAAGTCGGCGGGATCGATCTGGATGCGCTTCTTTTTCGTGCGCCCGGTATTCTGCTTCCGCTTGATTTCGAGGAATGTCGTCCCGGAATTGACATAAACGCGGGTGCGGATCTTCTGCCGCACAAGCCGCTTGTTGTGGTGGTCGCGGTACATTCCGAGCCCGTCCGTATCGTAGTACAGCGAATTGTACGGCGTAAGCCTCGCCCCGTCAACCTCCAGCACCCTGTAGCCGTGGCGTCCGGCCGCCTCCAGAATGCTCAGGAGCACGTCCTCGCGGGTGCAGTACTTGGTGTCAACACGGTTCATCAGCTTGATGGAATCCATTTCCCCGAGGGTAATCGGGGGAAGGTCGACCAGGCATCCGGCAGTGGCGAAATCGATATGACCGGGAAGGTCACTCATCCTCGGTAATGTATTCGAAAGTCTTGATACTGATGAGTTTGCCCTTGGCGTCATAGGTATTCTGGAGCTTCTTGCGGCCGAACTCGTTGTATTCGAAGGTCTTGTAATTGACGAGGCGGTTGCGTTCGTCATAGAGGAGTTCGCGGGCTATCTTGCCGTTGGCGCCCCATTCGTAGCGCTTGTGCCATTTCTGGGCGGTGGAGCTGTATTCGACCTCGTCGATCTTCCTGCCCTCGGGACTGAAGGTAGTGACATGGTCCAGGACTTTCTTTCCCGACTTGGGATCGGTGTTCCATTCCTTGACCACAAGGTTGCTTTTGTTGATTTTCTGTGCCGTCTGAGCGCCGGCGAGAGGTATCATCAGAAGCGCCGTCACGGCGATGAGTATCAATCGTTTCATGTTCAGGTTCAATAGACTATATACTGTATCATCACAAATCATGCCACGAAAGATAAGTATTTTTTTCCGGAGATTGCTCGCAATGTACAAAAAAATTGAGTAACTTGCAAGGCAAGAACAATCACCAGACCGATGCTTTTACAGATACTCACCCTGCTTGGCTCGCTCGCCATGTTCCTCTACGGAATGTCCCTTATGAGCGGCGGCCTCCAGAAAATGGCCGGAAACCGGATGCGGACCTTCATGGCCAAGATGACCTCCAACTATTTCACCTGCATCCTCACCGGTATCGTCGTTACCGCCATGGTGCAGAGTTCGACGGCCACCACCCTGCTCATCGTCAGCTTCGTCAACGCAGGCCTGCTGGCCCTCGGAAGCGCCATCGCGGTGATCATGGGCGCCAATATCGGTACGACCGTCACCGCGTGGATATTCGCCTTGAGCTTCGGAGGCGGCAGCTGGAGCATCGGGACCATTGCGATTCCCTTGATGTTCGTCGCATTCCTCTGCATGAGCATCAAGAAATACGCAAACCTGGGTGAGTTCATCATGGGTTTCGGCCTCCTGTTCCTGGGCCTTTCCATCCTGAAGGAGACCTCCACGCTGCTTCTGGACAATGATGGCGTGCGCACATTCCTCGCATCCCTGTCAGGGCACGGCATCCTGAGTATATTCCTCTTCATGCTGGCCGGTGCAGTCATTACCCTGATGCTGCAGAGTTCCGCCACGGCTACCGCGATTACCATGGTGCTGGTGGCGCAGGGCTACATTCCGTTTACGATGGCTACCGCAATGGTCCTCGGCAGCAACCTCGGTACTACGATTACATCGAATATCGCCGCGGCCGTCGCCAACGTCAGCGCCAAACGTACCGCCCGCGCCCACTTCCTGTTCAACCTGTTCGGCGTGATTCTGGCGCTCGCCGTATTCAAGCCGTTCCTGAGTCTGGTCGGCTATACGGTCCAGGCGCTCGGATTCCCCAATCCGGTTGCCGTTGACTTCGCAAGCGCAGATGCAGCCACCCAGGAAGCCCTCGTGGCGTCACTCCCCTACAGCGTCGCCGTACTGCATACGGTATTCAACGTGATCACCACGCTCATCCTGGTCTGGTTCATTCCACAGTTGGTCAAAGTCGTCACCTGGATGGTCCCCAGCAAGGGCGAAGAGAAGGAAACGCACAGGCTCAAATACATCGGCGTCGGCAACATAGCGACCGGCGACCTCGCCCTCAACAGCGCGAAGATGGAGGTGGTCGAATTCGGCTCCCTGTGCCGCAGGGACCTCGCCTACATCCGCAAGGCCGTCAATGCCGCCAACTGGAACGAATTCAACGAAGCCGACCAGAAACTCGCCCACTACGAAGAAGTCACCGACAACGTCGAACGGGAAATCGCCACCTACCTCCGCGAAGTCAGCAAGAACGAGCTCAGCCGCGCAGGTATGGCCCGCGTCCGCGAATTGTACCGCATCATCGGCGAAATGGAGTCACTGGGCGACAGCGGCGAAAACATCGGCAAGATTCTCATCCGCGTATGGGAGCACGATTGCAAATTCACCGAAAACATGCTGGAGCGCCTCAACAAGATGATCGACCTCGTGGACGACGCCTACGCCGCCATGGACCTCAACCTCTCGACGCCGATTGTCGAGCTCAGCGACATCCGCAACGCCGAAGAGGCCGAAAACGCCATCAACGTTTACCGTGACCTCCTCCGCGGCGAGCACCTCTCCAACATCGAAAAAGCCTCCTACCCCTACGAGACCGGCTCCTTCTACATGGACGTCATCAACTGCCTCGAAAAGATGGGCGACTTCATCATCAACATCTCCCAAAGCGTCCTCGAAGCCAAGGTAGTTTAATAAAAAAAAGAAATCCCGCGGTTCTTCCCGCGGGATTTGCTGTAACTATCTGTTTATCGAATCAACTGGACAAAGGAATACAAATGGTTTATCAGACCAAGCAAGACCTCTTGCATTGACTGTTTCTATCACATCCAGAAAGACATTGATATCGAACTTGGCACTATGCAAGTCATTGCAGTTAATCAGAAGGATTTCATCATCTTCCAGAGAGACTTTTGTCATCTTTGCCTCCGGCTCTCTAAGATATGTCAAACAATCAATCAAAGCATCCCAATTCATCCCATAGAAATCTGGGAATCCAAGTGATTCTTTCAATGCCTTGTGCAGGTCGACTTCTTTTAGACCTTTACAATCAATTTGTATAGTATTGTAATTCATCATTTTGTCGTTTTATAACAGTCATACACCCAAATCTTTGTGTTTTTCATTCAATTCCTTGAGGATTAGTTTGATGGCAGCTTCATTTACGCCGGCATCTTTCAAATAACGATCCACACGGGAGACGGTATCCATTGTCTGCTCAATGATTCTTTCAGGCCGGTTGATGCTGTTTGTCCTTGCGACTGTCAATAGGTCTTCCACGGTAATCGCCTGATTCTTTCCATTCACACGCATGAAGTGGCCCTTTTGTGCGTAAAGAGTATCTGGATCTATGCTGTACACGACGTCGTAGGCCGGAGCAAGGGACCATGTCCCGTTTTTGTCCATCAGGAATGAGATATTCTTGTCATGGTCGTCGATATTACCCGCGACCACATTGAAGACCATTCTACGGAACAGCTGCTCTTTGTCCGGATAATCCAGTTTCATCCTGGCCAGCACATCAAATGCATCCTCATAAGAACCTGCCTCTCCATTAATTGCCCTCAAAGATTGCATGTGCACTTTCTCACCACCTTTCCGGTCAAAGCGTTTTATGATAAAGTGCGTGGCCTTGTCAAAAGCCCGTAAATCCGTGTCAGGCATCGTTATTCCGGTATCTTTGCACATTCTGGAATAAGCATATTCCATTCTGGCATAGGGGAACAAATCACTTCCGCTGTCATACTTCAGAACATAATACTCATATCCGGGAGGAAGCAGCACTTGTCCTGATTTTACAGTATGTTCCATAGGGTTGATTGCGATCAATGCCTTGGGGCGCTTACCACCCGGGGATGTGCCCAGCTTAATCAAATCCTGCCATAGCAGTTCCCTGTCGCTGGTAAACGACACTTCGTCGCGATCTTCCAGGACGCTCTTCGCGAATTCATACAAGCGGTTCACATCTACATCAAAAGACTCATCCTCGCCATCAATGGCTGCAGGGAGGTATTCAAGAGCGCCCATGCCTCTTTTGCCGATAAACGACAGATAATCCACGGGTGAAACCTCCTTCATGCTTACCTTGTGCTCCCTTGCCCATGCCCGGAACAGGGAATTACCCCAATGATCCGGAAGTGAATCTGCGAAAACCGAAGGGAGTCCGTTAAATACGCTTTTAGAATTACCTACACGTATATCCAGCCCGCTTTGCACCATCTTCGACTCAAGTGGCATCATTATGGGCGAGATATCCCATCCCAAAGAGAGGAACTCCCTGTCAAATTGGAAAACGGAACCCTCCGTCCTCCAATCAGTATTATCCCATGTCAAGTATCCTACCGTCTTTCCCCACAGGGAGACCTTTACAACATTCCCGTTCATTTCTTACCCTTTTTATTCTGTTTTTCCCAAAGCGAAGCCAAATCACTCTTCTGAGCCTCCGGAATCAAGGCGAATTCGTCTATGGAAAGGTCCACAGCCTCCATCAGCAGGTAAAAATGCTCCAGCGACAGCCCTTGCCCCTTTCCATTTTCAAACAAGCTGATTGTGGACATAGCCACTCCGGTTTTACGGTGGACATCTTGCTGGGAAACACCAACAGCTTTTCTGTACCCCTTGTAGCGTTGCCCTAGCGCGACGATTCTTTCAAAAGCAGTTCTTTGTGGATCCATAATATGATATATCACATATTTTGTCGCAAAAATAACAATATTATTTGATATTTCAAATATATTTATAAAAACAAATCCCGCGGGAAGAACCGCGGGATTTGCTGTAACTATCTGATTATCGAATCAATACTCCTCCTCGTTCCAGAAGAAGTCGTCCTTGGTGGGATAGTCGGGCCAGATGTCTTCGATGGATTCGTAGATTTCACCGTCGT
The DNA here is from genome assembly GCA_905233275.1 of uncultured Bacteroidales bacterium. Taxonomy (GTDB): domain Bacteria; phylum Bacteroidota; class Bacteroidia; order Bacteroidales; family UBA932; genus Cryptobacteroides. The sequence goes on along the minus strand of CAJODR010000026.1, from coordinate 6,100 downwards.
CTTCGAGTTCTTCGAGGTTTTCAATCACTTCTTCGTGAGCCCCGGAACGGGTGGCATAGTCGATGAGTTCGTCTTTTGTTGCCGGCCACGGTGCATCGTCGAGGCAGCTGGCGAGTTCTAATGTCCAAAACATGGCTTTATAGTGTTAATTCGTTCATAATCAGCGCAAAAAAGGGTAACACCCCTCTTTTGGGACCGCAAAGATAGACAAAAAATCAATACAATGAAATTTTTTGACTAAATTTGCGTTGTTTTTAATGAATACTCCTATCACATGTCGTACCAAAAGACAGAGAATTACGATCCCGTCGTCACCGCAGAGATAGCCTCCCACGTCAAGGCCGTCCTCAAGCTTCTCGGAGAGGATCCGGAGCGCGAGGGGCTGCTGAAGACGCCCGAGCGCGTCGCCAAATCCCTCCAGTTCCTCACTCAGGGCTACGGACAAAGCGGCACCGAGATTATCCGCTCAGCCATTTTTGACGAAAAATACAAGCAGATGGTCATAGTGAAGGACATCGAAATGTTCTCCATGTGCGAGCACCATATTCTGCCGTTTATCGGCAAGGCCCACGTAGCGTACATTCCGGACGGCAAGATTACCGGCCTCAGCAAGGTCGCCCGCGTTGTCGACACATACGCCCGCAGGCTCCAGGTCCAGGAGCGCCTCACCGTCGAGATTCGCGACGCCATCCAGGAGGCGCTGCACCCGCTCGGTGTCGCAGTGGTCATCGAAGCCACGCACACCTGCATGACGATGCGCGGCGTCGAGAAATCCAACGCTATCACCACCACGTCCGCATTTTCCGGCATATTCCTCAGTTCGCTCCGCACGAGGAGCGAATTCCTCCGGCTGATTGAAAACAAATAATTAACTAATAATACTGAACACCATGAAATTTTTACCTTTAGTTCTTGCCGCGTCAATGATTTCATTCGCCGCAGCGGCTCAGGACAATCTGGAACCCCTCATCATCGAGATCAACATGGACCAGATCTCCTGCAACGGTCTCCCCTACGAGCTTGATGACATCGAGGATCTCGTCGGCAAATCCGACAACGAGCACATCGTCATCATGTCCGACACCCAGACCGAAGCGGTCATGGTCCTCGCGCTCAAAGACGCCATCCAGCGCGGCACCACATCAGAAATCACCCTCATCGTCCCCGGCAGCAGCCTTCTTGAGAAAAACCGCTTCTTCGACTCCGTCAGCATCTATCCCGGCCACGTCATCGACCTTGCACCGCTGACAAACGCTGAGTACTACGGCACAGAAGACCTCAAGCACAAGGAATTCGGCACCATTCCCGTCTTCCTCCTTGACGAAAAAGGCATCTCCCGCGGAGGGAAATCCTTCAGCAATACAGCCGAGGCCTCAAACGCCATTTCCTGCATCAACAGCGACAAATTCGCCCCTGTCGTAATCGTCAAGGTGGCAGCCACCGCCGACATCCTCGACCTCTTTAATTTTGAAGAATATGTACGCGGCGAAATCACCAGCATTGGCAGGGCTGACAAGATCCGCGTGCTCTACGCCTTCCCCGACACCAGGGTGACCGAGTCATGCCTCGTCCAATTCATTCCCGACGACGACCACCAATTTGTCGTCAAGACTGTCGAGGAGGACGATTCCAACCTCAAAGTCAAGCCTGTATTCAACGCGAATGGTGAGAGTTTTGCCCGCTACCTCCAGTCGATAATCAACACCAATGACTACGAAGCCGGCAGACAGGGCCGCGTATTCATCGAATACACCGTGATGTTTGACGGCTCCCTCGGAGAGGTCAAGGCACTAGCCGGTTTTGAAGACCTCTACAAGGCAGTCTACAACGCCGCAGCCAAGATGCCCGCCCTCTGGACCCCCGGAAGGATGGAAGACGGCAGCTTAGTCAACGTTCACTACAAGATTCTCCCGATTCACGTGACTCCCCACCTTTAGTCAGGTAGGAAGCGTCTGATCGCATAACGGGCAGCCAGCCCGAGAAGAAGTCCCACGGCAGTTCCGAAAGCCGCACCCACAAGGATGTCGCCCAGGAAGTGCCGTGCGACGGCTATACGGCTCACTGACACCAGGAAAGCCATGACGAATCCGCCCCAAATCAGCCCCTTCTCCTTACCGGGACGCACGGTCCGGAGGCCGACCAGCAGCGTCATGATTATGGCGAATGCATTCGCGGCATGCGCAGAGAAAAAGCCGAACAGCCCCTTTGTGGCGCCGATCGGGAGCTCCACGCCATGATCCAGCATCCACGGATCGTGACACGGCCGGAGCCGCTCAGAGGCATGCTTAACCAGCCCAGCCCCCTGGTCGGCAATGACGACGGCCAGAGCAACGGCGGCCGTAAGGACCAGAGCCTTTTTCCAGCCGACTCGCCAAATAACATACGCGAGGAGAATAGCGTACACCGGGAACCACGTGTATTTGTCCGTGACGAATGCCCAGAACGGGTCGGTCCAGGGAGTAGTCAGCGTCTGGTTGAGCCAGAGGGTCGCTTCCTTGTCGACGAGTTCGAGACTAGCGGTCCAGGGCATTCCAGAGGGTGTTTTTCAATTCGTCGAGACCGACGCCGCCGATGGATGAAATGAATACGTGAGGGATGTCCGGCGGGAGCTTCTTTTCGATCCGAGACTTCCTGGCGGCATCGATTAGGTCGCACTTGGTGACGGCGAGCACCCTGTCCTTGACGAGAAGTTCAGGATTATATTGCTCCAGCTCCTTGAGAAGCACCTTGTAGCTCGCCGCGATATCCTTCTCCTCGGCCGAGACCATGAAAAGAAGAACGCTATTGCGCTCAATGTGGCGAAGGAATCTGAGGCCCAGTCCCCTACCCTCATGCGCACCTTCGATAATCCCCGGAATATCCGCCATGACGAATGAACGGTCGTCGTAATACTTGACAATGCCGAGATTGGGCTCCAGGGTGGTGAATGCGTACGAGGCTATTTTCGGCTTGGCCGAGGTTATGACTGACAACAGCGTAGATTTTCCGGCGTTGGGAAAGCCCACGAGACCGACGTCAGCAAGGATTTTCAGCTCGAGGATGAACCATCCTTCTTCTCCTTCGCCGCCAGGCTGGGCGTAACGAGGCGTCTGGTTGGTGGGGCTCTTGAAGTGGTCGTTGCCCCAGCCGCCGCGACCGCCTTCACAGAGGATGAACTGCTCGCCGTCGGTCATCATTTCGTGGAGGATCTCCTCCGATTCGGCGTCCTTGACGACCGTGCCGATGGGTACCGGCAGGATGATGTCCTCGCCGTTTTTGCCTTTGCGAAGGGCCTCGGAGCCCTTTCCGCCGTCGGAAGCACGTACATTCTTGCGGTAGCGAAGATGGATGAGGGTCCACTTCTGCCTGTCCGCCTGGAGAATGATATGTCCTCCCCTGCCGCCATCGCCGCCGTCAGGCCCGCCCTTGGCTACATACTTGGCCCTGTGCAGATGCGCCGACCCCGCTCCACCGTGTCCGCTGGCGCAGAATATCTTTACGTAGTCTATGAAATTCGATTCGGCCATAATAGCTTCTTTTTCAATTTGTTAAGTGGTCTAAAATGACCGTTTCACGCAGCGGAGTAACAAGCGGGTAACACGAATTTTGAGAACATCGGCAAAAAGTGCAATCAAAAATCTGTAAGTTACTTTGGCTTTTTTACGGTGTTTTACCTTTGTTTAGGCGGCTTTAAACCCCGTAACTTCACTTTCGCTGTCAATGAACTTTTTGTTTGAAAGCTCAATTTTCTCTACTTTTTTACCCCGAAGGGCCTGATCCAGCACGCTTTCAAGATGCAAAGTTAACGATTTCTTTTGATTTCCCGAAGCGGAAAGGCCCCGGCAGTCTGACAGACTCCGGGGCGATTCCACGGATGTGGCCTTCCGGCCGGGAGGATTAGCCGCCGTTCACGACGGAGTACTTGGCCTCTGCCAGCATCGGGACGGAGCGTTCCCCGGTCGCGCTGTTGACATAGTAGTAGCGGAAGAACACCTTGGGCGCAGCTGCGCTGAGGGCTCCGTTCTTGGCTTCGTAGTCGGCCTTGATGTCGACGGCGGTTGCGTCGGGCTCCTCCACCATCTTGATGGTCGCAGCCTTGGCGCTACCGGACATCTCTTCGAACGCGATACTTGGAATGTATTTCACGATCTAAAAAGGTTAAGTAGGTTAAACATAAGGTATAGTATTGCAAAAGCAATCAACAGGATAGAGATACCGCCGAGGCGCATCCGGAAGGTCTGCCACCAGGTCAATTCCTTCTCAATGTAGATGTCTTCCTTGACAATGCGGTCACGGTATACGATGGAGTCGCGCACGATTCCCTTGGTTTCCACGGCTACGGGCTCCCTGACGGGTTTTGTGGACACCGGCGGAGATGGAAGCCTCGGATACGGCGTATTTATTCTCCAATCTGGAGGTAGTGTCCAATGTGGTCCTCTTTTCAATTATTACAGGCAGTTCCACCCAGGCCGTGTCAGTGACGATCTTCTCTACAGTACGCACCTCTACCTTGGTACTGTCCGCCACGGTGGGAAGCTGACGGACAGTACTGCAGGCAGAGATAGGCGGAGCGTTGCTGGCGTGGCGCCTCAGGCTCACACGGCAGGAGCTCACGGAGACTTCAGCCGTGCTTGATGAGACAATTGAGGAACTTCGGCCCGCCGTTGCAGATGGACAGGTGGTGCTGACCGACCAGGAAAAAGCCATCGCCCGCCTGCTGGTGGAAGGCAAGAGTACCAAGGAGATAGCCGCAGTTGTCCATCTGGGCGTGAACACGGTCCTCTGGTATCGCAAACGGCTTTACGCCAAACTGGGCGTGCATAATGCTGCGGCCTTCTCGACGGAAATGAGCAAGCGAGGGCAGCTGGAGTAGAAAGAAGCCGTCATCTTTGAGGAGGTGGCGGCTTTTTCGTTGGGAGATCCTTCGCTTCGCTCAGGATGACAGGGTTCCCGGGTTAGCATGACACACTCTGAAGGTATCGGAATCATCCACTATATCAACCAATTTGCATAATTTTTGCAATGCTATGAAGAAAAAATGTTACATTTGCATTGTTCCCCGCATCTATACTGCAGGAACACTAAAGAAAAAGGGGAAACGAATTATGGCAATGGAGATCAGGCCTATACCTGTAGTGACAGGTGATGATGCTAAAAGGTTCATCCAAAAGGCTGAGCAGGCGGAGAAGAATCCTCACACGGTTAAACTCAAAATTAGCCGTGAGGAGTTCGATAAGATGATGTCTAAGGCCAAGCTCAGCTAAGATGGGATTTCTGACAGAGCACTGCACACTGCGTGTTCTTACGCGGGACATTCTTGCCTCGTGTAAGCCTTTCATTTGTGGTAACGCCGACCTTGATGATTATTTCTGCCACGATGCAACCCTCTATCAGGAACAGTTGCTGGGCAAAACATATTGTTATACCCTTGATAAGGACCCCAGCGTCATCGTCTGTGCATTCACCCTCTCCAATGACAGCGTCCGTGTTGACCATCTTCCTGGAAGCAGAAAAAAGAAAGTCAGTTCTTCCATACCCTATGCAAAACGCCTTCGCCGTTACCCTGCCGTGCTTATCGGACGTTTAGGGGTTAATTTAGATTTCGCCGACAAAGGCGTTGGTTCAGAGTTAATGGATATTCTCAAACTGTGGTTTATCCTGCCGGACAACAAAGCTGCTTGTCGCTTCCTTGCCGTGGATTCTTACAACCAGCCTCATACCATTCACTACTATCAGAAGAATGGTTTTGAATTCCTATTCTCCACAGAAGAGCAAGAAGCGGAAAATGCTGCAATTGATTTGCCCCTGACTACACGGTATATGTTTTTCGACCTCATCGATGTGGTCAATTAATTCACGATAAATATGGAACGACCCCACATCCAAGTCGATGTAGGGTCGTTCTTATATGGCACACCTAAGCCATGCTCGTAGCAAAGGCCCAGCTCATTCATAGCAGTCTCTCCGCCCAGGTCGGCCGCCATCAGAGCCAGATAAGCGCCTCTTTCGACGTTGTTGTACCTCCCTTCACGGAAAAGGAAGATGTTCGCCAGGTTAGCCATAGCATCTACACTCCCTTTTCTTACGGCCTTTTCGTACCAATAAACAGCCCAACGTAGAC
>CAJODR010000025.1 GCA_905233275.1 uncultured Bacteroidales bacterium | reverse complement strand
GGCCGACTTCGCCGGCGAAGCAGGTGTCTCCGGGGATCGGTAGATCGAAATTGGACGACAGCACTGATGCGACGACTGCGAGGTCGCAGGCGGGGTCGGTGATGCGGAGACCGCCGGCCATGTTGAGGAATACGTCTTTTTGGCTGAGACGGAAGCCGGCACGCCTTTCCAGGACGGCGAGGAGCATGTTGAGCCTGCGGACGTCGAAACCGGTGGCGCTCCTCTGGGCGGTCCCGTAGGCCGCGGAGCTCACCAGAGCCTGTACTTCAAAAAGGAACGGACGAGTGCCGTCCAGCATGGCGCTGACGGCCGTGCCGCTGAGACCCTCTTCATGCATGGGGATGAGGAGCTCCGACGGATTGGCCACCTCACGGAGACCGGTGCCAGTCATCTCAAACACAGCTATTTCCGAAGTGGAGCCAAAACGGTTTTTGATAGCGCGGAGGATGCGGTACGCTCCCCTGTTGTCGCCCTCAAACTGCAGCACGACATCGACGATATGCTCCAGAATCTTCGGGCCGGCAATCGCGCCTTCCTTGGTAATATGCCCGATCAGAATAACCGGGATGCCACTTTCTTTGGCGAATCGGAGCAGCCGTGCGGCCACTTCCTTGACCTGCGTGACACTCCCTGCTGACGAATCGACCGCCTCCGAATACATGGTCTGCACCGAATCCACGATCATAAGATCCGGAGCAATCTTTTCGGCCTCCGACAGAATATTCTCGAGCAGCGTCTCACTGTATAGATAGCAACCGGAAACATCGCCTCCAAGCCTGTCAGCCCTCATTTTGACCTGCCGGACACTCTCTTCGCCTGAAACGTAGAGAGTCTTCATCGTCGGCAAACCGAGCGGGAGCTGCAGCGACAGGGTGGACTTGCCGATACCTGGCTCGCCGCCGAGCAGGACGAGGGATCCCTTGACAATCCCGCCGCCGAGGATGCGGTCGACTTCCGTCGAATTGAGCGAGAAGCGGTCCTCAGAGGCCGTATCCACATCATGAAGACGCATTGGCTTCGAGCCTTTTCCGGGCACGGAAACGGCCTTGCGGGTGCCTGTGGCGACGCTTTGTTCGACTATTGTATTCCATTCTCCGCAGGAGGGACAGCGGCCCATCCACTTGGAGTACTCGTTGCCGCAGGAGGTGCAGAACCAGAGGGATTTTTTCTGTGCCATAGCTACATCCTTATGATCTCGACGGTGTCGTCGAGGCCGACTTTGATAATCTGGGAGGCCTTGCCGGTCGACCCGGCCTCATATTTGGGCGAAATCACGCAGTCCACCGCAGCCTTGATCTCCTCCGGGATTTCCTTGAAACACAGGGGCGACGGCTCGCCGGAGATATTGGCCGAAGTCGATACTATCGGGCGGCCGAGCTTGAAGCATAAATCCCTGAGCTCCTGCATCATGGGAATGCGGATGCCGACCGAGCCGTCCGCGGCGACGACATTCCACGCAAGGCGATATTTCTGCTTTGCAGGAGCCTCTTTGGTAGTAGCAATTGCCCCGGGATAAATAATCGTCATCGGCCTGTCATTGACCTCCACGAGATCGACAGCCATCGAAGGGACCTGGCGAATATACCTCGCCACCATGTCAAGATCCGCCGCCAGAAGCACCAGCGACTTGCTGTCATCGCGCTTCTTGATGGAGAATATTCTCGCCACGGCATCCGGGTCGGTAGCATCGCAACCGATTCCCCATACCGTGTCAGTAGGATAGAGAATCACTCCGCCGTCGCGGAGAACCCTGAGGGCCTCTTCGAATGTCGGTGTCATAGTGAAGACTTGGTTATAACCGGGTAATGGTCGGACCATGGGGCATCCCGGTCGACCTTGTAACTGCATACCTTGAACAACTCCGGATAGAGGACGAAATCGATCCTCAGCAGCGGCCAGAGGGCGCTGTATGTGGCACCGAATCCGCTCCCGGCCGCGACGAACGCGTCTTTGCGGCCACGGACCAGACGGTTGTATGTATATGAAAGAGGATTGTCGTTGAAGTCTCCTGCCACGATCGAAGGCAGGGAGCAGGCCTCGATGTCGCTGAGGACCTCTTCCACCTGACGCGGGCGGCGGGTGATGGCACGCTCCATCTTGGTTTCGGTCTCGGAGACCTTGCTTCTGGTCGTGACGAAATGGGAGAGAGAAATATTGTAACTCTCAAAGTGACAGTTGTATACGCGAATGCGGCGCCCGGCGATGATGTAGTCCGAATGGACCGCCCGGTTGGCGCTCTTCTCGAAGTCGTGGACTCCACGGTCAACAGAAGGGAAACGGCTGATCGTCACATTGCCGGAACCGTGAGTGCCCGACGAGACGAAATAATCGACGCTCCATCCGGGGAAGAACTGTGCGACATAGTCGGTAATTTCCTGACCGCCGGGGGCGTAGAATTCCTGCAGGCAGATGATATCTGCCCCGCTGGAGGCGAGATAGCCCATGGTCTTGTCGGCCACCTCGACCTTGTCACCAGTGGCGATACCACAGGAGAAATGTCCTACATTATAAGTGATTACGGTAATCACTGGTCCCGACGGCTTGTCCCCGCCACCGAATTGGATGAACCGCCCGGCAAGGGTAAGGGACAGCAGGATGGCCACCGCCGGAGCAATCGTAAACCATGATTTACGGATAATTCCCCAGACCAGCAGGCCGATATTGACAAGCAGCAGCGGCACGAACAGAAGTCCGAACACCGTCATGAACCACGCCTTCGCCGGATTGATGTAGCCGGATATGTAGCTGAGGACCTGCAGAACGGCAAAAAAGACGCACACCGCACCGAACGAGATGCGGGAGAATACGCTTTTATGCACTTTTCCATTGGCCATGCTACCAGTAGTATTTGCGAATTACACCACGCCGCTTCCACCAGATCATGAGGATGAAGGCGAACAGCATTCCGCCCAGATGGGCGAAGTGCGCCACGCCGTCGCTGGTGAGGAATATGCCAGTCAGGAGCTCTATGCCTATGAAAATGATTGCCAGCCACTTGGCCTTCAGCGAGACCGGCGGGAACAGCAAGGTAAGCCTGGCATTCGGCCACATCATGGAGAATGCCAGCATGATGCCGTAAATGGCACCGGATGCACCCACGGTGGGAGGACAGGCCATATCAACCTGATATGCATTGAAATACGTCGTTAGTTCCTCCATGCTGTGCCCAGGATTGAGGGCCACGAATCCGGCGAAATAGTGACGATATTGGAAGTATTCGACTCCAAGGTGAACCGCCGCCGCGCCGAGACCGCAGACGAGAAAGAGCGTGAGATAACGCTTTTCGCCGAGGGCTTTTTCCAGCACGGCTCCGAAGACGATGAACGCCCACATATTGAAGAACAGATGCATGAAGCCTCCGTGAACGAACATGTAGGTCAGCGGCTGCCAGAAGCGGAAATAGCCCGACGCCGGGTAGAAGAGAGCGAAATACTCCGTGATGACGTCTCCCTTGCCGATGAGCTCGCCCACAGCCTGGCCGAGGAATACTATCACGCAGACAATCAGGATGCTGCGCGTAACTTTCGGGAGATTGTCAAGGAATCCGGCCATCAGAACTTCTTTTCAATTTCGTCTATGGTCTCGATGACCATTATCTTGCGTCCGGAAGAGGTGAATTCCGGATTTTCACTGGAGAGGAGGTCCGTAAGAAGGGCCTTGGCTTCGAACGGTGAAGTGACGGCATCCGACAGGGACGCGCCCAGAAGGGCGAATCGCTCCGCCATAGCCGAAGCCATTGCAGCGCCGAGAGATGCGCTTTCGTCCGACAGGACCCTGACGAGGTCGGGGATCATCGATTCGACCTTGCCGGGAGATGCGCTGAAGCCTTCCGGAACGGCGTTGACGACGACCGAATCGGCACCGAAAGGCGCGATGTCAAAGCCGAGGGACGCCAGCGTCTCCGCCTTTTCCTCGAAGAGAGCGACATTGGCCGGCCCCACGGTCACCCTGACGGGGAACAGCGCCGTCTGCGAATAATGCCCTCCTCCGGAGAATACCTTCAGGAAACGGTCGTAAAGCAGCCTCTCGCGTGCCCGGCGAATGTTTACGATCATCAGTCCGGAAGAAGAACGCGACACGATGTAGCGGCCCGAAAGCACGATAGTCTCAGCCGAAGGCAGCCGCTGCTCCTCGAAGAGGCGGCCGTAATCCTGATGCTTTTCAACATGCGTGGAATAGGGTTTCGTTTCCCTGGGTGCTGACTCGAACGGATTGTAAGCCGGGTCTGAAGTGGTCACCGGGGCCGTTATGGGGCGGTATTCGGAGAATTTGCGGCCGATGACGGGAATCTCGGCGGCAGCAGCGTCGAAGTCGATGTCGCCGGCCTCGGAGAAGCGGCCGATGGATTCGCGGACTGCCGCAAAGAGGACCTGGAACACCACCGAATCGTCTTCAAACTTGATCTCCGTCTTGGTCGGATGAATGTTGACGTCTATGCGATGCGGATCTACCGTAAGGAACAGAAACCATGACGGAGTCGCGCCGTCGGGAATGAAACCCTCGTACGCCTTGAGCACCGCCTTGGTAAGATAGGTGCTACGGAAATAACGTCCGTTGACGAAGAAAAACTGGTTGCCGAGAGTCTTTCTCGCGGTTTCAGGCCTGCCGGCGAATCCGCTTACGGTCGCGACCTCGGTCTCTGCCGAGACGTCGGCCAGCGAATCCGTAACAGCGCTCCCGAAAATGCCCATAATCCTGAATTTCAGCGATTTGGCCGGCTTGAGGACGTAGATGTCGCGGTCGTTGTGCGTGAGCGAGAAGGCGATATCCGGATAGGAGAGAGCGACGCGTGTGAATTCGTCTATGATGTGACGGAGTTCGACCTTTTCGGACTTGAGGAATTTGCGCCTGGCGGGGACGTTGTAGAAGAGGTCCCTGACGGCGAATGAAGATCCCTTGGGACAGGCGGTCTCCTTTGTGGACACATGCGCAGAGGCGTTGAAACGCACCTCGACGCCGGTCTCGTCCTCCTCCCTGCGGGTGCGGAGCGTGACATCGGCCACGGCCGCGATTGACGCCAGAGCCTCTCCCCTGAAGCCGAATGTGAGGATATGAGTAAGGTCCTCTGCAGTCGCCAGCTTGGAGGTTGCGTGCCTCTCAAATGCGAGCGCAGCCTCGTCTGCTCCCATGCCGCAACCGTCGTCGATGACCTGTATGAGCGTCCGGCCGGCATCCTTTACGGACACCTTGATATCGCGGGCTCCGGCGTCCACCGCATTCTCCATCAGCTCTTTGACGACGGAGGCGGGACGCTGGACCACTTCGCCGGCGGCGATAAGGTTGGCGACGTGCTGGGGAAGTATCCTGATGGCCATATCAGTCGATAATGGTGATTTCGCCTACAGTGGCGAAGGGTTCCTCCTCGGGGAAATCCTGCTCCGCGGCGACGGCGGCGTTGTGCTGGTCTGCAATGGCCTTGGTCATCGGAACGTACAGCTTTACGAGATACACGAGAGCTATGGCCAGGAGAATGAGACCGGCGAGGCCGATATAGGTCGTCAGCTTGTTGGTGTGCGACTTGTAGCGGCCCTTGTTGGTGGTGAAAGCGCCTTTGATGTAGCTTCCGGGGACGTATGTGCCCTCTTTGATTTCCCTTTCGCGGGTGCCGTCCACGTCACCGAATTTTGCCTTGCGGGCATCCTCTTCGGGATCGTAGTATCTCGGAGTATAATGGAAGGTCCTGTGCTGCTGTTCGCCGAACAGGCCGAAATTGAATATTCCCATAGTGCCTCTAGTTCGTATATTTCAACAAAAATAGTGATTTTCCTGAAATTCTTTGCTATTTTTGTGACCTAAACCCTTATTTCCCATGACAGATATCAGGATTGGACACGGCTTTGACGTTCACGCTATTGAGGAAGGGCTCCCGATGTGGCTCGGAGGGGTCCGGATCGAGAGTTATACGGGCTTCGTAGCCCATTCCGACGGGGACGTCGCCATTCACGCGCTCGCGGATGCCCTCCTCGGCGCCCTCGCCCTCGGAGACATCGGAAAGCACTTTCCCGACACATCGGACGAGTGGAAAGGCGCTGACAGCAAGATTATTCTCGCCAAAGTCATGGATCTCGTCAGGGAGGCCGGCTACAGCGTCTCCAACGCCGATATCACCATCGCCCTCCAGAGGCCGAAACTCGCGCCCTACATCCAGCCGATGCGGGAGACTCTCGCGCCCATTCTCGGGGTCACTCCCGACCGGGTATCGGTCAAGGCCACGACTACTGAACACCTCGGCTACGTCGGCAGGGGCGAAGGCTGCGAAGTATGGGCTTCGGTCCTCATTTTCAAATGAAAAAGACCTTCACTATAGACGTCCCTGAAGGCGAAAAACGAGTCCTCGTGCACGCCTGCTGCGCCCCCTGCAGCGGAGCCATCCTCGAGGCACTCATCCGTTGCGGCATCTCCCCCACCGTATTCTTCTCCAACTCCAACATCACGCCTTTCGGCGAATACTCACACCGCCTCTCCGAACTCCTCCGCTACGCCCGCGAACTTGGCCTGGAGGTCGTGGAAGACGATTATTACCATGAAGAATGGCTCCAGGGAGTCAGCGGCCTCGAAAACGAGCCCGAACGCGGCGCCCGCTGCCTCCGCTGCTTCTCTTTAAGGCTTGACAGGGCAGCCCGGTACGCTTCAGAGCACGGTTTCCGGGTGCTCACGACCACGCTGGCCTCTTCCCGCTGGAAGGACCTCTCGCAGGTCGACGCCGCCGGACGCGAGGCCTGCGCCCGCTATCCCGGCGTCATCTGGTGGGGCATGAACTGGAGAAAAGGCGGCCTCCAGGACCGCCGTAACGAAATCATCCGCGAACAAGGTTTCTACAACCAGACCTTCTGCGGATGTGAGTTCTCGAGATAATTATTTACTTGCTCGGTAATCAAAAGAACCGCCGCGCCATGTCCAGGTGTGGAGGATGTCGGAGCTGGCGTCCCTCATGGTGAGGACCTGGCGGAAAATGCGGCACTCGGTGGCTCCGGTGGCCGATAATTCGCCTATGCTGCTCCAGGTGGAGGAGCCGAATTCCAGAATGTAGGCAGCGAATCCGCTGGCGCCGGCGACGGCGATGATGAGCTCGGGATTGTTGTCTCCGGTGAAGTCGTGGTAGGCAAGAGAAATCCTCTCCCCTCCTCCGGTGGGAACCACGGAGCCCTTGGCGGGAATTGAAAGGCCGCCGTCATAGACGGTCATCCTCTTTCCGGTCTGTAAATCCTTGACTTCCACGTGCGTACCGCTGCCGTGAGCCTCAAATACATATCCTTTTGTGGAGAATGCGAGCGAAGCGCCCGCGCCATCGCAAATCACGCAGCCGTCGCTGCCGAGCACGAAGTTGCCGGCGTCTATGTCACTGTCGGTCCTGACCTGCGCGGAAAGCGTCACCGCAGACAGAAGGAACGCGAGTATGATGCAAAGTTTCATTTTCATGGCGCAAATATAATCAAATTCTTTGACTATCTTTGTATTCGCTATTATCAGATACGATATGAAACGAATTATTCCGAGCTTTTTCGTCTGCGCTTTCGCGGTTTTATTCGCCGCATCCTGTGGCAAGAAGAATACTCCCGCGGCGGACCTCAAATGGGAAAAGGCCTCGGCGGACTCCCTCACTTTCAGCTGGAACCAGGTCCTCCGGGACGACTGGATGGCCCTTGCCGTCGGCGACAAGGATTCGTTCAATGCCATGACTATCGGCTGGGGCACAGCAGGCCGTCTGTGGAACAAGCCGGTCATGATCGTCTACGTCTCAGAAGACCGCTATACCAAGGCCCTGATGGACTCCAGCGCCTATTTCACCGTGTCTCTATTCCCGGAGGAGAATCACGAAGCGCTCGTCTACCTAGGCTCGCACACTGGCGCCAAAGAGCCTGACAAGGTCCAAAGGGCGGGGCTCACGCCGGAATTCACCTCCCTCGGCAATCCGATATTCGCGGAAGCGATTCTCTATATCGAATGCAAGAAACTGTACGCCATGCCGTTCGACCCGGAAGAGGTCCCGGAAGACGTCAGACAGGATATCTACAAGCGTGTAGGCATCCATACAATGTATATCGGAGAAATTGTCAACGTAATGAGAAAAAAGATTCAGTAATATGGAATACAAATTCGACGTCAGGAAAACCCTCGTTGAGGTCGTGCAGTGGATTCGCGACTGGTTTGAAGAGAACGGCAATGGCTGCAATGCAGTCATCGGAATATCAGGCGGCAAAGACAGCAGCGTAGTCGCAGCACTCTGCGTGGAGGCTCTCGGCCGCGACCGCGTCATCGGCGTTACTATGCCCAACGGCGTACAGCCGGACATTGACGACAGCATTCGCCTGATAAGGCATCTCGGCATACGCAGCTATAACGTAAATATAGGCGCGGCTTTCGACGCCATGAAGGCTGAAGTAGAGGATGCGCTCGGCGGTCCTGTCAGCGACCAGACACGTATCAACCTGGCCCCGAGGCTCAGGATGACAGCGCTCTACGCCGTGTCCCAGTCCAACAACGGACGTGTGGCCAATACCTGCAACCTGTCCGAAGACTGGGTGGGGTATTCCACGAGATACGGCGACGCTGCCGGCGACTTCTCCCCGCTCGGAGGACTGACGGTCCAGGAGGTAGTGGCGATCGGCAAAGAGCTCGGTCTCCCCGTCGACCTTGTCGAAAAAACGCCTTCTGACGGCCTCTGCGGCAAGACTGACGAGGACAACCTCGGCTTCACATACGCCGTGCTCGACCGCTATATCCGCACCGGCGTATGCGAGGATCCCTCCACCAAGGAGCTCATTGACCGCAAGCACCGCCTCAACCTTTTCAAGTTGAAACCGATCCCCCATTTCAATCCTTCGATCGGATAGGGCAAAAAAAAATTTGGACTTAATACCATTTTTTCAATATCTTTGTATCCCGATAAGTTCTAATCGGGAGACCCCATGGTGACCTGTCCTGATGTCCTCCTTCGACCGGAAGCGAGGTACAATGACACGAGTGTATATGAACTGCACGTTCCGCAGCTCTCACCGCGGTTTTTCCTCATTTCCGACCCTTCTGCGCAGCCTCTTCTCGCCTTCCCCGAGACGGTGGGATTTGATGCATACAAGGCGCTGGTGGCGCCTACAGTCTCAGCCCTCAACTTCTTGAGAGACAGGGGCCTGGGCAACAATATGGACATCCTCACCATTCTCCGCGGAGGGCTGAATTACCCTCTCGAAGAGGCGGCGGCAATGTCCGGGATCCGCACCTCCGACATTCATTTCATTTCCTGCGAACGCGACATCGTTGACCACGTCATCAAGGGCCTTGCGATCAAGTACGACAAGATTCGCCCGAAGCGCGACATGGTGCTCGCAATCGGCGATATCCTCGCGACCGGAGACACATTCGGCCGCTGCCTCGACTTTGCTATCGACACCATCCAAAAAGGAGGCGGCAGCATCAGACGCTTCATATTCTTCACCATCGGCGGCACCAGGGCCCTCAGGCTCATGCAGCGGACTGCAGAACGCATGAAAAGCCTCTGGCCAGGATTCGAGGGCATCGACTGCTTCTTCTACGAAGGAATGTTCACGGTCTACACGGACCACGGCGCCAGCGGCATCAACGTCCCCGACATCGACTTCGGCTGGCAAGGCGGCGTAGTGACGCCTGAATTCCGCTCATTCGTAATGGACCATCCGGACGCCCTCTACGAGAAATGCATCATCTACGACGGCGGCGCGAGGCGGTACGAGATTCCGGTCCACTTCGACGAAGTGCTGGAGTATTGGGAAGGCATTCTCCGGAGGAGCGAAATCATCGACCCGGTGGCGCTGACGGCCGAAAAGCTCGGGTACCCCACTCCCCTTCCCTTCGGGGAATGGAAATCCGCCACAGGCTTCGCCGAATTGGAACAAAACGGCCTCCGGGAGCTCTGGAAGCGGGAAACCGCACTGCTGAGTTCCGCCGGTAGCCTGTCTCTCCGTGACCTCGCCTTAAGGCGCATTCAATCCGTAAAATCAATCCAAACGCTATATGACTGACAAAAAAAAGAAACTCAGCAACCTGAGTATGTTCATGGTGATGCTTGGCTTCACCTTCTTCTCCGCCAGTATGTGGGCGGGTCAGCAACTGGCCGCAGGACTCGACTTCCGCGGCTTTATTTTTGCCCTCCTCCTCGGCGGTGCAATCCTGGCGGCTTATACCGGCGCCCTCGGATACATCGGCGCCGAGAGCGGGCTAACCCTTGATGAACTGTCACGCCGCAGTTTCGGCAGCCGTGGCAGCTATCTCCCGAGTGCAATGATCAGCTTCACCCAGATCGGCTGGTTCGGCGTAGGCCTGGCGATGTTCGCGATTCCTGTCGCGAGCAAGATTATGGGCCTGGAAGTGACTCCTGACCACATGCCATGGCAAGGATACCTCCTTGTGGTCGTCGCCGGTTTCCTGATGACCGGTAGTGCTTACTTCGATATCAAGGGCCTCAAAATCGTCAGTTATGTCGCTGTCCCGGCGGTCGCAATCCTCGGTACCGTCGCGATGATTCTCGCTATCCGCCAGGGAGATGCGGGGCTCGTCGAGCAATTCGGCAAGAGCGGCAACACCCTCGGCATCATCGGCGGCGCAGGACTCGTCATCGGCAGTTTCGTCTCCGGAGGTACGGCTACGCCGAATTTCACCCGCTTCGCGAAGAATGCCAAAATCGGCTGCCTGGCCACGGTAATCGCATTTTTCATCGGCAACAGCCTGATGTTCCTCTTCGGTGCGGTATCGAGCATCTATGCGGGCGGCAACGACATATTCGACGTGATGTACAATCTGAATATGTTCTACTTCGCCATTCTGGTGCTCGGTCTCAACATCTGGACGACCAATGATAACGCCCTGTTCACCGCGGGCCTCGGCCTTTCCAACATATTCTCCAAGCCCAAGAAGCTGATGGTCATCATCGCCGGCATCATCGGCACCGTCGCTGCTGTCTGGCTCTACTGGAACTTCTGCGACTGGCTCAACGTCCTCAACTGCACCCTTCCCCCTGTGGGAATCATTCTGATACTCAGCTATTTCCTTCACAGGAAAGACTACCTCGCCGGAAAGGAACCCGCCCGCAAGTTCAACTGGGCATCCATCGCCGGCGTCATCCTCGGCGCCACGGTCGCCAATCTCGTCAGCTGGGGCATCCCCGCAATCAACGGCATGGCAGTAGCCGCCGTATGCTATCTTATCGGAACCATGATTTATCGTAAAAGCAATGTATAGAAAACTTATTCTCGCCGCATCGGCGCTCGTATTCTCCACCGGTCTTCTCGCACAGACCAATCTCCAGACCTACTACGACTTCGGCAAGGACCGGGGCTATATCACCACCACCTTCGAAATGTTCAAGGGGGACGAATTCGGTGACACCTTCTTCTTCATCGACCATTATTTCGCCGATTCCGGGCAGCGTAAGGACCATCTGGCCAGCGCTTTGAACGGCAGTTATTTCGAGATTGAAAGAGGTATCAATTTCTGGAAGGAAAGCTCGCTGAAGGACTTCAGCGCACACCTCGAATACGACGGCAGCACCTGGGGCGCAGGCATATTCTGCATCGGCGGCAAGTATGATATCCACAACGAAGATTTCTCAAGACTTCTGACCCTGTATCTCATGTACGACGCGCATATCGGAGCCGGCGAGGCTGACATTCCCCTGAAGTTTACAGCGGTGTGGAGCCTCCAGCATCTCTTCGGCGTCAACGGCCTCACTTTCAAGGGATTCATGGACCTCTGGGGGAACAATTCGGTATTCGCCGACGGCACTACCGCCAAGTTCTCCTTCCTCAGCGAGCCGCAGCTGTGGTTCAACCTCGGAAATGCTTTCAAGAACCATCTCGACATCGGTACGGAGATCGAACTGTCCTATAATTTCGCAGGCAACAAGGGCTTCATGTGCAATCCATGCGCCGGTCTCCGCTGGACTTTCTGATAATACTCGTATCTTTGGGATATGAAAAAACTTTTTATCCTGATGGCTGCCGTCGCCATTGTCGCGACCGGCTGCAAGGGCGGTTCCAAGGGAGCGACCGCCGGCAATGAAAGCAAAGAAAGCGCCCCTGAGAAAACTGCAGATCAGGTTGAGACGCCTTCGACTGCACCCGTGGTCGACGCCGATGCGCCATTCACCTTTGACGAACTGTTCAAGATTTTCTCCATCTTCGGGGACAATATAATGTCGAAGTATTACGCCTCCCAGAGCATCAAGGACAGCATCAAGGAAGAGCTGAAGGATGTTCACGACACGCGCGAGGAGTTCCTGGGCAAGAACAATTTCCTAACCCATACCACCTTCGACGGCGACTGCTACCACGGCACCGAAATGGCCTGCTACCGCTACAAGGCGGACGGCCATATTCTGGTCCTCCTTCTGGAAAACAGCGGCTGCGAGGCGCCCGTTACCGAATATATCCGCGCATACGAATATGACCCGGAGACAGGGAATGCCGTCGAGAGGGAGCTCCCGTTCAATCCAATGCCCTCATACAACGATTTCAACGACATCCTCCGTATGGCCGGTGCTGACGTCAATTCGCTGAGAAAAGCCGCAAAGAAGGGGATATTCGATTACAATTTCTCGTTTGACGGCATGCAGGTGTGGCTGCACGACCCCTATTCATACGACGAAGGCATCTACAACGGTGACCTGTCGGTCGATTATAAATGGAACGGGGCCGAATTCGTCCGCGATACGGACCAGTTGTACGAATGCATCCATTCCGAAGGTCTTGGTAACATCACTCTTGGCGAACAGATGCCCGATATCACCGTTGGCGGGGATCCGAACGGATACAATATCGAGTATTCCGATGAAGCCGGCATGTGGCTGGTCAGAAAAGGCGACCTGCTGGGCCTTGAGATTCAGGTGGAGGACGGCGACGTCTGGTCCATCGAGGTGCGGTTCCCCAAATACGCGGTCAGCGGCGCTGCATACGAAGGCGTCAACGAACAGCCCCATCCGGGCGGACTTATCTCCGACTGCATTGAAATCGGCGATGTAGCTCCCGTCGTATACGTACTCCCCGACGGCACGATCTCGATCGAGGACGAGATATGGAACAGCAAGATCGCGTTCCTGACCACTTCCGATGCATTGAAAGAAGCCGTAGAGCCTTCGCCCTACGGCCCTTCACGTATCATTGATCCAAAATTCAAACCCACGGCCCGAATCCAGTCGATCCGGGTCTGGAGAGATTAAAACTGCGCTTTAAACTCCTTCCAGGAGTAGTACGGCCAGATATCCGTATCGAGCGGCAGGGTTGCTTCCCTGCCGTTCAGCAATACTTTGAACAGTACTTCTTCGCTGTCGGCATTGCGGTAGAACACGAAATGGATATTTGCACCCATCGGCACGTTCTGGAGTTGGCAGATGAGGGGAACTTCGTCCGCTGTCTTGGCTTCACGGCCCATTCCGTTCACATTCAGAATCATAAGGAGCGGAAGGAAGGTGTAGTCGTGTCCGAATCGGAGCTCCGCGCCGCGCTGACCTGAAGCAATCCTTTCGTCAGCCTTCTCGATAATATCCTCAACGATAGGCATATAGCCGAGATGGGTCGGCCACGCGTCGCAGTAGAACTGGAAGCAGTCGTACTTCCAGAGGGCGACACGCTCCTTTGTGGTGAAAATGTCGTTGAAGTCGAGGTCCGAATCGAGGCTGTTCATTCCCGCACCGAAATAATAGAGGTAGGAAACGAATTCCCACTGCTCTTTCTCCGGAAGGGCTTTGTCGGGGTTCTTGAACAGGCGCTTGAGGATGGGTTTCCACTTGATGTTGCGGTCGATGTACTGTGCCACCGTCTCGTCAAAGGGGACGGGGGTCTTCTCGAAGCCCTTGTCCCTGAACGGATTCTCTCCGCTCTGCGGGAGAATGGCCGGGAGGAAAAATTTGCCGAAATTCTCAAATATCTCTATCCCGGGATTGCATCCTTTGAGGCCGAGGCAGAATGAAGACATCGTCATCACACAGCGGGTGGAGGTGGATGTACGCGCCATCACGTAAGGATCGCCAGCGAAGATTTCCGGGAAGTTGGAATACATTCGCTCAGCGAGCTCTTTCTGCTGCTGCCAGCCCTTGCGGGAAAGGTCGCCCACGCGGTAGCGCACCGAGGGATAGAGTTCGTCAAACTTGCGTTTGAATTCCTTGCCCTTGGCGGTGAGGTTGCCTTCCTCGTCGGCTTTGGTGAATACGTTGTTGAGCCTCTCGTACATGTCGCTCTGCCAGGCGTAACGGGCGCCGTGGCGGCCATAGTGGCTCAGGTAGAATGGCTCATAGCCCTCCGGTGCGGGGGTAAGGTCTACCGGGCCTGTCGGGCACAGATAATCCGTAGCGGCCAGGTATTCAGGATGTTCCGACAGGAATTCAAAACCCTGCTGGGCGCGGGCTGGAAGCACCAGCGCCGCAGCCAGGGTTAAAAGAAGGAAGAATCTCTTTCTCATATTCTATTTCAGCATTAAGCGTCTTATGTCATCGATATCGGACTGCTTGACACCGATGGAGAGGAGGTAGTTCTCCGTGCATTTCTTGAAGTCGGTGCCACCGCCGCCGGTCTTGACGATATACTCGATTGCGGGGATATAGCTGCCATCTGCGGTACGCATGTGGTGGTAATCACCGTTGTACATACTCCAGTCGGCCGGGGAGAAGTAGGTAAGCTCGTAGTCCTTGCCGATCTGGCTTTCCGGGACGCCGAGGACGCCGAGGACCAGCATCGCGATGGTACCGGTACGGTCACGGCCGGCTGCGCAGTGGAAATATACCGGACGGTTTTTCCTGAGGCAATCCGCGATGAATTCGATGCACTGGCGGACACCTTCAGCACGGTCTCTCAGCATGCTGCGATAGCCGCTTTCAAAGCCGGGAGCCAGGAAGCTGATGGAACTGCCGAAGTATGAACTCGACGGCACATCCTCCAATTCGCGGAGGTCAAGCTCAGCGAGGATGCCCTGTGCGAGGCCTTCTTCCTTGCCTTCAGTCTTCATGTTGCTGGAGCTCACCTTGCCTCCGCGGTAGATCTTGCGGTATACCACGGTCTTGCCGTCAGTGGTCGTCCAGCCGCCGAGGTCGCGGGCGTTGCGCACCTGCGGTTTGAGGTATAGCTGATGAATGGAGCCGGTCGTGCGGAATTTGCCTTCGGCCACTATTACGCCGGAGGAGGCGGTAACTATATATGTATAGGTTTCGTTAGGTACAAGATTGGTAAGCTCCTGCTCTCCGACGCCTGCCTTGACCGAATACGTACGGCTCCAGCCGCCGGTCTCGGAAATTGTAAGGGTCTGGGTGCCGTAGGACGAGGCTGTAGTCCAGGTCAGGTTGACGGACGGCGGGATATCGGCCTCGCCGGGACCGCCACCAGGGTAATTCTTGATGACGGAAGTGAATTCCATATCCGTGTAGGTCACCTCTTCCATATACTTCTGCATATAGGCATTGGTCACAAGGTAGCTGGGGATGCTCGGATCCGGCTCTTCACCGGAGGGTTCCCAACCGATGAGACGCGATGCAATGGCCTTGGAAAGCGGCCAGTCTTTGCCGTCAGCCTCTATGTTCCAGTACATTGCGCCCTTGAGGCCTCTCTGCTTCACCATGTCAGCTTTCATGCCGACAGAGACTTCGTCGTCATAGCTGAGGACCATATCACCGGAGGAATTGGTCAGGTACGGAACCATGGCCTTGTCATCCCAGCATTTGGTGTAGCCGTCGAATTTGATTTCGTTGTAATCAATTGTTTCAGAGGTGAATTCGACTCCGTTGCCATGGCCGAAGAAGGGTATTCCGAGGACAATCTTGTCGTACGGGACGCCTGCCTTGTAGTGGAGCTCTATTGACTCGTCGCAGCTGCGTTTGGTCTTGGTGGAGGCATAGAGGCCGGCGTTGTGGTACGGCGGCTTGCCCATGTCGTAGGTCATGATGTTGACGAAGTCCAGGAACTGGATCGCGGTCTTGAAATCCACGTATTTGGCATTCGCCGATGAGGCCATCGTGATGAGCTTGCTGTCGCCGAGGACCTCGCGGAGGTCACGCAGCAGGTAGTTGAAATTCCTGGTGTCGTTGGGCGACGAACTGATGCCGGCGGAATTGCTGGTGGGGTATTCCCAGTCCAGGTCGATACCGTCCAGGTCGTACTTCTTGACCACTGCGAGGCAGTTTTTGCAGAAGTTCATCCTGTGGGTGTCGTCGGCAGCCATTTCGCTGAAATTGCCTGCGCCCCAGCCGCCGACCGAAAGGAGTACCTTGAGACCGGGATTGGTTTTCTTGAGGGCGGCAATCTGTGCAAGCCGGCTTTCGCTCTTGACATCCAGGCTCTCGAAGTCGCTCTTGATGTGTGCGAACGAGTAGTTGATGTGCGTCAGGTAAGTGGGATCCGGCATGGTCTTATCCCAGTAGGTAGCGTAACCAACTATGATATAGTTAGTTGACGGCTCTACAGGAGGCGTGGGGATCTCCGGCTCCTCGGGAGGAGTTACGGGAGTTGTAGGCTCTTCCTCTTCCGGGGGCGGGGGAATTACGATTGTGTGTTCATTGGGACCACAGCTGATCAGAAGCTGTGTCAGGGCAAGTGCTATTAATAATTTGGCTTTCATGGCCGTAAATCTAAAAGATAATCGCAAATTTTTGTGCGCATTTTGCGTAAAGAATTACACAATCCGCGCCCACGGTCGTTTTTTGCCGAAAATGATTTGCTTTTTTATCTACGGCCTGTTATATTTGTGGGAAATTTCCAACTTCTCCTACAACTATGCAAGAAAAAGAAGGCAAATACATCTTTGGAGTCGTCAAGGTCGGCGACAAGGGGCAGATTGTGATTCCGCGTGATGCCCGCAAGATATACGATATCAAACCGGGAGACGCCCTGCTCGTCCTTGGGGACCAGAAAGGCATGGCGATGCTCAAGACAGAGGTATTCCAAAGCGCAATAGACAAGGCGATGGAGGGCCTTCCCAAATGAGAAAACATTGGCTTGACAACCTGCGCTGGGTGACCGTGCTCCTGGTGCTGCTGTATCACGTGTTCTATTTCTACAACAATAAAGGAGTCTTTGGCGGGATCGGCGGCTTCGGCCCCTATCCGGAGTGTCCGCAGTATCAGGACGTGGTAATGTACATACTCTATCCGTGGTTCATGCCGCTGCTGTTCCTGGTCGCCGGAATAAGCGCCAGAATGGCCCTTGACAAATACAGCGGCAGTGAGTGGCTCAAGTCACGCACACGCAAACTGCTGGTTCCGGCCACTATCGGCCTGTTCGTATTTCAGTGGATGACGGGCTACTTCAACACTCAGGTTGCCGCCGTTGCCTCAGGTACGGATCCATTCGCCGAGATTCCGGATTCCGTCCCGGCCGGCATGGTGGGAGCCATCAAATACTTTGCTTACAGTCTCTCCGGCATCGGGCCTTTGTGGTTCATCCAGGACCTGTGGCTGTTCTCGCTGCTACTGCTTCTGATACGCAAACTGGATGCGAAAAACCGATTCCATGACAGGTGCGGAAAGGTTTTCGGAGGAAAGACGGGTATCGTCTGGACCATCCTGCTGGGCATCCTGTTCTGGGCAGGCGAGCAACTGCTCATCCATCATCCGAGACCGGATAGTGCAGACGGACTGTACAATCTCTATAAGCCTCTGTTCTACATGGTTCCGTTCCTGATGGGATACTTCATCTTCTCGCACGACAGCGTGCAGGATCTTATCGGGAAGGTGTGGGTGCCGCTACTGGTCTGTGCGGTGGCCTCGGGTATCGTCCTTGTAGTCACCACCTTCGGTCAGGACAATACCTCGCCGGACTATCTCAGCAGTCCACTCAACTGTCTCTACGGCTGGCTGGCGTGCCTGGCGATGATGGCGTGGTTCAAAGCCCGTTTCAACAAGACATCCGCCTTCTGCGGATACATGACGCGAAGCAGCTTCGGACTGTACGTTGTCCACTATCTTCCCCTCGCCGCACTCGGCTACATGATGAAAGTCTCCACCCAGCTCCCCCCGTGGGCCATGTACCTGATCCTCATCGCGGCCGTATTCACCCTCTCCCCCCTCCTCTACGAACTCCTCCGCCGCCTCCCCCTCATCCGCTGGGCCGTCCTGGGCGAAAAACGCAAGTAACAAGACCACTAAACGCCGGCACTTCATATAAACAAAAAACCATCGCAATTGTTTGCGACGATTCAACTATTTGGTAAAGTTACTCCCTAACAAGATACTCTTGTCCAAAAAATGCAGGACTATACCATAGTTGGTTCGGCTTGATTTGATAGTAGCCGTGAACCAGGACGTGTCTCATACCTTCAATTGGGACCCACTCCACCTCTAACAGTTCCGTTCCACAGTGGAGCGGAACAAGCGGAACAGTTAAATAATTGAAAAATATTTAGCCGTGAACGATATTTTTTGTATCTTCGCGGCTGGATATTTTTATTGCTTATGAAATCATTCATTATTGCAAGGGAAAGAGAGCAGGCCACGCTCAAAAGGTTGTTAGAAGAACCCACGGCGCAGTTTTTGGCCGTTTACGGCAGGCGTCGTATAGGAAAAACGTTTCTGATTCGGGAGTACTTTGATGACAACTTTGCTTTCCGGCATACCGCCACCTCTCCATTGGAATTGGAGAATAAAGACGAGAAGCTTCTCTACAAAATACAGTTGGAGGAGTTCGCTCATTCCCTAGAGAAATACGGAGCGCAATTGGACGGCCCTCTTGTGAGCTGGTTTGATGCCTTTCATAAACTGGAAGAGATGCTTGACCGCAAAAGGTCTAAGAAAAAGATGGTGGTTTTCATTGATGAAATGCCTTGGCTCGATACGGCTAAGTCCGGATTCATGTCTGCCTTCGAGCACTTTTGGAACGATTGGGGCTGTGCAAAGCATAATCTTCTCTTGATTGTTTGCGGCAGTGCCACTACCTGGATGTTGGACAAACTCATCAACAACAAAGGAGGGCTTTATGGGCGCACCAATAGGGAGATGCACATGCATCCTTTCACTTTGAACGAGACCGAGCGATATTTCAAGTCTAGGAATATCACAATGGACCGCTATGATCTTGCCCAGACCTATATGATTATGGGCGGAGTAGCGTATTATATGTCTTTCTTTGAGCCCGGGAAATCCCTTGCCGATAATATTGACGATATC
>CAJODR010000024.1 GCA_905233275.1 uncultured Bacteroidales bacterium | reverse complement strand
ATTATCTATTGGGGGAATAGTCCCCCAAACCCCCTGCCCGCTGCAGTCCTACCCAGAATGGCCTCACATCAATCGATGCCTGGGGCTTTTTGCGAAAAACGCCGGCTCCGACGATATTATCTATTGGGGGAATAGTCCCCCAAACCCCCTGCTTGATTGGCGACGGTTATTTTTTGAGCCAGGGGAGGGAGGAGGGGCCTTGGGAGAGGAGGAGGTCGAGGGAGGAGAGGTTGGGGGTGAAGCCTTGGGGGGCTTGGGTGAAGGAGTGAGGGGTATTGTCGGCCGACGAGGGGGTGTCAGGGTGGAAGACTTGGTAGTAGGGTTTGCCGAGGCCGAGGGAGGGGAGGATTGTGTTGGGTTTTTTGGGATGGATGGCGGAGCGCCAGTCGTCTGGAACGTCTTTGTTGTATTCGCTTGTGAATGAGATTTCTGCGGCGATGTGGAATTTGTCGAGAAGGAATCTCAGGAGATTTGTATTCAAGTCGATCAGATGCTCTGGCTGGGAGTCGAGGACGGCGTATAATTCGTCTCTGTAGTATTCGAGCCAGGGGGTGCTGAGGTAGGCGGTGTCGATGGCTCTTTTGGTTTTTTCGACCCAGGGGACGGAGTAGTCCACGCGGATGCGGCTGATGTGCTTTTCGCCATGGACGATGGGGACCTGGAGCATTTCAGGGCCCTGGGAGGTGAGGATGTAGCAGCGGTTGCGGTAGCTTTGCTTGACGTAGCTTTCACATGCCTCTATGGTGACACGGGACGGAAAAACCCTGTCCGGAGACAGGGTGAAATCCCTTGCGATGAGCGCTATGTACTCGAGGGGCGGAAAATATGCCGTAGAGAGCAGCACGGCGCAGATTAATCGAAATCCCCTTTGACGGAAGTCGGCTGGGGAGCATGGATGATTCCCCTCTTGGAATTGCGGATGAAGTTAAGGATATTGTCCCTTTCAGGAGACGGCGGGAAACCCTGTTCGACCTTGCTGCATCCGTCGGAGATGTTGAATCCCTGATAGAATATGGTATCGTAGATATCCTTGATGTTGCGGATCGTTTCGGAGGAGAATCCGCGGCGGCGGAGACCGACGATATTGATGCCGCAGTAGCAGATGGGATCGCGTCCGCAGAGTGAGTACGGCGGAATGTCCTTGTTGATCTTGCATCCGCCGCCAATCATCGCGTGAGAGCCTATTTTGGTGAACTGATGGGCCATTGAGCCGCCTCCGAGGATGGCCCAGTCGTCGACATCAGTCTCACCGGCGATGCCGACGTAACTTACTAGAATACAGTGTTTTCCGACGTTGCAGTCGTGGGCGACATGGGTGTATGACATCAGGAGGGTGTCGTCGCCGACCCTGGTGACGCCCTTGCCGGAAGCCTTGGTGCCGCGGTTGACTGTGGCGCATTCGCGAACGGTGACGCGGTCGCCGATTTCGACGTAAGTCACTTCGCCGTCGAACTTCAGGTCCTGTGGAATCGCGGCAATGACAGCGCCGGGGAAAATTTCACAGTCCTTGCCGATGCGGGCGTAGTTGTAAATCGTGGCATGGGGATGAATCTTGGTGCCGTCGCCGATCACGACGTCGTCATCGACGAATGCGTAAGGCCCGATCTGGACGTTTTCGCCGAGAATGGCTTTGGGGCTGACGGTGGCAAGAGGATGGATGGTTGTCATTTGAGTTTGCTATTTATTGCCTTGCGAATGGCTTTGGCTGCTGTAGTATTGATGGTGTGGCCGGGTTTGTATGCGGTAATCTTTGCCTTGACGAGGCAGCCGCCGACGAGACGGAGGTCGCCGATGAGATCGAGGAGTTTGTGCCGGCCGCATTCGTTGGGGAAATGAAGCTCGAGGTTGTTGAGATAGCCGCTGTCGGTGACAGAAAGGAGCGGCCTGCCCATGAGGCCGGTGAGTTCGCGGAGCTGGGCCTCGGTGACGGGGTGCTCTACGATGACGATGGCATTGTCGACGTCGCCGCCTTTGATGAGGTTGTTCTTGTAAAGGAATTCGATTTCGTGGAAGAATACGAATGTGCGGCATACACTGATGTCGCGGACATAATCGGTATCCTGGTCCCATTTGGCCGTCTGGACGCCGAGAACGTTGGAATGAAAGTCCACGGTGACCTCCAGCGAGGGGATCTCAGAGGGCTCGATGCGGATCCATGATCCTTTTTTGGCGTCACGGATTTCGATGGGTTCGGGAATCTCGATGAATGTCCTGAGCGCGTCCTGCTCCTCCAGTCCGTCGGCGCTGATAGCCTCGGCATACTGGCGGGCGGAGCCGTCCAGAATGGGGACCTCGATATTGTCGATCTCAATGAGGGCATTGTCGACGCCAAGGCCCGTGAGGGCAGACATGAGGTGTTCTATTGTAACCACGACCACCTCGTCCTGGGAGATGGTGGTGCTGCGCGCTGTATTGGTGACGTTTTCTGCAACCGCTTCGATGATAGGCTCGTCCCAGAGATCTGTACGTTTGAAACGTATGCCTGTGTCAGGCGGGGCGGGAAGGAGCGTCATGTGGGCGTATGTCCCGGTATGAAGCCCTTTCCCTTCAAAGGAATAGGCCCGGGAGAGGGTATGCTGCCTGTTAAGCATTCGCTGACTCTTCTTTCATTAAAATTACAAAGTCAGCAAAGATAGCAAAAATAATGCATTTCCCAAGCTATAAGCGCCGGAAAGGATAATAAAAACGCTATTTCTCCTCCGCCGCGGCCTTGAAAAGTGCGTATGCCTTCATATACAGCTTGGCATCAATAGCCGGTGAACCGACCAGCGTCTGTCCGCTCTTGCGGATGTTGCCGATGACTCCGCCCTGTGCACCTACGGTAGTGTTGTCAGCGATGACCACGTGACCGGTAATGCCTACCTGGCCTGCGAGGATGCAGTTTTTGCCTATCTTGGCGCTGCCGGCGATGCCGGTGAGGGCCGCCATCACGGTGTTGTCGCCGATGACGACGTTGTGGGCTATCTGGCAGAGGTTGTCGATCTTGACGCCGTTGCCGATGATGGTTGATTCCATCTCGGAACGGTCAATGGTGGTGCCTGCCCCGATCTCGACGTTGTCGCCGATGACGACGTTGCCGAGGTGCTCGATCTTTTTCCAGGTGCCGTCGGGCTGGGGGGCGTTGCCGAATCCGTCCGAGCCGATGACGGCGTTGGCGTGGATAATTACATTGTCACCTATCACCATGCCGGGGTAGATGCGGACGCCTGGGTACAGTATGCAGCGGCTGCCGATCTTGCAGTCCTCGCCGATGTAGACATTCTCTCCGATATGGGTGAAGTCGCCGACGACTGTCCTCCTGCCGACGTATGCGTGGGCGCCTAGGTAGACCTTCTTTCCGAAGTGCGTGGAGCAGAATCTGGTCGCGCTGCAACTGCGGTGGCGGCGGTACTTGCGCCTGGATTCCTGAATGTACTTAAGGAGCTCAGCCAGAGCGCTGTAGGCATTGTCAACCCTGACGAGAGTGTAGGGGAGGGGCTGCTTCGGGACGAAATCCTTGTTTACGAGGAGAACGGAGGGTTCTCCGCTGTAGACGTATTCTTCGTATTTGGGGTTGGCGAAGAAGCATAGGGAGCCTTTCTTCGCGTTTTCGATCTTGGTGAAGCGGGTTACCCTGGCGCTTGCGTCTCCATCGACGGTGCCATGCAGGATTTCGGCCAGTTGCGCTGCTGAATATTCTAATTTCATATTACAAAGATAATCATTTTTTGGGGATTTGGAATATTATTGCTACCTTTGCAGCGTGAACGAGATAGAGGACGCGGGTCCCCTATTTTTTGTTATATCAGACATGAACAGGAATACTATCACGGAAAAGATTACCCCCGCCGTCGAGTCAAGGGGCTGCTTCATTACCGAAGTGACGGTCTCCACCGCCAACGACATCACCGTCTACATCGAAAAGACGGACGGTATTGTCGACTGGGATGACTGTGCCGCCATCGACGAGGCATTCCACGCCATCTTCAACCAGGACGAGGAGGATTATTCCCTCACAGTGTCCTCGGCCGGACTTGACAGGCCCTTCAAGGTATTCGCCCAGTACGTAAAAGCCATCGGCACCGACGTCGACGTGCGATTCAAGGGAGGAAGGAGGCTCGTCGCCAGGCTGACAGCCGCCACTGAAGAGTCGGTCACCCTCGCATTCGAGTCACTCGAGACGGTCGATGGTTCGAAGAAAAAGCAGCGTGTGGCCCGTGAGGAGACATTCGCCCTCAAGGACATCAATTCCGTGACCCCTTCGCTTGATTTCAAATAATAATAACGATAACCACACAAATGAAAGAAAAAGACAACGAAATCACCCTGGTCGATGCGTTCAAGGACTTCAAGGAAGAAAAGAACATCGACAGGCCCGTGATGATGGGCGTTCTCAAGGACGTGTTCCTCACCCAGATTGCCAAAACCTTCGGCACCTCCGACAACTTTGACGTGATCATCAACGTCGACAAGGGCGACTGCGAAATCTACCAGAATTTCGAGGTGGTGGAAGAGGTTGAAGATCCTGTCACCGAAATCACCGTGGACGAGATCGCCGCCGAAACAGGTGACGATGACTACGAGCCGGGCGACACCTACACCCGCAAGCTCTCCCTCGCATCATTCGGCCGCCGCGGCATCCTCAACATCCGCCAGAACCTCCAGGGACGTATCCTCGACATCGAGAAGGCCAATGTCTTCAAGAAATATTCCGCCCGTGTGGGCGAACTCTTCACCGGACAGATCTACCAGACCTGGTCCAAGGAGGTCCTCATCCTCGACGAGGACGGCAACGAGCTCCGTCTCCCGCGCGCCGAGCAGATTCCCGGCGAGCATTTCAAGAAGGACGACACTGTCCGTGCCATCATCAAGAGTGTCGAGATGAAGAACAATTCGACTCCCTACATCGTTCTTTCCAGGACTTCGGACGAATTCCTCGAGAAACTCTTCGAGCAGGAAGTCCCCGAAATCTACGACGGCCTCATCACCATCAAGAAGGTGGTCCGCGTCCCCGGCGAAAGGGCTAAAGTCGCTGTCGAATCATACGATGACCGCATCGATCCCATCGGCGCCTGCATCGGCGTCAAGGGTTCCCGCATCCTCGGCATCGTCCGCGAGCTCCGCAACGAGAATATCGACGTCCTCCAGTGGACGACCAACACACAGCTCCTCATTACCCGCGCCCTCAACCCGGCCCGTATCTCCAATATCGACCTCGGCCAGTCCCCTGAGGACAAGATCAAGGTCTTCATGGATGCCGAGGAGGTCAAGAAGGGCATCGGCAAGGGCGGCTGCAACATCAAGCTCGCCAGCATGCTCGTCGGCCGCGAAATCGAAGTCTGGAGGGAACTCCCGAAGAACGCCGCCGAAGACGAAGAGGAAGACGTCATGCTTTCCGAATTCTCCGACGACATCGAGCCCTGGATCCTTGAGAAACTTCGCTCAATCGGCTGCGACACCGCAAAGAGCGTCCTGGCCCTGGCTCCCGAAGATATCGCCAAGCGTGCCGACCTCGAGGACGAGACCGTCGAAGAGGTCCTTTCCATCCTGAGAAGCGAATTTGAAGAATAAACAATAAAAGGGGTTACTATATGGCAGAAATCAGACTGAACAAACTGATAAAACAATTCAACATCGGTCTCCAGACCCTCGTTGACTTCCTCAACAGCAAGGGAGCGGGTGTCGAGGCCAATCCTAACGCCAAGGTTTCCGACGAATATCTCCCC
The DNA here is from genome assembly GCA_905233275.1 of uncultured Bacteroidales bacterium. Lineage (GTDB taxonomy): Bacteria > Bacteroidota > Bacteroidia > Bacteroidales > UBA932 > Cryptobacteroides. The sequence goes on along the minus strand of CAJODR010000024.1, from coordinate 16,274 downwards.
ATGCTGGAGCATCAGTTCGGCAAGGACCTCGAGCTCAAGGAAGCCGCCGAGAAGATCGACATCAAACTCACCGACATCGTGGAGAAGAGCGCCCGCAAGGCGCGTCCCGAGGAGGAAGAGGACGAATACGAACCCGGCGAAGAGACCATCATCAAGTCCACCACCGGCTTTTCGACGGCCAGCTACCGCCTCCAGCCCAAGGAAGAGACTGCACCGGTCGAGCCGGAGCAGGAGCCTGTGGTAGAGGAGCCCGTAGCTGAGGAAAAAGCCCCTGAAGTGCCTGAGGAAGTGATTCCTGAGACAGTACCCGAGGAGACCAAACCCGAGAAGATTGAGCCCGAGGTGACCGTTACGGTCGAAGAACCTGTCGTCGAGCACGTCGAGGAGACGGTGCCCGAAGAGACCAAACCCGAACCCGAAGAGGGAGCCACAGCTCCCGAAGCGGAGACCGCTACGACCCCGGCGGCCCCTGCCGAGACACCTGCCAGCCCCCTCAAGGTAGTCGGCAAGATTGATCTCTCCAAATTCGAGACACCCAAGGCAGCCAAGGGCCGCAAGCGTGAGCGCATCGCCAAGGGACACGAAAAAGTCGATGTCACCAAGGTGGAAGCAGCACCCGCAGGCAAGAAGGCAGCCGACAAGAAGGCCGTCCAGAATACCCCCGGCACCGGAAAACGCAGCCGCGGCAAGGACCGCTTCAAACCGGCAATGACTCCCGAAGAGGAGGAGGCGATGCAGAAGGAAATCCAGAAGCAGGTCAAAGAGACCTACGCCAGGATGAACGACACCAAGAACAACTTCGGAGCAAAACACCGCAAGGAAAAACGCGAAATTGCCGCCATCCGTTCGCAGGAGGAAATGGAGCAGGCCAAGGCCGAGAACAAGGTGCTCAAAGTCACCGAGTTCGTCACCGTCAACGACCTCGCCACCCTCATGAACAACACTCCGGTAGTCAAGGTCATCGGCGCATGCATGTCCCTCGGCATGATGGTTTCCATCAACCAGAGGCTCGATGCCGAGACCCTCGTCCTCGTCGCTGAAGAATTCGGCTACAAGGTCGAATTCGTCACCGCCGAGCTCACCGAGGAAATCAACCAGAACGAGGAGCCCGACCGCGAGGAAGACCACGTCGAACGTCCGCCCGTCATCACTGTAATGGGCCACGTCGACCACGGTAAGACCTCCCTCCTGGATAACATCCGCAACACCAACGTCATCGCGGGCGAGGCCGGCGGTATCACCCAGCACATCGGTGCATACAACGTCAAGCTCGCAAACGGCCGCAGGATCACATTCCTCGACACCCCGGGTCACGAGGCATTCACCGCCATGCGTGCCCGCGGTGCCCAGATGACCGACCTTGCGATCATCATCGTTGCGGCTGACGACGCCGTGATGCCCCAGACCAAGGAGGCAATCGCGCATGCCCAGGCTGCAGGCGTTCCGATGGTATTCGCCATCAACAAGATAGACAAGCCGGGCGCAAATCCCGATACCATTCGCCGCCAGCTCTCCGAGATGAATATTCTCGTAGAGGACTGGGGTGGCAAGTACCAGTGTCAGGAGATTTCAGCCAAGAAGGGCATCAATGTTGACAAACTCCTCGACAAAGTTCTCTTTGAGACCGACCTCCTCGAGCTCAAGGCCAATCCCAAGAAGCTCGGAAGCGGCGCAGTTATCGAGTCTTCCCTCGACAAGGGACGCGGATATCTTGCCACGGTACTCGTCCAGGACGGTACGGTGCATGTCGGTGACGTGATCATCTCCGGAAGCTATTACGGCCGCGTCAAGGCCATGTTCAACGAACGTGGACAGAAAGTCCAGGAAGCCGGTCCTTCGACGCCGGTATCGATGCTCGGTCTCAACGGCGCTCCCGCCGCCGGTGAAAAATTCAACGTAATGACCGACGAAAGGGAGGCCAAGAGCATAGCCAACCGCCGTGAGCAGCTCATCCGCATCCAGGGTATCAAGACCCAGAAGCACCTTACCCTCGAGGAAATCGGCCGCCGTATCGCCATCGGCAATTTCAAGGAGCTCAACATCATCGTCAAGGGCGACGTCGACGGCTCCGTCGAGGCTCTCTCCGATTCGCTCATCAAGCTCTCCACCGAGGAGGTCCGCGTTAACGTGATCCATAAGGCTGTCGGTGCCATTTCCGAGTCTGATATCCTTCTTGCAGAGGCCTCGGATGCCGTTATCGTCGGCTTCCAGGTCCGTCCTTCATCCGAAGCCCGCAAGGCCGCAGAGAAGGAAGGCATCGAGATTCGTCTCTATTCCGTCATCTATGACGCCATCAACGACGTCAAGGAAGGTATCGAAGGTATGCTCGAGCCCGAAAAGAAGGAGGAAGTCACCGCTGCGGCCGAGGTCAAGCAGATCTTCAAGATCTCCAAGGTCGGCACGGTCGCCGGCTGCCAGGTCAAGGAAGGCAAACTTACCTCCAAGGCCCAGGTGCGGCTCATCCGCGACGGCATCGTGGTCTACACAGGCGCCCTCGCATCGCTCCAGAGGGGCAAGGATGACGCCCGCGAAGTCGCGGCAGGCTTCGAATGCGGCTGTTCGCTCGAACGCTTCAGCGACATCCACCCCGGCGATGTCATCGAAGCCTTCCAGATCATCGAGATCAAGAGAAACCTCTAAAAAAGCGAATGTCCCGAAAACCTCGGGACATTTACTTTATTATTCTGATTCGTATTATACTTGTGGTGTTTTCGCGGACGCGGAATCGCTCGTCTATCCGCGTGGTGAAGAGACGCTTGCCTGCCGGAGCCATGATGCCTGCCACGTGGACGCGGAAAGGAGAATCGGCCGGACCGTGCGTCGGATGCGGCGGCTCGACGAGCAGCGCGTCGTGTTTTTCCTCCAGGCTCAGTTTGAGATCGGTGAACACATCCTGGATTTTCTTGCGACCCTTAAGCCCGAGCGGACGCATGTAATCGCCTCTCTTCCAATTGCGTACGACGATAGGGAACTCCAGTGCACCGGCATCCGCGATAAGGCATCCATCCACTGCCGCATCAGACGGCTTACCCTTCCACTCCTCCATCGAGACGCTGAAGCGAATATCGCCGACGGCGAATGTCCCCGGCTCCTCCACCGTAACGCTGTGATAATCGTCCCAGAAGTCCCTGGGGCTGGAAATCACGATCTTGCCGTATGCGAAAATGAGCACCTTTTCGCCCCCGGCGAGCGTCTTGCCTCCGAGGTGCGCATGGCTTTTGAGCAGGTCTTCCGTCATCGAGGCGTCGGCCGGCGAGAATCCGTATTCCGCGAGAATGCGGTAGAGGAGATATTCCCAGTGGGGCGTCTCCATCAGGGCGTCGATATCGATGGTATCGTCCTTGAGCAGCATCGGCTTATGGGCCTTGAAGTAATCGTCGGCGATTGCGGCCACCGACGCTATTCTGCCGGCATCCTCCACGAGGGTATTGATGAATGAAGGATTGAGCTCCCTGAAAATCGGGAATACCTGATTGCGCAGGCGGTTGCGTTTGTAGTGGTTCTCCGCGTTGGTGCTGTCGAGCCGGTAGGGGACATGCTCGCGTTGCAGATAAGCCATGATCCCGTCCCGCGAACGGCTGAGAAGAGGCCTTATCAGGAGAATGTCTTCGTATCCCGGCACCGGCAGGGGACCGCTGTCACGCATCCCTGACAGGCCTTTGACGCCCGTACCCCTGAGGAGGTTGAGGAGCATCGTCTCGGCGTTGTCGTCCCTGTGATGGGCTGCCGCGACTGCCGGATAGCCTTCCCTGCGGGCGGTTTTTGCGAAGAATGCGTACCTGAGCTCCCTCGCGGCCATCTCGACGCTGATTCCGCGCTTGGCCGCGACGGACTCGGTGTCGAAATCAGCGCGGTGGAAACGCACTCCGTTGGCACGAGCCCACCTTCGGACCATCACCGTATCCTCGTCTCCCTCTGCTCCGCGCAGATGGAAGTTGCAATGCGCAATGGCAAATGGCAGCCCCGCGGCTGCGAACATGGATGCCATCGCCATCGAATCGGGACCCCCGCTCACGGCAAGGAGCACGGTCACGGCAGGTTTTTCTCCGCCGTCTTCCGGTGCAGGCATGGCGTCGTAAACGGGCTTCAGAAGCCCGCGGACGTGCCGTGCGAACGATGGGCCAAAGGGCGAATTACTTTTTCGAGGCAATGGTGTAGGTGAATCCGAATTCGAGGAATTCCTTGAACTGAGCCGTGCGGTAGCCGCGGGGATGATCCTCGTTGGTGATGCGGATGGTATCGTCGTAAATGAGGTTGGTCGACAGCGTGAGGGTGAAGTACTTGGCTATCTTCCAGAAGAAGCGGTTGTCCCAGTTGACGCGTATGTTCTGGGGATTCTTCAGATAGTTCGAGAAGAGTACGAGCTGGCTCGAATATTCGAAATTGTCGTTGACTTTCAGCGAAATATCTGCCTTCAGCTGGGCACCGAGCTCGAATCGGGAGGTGCGGTACATGTAGCCTTCCGGCGAAGCGACGTCCTCGAACCTCGGATGGACCACCATTCCGTAGGTCTTGCGGAGCGCCGCGTCATCCACGATGACGAATCCGCCCGTGAGGGGCGATGCGTTGACGGTCAGCCATTTGGCAGGCGTCCATTTGATACCGAAACCGAGCGTCACGTATGCCGGGGAGAAGAATCCGGACTTGATGGTCCTGGCATTCTTCCAGTCCTGCTTGGTGGGATCGGCCACGGAAGGAGTCCCGTAGACAAAGTTGTTGCCGAACTGGGTCTTGAAGGAGAAGTCAGCCGAGTAGAAAAGGTTTCTCACGGGAGTGTCGTACGCTCCGTTGCTCTGGAAGTAGATCTGGTCCTTGACCTTCTGCATGATGGGCTTGTCCTCGGAGTAGAGGAAGCCGTAGTCGAGCTGCAGGCGGTTGGTCCATTTCAACTTTTCCTTTGCGTAATCGGCGTGGGCGTCGATGTAGGCGCCGAGGGTGACGTTGTCAAAACCGCCGGCCGCCCAGTTGGTGAGGGAGGTCTGGGTGAAGTTGATGTTTGTCTTTACCGATTCCTGCCAGTAGACGGGCTTGGGGGCGGGTGCCTCGGTCGCGGGGGTCTCCTGGAGTGCGGCAGCGGCCTCTGCGGCGGTATCGACCGTATTCTGTGCGGTCAGGGCGGCGGCTCCGAAAAGGAGAGCGCAAATGATGGTCGTTGTCTTTTTCATATTATTAATAGGAGCGTGCGAAAAGAACTCTCTGGTGTGACGGTTTGCCGGAATAGACGCATTTGCCTTCTTCCATGCAGACGGCGCTGTCGACGGGGATGCAGCGGATCGTGGCCTTGGTCTCCTCCTGGATGCGTGCCTCGGTCTCGGCCGTGCCGTCCCAGTGGCAGAGGAGGAATCCGCCTTTTTCGATCTCCTCCTTGAATTCATCCCAGGTCTCGACCTTGCGGATGGAAGCGTCGCGGAAAGCAAGGGCTTTCTCGTAAATATTCTTCTGGATATCGTCCAGGAGGCCGATCAGCCTGTCCTCGAGGCCCTCGAGGGGCTCGGAGATCTTTTCGAGCGTATCGCGGCGGTGGACCTCGACGGTGCCGCTCTCAATGTCGCGGGGACCGATGGCAAGCCTCACAGGGACGCCCTTGAGCTCCCATTCGGCGAATTTGAAGCCGGGGCGGAGATTGTCGCGGTCGTCGACCTCGACGCTGTGGCCGCGGGCCTCCAGTACGGCTTTGAGATCCTTCATCTTCGCGATGATCGTATCGTGCTCCTCCTGAGTTTTGTAGATAGGCACCATCACTATCTGGATGGGTGCGAGTGCCGGAGGCAGTACCAGGCCGTTGTCGTCTCCGTGCGCCATGATGAGCGCGCCCATGAGACGGGTGGAAACGCCCCAGGACGTAGCCCAGACGTATTCCTGATTGCCTTCCTTATTGGTATAGAGGACGTCGAATGACTTGGCGAAATTCTGCCCGAGGAAGTGCGACGTGCCGGCCTGCAGCGCCTTGCCGTCCTGCATCATGGCCTCAATGGTGAGGGTGTCGAGGGCGCCTGCGAAGCGCTCGCCGGGGCTCTTGTGACCGACGACGACAGGCAGTGCCATGGTCTCGCGGGCGAACTTGGCATAGACGCCTACCATGGTCTCAGCCATCTTCTGCGCCTCTTCGGCGGTGGCGTGGGCGGTGTGGCCTTCCTGCCAGAGGAATTCTGCGGTACGCAGGAACAGGCGGGTGCGCATCTCCCAGCGGACGACGTTGCACCACTGGTTGCAGAGCACGGGGAGATCCCTCCAGGAGTGGATCCAGCTCTTGTATGTGGACCAGATGATGGTTTCGGAGGTGGGGCGGACGACGAGCTCTTCTTCGAGCTTTGCTGACGGGTCGACCACGACGCCGGGACCATTGGGATTGGTCATCAGGCGGTGGTGGGTGACGACGGCGCATTCTTTGGCGAAGCCTTCGACGTGCTCTGCCTCACGGCTGAGGAATGACTTCGGGATGAACAGCGGGAAATAGGCGTTCTTGACTCCCTGCTCCTTGAACATGCGGTCCAGGATGCCCTGCATCTTTTCCCATATAGCGTAGCCGTAGGGCTTGATGACCATGCATCCCCTGACGGCGGAACGCTCCGCGAGATCGGCCTTCACGACCAGGTTGTCATACCATTCGGAGTAGTTGTCGGAGCGTTTGGTTACCTCTTTTGCCATTGCAAGTGTTGTTTTTCTAGATTTTTGTTGCTAAAATTGTCAAAATTTTGTGCGCGGGGTACAATTGTTGCATTTCCCCGGATAATTTGGCGTACAAAATTACGAAAATATTATAAAACTTTAGGAGATTCAGTCATGAAAAACAACATTTCTCTTGCACTTGCTGCGCTCGTGGCGCTCGTATCATGCGGCCCCACGGCTGAACTCTCTTCCTCCTCACAGCAGTTCGAGGACGGTATCTACTATACACATAAGACCTTGACCAAGGCCGAAGCCGCTGCTGCTTCAGCCGAAGTGGATCAGCTTGTCTCCCGGACACGCACATCCGAACTCTTCCTTACTGACGGAATCAATGACACCCTCGTCATACCAGATTTCTCCACTGCCCGCATTACCTACAATCCGGAAGGTACCACAGTCGTCAATATCTACAACGGGTCCAACTACGACCTGAACTGGTATGACCCTTACTGGTATTCTTCATATACCTACAGAGACTGGTATTGGGATTCGTGGCACTGGAGCAGCTGGTATCGTGATCCATGGTACTACGGCGGATGGGGATTGCACAGGCCCTACTATTCCTACTGGGACCGCTGGTATTGGAACAGTTGGTATTGGGACAGCTGGTACTGGGATCCCTGGTATCACGATCCCTGGTACTATCGCAGCTATTACCACTACAGTTGGTATGATCCCTGGTATTACGGAGGTTATCATGGCTATCATGGTTATCATGGCTGGCACGGACGTTACGGGCACAGTTTCTACGGTGGATTCGGCCGCTACGGTCGCACTCCCCGCGAGAACATTGCACCCAACAGGCGCGGTGACAGGATGGGTGTTATCTCATCTTCCGGCCCGAGAGGTGGATCAGCACGCGGCCTGAGCCGTACGGTGGCCAGCTCCGGACCTTCAGGCTCTACGCATTCCATGGCGCCTTCCGCAAGACGCACCTCAACTTCACCTGTCAACCGTACAGCTACGGGAGCATCGTCCCGCTCAGTCGCGTCCCGTTCTTCCGCTGCGACTCCTCGTGGCAGCTCCGCCGGCAGTGTCTCCGGGCGTAATTCCGGTTCCGCTCCCCGCGCTTCCGGCAACGCATCAGCACGCACCAGCGGCACTGTAGCAGGCGGTTCTTCCCGCACCAGCGGCTCCGTGAACGGAAGTTCGGCACGTACCGGCGGTAGTGTAGCAGGCAGCTATTCCCGTTCATCCCATAGCGGCAGCTCATCACGCAACAGTTCTACCGGCTCATATAATAATAGTGGTAGCTCCCGTTCTTCAGGCAGCAGCGCCCGCAGCAGCTCGTCATCCGGCAATTCTTACCGTTCGAGCGGTTCCGGCAGCAGCTCCAATTACCGCTCTTCCGGCAGCGGATCGTCTTCCCGTTCGTCAGGCGGCTCCTACCGTTCAAGCAGCTCCGGCAGCAGTTCCTCTTCCCGTTCGTCGGGTAGTTCGTACCGCTCCAGCAGCTCCAGCAGCGGTTCTTCCTACCGTTCGTCCAGCAGCTCTTCCAGCAGTTCCTCCAGGAGCAGCGGCAGCTCTTACAGCGGCGGATCTTCCCGCAGCAGCGGCGGTAGCAGCAGCCATTCCTCAGGCGGTGGTAGCCATTCCTCCGGCGGCGGTCATTCCTCCGGTGGTGGCGGCAGACGCTAATCCTTCAACCTTGAAATTCATTCAACCATGCGCAGATATTTTCTCACACTGGCCCTCATGACGGCAACTCTTGCCGCCTCGGCCCAGAACATGTATGACGCGTTCTCATTCAGTGACGTGACCTATGGCGGAACGGCCCGTTCCATCGCCCTCGGCAACGCCATGACTGCGATCGGCGGTGACCTCGGCTCCCTGACCCTCAACCCGGCGGGCAGCGCGGTCAACAGCTATTCCCAGTTCTCCATCACCCCCAACATAAGCGTCTCCTCGATCAAGTCCAAGGGCGAATACGGCCTCACTGACGAGACCTCCTCGACCCACACCAGGTTCAACCTGTACAATACGGGATTCGTCCTCAACTTCGACAATCACCGTTCGTCGGGACTCCGCAATTACGCGATCGGATTCGTCGCTTCGTCGACGGGCAATTATCTCGGGGACATATTCGCCACCGGCCGCAACGGCTATACTTCCTTCATGGGAGCAATGGCCGCGGGAGCTGACGGATTCACTTCCGCCACGCTCAACAGCAGCGATGCATGGTACGGCTCCGACGCCCCCTGGAACCAGATTCTCGGCTACCAGTCCGGTATGATCGCCACTTACGGCGGCAGGGACGACCAGTATGTCGCAGCGACCGAAAAGGTATATAGCAGCGGTGACATCGGCCTCGCAGGAGACCTTGAGCAGGAATTCGGCCGCTTCACCCGTGGCAGCAGGACGGACTTCCTCTTTAACTTCGGTGCCAATTTCTCCGACATACTCTATGTCGGCGGCAATCTCGGCCTCGTAGCCATCGACTACAGCATGGACCAATATATAAAGGAAGAAGCAGTCAATCCCGCTGACTTCGGCATCACTTTCGATGACGGTCGTACGACGAACTTCACCTCCGCAAGGCATCGTTATGCATACGATGCAGAGGGTTCCGGTGTCTATGCCAAGATCGGTGTCATCCTGAAGCCTTTCGCAGGCCTCCGCTTCGGTGCCGCCATCCAGACTCCGACCGCTGTCAGCATCAGGGAGAATTACCAGATGGACGGTTACACCAAGTTCTCCGAATCCAGTCTTAACGCCAGCGCCGCATCCCCGAGTGACAACGAATGGGAATACAGGCTCACGACTCCGTTCCGTTTCAATCTCGGTGCCGCCTGGACTATCGGCCGCTGGGGCTTCATCAGCGCCGATTATGAGAGGGCCAACTACGGCAGTATGAGGTTCAACGTGAGCGGCGACTTCTCCAACCGTTCCTACTTCGACGATACCAACGCCGACATTCGTGACTTCTACGGTCACAGCGACGCCTTCAGGTTCGGTGTCGAAATCCGTCCGACTGAGAGCCTCGCTCTCCGTGGCGGTTATGCAATCGAGACCAATCCGGAAATGTTCGAGAACGAAGCCGGTTACATGGGTTATTACGAATCCGGCAAGAAGGCTCTTTCCTTCGGTATCGGTTACAGCTCCAGAGGATCCTTCTTCAGCGATTTCGCTTTCAGGACCACTTCTCTTCCCGATCTGTACACGCTCCCGTACGCGGATTACATCAACGACACCCTGTCTCCTGAGATCCACTCCACCCGCCGACTCAACGACTTCACCGTCACCATCGGCTGGAGATTCTAGGAGGAATCACCGTGGTGCTTAGTTGGCTGTAAGCCAATTGATTAAATAAAGATCTGGCCCCTGATCCGGGGGCCAGTACTTTATGTAGTATGCTGTGTGTCAGGAACTTCCGCGCCACGCGCTTTCAGGGGCAATGGCGAAACGTGGGTGCTATGCGCGCAGGAAGGCGAGGATGGAGTCGATGTCGTCGGCGGAGAAAGAGCGCTGCTCGCCGCTGGAGAGGTTCTTGAAGTTTACGGTGCGGGAGGCGGCTTCTGTCTCTCCGTTGATGGAGAGGAAGGGGATACCGCGCCTCTCGGCGTAGTCAAACTGCTTTTTGAGCTTGGACGAATCCGGGTAGATTTCCGCTGAGATTCCGCGGGAGCGGAGTGCTCCGGCAACGGGGATGACGTAGCGGGCGCTGGCGGCGTCCATGTTGGCGAAAAGAACCGTGGGTGCGTCGGAAAGCGTCTCCGGGAACTTGTCGAGGCCGAGGAGCACGTCGTAGATGCGGTCTGCGCCGAATGAGATGCCGACTCCCGAAGTGTCCGGCAGGCCGAAAATGCCTGTAAGATTGTCGTAACGTCCTCCTCCACAAATACTTCCGATCGCAAAGTCGAGGGCTTTTACTTCGAAGATAGCGCCGGTGTAGTAGTTGAGGCCGCGGGCGAGGGAGAGGTCCAGCTCAACGGGGCAGGAGAGCCCGGAGGCCTCGATGAGGCCGAACAGCTCTTCCAGTTCCTCAAGACCCTTGAGACCCGCTTCGGAGCGCAGTCCGGAAGAAGATCCGCCGCTGAAAAGCGTGCGCATCGATTGTACCTTTTCGGCGAAGCCACCCTGAAGGGAAAGGATTTCGCGGATGACGGCAATCGCTTCCTGGGTGAGGCCCCTTTCGGCCATCTCTTCCTCGACGGCGGGGAGGCCGATCTTGTCGAGTTTGTCTATCGCAACGGTAATGTCGGTGACCTTGTCAGGGAATCCGCAAATGTCGCCGAAGCCCGTGAGGAGTTTGCGGTTGTTGATCTTCAGCAGCACGCGGATGCCGAGGGCGGCGAATACCCTGTCCACCATCTCCGCCAACTCGAGCTCAAGGAGCAGGGAGGAGGAACCGATAGCGTCAACGTCGCACTGGTAGAATTCGCGGTAGCGGCCCTTCTGGGGACGGTCTGCGCGCCAAACGGGCTGAATCTGGTAGCGCTTGAAGGGAAATGACAATTCGCCCCTGTGCTGCACGACGTATCGTGCGAATGGTACCGTGAGGTCGTAGCGCAGGCCCTTCTCGGCCACCTGGAGCGACAGGGCCTTGCTGTTGAAGCTGTCGCCTTCGATGCGGAAGGATTCGTAGTCGATACCCGAAAAGGCGTCACCGGAATTGAGGATGCGGAACAGGAGCTTGTCGCCCTCGTCCCCGTATTTGCCGAGGAGAGTCGACAGGTTTTCCATCGCAGGAGTCTCTATCTGCGAATAACCGTAAGTAGTGAATACGCTGCGGATTGTGTCGAAAATGTAGTTGCGCCTGGCCATCTCGACGGGGGAGAAGTCCCTGGTGCCCTTTGGTATGCTGGGTTTCTGTGCCATAATCAGAGAAAATATCCTGCGATTTTACGCATAATTTATTATTTTTGCAAACCTAAAGCATGCAAATAATGAAATCAGTTTTCTGGAAAACCTTCTTTGCGGTCCTTCTGGCGCTAGTGGTCGGATGGATTCTCAAACTCATATTCTGGGGCTCGGTCATCGGCGTGATTGCCTCGTCCTCCAACGCCACGGTTCCGGTTCAGGACCATTCGGTGCTGGTCGTGGACATGTCGACATTCGTCCTTGACGAACAGACGACAGAGAGTTTCGCCGGGGCGAGTCTCCTCTCCGGCGATGCACTTCCGACCGTCGGCATTCTCGATGCCATCCAGACCATCTATGCAGCGGCTTCAGATCCCCGGATTTCCTGCATTTATCTCCGTCCTGACGGCGCCACGGCAGGTTATGCCCAGATAGAGGAGCTCCGTGCCGCGCTCAAGTATTTCCGCGATCAGGGAAAGCCGGTCGTAGCATACACCCTCAATCCGGACAATGCAGGCTACTACCTCGCAACGGTAGCAGACAAGCTCTATATGACCTCCGATCACGGCGGCACGTCGATGCTGGTCGGTCTCGGCGGGCAGATGATGTTCCTCGGAGATATTCTTGAGAGGCTCGGAGTGAACGTCCAGCTCATTCGCCACGGCAAATACAAATCCGCCGGGGAAATGTTCGTCCGCAACAGCTCCAGCCCTGAAAACCGCGAGCAGAACCAGCGCATGATTACCTCCATGTGGGAATCACTCCGCGCCCCGATCTCCGAGAGCCGTGGCATCTCCCAAGAGGCGCTTGACGAGATGATTGACGGCCTGGAGCTCGTCCAGCCTGAGGATTTCCTGGAGAAGGGGCTCGTCGATGCCCTCCTCGACAAGGCAGGCGTCGCCGGCAAACTTGCAGTGGTGTCCGGTGTCTCCGGTGCCGATGATCTCCGCCTCATCGCCCTTCAGGACTACGTCGAATCAGTCCGCGCCGTTCCCTCCAAACGTAAGAATACCATTGCCGTCGTGTTCCTCAACGGCGAAATCGTCGATGGGGCCGGTTCTTCCCTCAGTCTTGAGGGTGGTGTTACCGGGGATTATTTCGCTGACTTGATTGATGCGATTCGTCTTGACGAGAAAGTAAAGGCGGTTGTGTTCCGTGTCAATTCGCCGGGAGGCAGCGTACTCGCTTCGTCAAAGATAAAGGGAGCCATTGACCGCCTGAGGGCCGTGAAGCCTGTCGTCGCGTCTTACGGTGATTATGCCGCTTCGGGTGGCTACTGGGTGTCCTGCAGCTGCAGTCCCATATTCTCCAACGCCACGACGCTGACAGGCTCGATAGGTGTGTTCAGCATGATTCCGGACGTGAGCGCCACGGCATCAGACCTCCTGCACGTCGGAATAGAAACGATAGGCTCGCATGCACACAGCGATATGTATTCGCTGATGCGTCCGCTTGATAACGCCGAGCTTGACTACATGCAGAAGAGCGTTGAAGATATCTACGACCGCTTTGTGGGGCTTGTTGCTGAAGGACGTTCAATGGAGACGGCCAGTGTCGACTCCATCGCCCAGGGCCGTGTCTGGACCGGCGCCGACGCCCTCGGCATCCGGCTGGTGGACCACATCGGTACGCTCCAGGACGCTCTCGCATTCGCCATGGATTCAGCCGGCGGTCCCCTCGACCTCGGTAGCTGGAACGTTGTCGAATATCCCGCTCCGCTCACGGCCATGGAAGAGCTCACCCTCCTCCTCAGCCCCGGTCAGACCGTGCCTACAATCCTCTCCGGCACGCCCTTCGAGCCCCTCGGCGAAGCCTTCGACGGCCTCCGCATCAAGGACCCTTCCACCGTGTATGCCCTGCTGCCTTACAGTATAAAAATCAAATAAATTTGGATATTCAGGCAAAAGTTCATATCTTTGCACTCCACATCGCGGGGTAGAGCAGTCGGTAGCTCGTCGGGCTCATAACCCGGAGGTCGCAGGTTCGAGTCCTGCCCCCGCTACTAAACAGGACAAGTCGCAAGATTTGTCCTGTTCTTTTTTTGCCAACCCCTCAACAGAAGCCCCTACAAGCGCGATTTTAGCAAGAAAAACGTTCTCTCCGTCGGTTCGAAAACACCTTTCTTCACCATCCCACTTTATTCCGTCAGGAAAGGTCAATTTCTGTATCTTCTGGCATAGTTTAAAGTCCTTCTTCCGCCAGTAACCACCTAATTTTGAGGCAATTTCCACTGACTTTGTGATGTACTTTGACAAGTTCGAATTGTTTTTCTCAAGTTGCTGAAGTTCGTTCTCTACAGTGAGTATTTCTGCGTTCAAATCGCCATGCACTTCATCAAACACCGCCTTGTCAATCTCACCAGTCGCATACCTCATCGTTACCGTTTTTTGTTTAGTTTTGAGTGTCGCAAGGTTCTTCTTGAGATTTCTTATAGCCTCAACCTTCATGTCTTCGTTCTCATAGTCCATCCTTTTGCAGTACGACCTCAACTCCTCAAGTTGACGGTCATACTCCTGGCTACTGGTTGAGACTCGTGCGTAAATGATGACTTTCTTCATAACCGATTGATATTATGGGTTAAACTTTCTACTGCAAAGTTACATATAAGTTATTTAATATGCAAAAGAAATTGGTTATTTTTTGCAAAATACTTGATATTATGGATTAATTCGATTACTTTTGCAGCATGAAAGAACCAAGCATAACTCAAACCCTACTGCTGAACGTCAGGGACCTTTGTAAACGGAAGGGGCTTCAACTTCGAGATGTAGCCGCCATCATGAACATGGCTCCAGAAAGCCTAAGTCGAGCCTTGCACGGCAACCCGACCCTATCCACCCTCTGCTCCCTCGCCAAGGCACTTGAAGTTCCTGTGTCTCGGCTTCTGGCTCAGGGAGGTGATAAAGCCAGCGAGGACCTCCTTGGTGTTATCTCATTCGGTAACGGGAGACCCCGTGTCGTTAAGGACATTGAGGACCTCGAATGCATCATCAAACAACTTAAATAAACTGTAATCATTTATTAATATGTTCAGACATTTAACCCTCTTGCTTTGTTTTCTGTTCATATCACTGTTTTCGGTTCGTGCGCAAGAGCTTCCGCCACCAGAGCCCAAGCCGAACGAGAAGAACGTCTACTATCTTACAGATAATGATGGTTGGGGACATGTTCCGAAAGGCTGGGAAAGACAACAAAAGTTACTGAAGAAAGCAACGGATTCAGATTTGGAAACCATGGCGCTTCACTCAGACACACCAGCCATCAGAGCTATGGCATTTCATACCCTTGCAACCAAACATAGCCCTAAGTGCTATGATATTCTGCTTGCTGAATTAACGGACACGGATGTTCTCTGGGTGGCGTCTTACGATATTTGGTTCAACACGTATGTTTCTTCCTTTGATATGGAGGTTGCTGATTCTGACTCGCTGCTATTCTCAGCTGACCAAAGGCATCGCATTGATAGTGTTGTAGTATTTGGTGTCGGCTTGCAGCATCTGGACAAGTATACCTCTGCATCAAGACTTCGCGGAATGGATGGTCTCTCTGAAAGGCTTCACACTTTGTTTCTTGACGGAGACTCAAATCTCCTTCCGCTCATCGTTGAGGATAAGAATGAAGCGGATATTCCTTTGGTCATTTCTGCCCTACGCGAGTATAAGATGGGCTTGGATGAACAAGGTGCAAACTCAAAGGGTCCCAAAGGAAGTACAAATTCTGCCCTGAACGCACTGATGAAATGGCAAAATGAGGCGTTCTTGCCTGTCTTGGAAGAATTGCGTGATTACGAACTTTCGAGAAGGTACATCGATTACTATCGCGTAAAGATGCTGTTCAAGGTCGTGATGGCGTATGACAATGATTGGGCGTATCATTTCATTGAGGATACGTTTGACGACAAAGGAGCGAAGGACAAGTTTTCCTATCCTGAGAATCTCTATCGTGCTTATTACGAGGAAAATGGTCCCTCTCGGTTCCTGCCACTCATAGACAAATACGGGAAGAAACCATTTGATTGGTAGTTTTTAACCTTTTAAATTGTTTCAGAACATTAAGGCTAGCGGTGAGGCTAGCCTTTATTGATTATTTCCGAACTATTTTATATCAGTACACTTGGAAAGACAATCAGAAAGATTTCTAACAATAATAGATTCGTTAGGCGGTCCTTCAGTGTTAAGCATCCAGGATGGATTGTGTTGACAAGCTCCCGGAATGGAGGCATCACCCTTCCCATCCTTGCGTTAGGTCGAAGAGTTTTAATTTTGGCTTGTACTTTGGCGAGGTCAAAGTCATTATCGCGTAATACCAGATAATTCTGATATTCCTTATATGAAGACAGTGCTGGCAGTTCATTGGGTGCATCTATCACCTCCGAAATATAGTCAAGAATAGGGTTTGCGTCAGAGTTCAACACCGTCATAATGTCCGTGTCACTTATGTTGAGGCTCTTCCGTATTTGATGCTTTGAAATCAAATTGAGCTCTATCCTGGTTTTCCCTTTGAAGTATTGAAGTATAGCTTCTGGGGCTGATACGTTTGAAAGGAAACTCTTGTTCTGTGCCATCTGCATTTCCTCGTCTTTGTCATATATGGTTAGTCGCTTTTTACAGATTTTGGTTTTAACGTTTTTATCTATGACGAAGCATTAGTGTCCACTAAAAATTTATATATAGGTCTTTGAAAATATTGATAGTTAGATAGTTAGGAGGTGTTTGAGGGGCGAACGGTTTTCAATCGTAACTTTGTCTGTAAATCAGACAGTTATGCATAATCAGTCGTTCGTTTTTGCTCAATTAGCTTCGCAC
>CAJODR010000023.1 GCA_905233275.1 uncultured Bacteroidales bacterium | reverse complement strand
GAACCGCCGTATGCCGAACGGCACGTACGGTGGTGTGAGAGGTCGGTAAACGAAAGTAGGAGATAAACTCCATTACTTTCGTTTACCTCCTACTCGATTAGTGAAAGAGATTTCTCCGCGCGCTTCGCTTGGTCGAAATGACAAATAATTAACCTTTGGGTACCGCTACCGTTATGCGGATGAAGGGTTTGCGGGCGTTGGGGGAGGTGGGACCGTTGAGGCTGGCGCGGAAGTAGGCGTCGCGGTCGAGGATGGTCGACACCGAGGTGGAGGTGCCACCCGATGAGGCGCTCATCATGGCGGCCATCATGGCGTAGTTGTAGTAATTGCTGTAGCCGTAGCCGCCATAGCCGCCGTAGCCGTATCCGTATCCG
Source organism: uncultured Bacteroidales bacterium (assembly GCA_905233275.1). Lineage (GTDB taxonomy): Bacteria > Bacteroidota > Bacteroidia > Bacteroidales > UBA932 > Cryptobacteroides. Next base: position 20,580 of record CAJODR010000023.1, on the reverse strand, counting down.
CCATATCCGTAGCCACCATAGCCGCCGTAACCGCCGTAGATGCTGTTGAGGTAACTGTAGTACATCATCTGGGTGTAGGCGTCACTGTAAGAAGTGTCGTTGACAGTCTCGACGGTGACCTTGGACATGATGAGGAGCCAGATGTCGTAATTGTCGAGCTCGTCTTCGTCCTCGAGGTTGATGATGTGCTGTAGGTGGTTGGTGATATCGGGCTCGTAGCAGAGCGTGCTGCGGTTGATGCCGCCCTGATTCTCGGTGGAAACCGAGGAATCGGAAAGGCCCGCGAAACTCACCCTGCCGTCGGAGAGAATGCGCATCGTCGGGCTCAGGATGACGGGGAATGCGTGATCCAACTGGTACCAGCTCCCGGGAAGCTCGAAAGGAAGCACCACCGAAGCGTTGGTAATGACCGTGGACGAAGGATCACCATATTTATTAATTACGTCGAGCGCGATGTTCTTGAGCTCGCGGGCGTCGATGACGGGCTTGAGACCGCCGCCGCCCTCGATATAGATCTCATCCGTGGCCACACCGGTCATGCCTCTCGTCTCATGCCCCGTCAGGTTGAGGGCGTACTGGGGGAATGCCTGGCTGGTAGAGGCTTCGACGTACGAGGCCTCGTCAATAAGATCCGTCTCTCCCCAAAGGAAGAGGAAAGCGGTATCCTTGCGTTCTCCTTCGTATTCGGCGTTGAGCTTGAGGGTGACGTGGTTGCCGTTGAGGACATACGAACTGTAGCTCGAACTGTAGGTGACGGACGGGACCTTGAAGCAATTGATGCGGCCGCCGTTGGCGCTCGGACGGTCTGATTCGATGATGATGCCCGGGAACTTTGCGGTGTAGTGGGGCATGGTGTCGAGATCCGTCCTCCAATCCAGCTCGTCGAGGAAACGCTGACCGAACTCGCGAGTGAAGTCGAATGAGAGCGAGTCGCCCCCGCTGTAGATGACCGGACCGTCGTTGATCGGCACATCTTTGCGCTTTATCGTGCTGTTGGTCTTGAGCTTGCCGAAATTGATCGGCTCGTCGAGCTCGTAGACCTTGAATTGCTGTATGATATACCTGGACTCCTCGTCGGGATACGACAGCGTGTCGACAGCTGCCGCGAAATGCATTCTCTGGAAGACGGGGTCCTTGCCGAAGTCGACGGTGTCGAGGGCCGGGACCAGGGTAAGGGCGCATGAGCGCGTGGTGGTACCGTAGACGTCATCCTTGACCGACCCGATGGTGATCCTGCTGTCCGACAGGCCGGAAAGTGAATCGGGGAATTCCATGCGGATATTCTCGAGGGGGACTTCGACTGTATAGATATCGTAGAGCTGCGAGCTCTCCATGTAGTCTGCGCCCAGTCCTTCATTGATCTTGACGCAGGCGAGAAGCAGTATTCCGAGTGTCGCGAGGGCTCCCGCCCTGCCCACAAAAGCTTTCATCCTAAAGCTGCTGGTAAAATTGGTTGTAATCGTCCATGTAAGCGCCGCTTGCTATCCTCTCTCCGTCGAAGGGAATCACGGGTTTGCCGATCTCCTTTGCGAATTCCGCGAGAGCGGGATCCGCCTTTTCGGACGCGAAGAAGACGCCGTCGCTGTACCGGATGGCCATTTTTGCAAGAAATGTGCCGTCAGGCTCTTTCAGGTCCTCGATATCCGCCGGAGTGACCAAAGAGAATATGAGGTTGTCGTGGAATGCCTCCGAGAACCTCTGCTCCGGAGTGTCTCCGAGGAGCGACAGCACCACTTTGGCCCCCGAGAAGATGGGATCGTCCTTGTACGCCTTCTTGAGATAGAGGGGGAGGACCTGTGACATCCAGCCGTGGCAGTGGATGATGTCGGGCGACCAGCGGAGCTTCTTGACGGTCTCCAGTACGCCGCGGGCGAAGAAAATCGCGCGCTCGCCGTTGTCGGGGAAGGGTTTGCCCTTTTCGTCGGTGTGGACGAATTTGCGCTTGAAGTAGTCCTCGTTGTCAATGAAATACACCTGCATCCTCGCGGAGGCGATGGAGGCCACCTTGATGACGATAGGCCGGTCGACGTCCCCGATGATAATGTTCATGCCGGAGAGGCGAATGACCTCGTGGAGCTGGTTTTTGCGCTCGTTGATGCAGCCGTAGCGGGGCATGAACGAACGGATTTCGTTCTTCCGTTCCTGAATGCCCTGCGGGAGCTCCCTCCCCATGACAGCCACCGGTGAGTCCGGCAGGTACGGGGTCATCTCGGAATTGACGAAGAGAACTTTTTTCATGTTTTTCCTAAAAAAATGTCTTACAAAGATAAGAAATTTTTTCGATAAAGTGAATTTTCTCTATCTTTGAGGCGAATTTGGGATATTATGCCGCAGAATCAGAAAGGACATACCCGCCGCAGGCTCGCCGGTGCGTGGCTCTCTTCGCTGGTGAGCATTTCGCTGGTGCTGCTCCTCGTGGGGCTGTGTTCGCTGGTGCTTCTGGGCTCGTCCTCAATCACCGGTCACTTCAAGGACCAGGTCAAGCTGACGGTGATGCTTTCCGACCGTCTCACCGACGAAGAGGCTGAATCTTTCGGCCCCCGCCTTTCGGCCGTACGCGGCGTCGAGGGCGTGACTTACATCTCCCGGGCCCAGGGCCGCGAAGAGATGGGCCAGATGCTCGGCGAAGGCTTCATGGACATATTCGAAGACGCGGTCATCCCGGTTTCCTACGACCTTTCGCTCAGCCGCGAATACGTATCCAAAGACAGCGTAGCCCTCGTCCGGGCCGACCTGGAGGCCATGGAAGGCGTCGACTCCGTCGAATATGACGAAGGCCTCGTCGAAGCCGCCCTCTCCAACGTCCGCAAGCTGACAATCACTATCGGCATAGTCATAGTCCTCCTCCTCTTCATCTCCCTCGTCCTGATCGGCAACACCGTGAGAGTGAATGTATTCGCCCGCCGCTTCACCATCCATACGATGAAGCTCGTCGGCGCCACGAGGGGCTTCATCCGCCGTCCGTTCGTCTGGAGGGCTGTGCTGCAGGGGGCCGTTGCGGCCGCGATTGCATTCGCCATCCTCCTCGTGATAGTGTCATTCGTCCGCACGGACGTCCCTGTTCTCGCCGAAATCCTCGGCAGGAAGCAGCTCATCCTCGCGGGCGGCATCATGCTCGTTTCCGGAATAGCCCTCACCACGCTCAGCACCTGGCTCAGCGTCACGAGGCTCCTGTCCCTTCCAAAAGACCAATTGTATTATTGATATGGCAGAAAAAAGCACTCAGCCTGTAGCCGGAAAGGCCTCCGACCGCTTCGCAATGACGGGGACCGGCCTCATCCTCATGGTGGCAGGTATCTTTCTCATGATACTCGGATATATTCTCATGGCCGGGGGGCACAACGAGACCCCGGATGAGTTCAATACGGCGATGTTCAGCTTCCGCCGCCTCGTGCTGGCGCCGGTCGTGATCGTAGCCGGACTCGTTGTTGAAATCGTCGCAATCATGTGGCGCAGGGGAGGGAAGAAGTCATGAGTTGGTGGCAGGCACTCCTTCTCGGTCTCGTCCAGGGACTGACCGAGTTTCTTCCGGTTTCAAGTTCTGGCCATCTCTGTCTGGTGCAGGAGCTCACGGGGACCAATGTCGAGGCTGACGCATTCCTCGGATTCACAGTGCTCGTGCACGTGGCGACCGTCTGCAGCACCCTCCTGGTGTTCTGGGCGGCCATCTGGAAGCTTCTGAAAGGCCTTTTCCAGTTCCGCTACAACGACGAGACCGATTATATCTGCAAGCTCCTCGTTTCCGCCATTCCCGTTGCAATCGTGGGCTTCCTCTTCAAAGACTACGTCGAATCGCTGTTCGGCAACAGCCTCTGGGTGGTCGGAGCATTCCTCCTGGTGACGGCGCTGCTGCTCGTATTCTCCGATATCGCCTCCGGCAAGAAGGGCTGGGTCAAGCCCAACAAGCACCGCAACGGCATCTCCTACGGCCAGGCGCTCATCGTCGGCGTCGGCCAGTCATTCGCTGTGGCGCCGGGTCTGTCACGAAGCGGGACCACCATCGCGACGGGTCTCATGACAGGCGTCAAACGCGAGGCCATGGCGCAATTCTCCTTCCTCATGGTGCTCATTCCGATCGTCGGCGAACAACTCCTGGAGGTCTACAAGAGCATTTCGCACGGCACTCCGCTGTTTGACCCCGCGGTCGGCTCGGTGGCGCTCATTATCGGCTTCCTGGCGGCGTTCATCTCGGGTCTGTTCGCCTGCAAGGTGATGATCGCGCTGGTCAAGAAGGCCAAGCTCAGTTGGTTCGCCCTCTACTGCGTGCTGGTCGCAATCGTGATATTCGTGCTGGCGTGACGAGGGACAGGACATATTTCGTCGCAGACGTGCACCTTGGGCTGGATGTGAAGGATCCGGCGGCAAGGGAGGCGCGGTTTGTCGCTTTTCTGAAGAATATCCCCGCGGAGGGGACGGAAGCGCTCTATCTCCTCGGCGACATCTGGGATTTCTGGTACGAATACCGCGACGTCGTCCCGAAAGGATATGTAAGGGTGCTCTCGGCGCTCCTGGACCTCATGGACGCGGGTGTCAAGGTGTATTTCTTCCCCGGCAACCACGATATCTGGACCTACCGCTATTTCGAGGAGCTCGGAATGGTCAAACTCCGTCAGCCGTACAAGGTTGAAATCGGCGGCACGCGTTTCTGCCTCGGCCACGGCGACGGTCTCGGCCCCGGCAACCGCGGCTACAAGTTCATGCGCAAGGTGTTCCACAACCGCTTCTTCCAGGCCTGTTTCTCGACGCTCCACCCCTGGATTGCCTACCGCCTGGGCTGCGGCTGGTCGCGGAAAAGCCGCCTATCCAAGGATTTCGAGTACGAATTCCGCGGAGCGGACGAACCGCTGTGGAAATTCTGCGAAAGCACTCCGGACGTGGACGTATTCGTCTTCGGGCACTATCACGTCAAGGTAGACGAGACGCTGCCGTCGGGGGCCCGTCTCATCGTTCTCAAGGACTGGATGGAGGGTGAAAACTACCTCTTCTTCCGCTCCGGCACCTTGACCTTCGGCGGCAAGTCGTAGAAAATCGAATAATACAGATTGTCGAAGTACCCCAGCTCCCATTGCTCGACAAGGTACTCCGTGACCGCGTCGTCCCCGGTAGGGTCGTATCGCTTCTTCAGGTCGTTGTCAAAAAGACTCGCCACGCCCTGCCAGAATTTGGCGGCGACTCCGCTCTTGTAGTCCTTTATAATATCGTATGAGGATTTGCCGATCTCGCGGTCAATCAGCTTGACGAGCAGTTTCCCTTGTGAAAAAGTCATATTCCTCAGCGGCTTCTCGAATACGTCAAACAGCTCATCCTGCATGTTGTTGACGTATTTGGTGCGCTTGAAGCCGCCCCTTCGATCTGCAACCCCGAGCCGATCCAATTCGCCGTCGGCTTCCGCGACAATCTCCCGCGCCACGAGCGCGTACGGGTATACCTTATTGAAATTATAAACGAGGCGGTAGTAGTCTTTCAGGTCCTTCTTGTTCTTCCGCCCCTTGGGAAATACCCATATAGGGCTCAGGTTGTCGATAAACAGCGTATCGTCCGGTCCCCGCAGAATATACCCCATCAACACCCCCTCCTTCGGCGCATCCCTCCTCACGGCCTCCCGCACCTCCCTCTGCGCAAACGCCTCCACCCCCGCCGCCACCGACAGGATACCAATCAACAATATGCCGACTAACCTTTTCACAATGCAAAGATACCGCTTTGCAAATAATTTGCCAACAGCCGGCGATTGAATGGCAACGGCGTTGGTTTGGGCTGTTTTTGCGAATGTCGAAAATGTGGGGAAGAAATTTTTAACATGGGGTGTTAGTATTTTGTAAATCAGCGTGTTGAGTTGCGAAATTGATGGTCGAAAATGTTGAAAAATTTTTTTAAAACCCTTTGTTTTTCAGAATTTTTTCGTAACTTTGCAATCCCAAAATTGGGGCCTCTTTGAGTTAAGTAATTGAGGCTCAGCGATTTAGGGATTTTGTTAGGAAATTTTAACGTTATACAGCAATGTTACAACCTAAGAGAACCAAATTCAGAAGGGAACAGAAAAACCGGATGAAAGGAAATTCGGGCCGTGGAAACCAGCTCGCATTCGGCTCTTTCGGTCTTAAAACCCTTGAAAATTGTTGGCTTACTGCACAGCAGATTGAGGCGGCCCGTCAGGCGATCTCCCGCCGGATGAACCGTGAAGGTCAGATCTGGATCCGCATCTTCCCCGTCAAGCCGTTCACCAAGAAGCCTCTCGATACCCGTATGGGTAAAGGTAAGGGCGATCCTCAGGGATTCGTCGCTCCCGTCACTCCCGGCCGCATCCTCTTCGAGGCCGAGGGCGTTTCCCTCGCTACCGCCAAAGAGGCGATGCGCCTTGCTGCGCACAAGCTCCCGGTAGCCACCAAGTTCGTGGTCCGCAGGGACTATGTTGAAGAATAAACTTTAGGAGACCAGACCATGAAAATTGCAGAAGTCAGAGAGATGTCGGTTGCCGATCTTCGCGACCGTATCGAGGTCGAGAAAAACAATCTCGACACCATGAAGTTCAACCACGCGGTCTCTCCGCTTGAGGACACCTCCAAAATCGCAAAAACCCGCAGGGATATTGCCAGGATGATGACGGTCCTCGCCGAGAAAGAATCCAAACAGAACTAACGAAAACTCCCCATGGAAAGAAATCTTCGTAAAGAAAGAGTCGGTGTAGTTGTCAGCAACAAGATGGACAAGACCATTGTCGTCAAGGTTGAAAGGCACGAGAAGCACCCCATTTACGGCAAGTTCGTAAAGAAAACCACCAAGTTCGTCGCTGAGGACGCAAACAACGAGTGCAGCGAAGGCGACACCGTCCGCATCATGGAAACCCGCCCCCTGAGCAAGACCAAGAACTGGAGGCTAGTTGAAATCGTAGAAAAAGTCAAATAGTTATGATACAGCAGGAAACCCGTTTACTGGTGGCCGACAACAGCGGCGCGAAGGAAGTCCTCTGCATCCGCGTACTTGGCGGTACACACCACCTCTATGCAACCGTTGGTGACACCATCGTCGTCACCATCAAGAGCGCCATCCCCGGAGCCGAAGCCAAGAAGGGCACCGTCTCCAAGGCTGTCGTGGTTCGCACCAAGAAAGAGATCCGTCGCCCCGACGGTTCATACATCCGTTTCGACGACAACGCTTGCGTCCTTCTCAACAACGCAGGCGAGCTCCGCGGCACCCGTATTTTCGGACCCGTCGCCAGGGAGCTTCGCGAGAAATACATGAAAATCGTCTCCCTCGCACCCGAGGTCCTTTAAAGAGCCAGTAAGTTATGAAAAAGTTCAACATCCGCAAAGGTGACACCGTACAGGTAACAGCCGGCAATGACAAGGGCAAGACCGGCAAGGTCCTCGAGGTAGTACGCGAAAAGGACCGCGTCATCGTCGAAGGCATCAACATGGTGTCCAAGCATACCAAACCCAACGCCAAATATCCCCAAGGCGGTATTGTAAAACAGGAATCCGGAATCCACATCTCCAACGTCAGCCTCATTGATCCCAAGACGGCCCAGCCCGTCAAGGTCGGTCACAAGGTCGTGGACGGCAAGAAGATCCGCTATTCCAAGAAATCAGGAGAGGAGATCAAGTAATTATGGCAAAGAAAACCAACAAACCCGCAGAGGTGCAGGCCCTGCCCAAAGGCTACGTCCCGTCCCTCAAGAAGGCATACAGGGAAGAAATCGTTCCCGCCCTCATGAAGCAGTTCTCCTATACGACTGTCATGCAGGTTCCCCGCCTCGTCAAGATTACCCTCAATGAAGGTGTCGGCGATGCTACCCAGGACAAGAAACTGGTCGAAGAAGCAGCCGAAGAGCTCTCTGTCATCGTAGGACAGAAGGCCGTTATCACCGCCTCCCGCAAGGATATTTCCAACTTCAAGCTCCGTAAGGGAATGCAGGTCGGTACCAAGGTTACCCTCCGCGACGTCAAGATGTACGAATTCCTCGAGCGCCTTATCCGTGTCAGCCTCCCTCGTATCCGCGACTTCAACGGCGTCGCCGAAAAGTTCGACGGCAGGGGCAACTACACCCTCGGTGTCAAGGAGCAGATCATCTTCCCCGAGATCGAGATCGACAAGAACCCCCGCATCCACGGTGTGGAGATCACATTCGTCACTACGGCAAAGTCCGACGAAGAGGCACATGCCCTCCTCAAGGCTTTCGGCATTCCTTTCAAGAAACACAACAACTAAACGATAGCGAAATGGCAAAAGAATCCATGAAAGCCCGCGAAGTAAAGCGCGCGAAACTCGTTCAGAAGTACGCTGCCAAGAGGCAGGCCCTCAAGGAAGCCGGCGACTATGCCGCCCTTGACAAGCTCCCCAAGAACGCGAGCCCGGTCCGTCTCCACAACCGCTGCTCCCTTACCGGCCGTCCCAAAGGCTATATGAGGGATTTCGGCCTCAGCCGTATCCAGTTCCGCGAGATGGCTTCCCAGGGCCTCATTCCCGGAGTCAAGAAAGCATCCTGGTGACCTTATTCATGTAACAATAGGATATCGGGCGCCGTTTTTGAGGCGCCGGTCCGCTAATGCAAGACAAAACAATGACTGATCCAATTGCAGATTATCTGACCAGAATCCGTAACGCCTACCTCGCAGGCAAGAAGATCGTTGAAGTCCCTTCTTCCAACATGAAGGTCGCTCTCACCAGGATTCTGTGCGAAAAGGGCTACATCCTCAGCTACAAAGTGGTCGAGGCCGCCCCTGTCAACACAATCAAAATCGCTCTCAAATATCACCCTGAGACAAAGGCAGCTGCCATCAAGACCATCAAGAGGGTTTCCTCTCCCGGTCTCCGCAGGTACACCGATGTCAAGAACATGCCCCGCGTCCTCAACGGACTCGGCATCGCCATTCTTTCTACATCCAAGGGTGTCATCACCGACAAGGAAGCCAAGGAGCTCGGCGTCGGCGGCGAAGTGATTTGCTACGTATATTAATCTAATACTTATATTAAAATGTCACGAATTGGTAAATTACCTGTAGTCCTTCCCGCCGGCGTCAAGGCAGAACTTCTCGACGGCAATATCGTGAAGGTGAAAGGCCCCAAAGGTGAGATGTGCCAGAAAGTCGATTCCGACATCACAGTCACCATTGAGGGAAATGAGATCAAGTTCACCCGCCCTTCCGACGGTCCGCGCTTCCGCAGTATGCACGGCCTTTACAGGGCTCTCGTCCACAATATGGTGGTCGGTGTCTCGGAAGGTTTCGAAATCCGTCAGGAGTTCGTCGGTGTCGGTTACCGTGTAGCAGCTGAAGGCCAGCTCATCAAGATGTCCCTCGGTTATTCCCACGAGATCCAGATGCTCCTCCCCGATGAGGTCAAAGCCGAAACTCCCCAGGTCCGCAAGGGTGAGAACCCGCTCCTCGTGCTCCGCAGCGCTGACAAGCAGCTCGTGGGCCAGATTGCGGCCAAGATCCGTTCATTCCGTCGTCCCGAACCGTACAAGGGCAAGGGTATCAAGTTTGTAGGCGAGCAGCTCCGCCGCAAGGCCGGCAAGACCGCAGCAGCCAAATAAACACTAGGAGGATAATTATATGGCACTCAACAGAATAGAAAGAAGACGCAGGATCCACTATCGTATCCGCAAAGTCGTCAACGGTACCCCCGAACGTCCCCGCATGGTCGTGTTCCGCAGCAACAAGCAGATCTACGTCCAGGTCATCGACGACACTCAGGGCAAGACCCTCTGCGCCGCCGCTTCCAATGACAAGGAGCTCGCCGCCCAGTGCAAAGGCAAAAGCGGTATTGAAGCAGCAGCCGTCGTAGGTAAGGCTATCGCCGAGCGCGCCAAGGCCCAGGGTATCTCCAAGATCTCTTTCGACCGCGGAGGTTATCTCTTCCACGGCAGGGTAAAAAGTTTGGCAGACGCCGCACGTGAAGGCGGCCTCGATTTCTAAAATCAAAGACTATGGCAAATACAAATGTTAAAAGAGTAAAGACCTCTGACCTTGAACTCAAGGACAGGCTCGTCGCCATCAACCGCGTAACCAAGGTTACCAAGGGTGGTCGTCACTTCCGCTTTGCAGCCATCGTCGTCGTAGGTGATGAGAAGGGTGTCGTAGGCTACGGCCTCGGCAAAGCCAACGAAGTCACCACCGCCATTGCAAAGGGTGTCGAGGACGCCAAGAAGAATCTCGTCAAGATTCCCGTCATCAACACCACCATTCCCCACGAGCAGGTGGCAAAATACGGTGGCAGCGAGGTATTCATGAAACCCGCAGCCCCCGGTACCGGTGTCAAGGCCGGTGGTGCTATGCGCGCCGTATTCGAGTCCGCAGGCATCCAGAACGTGCTCGCCAAATCCAAGGGATCTTCCAACCCCCACAACCTTGTAAAGGCCACCATCGCCGGTCTCACCGAGATGAGGGACGCTTACACCGTTGCAGGTCTCCGCGGAATCCCCATGTCAAAAGTTTTCAAAGGCTAGGAGGACAGCGTTATGGCAAAACTCAGGATTACCCAGATCATCAGCAAGAATGGCGAAACAAAGCGCCAGATTGCCAACCTTCGCAACCTTGGCATCCGCAAGATGCACCAGACCGTCGAGGTTGAAGACAACCCCGTCAACCGTGGTATGCTTGCGAAAGTCCAGCACCTCGTAAGTTTTGAAGTAATCGATTAAGGAGGAAAGCACAATGAAACTCGAAAATCTGAAACCCGCAAAAGGTGCAACCCATAATTCCAAGCGCGTAGGTCGCGGACAGGGCTCAGGTAAGGGCGGCACAGCCACCCGTGGTACCAAGGGCGCCCAGGCCCGTGCCGGTTATGAGCACAAGATCGGCTTTGAAGGCGGCCAGATGCCCCTCCAGCGCCGTCTCCCGAAGTTCGGCTTCAAGAACCCCACCCGTAAAGAATACCAGGCTGTCAACGTAGCAGCCCTCCAGACTCTCGCCGAGGCCGGTGTCACCGAGATTTCGGTCGTCACCCTCGTCGACGCAGGTCTTGTCAAGGGCGGCAAGCTCGTAAAGATTCTCGGCAACGGCGAAATCACCGCCAAGGTCGAAGTTACCGCTGACGCCTTCTCCGCTTCTGCACGCGAGAAAATCGAAGCTGCAGGCGGCAAAGCAACCGTATCAGAATAATCGTTGACAGGCAATGAAGAAATTCTTTGAAACAATAAAGAATATTTTCAAGATTGAAGAGCTCCGGACGAGGCTGATCTACACCTTCGTGCTGATCATCATCTACCGGCTCGGGTGCTTCGTTGTCCTTCCCGGCATCGATGCCACTCACCTGGCTGAGCTGCAGAGCAAGACGCAGGACGGTCTCGTTGGCCTCCTCAACATGTTCTCCGGCGGCGCTTTCGGCAATGCTTCAATCTTCGCGCTCGGCGTGATGCCGTACATCTCGGCATCCATCGTCGTGCAGCTTCTCGGCATCTTCGTCCCCTACTTCCGCAAACTGCAGATGGAGGGCGAAAGCGGCCGCAGAAAGATCAACCAGATCACCCGTTACCTCACCATCCTCATCCTCTGCATCCAGTGCCCTGCCTACATGGCATCCATCCACTCGCAGATTGACGGCGTAGCATTCTTCGCCCTCAATGCCGGCTGGAGCACGTTTGCTTACAACATCGTCTGCACCCTGATCCTCATGGCCGGTTCGATGTTCGTGATGTGGCTCGGTGAAAGGATTACGGACCGTGGTATCGGCAACGGTATCTCCCTTCTCATCATGATCGGTATTGTCGCCCGTCTCCCTCTCGCTCTCACCGCTGAAATCGGCCAGAAGCTCACCACCACCAACGGTGGCCTCCTCATCCTCATCGTCGAACTTGTGGTATGGTTCTTCGTCCTCGTGGCGGCCATCGCCCTCGTTCAGGGTGTCCGCAAGGTTCCCGTGCAATACGCAAAGAGGATCGTCGGCAACCGCCAGTACGGTGGCACCAACTTCCTCCCGCTCAAGATCAATGCGGCAGGCGTTATGCCTATCATCTTCGCCCAGGCGCTGATGATGATCCCGCTCCTTTTCGGTCGCTGGGAGTCTACGCAGGGTATCGCGGCAGCTTTCAATTCCTATACGGGATTCTGGTACAACCTCGTCTTCGGCATCCTCGTGGTGATCTTCACCTATTTCTACACGGCCATCACGGTCAACCCCCAGATGATTGCTGAAGAACTCAAGAAGAACGGCGGTTTCGTTCCCGGTGTCAAGCCCGGAAAGAAGACGATGGAATACCTTGACGACATCATGTCCAAGGTGACCCTCCCGGGTTCCATCTTCCTCGCCCTCATCGCGATCATGCCTGCATTCGCCAATATCCTCGGCGTCCAGCAGTCGTTCGCGAGCTTCTTCGGCGGCACCTCGCTGCTGATCACCGTTGGCGTAGTGCTCGATACCCTTCAGCAGATTGAAGGTTACCTGCTCATGCGCCACTATGACGGACTGATGAAGACCGGCCGTCTCACTGGACGTTCCGGAATGTAGTTTCTGACTAAAGGAAAAGGCAGATGGTAAAACCGAAAACAGCTGAAGAAATTGAGCTTCTCCGCATCAACGGAGACCTCGTTTCCCGTACGCTGGCGGAAGTCGGTAAAGCGGTCGCCCCAGGTGTGACAACTCTCGAGTTGGACAGGCTGGCCGAGACTTTCATCCGCGATCACGGAGCTGTGCCCTCTTTCAAGGGTTTTGACGGTTTCCCGAACGCTCTCTGCATGTCTGTCAACGATGTCGTGGTCCACGGATTCCCGTCGGATTATGTCCTCAAGGAGGGCGACATCGTCTCGGTCGACTGCGGCACATTCTACAAGGGCTACAACGGAGATTCGGCGTACACTTTCCCCGTCGGGGAAGTGTCGCCGGAGACCCGGAAGCTCCTGGATGTTACCAAGGCGTCCCTGTACAAAGGCATGGAGCAGGCGCTCGACGGCCATCGCAGCGGCGATATCGGACACGCGGTGCAATCGTACGCGGAGTCATTCGGCTTCTCCGTGGTAAGAGAACTTGAAGGCCACGGAATCGGACGCAAGATGCACGAGGACCCGGGCATTCCCAATTACGGGAAGCAGGGCCGCGGCTCTCGTCTCCAGGACGGAATGACTATCTGTATCGAGCCTATGATCTGTGCGGGCGGCAGGGGTGTTTACGTAGCCAGGAATGACTGGGAAATACACACCTCCGACCACAAGAATGCGGCCCATTACGAGCTTACGGTTGTTGTCCGTAAAGGCAAAGCGGAGCAGCTTTCTACCTTCTCCTACATAGAAAACGACCCTTCAATCAATATCTAAAGAGACAATACTCAACTTTTTATACAATGTCCAAACAAGTAGCAATCGAAATTGACGGCAAAGTCATCGAGACCCTTCCCAACGCCATGTTCCGCGTGGAGCTGGAAAACGGTCACGTGGTCCTCTGCAACATTTCAGGAAAAATGAGGATGAATTTCATCCATATCCTCCTTGGAGACAGAGTCAAGGTAGAGATGTCTCCTTACGATCTCACCAAGGGAAGAATTTCATTCAGATACAAATAAAAATATACCAATATGAAAGTCAAAACTTCCATCAAAAAGCGCAGCGAAGATTGCAAGATCGTCCGCCGCAAAGGCCGTCTCTACGTCATCTGCAAAAAGAACCCCAAGTTCAAGATGCGCCAGGGATAACAGTCAGTTAATCAATTAAAGCAAAGAATAGATTATGGCACGTATAGCCGGTGTAGATTTACCCAACAACAAACGTGGAGAGATCGGCCTCACCTATATCTACGGTATCGGCCGCAGCTCCGCCCAGAAGATTCTCGACGACTGCGGAGTCGATCGCAACATCAAGGTCGGCGACTGGGATGACGCCCAGGTCGCAGCCATCCGTACCCGCATCAATGACGAGTACAAGATCGAAGGCGAACTCCGTTCCACCGTCCAGATGAACATCAAGCGACTGATGGATATCGGTTGCTATCGCGGCATCCGCCACCGCGCCGGTCTCCCCGTCCGCGGTCAGTCCACCAAGAACAACGCCCGTACCCGCAAGGGTAAGAAGAAGACCGTTGCCAACAAGAAGAAAGCAACCAAATAAAGTCTGATGAATTATGGCAAAGAAAACAACCACTACCAAGAAGAGAGTTGTCAAGGTTGAAGCTTATGGCGAAGCCCATATTTCATCAACCTTCAACAACGTTATCGTAGCCCTCACCAACGCCCAGGGTCAGGTTATCAGCTGGTCCTCAGCCGGTAAGTGCGGCTTCCGCGGTTCCAAGAAAAACACTCCCTACGCCGCCCAGATGGCAGCCGAGGATGCTTCCAAGACCGCATTCGACGCCGGACTCCGCAAGGTGAAGGTGTATGTCAAAGGACCTGGCGCAGGTCGTGAATCCGCCATCCGCACTATCAACAATGCCGGTATCATCGTCACCGAGATCATCGACGTGACCCCGATGCCCCACAACGGATGCAGACCCAAAGGCCGTCGCAAAGTCTAATCAAGAACCATTTAAAGCAAAAGCATTATGGCAAGATATACAGGTCCCGCAACCAGAATCGCCCGCAAGTTCGGTGAGCCCATCTATGGCCCCGACAAGAATTTTGAAAAGAGGAATACCCCTCCCGGAATGCACGGTCTCGCCGCCAAGCGTAAAAAATCCAAGGAGTACGGCACCCAGCTCAAGGAAAAGCAGAAAGTCAAATACATGTACGGTGTGCTCGAGCGTCAGTTCCGCAACACATACGACAAGGCTTCCCGCATGAAAGGACAGAAAGGTGAAAACCTTCTCTTCCTCCTCGAGTCCCGCCTCGACAACATCGTCTACCGCCTTGGCATCGCCCCGACCCGCCGCGCAGCCCGCCAGCTCGTCCTCCACTGCCACATCGCCCTCAACGGAGAGATCTGCAACATCCCTTCCGCACAGGTGAAGCCCGGTGACACCGTCGCAGTCCGCGAACGCTCCAAGTCCCTCGAGGTTATCCAGAACAGCGTGGCCGCCGCCACCCGTTACTCCTGGCTCGAGTTTGATCCCCAGACCCTTACGGGCAAGTATCTCAACATTCCCGCCCGCGAGGAAATTCCCGAGAACATCAACGAGCAGCTCATCGTCGATCTCTACTCCAAGTAATCCCCATTCACACCATAAACAGGAATCACTATGGCAATCTTAGCTTTCCAGAAACCCGACAAGGTGATCATGCTCGACAGCACCGATACCGTCGGCCGTTTCGAGTTCCGGCCCCTTGAGCCGGGCTACGGCCAGACTATCGGCAATGCGCTCCGCCGCATCCTGCTTGCATCCCTTGACGGCTATGCCATCTCTTCAATCAAGATCTCCGGCGTTGACCAGGAGTTCGCCACCATCCCCGGCGTCATCGAGGGCATGCAGGACATTATCCTCAACCTCAAGAAAGTGCGCGTCAAGAGGATGGTCGACACCGTCGACACCGAAACGGCTTCCATCGTCATCAGCGGCAAGAACGAATTCATCGCCGATGACATCTCCAAGGGATTGTCTTCTTTCCAGGTGTTGAATCCGGAGCTGCATATCTGCACCCTCGAACCTTCCGTCAAGATCGAACTCACACTCACCATCACCAAGGGCCGCGGCTATGTCCCCGCCGACGAGATGCGTGACGAGAACACCCCGATCGGTACCATCCCCGTGGATGCCATCTACACCCCGATCGTCAAGGTCAACTGGACGGTAGAGCCCTGGAGGGTCGAGCAGAAGACCGACTACGAGAAACTCAACCTCGAAATTGTCACCGACGGTTCGATTTCTCCCAACGCCGCGCTTCAGGATGCAGCCAATATCCTTATCTATCACTTGAAACTCTTTACCGACGACAAGAAGATGGCGCTCGAGAGCCCCGTCGAGTCCGACACCAAGGAACTTGACGAAGAATCCCTCCACATGCGTCACCTCCTTCTCACCAAGCTTTCCGACATGGGCCTTTCCGTGCGTGCCTACAACTGCCTCAAGGCAGCCGACATCGACACGTTCGCAGACCTCGTCTCCTACCAGAGGAGCGAACTGATGAAGTTCCGCAACTTCGGCCGCAAGTCCCTCGGTGAGATCGATCTCCTCGTTGAGAAGATGAAACTCTCCTTCGGTATGGACGTTACCAAGTATAATATTGAACCCAAGAAAAAAAGCAACGCATAAGTCATGAGACACAATAAAGCAGTCAATCATCTTGGACGCAAGAGCGCACACCGCAAGGCAATGCTCGCCAATATGGCTTCATCCCTGATTCTCAAGAAGAGGATTACCACCACAGAGGCCAAAGCCAAGGCTCTCAAGCAGTATGTCGAGCCTGTCATCACCAAGTCGAAGGACGATTCCACCCACTCCCGCCGCGTAGTGTTCAGCTACCTCAAGGACAAAGAGGCTACCGCCGAACTCTTCCGCGTCGTGGCTCCCAAGATCGCCGACCGTCCCGGTGGATACACCCGTATCCTCCACCTCGGTTTCCGTCAGGGTGACGCCGCCTCGATGGTGCTGATGGAGCTTGTCGACTTCAACGAAGCCGCCCTTGCCTCCACTCCCAAGGCCGAGAAGAAGACCACCCGCCGCAGCCGCGCAAAGAAGGCCGAGGCCGCTCCCGAAGCCCCCAAGGCAGAAGAGGCCCCAGCAGCCGAAGAAGCTCCCGCAGCGGAATAATTTCCTTCTCCCGGAAAAAGAAGTTGCCACAGGACGCCCTGCGGCAACTCTTTTTTTGCTTTTTTGGCGGGCCTTTACTATATTTGGGAAAGTAATAACCAATACTATATGAAAATCAGAATCATCGCCCTCGCGGCCCTAGCGGCGGTCCTCGTCTCCTGCGGAGGCAGGAAGGATCCCACGGCCGCAGCCCATTTCGACGCTTCCGCAAAAGCGGAGCCCGTGACGGTAGTCCCTTATCCCAATGACATCACCGTAGGCACCGGCGCCTACGACCTCGCAGGCACAGCAGTGTCGATTGGCAAGGCCATAGACGAGGCCTCTGCCAAGGTCATTCGCGACTTTGTCGCACGTCTGGAGACAGTGACCGGCGAAAAGACCGTGGAGACGGAAGGCGGCCTCGCATTCATCGTCAACGAGAATATGGCGCCTGAAGAATACGCCCTGATTGTCGATTCGACGGGAGTCAAAGTCGAAGCGGCGGCCCTCGGCGGCTTCCTGTACGCCACGGAGACCATGAAGCAGCTCCTTCCCCCGGAGATTTACGGAAACGCCAAGACCGACGTCAAGATGCTGCTTCCGGCGGTGAAAATATTCGACGCGCCGAGATTTGCCTACAGGGGCATGCATCTCGATACCTGCCGCCATTTCTGGAGCGTGGCCGAGGTGAAGAAGTACCTCGACGTCATGGCGATGTTCAAGATCAACCGCTTCCATTTCCACCTCACGGAGGACCAGGGATGGAGGATGGAGATCAAGCGCTATCCGCGCCTCACCGAAGTCGGCGGCTGGCGCAACGGCACCATGATCGGCAAGGACTGGGGCAGCAACGACGGCATTCGCTACGGCGGATTCTATACCCAGGACGAACTTCGCGACATCGTGGCCTACGCTGCTGCGCTCAATATTACCGTCATTCCTGAAATCGACCTTCCCGGCCACATGCTGGCAGCGCTCACGGCGTATCCTGAGCTGGGATGCACCGGCGGTCCTTACGAGGTCTGGACCCGCTGGGGCGTCTCCAACGAGATTCTCTGCGCCGGCAATGATGCGGTATTCGACTTCCTGGAGGGCGTCCTGACCGAGGTCATGGACGTATTCCCCTCCGAATACATCCATATCGGAGGCGACGAATGCTTCATCGGCGACAGCGACCCCTGGAATTCCTGCCCCAAGTGCCTCGCCCGCGAGGACGAACTCGGCATTCCGCACGGCCCCATGGCCAAGCACTACCTCCAGAATTATGTCACCGAGCGCGTCCAGACATTCCTCGGAGAGCACGGCCGCAAGATTATCGGCTGGGATGAGATTCTTCAGGGAGAGCTCGCACCCGGTGCGACAGTCATGTCCTGGAGGGGCGTGGAAGGCGGTATAGAGGCCGCAGAGAAGGGATTCGACGCTATCATGACCCCGAGCAGCTTCCTCTATTTCGACTACTACCAGAGCCGCGAAAGGGATAAAGAACCTATCTGCATAGGCGGCAATCTCCCGATTGAAAATGTGTACGCCTACGAGCCGTTCGACGGCCTCAAGCCGGGCACGGAGGACCACATCCTCGGCGTCCAGGCCAATCTCTGGACCGAATATATCGCCACTCCTGAGCACCTCGAATACATGCTTCTTCCGAGAATGTGCGCCCTCAGCGAAATCCAGTGGTGCGAGGCCGACCGCAAGGACTACGACCGCTTCAACGGCTCGCTGGACCGCATTTTCCGCGCTCTCGACATCCTTGGCTATACAAGCTGCCGCAATGTCCGTGGCGAGATTGGCCTTGACCGCGTCCCCGCCCGTAGCGAGGAGGAGCTCCAGGAATATCTGAACAACAACCCCATAGGCTGGTAACTCCATGAAGAGAATACTTGTAATTACTGCGCTGGCGCTTGCCGCTGCGCTGCTGTTCTCCTGCAAAGGAAAGAAAACCGAGGCGCCCAAAGAGACTCCCGCTCCCGTTGAGGAGACCACTGTGGAGGAGGCTACTCCGGCGGAGACTCCCGCACCGGCTCCCGAGGTGACCGGCGAAGGCTCAATGTACGATATCCAGACCTCCAAGGGCACGATTCGGGTTCTCCTATATGACGATACTCCTCTTCACAAGATGAATTTCGAAGCACTCGTTGAGGAGGGATTCTACGACGGGATTCTCTTCCACCGCGTCATCAAGGACTTCATGATTCAGACCGGCGATCCGCTCACCAAGGATCCTGAGCGCATGGGCGAATGGGGCACAGGCGGCCCCGGATACACGATTCCGGCCGAAATCATCCCCGAGCATACGCACAAGAAAGGAGCTCTCGCCGCTGCCCGTCGCGGAGACGAGGCCAACCCGTATCGTGAGTCCTCCGGCTCCCAGTTCTACATCGTCCACAATCCGGCCAATTGCGTCCATCTGGACGGGGCCTACACTGTGTTCGGAGAGACCGTTTCGGGCTTTGATGTGATTGACAAAATCGCTAATGTTCAGACTCTTAGGTCCGATCGACCGGTCGAAGATGTCAAAATAATAAAAATTGTCCCCGTTTCTACACAATAATGACGCGGGACGTGACTTAACTGGCATGAAAATCGCAGCAAATAAGCCGAATAGTTTTTTCATAGGTTAAGTTTTAGGTTAGATTCGGGCGGCCTTCGATGTGAATCGAGGGCCGTCTATTTTTATTTTCGTATCTTTGTCTCCGAAATGACGGAAAAAGTCTCGCTTTGGAAGATATTCGGCGTGTTCGCCCGGGTCGGTGCGTTTACCATCGGCGGGGGATACGCGATGATTCCCATTATCCGGGACGAGATGGTGAAGCGGGGCTGGATTCCGGAAGAGGACCTTCCGGACATCATCGCGCTGTCGCAGTCGGCTCCGGGACTTCTGGCGGTCAACATATCGATATTCGCCGGGTACCGGCTCAGGGGAGTGAAGGGAAGTGTCGCGGCTACGCTCGGGAGCGTTCTGCCGTCATTCGTCGCCATTCTCCTCATCGCGATGTTCTTCACGGCGTTCAAGGATAATCCGGTCGTGGAGCGCATCTTCAAGGGAATCCGGCCGGTGGTCATCGCGCTCATCGCAGTCCCGATGCTATCGATGGCGCGGAAAGGCAACAAGACCTGGTGGGCGTGGCTCCTGTCGGTCGTGGCGCTCGTCGGGGTGGCATTCCTCGGCATATCGCCGGTATATATCCTGCTGGTGACGCTGGTGCTTGGATTCAGCATCACCTATTATAACGAAAGGAGGAAACGGTGATGGACGTGGCGCTTCTCTTCCTCCAGCTATTTGCGACATTCTTCGTCATCGGGCTCTTCACTATCGGCGGCGGATATGCCATGCTTTCGCTCATCCAAAGCGAAGTCGTGGTCGTCCACCAATGGCTGACCGAGAGCCTCTTCACCGACATCGTGGCCATCTCGCAGATGACGCCGGGTCCGATCGGCATCAATACGGCGACCTACGTGGGCTACGAGGTGATTTACAATGCCACCGGCATCCACGCGCTCGGCGTCATGGGATCGCTAACGACCACGCTGGCGCTGGTGCTGCCGTCATTCATCATCATGCTCCTCATCGTCAGGTTCTACACGAAATTCAAAGGCAACGTCCTCTTCGAGGGAACAATGTCGTGGGTCCGCCCCGTCGTCGTCGGCCTCATCGGCGCCGCAGCCGTCATCCTCATCGTCAAGACCACCTGGACAGGCGGCACACCCTCCTTCTCCCTCGTCCGCGAGAATTTCACCGACTGGAAGAGCTGGCTCCTCCTCGCCGCCGCCTTCTCCGCCTCCTGGTGGGGCAAAATCAACCCCATCCTCCTCATCCTCCTCGGCGGCGCCCTCGGCCTTGTCCTTTATTAATGAAAAAAAGCGAAAAAAATTTTGCGAGGAAAGAAAAAGTTACTACCTTTGCAGTCCCGTTTCGAGAGAGCGGGACTTTTTTGCGGCCTTTTCGTGCCGAGAGTGGTAAGGAGAGAGACCTGCAAAAGAGTTAAGTTGATT
>CAJODR010000022.1 GCA_905233275.1 uncultured Bacteroidales bacterium | reverse complement strand
CAAGCCGCTGCTCGGCCCGGACATCGCCGGCATCATGATGAACAACCCCAACACCCTCGGCCTCTTCGAGCGCGACATCAAGGAAATCGCCAAGCTGGTCCATGACTGCGGCGGCCTGCTTTACTACGACGGCGCCAACATGAACCCGCTCCTGGGCATGGTCCGTCCGGGCGACATGGGCTTCGACATCATGCACCTCAATCTCCACAAGACCTTCTCCACGCCCCACGGCGGAGGAGGCCCGGGCAGCGGCCCCGTCGGCGTGTCCGACAAGGTGGTGCCGTTCCTGCATATCCCGCACGTGAGCGGCTTCCACGGCAATTTCGGCATCATTCTGCGCGCCTACGCGTACATTCTGATGCTGGGCCGCGAGCACATCCGGATGGCCGGCAAGCTGGCCACGCTGGGCGCCAACTATATCAAGGAATCGCTCAAGGGCTGCTATAAGCTCCCCATCCCGACGGTGTGCAAGCACGAATTCGTGTTCGACGGACTGCTGGAGGAAAACGGCGTCTCGACGCTGGACGTCGCCAAGCGCCTGCTGGATTATGGCTTCCACGCGCCGACCATCTACTTCCCGCTGCTCTTCCACCAGGCCATCATGATCGAGCCCACGGAGACGGAGTCCAAGGAAACGCTCGACGCCTTCATCGAGGTGATGCGCAAGATTGCCGCGGAGGCTGCCGAGGATCCAGAGATCCTTCGCAATGCGCCTCATTCCACGCCGGTTCGCCGTCCTGACGAAACCCAGGCGGCGCGCAATCCCGTGCTCAAATTCGGCGACAGATGAGACTGACTGTGATAGGTGCCGGCCCCGGCGGATACGAAACCGCCGTAGCGGCCGCAAAGAAGGGGATGGATGTCACCATCGTCTCCATGGGACCCCTCGGAGGCACCTGCCTCAACGAGGGCTGCATCCCTACCAAATGCCTCTGCCGGAGCGCTGAAGTAGTTTCAACGCTCCGGGAAGCGGAGGCTTTCGGAGCCACGGATGTCAGCTTCGGATTCGATCTCACCGCAGCCATGGCGAGAAAGGACGAAGTCGTCGGCAATCTCCGCTCCGGAGTCGAATTCCTGCTGAAGAATCCCCACATTACCCTGCTCTACGGCAAGGCTTCGATCGCCGGGCCCAATGCGGTCCGGGTGGAGCTCGCCGAGGGAGGGGAGACCGTGGTCGAGTCTGACTATATCATCATTGCGACCGGATCCGAGTCTGCATTCCTCCCGATTCCGGGTGCGGACAAGTGTATCACTTCCCGTGAGATGCTTTCTCTCACGAGTATTCCGAGCAGCCTCGCCATCATCGGCGGTGGTGTGATCGGACTAGAATTCGCTTCCATCTTCGCCGCATTCGGGACGACGGTCACTGTCGTCGAATACTGCAAAAACATCCTTCCGCGCTTTGATGAGGACCTTTCCAAGAGGCTTAAGCAGAGCCTGTCAAAGAAGGGTATTTCAATCATTACTTCAGCTGAGGTGACGGCTGTATCCGACGATGGCCGCAAGGTTTCTTTCCTCCAGAAAGGAAAACCTTCCGAGGTCGAAGCCGACATGGTGCTGATGGCGGTCGGACGCCGCCCCCGCCTGGAGACTCTCAATCTCGAAGAGGCCGGCATAGCCTTCACGAGAAGGGGTGTCACGGTCAATGGCTACATGCAGACTTCCGTTCCTTCGATCTACGCCATCGGCGATGTCACCGGAGGGATGATGCTGGCCCATGCCGCGACGTTCCAAGGACTCCGTGCCCTGAACCACATTCTCGCCGGCCAGCCGGCGGAAGGTCCGGTAGACGGGATCCGTCTCGACGTGGTCCCCGCGGCAGTATTCACTTCGCCCGAGGCGGCCATGGTCGGTCTCACCGAGGCCGAATGCGAAGCCAAAGGCATTGCTGTCAAGTGCCTCAAATCCTTCTTCCGCGCCAACGGCAAGGCTCTCAGCCTCGGTGAACCCGACGGCTTCTGCAAGCTCATTGTCGCTGAAGAAGATGAGAAGATACTTGGCTGCCATCTCTTCGGCGCACATGCTGCTGACATTGTGCAGGAGGCGACCGTGCTGATCCATCGCGGAGCCACCCTTCCCGAGTTCCGGGAGGTCATTCACGCTCATCCGACCCTCGGGGAAGTGCTGCAGGAGGCAGCTCGTTCATGAAAAAGGCTCTGTGGCTCATAATCCTCGTTCTTCTCCCCCTCGCCGCCTGCAAGTGGTTCGGGGGAGGAGGGCAGGAGAATGTGCCCGCCAACGAGCCTGAAACTCCCGTGGAGCGGCCTCTGCCAGCTATAGGATTCTATCCGGAAGACTACCATGTGGTCGAGGGCAAAGTCCGCAGCGGTGAATACTTTACCAAGTGGATGACATCCCTCGGCGTGCCTTCAGATGCCGCCATGGCCTTTGCGGCCGACAGCGTATTTGACGTCCGCCGTCTCCGTGCCGGCAATTCCTACGAGGCATATTACAGGGACTCCCTCGCAGCGGAACCGCTTTACGTAGTTTATATCGAGAATAGCCTCTCCTCAGTTGTATTCTCGCTCACCGATTCGCTTTCGGTACGGAGGGTGGGCAAGGAGATAGAGCTTAAGCGCAATGTCGCTGATATTACGATTTCCAGTTCCCTCTGGAAAGATATGCAGGAGGCGGGCGCTCCGGTGAGCCTTATCAGTTCGCTGTCAGATATTTACGCCTGGACAGTCGACTTCTTCGCGCTTCAGGACGGCGACCGTTTCCGCGTGCTCTACGACGAGGTTTTCGCCGACGGCGAATTCATCCATACGGACACGATACGCTATGCCGAATTCATCCACGGCGACACCGTTATCCCTGCGATAATGTTCAATCAGCAGGACGGCGGCAATATCTACTGGGGAGAGAATGGCGAGAGCCTCAGGAAGGCCTTCCTCAAGGCTCCGCTTGAGTTCAAGCGTATCAGCTCGGGGTT
The DNA here is from genome assembly GCA_905233275.1 of uncultured Bacteroidales bacterium. GTDB lineage: Bacteria > Bacteroidota > Bacteroidia > Bacteroidales > UBA932 > Cryptobacteroides. The sequence continues at coordinate 34,961 of CAJODR010000022.1, read as the reverse complement.
CTCATACGCCAGGAAGCATCCGGTCCACGGCGATGTCAGGCCGCATACCGGTGTTGATTATGCCGCGCCGACAGGCACTCCTGTGGTCACTATCGGTGACGGGACTGTCATCAGCATGGGCTGGGGCGGTGGCGGCGGCAACACCGTCAAGATCCGTCACAACTCCACCTACACTACAGGCTACCTGCATCTTTCCAAATATGCTGCAGGCCTCAAGGCCGGTGACCGTGTCCAGCAGGGGCAGGTGATCGGATATGTCGGCATGACCGGTACTGCTACCGGCCCGCATCTGGATTTCAGGGTATGGAAAAACGGCACGCCGATCAATCCTCTCACGATGGATTCACCGCCCGCCGATCCCATTGATACGGCCAATCTTCAAAGCCTCCGCCTTGCGGCAGAGACCTCGAAGGCCGAATTGGAAGAGCGTCTTACTCAAAGATAACCTCTCCCGAATAGCTGAGCCAGAACACCGGGTCCCCCATGGGGATGCCGGTGTAATTTTTGACATTCCCATTGCTGTCTGTATAGTCGTCGAAGACCTTGACCGACGGGCTCCCTTTCTTGTGGAAACAAAGGTCGCCGCTGAACCACTGGACGTAGTCGGAGATATCCGCACTGCCTAGCATTACGGGGATGAAATCCTTTTCCCAGCCATCCCAGTTGACAGTATAGCTGATTTCGCTTTCCCGCACTTCACGCTTTTTGCCGCTGCCCAGATTGACGTTGTAGTGCTTCAGGAAGGCTACGTAGTCATCATGGTCGTGAATCGTACAGTCGAATTTGGACGAGAAGGCATAGGGCAGGGGATACTGGGAGTCCCTTGTCCATGATGACTCGTCTATGTAGAGGCGGTATTTTGCCATTTGCCAGAATGAGTTGTGCTGGAGTTTTATCGTATTGACCTTGACGGGGAGTTTCTCGCTGAGGACTATTTTGGCATAGTCCCAGGTGAGGGATTCGCCGCTGTATCGGTTGGTGAGGACCGCCTTGAGCGTGTAGGAGGCCGGATACTGGTATTTGGCTGCCCAGGTCGCAGAGGTCTCTTTGTGGAGATAAGTGCCGTCGGTGCCTGATCTCCAGACGAGTCCGTTGTCGAAGTAACTGCTGCTGTATTGCCCCTGGTCGACCTCGCCGCGGATGGTGATTCCGCTCGCGGAATGCACCCAGCTATTGATCGCAGGATAGTTGAGGGTGCTCCAGTTCAGGGCACTGCCGCTTTCGTCATAGTAGTCTTCGGTCAGGCGCTCGTGGTAGATATGGCGGGTGCCGACGTTGCCGACCAGATTGCGGGCGGAAGCTATCCGGACCGGGACGGATGACGTCAGTGTGCCGCTGCCATGGACGAAGGAGCATGTAAGGGTAAAGTTCTGGGGCAGGAATTCGCCATCATAAATGGGATTGATTCCGGTGAAGCCCTGAAGAGAAATGCCGGTCGCGATGTATATCGGGGAATTGTCGCCACCAAGCGGCGAATCTCCCGCGAGAATAAGGTCGGTACCGGATGACGGGAGGCTGAGACTGAATCGCGAAGAGGAATAAACCTGCGCAGAGAGCGATGCGTCACGGAATTCGATAGGATTGCCGGAAGTGTCTGTCACTGTGACATATACCGAGGTGGGTGTGCCGTCCGGATGCACTGTATAGGAGGTCGCTGACGAGCTGAAATTGCGGTCGGTTGAGAACAGGATCCCCGGCGCTTTCACCGTGACGGTGAGTCTCGCAAGTTCGCCCCCGCTTGAAGTGTCGGTGCAGGAAATGACTGCCTGGCCGACGCCGACGGCCTTGACGGTACGGGTTGCAGCATTGCTGCCGTCGAGGACAATGTTGGAACCGCCTGAGATAACGCTGAAACTGACACTGCTGCCACTCGGCAGATAGCGTGCGGTGAGCGTGGCGCTCTGGCCGGGATACAGCGTAGATGACGAAAGCACGAGCTCAGGAGGAATGACATTGGCTTCCCTGATTACGAGATCCTGGCGGTCCCTGATGCGCCCGTCCCTCGTGGACAGCCAGTATGTCAGGATGTCCCCGCTGGATGCGCTGTCCGGAATTCTCAGTTTGATGAATCGGTCGCTGTTGGCTTCGATCTTCATGTTGCCGTAGCTGTTTCCCGGGGTGCCGTCACGGACGAATGTGTAGTGGGGAGTATAACTGTTGTCGGGGAACCACAGGGCTCCGCAGATAGGACAGAAGTAGTTGCGCGTGGAGCCATTCATCGCAGATATGGCAAGTTCCTTCATGAAGGTAAGCCGCTCGCTGCCTGTCGATGTCGGGAAACCGGGAAAGGATGTCCCACAGTTGAGGCAGGTGAAGTAGACTGCGGAGACGGTCTCGTAGTTGTATGGAAGGGTGGAATTATCTGATAACCAGGTATTTATTTCGCTCTCGGTGCCGAATGCGTATTCGCTCCTGTAGGCGTAGGCAAAATTGGGGATGAAGGCGCCGGAGGAGGATTTGTTGTGATCGGAATAGTAGCAGGAAAGGTACGCGTCCCTGCCGGCGAAATAGTACCTCGGGGGAGTCGTGAAGCGCAGTTCCCTGCTGTCGCTGAATCCGTCGGTGTCGACTTTCCACCATCCGCCTTCGAATATGTTGTCGTAGGTCAGCGAGAGGGTGATGTCGTAAGTGCGGTTTCTCCGTATGTTGAAGTCGGAGGTGTCATTGGAGCCGAGGTAGAACCGGTAACGGACCTCTCCTCCGTCGCCTCCCGACATCACAAAGTTGGCTCCGGTCTCAATATAGGTGAGCCTCTTGAGCCTTTCCGTGGAGAAGATTTCCCCAAGCCTCTCCCGGTTTTTCTCTGATGGATTTGTGAATGCGATGTTGCCCTGAAGGTTTTCCGGGATGTAGAGGGTGTAAACGGTGCCAAATTGCAATCCTTCGGTCACAAAGTCGCCGTCATCCCATACCGGGACGCTGTCCCATGTAATGTTTGCGCCGTCGCCGAAGGGATCGATGGAGGCTGCTGCACCGTGTATTCTGATGCCTGAGAGGGCTTTTGTGGAGAATAGGCTCTGTATTCGGGAATCAGCTGTCACCTTCAGGCGGATACGGGCAAAAAGCCTTTCGACATCTATGGTAATCCTTCCGTCTTCGCTGCCGTCGGCGGCGTCCAGCGCCTTCAGTGATTGGCCACTTCGGGATCCGGCCATAGGTATGTCCGGATGGACGGCGGCAAAAGCCGCGAAATCACTGTAACTCCCGTTCGGGCGGCAGTTTGTGATACGGGTGAGAAGGTCTTCTTCACGGGCCGGGAAAGCCTCGGAAGCGAGGACGCCGGTTACCGCATAGAGTGAATATCCGGCAGTCTTTGACAGTCTTCCGAGACTTATGGTGCCGCTTGTTTTCAGGCCTGAATCATTGATGAGTACGCCTTCCAGGTACACGCCGACGCGTGCGGAGGATATGGCGCTGTCATCCGCTATGACACTTCTGGTGTCCGGTGCGTCCTCATCCCTCAGAGATACCGTATAACTGAATGTATCTTCCGGGAATGGATTGTCAAGCGGGGAGTCATCCTCCCGCGCGCAGCCCGCCGCAAGGAGCGCGGCGGGAAGGATAAGCATCCACGCTTTCATGGCTAGAATGTCTTGCTGGTCGAAGCTCCAGCCGTCCAGGCTTCCGGAGTGACGGTGACACTTAGGGTGCCGGTGCCGTTCTCCACGCATGGTTCATCGGCTCCGAGGCGTTTCAGGACCATTTCCACCGTGTAAGCGGTGTTGGCGGCAAGCGTCGGCATCTGGTAGTTGTAATAGTACCAGTGACCACCGATCTCTGCGGCGGTGACGAGCCATTGACGGGTGCCGCCTGACGGTGTCGGATAGGTATACATGCGGAACGGATCCAGGCCGTAGTCGCTGAGTGCTTCGTCGTACTGAATGACATCATCGAATCCGACTGCGGTCAGGTCGGGGTCGGTGGCGATATTGGCCGAATTTATGGACTGGCTGTTCTTTTTGCCACCTATGTTACCGTATGTGCCGATACCGTTTCCGCTGTAGAGGTATGATTCCTTGACGTAGTTGGCGATGTAGGTGTATACCCTGGTGATTGTCAATTGGCTTTCAAGTTCGTTCTTCACATCGGAGAGCGTGACTCTGGCGACGTACCGGCGGACCTTGAGGGTGAGGGGAGTAGAGGTGTTTTTTGTGATTGTGCAGGCAGCCGAAGCTGACTGTACGAAGGCTCCTTCTCCGTTGTATCCGTCCAGCTCAATCTTGCGAGCCTGAAGCTGGCTGTTGGTCATACTCTGGACATCTGGGCCGTTGACAAGACACCAGACGGTCTTTGCGCCGGTGGTCAGGGTCGCTGAGGCAGTAGCGGTAGTGCCGCTGACCGTGAAGTCGGAGTTCTTCATTCTAAGTTCTATATCTCCGGCGCTGTTGAAAACAATTATCTGTACGGTGTTGATGGTCTTCTCTTCGTCAGTGAGTGCGCTGTCTGAAGTCACTTTGGTTTCGGGCGCGAAGTCTCCCTGAACTGAGAGGACGATGGTACCTGAGCCCTCTTCAGGCACCTGAGGAGGCATTTCGCTTTTGTTGCAGGCTGTGAGCGCAACAAATAATAAAGGTATAAGTAATGTACTGTGTTTCATAAGTTCTCGGTATAAGTGGCGCCGCCCGTCCAATCCTTGATAACGAGCGATGCCGAATAATTGTCATATTCTGGGGCGACATTGGGATGATCTGATCCAGGGCCGCTGACAGACAGATGGACTTCGTAGGAATAATTGTCCCGGAGAGGCGCAGGAAGGCTGACCGGATAGTACCATACTTCGCCGGAATCAGTCACGGCCTCGACTACGAGTCTTGTGCGGCTGACCGAGAATGCCGACGGGTCGGTGCCGGCATAGTCGGCTGACTGGCCGTCGAAATTGTTGGCGAAGCAAAGCAGCGTGGCGCCTTCGGAAGTGAGATCGCCGGAAATGACGCAGTCAAGACCATTCCACCAGAACGCTCCGTTGCCGGACAGTGCCTCGATGGGCCTGCCCCCGGAGTCGCATCCTGCCTTGTACAGATAACTGCCGGCGGTAGCTGACTCCTGACCGTCGAATTTGATCCGGCATCTCACATTGATGAGGAATGCAGCACGGAAGGAAACCTTCGCGGCCAGAGCGGAATTCATCCCGGAGATGTCCACAGGGGCGAGAACTATGCGTGAAGCGCGTCTTGAGAGATTGGCGGAGCAGGTGTTGTCTCCGGCTGTGACAGTTTTTGTGACGCTTGTCGTCATCAGGATGCCGCCGCTGCTCGCGGGGATATTCTCGGAATAGTCAAATGTAATCTGTCTCAGCGAATTGAGGGATCCGACGCTCCGGAGTTCAGGGGCGTTGGCGACAAGGCAAAGAGTTTTCTGCCCGACGGATAGGGTGAAATCGAGGCCTCCGTTCCATTCGCGGGAATATGTCCCGCTCTCCAGGATACCCGAGTCGTCGTAGATCAGTATCTGTAGGGAAGACAGTTCGTCGCCGGTCACCGACTTGGTGTCCGGTCCGGGGATGGAGATGTGAAGCCGTGCCGAGGCCCCGTCCTCAAGCGGCGGAAGGGGAGTGTCTGACTCCCCGACGCGGACGCAGGAAGCTAGGCAAATAGCCGTGGCAAGAAGTGCAATGGACTTGTACATGTCAGATGGTTATTGTGAGTGATTGGACTGTTTCCCACTGCCCGACCGTGGCGGTGACCTGGCTCCTGGAGATGTCCAGTACGATTGATATATCCTGCAGGGATTCGTCCTGCCAGGAGAAGCCTTCGATGCTGTCGATGATCTTCCAGAGGTCTATGCTGTCAATGAGGCCATGGTCAAAGCCTCCGGTGCTTTCCTTGACGTAGATATCCAGCATCAGGCCGCGACTTCCCTGGCGGGGTACCCTGCAGGAAAAATGACCTTCGAACAACTCTTCGGGGAAAGTGTGGAACAGTCCCCTCAGGGGCATCCCGGTCGAGAGGTCCATGCCGCACCAGTTGCTCCGGATACCGATTTCGTAAGGATTGGCCCCGGAATCGTCATCGGGAGCAAAACTGATTTCGAGCGTAGAGAATTCCTTGTTGAGGCTTACCGGGATGCGGCATGTTTCGCCGTATGCGTCGGCCTCGGACAGGAAGTGGTAGATTGTCCCGCAGTCGCTACCGCCTGGGATTATGTAGAGATTAGAGGAAATGCGGGCGCTTTCCGCTCCGACGGAGCCGAAGACGTAAAGGTGGCCTTTGGGGACTTTGACGGTATAGTCCACTCCGAGCTCGCCGAGAGTAGCCTCTCCCGAAGCCTCCTCCACCCCTCCGACATCCTGGATGACGTAGCTGAGGTGGCTGCGGTGGTCCAGCCCACGGTCCTCCTCCAGGTCGAGGTATATCCTTGACGGACAGGAGTCCCTGTCCTCGAATATCCCCGTGCAGGAGGCCGCGAGGCTGAGAAGGAGGGTCATTGATGCGAGCCGCTTCATCTTAGATACGTACTTCCCCGTCGTCACCAAGGAGTTGGACGGCCCAGTTTTCCACCGTGACAATGAAGTCGGCGTCGGCCGGTTCGACAGGTTTGTCTTCGCCTTCATCGATGTTGTCGTCACCGTCGGAATGGTTGCCGACACGGGTCAGGATGAGTTCCTTGATATCGTACGATTTGTTGGATTCGAGCGAAGTCGTGCTGTCGGTGGAGAGTTTGAGCGGATAGGTGTAGATGTTGCCGTTTACCACCATTTCGATCACGAGGTGGGTAGGAAGCGTCTCGAGATTACCGTTAGGGTAGACGTAGAAACTGTGTGGCGTCGTGTAGGAGGAGTTGAGAGCAATCTTGATGCAGCCTTCGCCGTTGCCGGGATTGGATGTATTGGCCGTGCCGGTGAATATCTTCTCGTAGATCATGGAGTTTAGAGTGGACTTCTCCGATTCGTTCACGGTAGTCCCGACGGCATTGATGGCGGAGCCGAAACCGGTGGTCGCAAACTGGATGCTTCCGGGAGCCTTGGTGTAGTCGGCGTCGCCGCCGAGATTGGTTACGTACATGCGCCTGAGGTAGACTTCGTCGCCAAGCGTGGTGTTGGTGAAGCGGTTGGTGATCTTGTCGATCTTGATACGCGTGACAAAGCGGAATACGGGAACGTCGATGAAGTTCTGGGCGACGAGTTCAGTCTCGGTGCTGCCGATCATTTCGAATCCTCCGATGGAGTTGTTCTTAAGGTAGGAAATCTTGGTGAGAAGCTCGGTTTCGGTGGCTACGCCGCTGAGGTCTGCCGCAGCGTTTACCACTGCGTAAATCTTTCTCTGGCCGCGTGTAGCGGTGAGGCGGACGCCGTACTTGTTTGCGAAGTTTCCGTCCGGAAGTACCTTGTAATCATTGCCATAGGCATCGATTACCCCACCGTTGAACACGAGGACCTGGAGGGAATTGACCTTGATTTCATTGCCGGCAAGGGCGTCGTTGTAAACGGCCTTGGACAGGGCATCGCCGGAGAGGCTGACAGTGATTTCGGCAGCATCACCGTCGCGTACCGGCACAGCTGTCTTTTCTTTGTTGCAGGCGGCTGCGGCGATTACGGCGCAGGCTGCGAGGAGAAGTTGGATTTTTTTCATTTGTAATAAGGTTTATGGTTGGTTAATCGAGATCCTGGTTGAGCCCGTATGTGCGTATCAGCTCCGATATTTCCGGGTCGAGATTGCCTCGGGCGATGTATGATGGATTCTCCTCGCAGGCGAGGAGGTAGTATTCGACGGCCTTACGGATTTCGCCCCTGCGGCTGTACAGAAGGGCCATCAGGTAATGAACCTTGTCATTCGCTTCCAGCGAAGAGAGTATCTCCAGGGCTGTCGCATTGTATTCGAGGGCGCAGTAAACTACGGCCGCATTGTAGTCGTTGTATGGTTTGAATATGGCAGCCGCCTTTTCGTAATCGCGCTCTTCGAGGGCACGCAGGCCGGCTATGTAGACGGTGTCGGGCTCGGTGGTCACGAGGGTGTCACGGACCATTCCCTTCCGGTGAAGGTGGAAGTCGAAACGCACGGTACGGAGTCGCGGATAAAGTTCGTCCATGAGGTAGCGGTATTCTTCCATGGACTGTAGCCTGCGCTCGCGGACGTCGGGATCGAGGCCCGAGATGGAGGCGTATTCCTGCTTGAAGCGCTCGGAGAGATTCTTGTCAGCATCGACCAGCAGGTCAAGTACTTCCCAGTTTTCCGGATGCTCCCTGGAAATGAAGCGTATCTCCCGGTGCTCGGTCGTTTCCGAGGGCATCTCACCCGTCAGGTCGATACTGAAGATGGTGTTTCTCTCCACTGAATCCCGCCAGGACTTCATGTAGTCGCCGAAGTAGCGCGAAACCGATGCCGACCGTTTCCCGGAGAGCGTACGGTTGAATGCCCAGCTGCCTTCCGGCGAACACGAAGCCGTGACTATGATCGAGTCGAGGTCGAATCGGCTCTGGTCGAGAATTCCTCGGAGTGTCTCCTTTATGCGGTTGATTTCGTAGCGGTTGTCCCCGAGGTTTTCGTCCACGTCCGACTTGCCGCTGGCGAAATCCAGGTAGCATGCGGTATTGGCTTCCACCTTCCTGGTGATGACCTTGCGGAGATAGTGCGGCGTGTTGTCGGCGAGTGTGCTGAGCGAGCTGATGTAGAATGTGAGCGGAGCACTCCTTGGCACGTCGTACAACATTTCGTCCTGCCACCAAATGGAGCCGTCCAGAACCACGTCTACCTTGCGGAGCCTGGGCCTGGTTTTGACCGGCTGGACATATTCGTAGACGAAATTGCCGTCGACGTCGGTCATCACAGTATCGAGCCTGAGGCCCTCGGTGACGATCGGCACCTTGACATAACGGCGGAACATCTTGTCCTTCCGTGAGATACGGTGCTCGTTTCGTCTCACTAGGATCCAACTGGTGTAGTGATGCACGGCTTGCTGCTCGGTTACGCCGTAGTGCGAGGCGAATTCTTCGTCAGAGACGAATGAAGTATCGTTTCGGAACCGGTAGATCTCCGGGAGATTGCGCTTCAGAAAAACTTCCAGCTGGTGCTGCCTGATGAAGACAGTCGAATCTGTAATAATGCTCCGGAGGAAGCGCTGGTACTGCTCGTATCCCCTCAACTGGCGGGACCTGTAGCCTTTCCCGGTCAGCAGCACTTGTTCCAGAAGGAGGCTGTCCTCCTGAATATACATGGTAGGGGAAAACCTGAGCTGCCAGTCCCGGTCGATCATCTCCTTAGGCACCACGAGCTGGAAGCGAATGTCCACCCTGCCGCCCCGCTCCGCCACGTTCTTGAACCGCGCGGTCACGTACGACGCCGTGATGACGTCGCTTGCGATAACCTCTCCGTTTTCCGCCACGTCGGCTTTCATTACCACTACTTCATTACCCTCGGGATCTTCGAATATGAGAGTATCCTGAGGAATGAAACTGTCCTCGCGGAACGTAGGCAGCGGGGAAGTGCCGGCCGTGGTGATTTCAGGGGAGATCTCCCGCTCCCGGATAATCTCGAGGCGGTGGTATCCCGTGCATGCGCAGACTGCGAGCAGTGTCAGGAGGGGCAGGGTGGGTGGACTCAGGCGCATTGGATTTCAGCCTTTTCTTCTTCGGCCACCACTTTCTGGGCGATGATTTCGATGTAGCGCTTCATGCTACCGTCCGGGGCGGCATAGTCATTCTGATGAATGCGCCCCCACACGTGCATGCATTTACCTACTTCGATCTCGGAAATGTCCTGCATCGCCCGTCCCTCCCAGACGCGGATATTATGCCAGGTAGTTTCAATGACGGGAGTCCCGTTACGTGTTTTGTACGCGTAGGAGGTGGCGAGGGTGAACCTTGCCATGTGGGAGTTGTCGAAATCGAACAGCGTTACGTTTCCGACCATGCCCCTGAGTTCGACTTTGTTGAGTTGTTCCATGATGCGGTTGTTTTGTGTTTCGGGGGCAAAGAAACAGCATCTCGGGGAGACTTCTAATAGCCAAACCTACACGGGTGTCGGATTTACATGAATCTTAATCCGATTGTGCGTTTGAGGGCTTTTTCCTTATGATTCGTTAAACGTTTAAGGCATATAAAGAAATCTTGTCGGAAACGTGAAAAAACACATGAAACACACTATTTTGATAAGAAAAACACCGATTATTTGGAGGGCCCGGGAATAACTCCCATTTTTGGGCGAAAAATGCGTTCAGGGCCATGTCCTACAAGATAAACGATAATCCCTTTGAAAGGCACTGCCTCCAGTGCGGCGACGAGATCCACTACGGTCGCGCAGACAAAAAGTTCTGCAGCAGCGGCTGCCGCCACGCCTATTGGAACGGCCGGAACAAGGATTACCGCACCTATCATCTGAGGGTGCTCAACGCTATCGACAAGAATTACCGAATCCTCGACCGTATCCTTAAGATGGACCTTGAGAGCGTCGACATGATGACGCTGGTCCAATTAGGATTCCGCCCGGATGTCTATACGGCATCCAGGCGGATCAGAAAGCATCATCAGGAATACTTTATTTTTGAGATTCGCTTCCAGATGAGCGAATCAAAGGTGTACGGCATCCGGCGGGCGCCGTACCCGGAAGAGAAGCTTTTCAGCCCTTCTTGACGGCTACCTTCTGCGGATCCTTGAACAGGATCATGAAGGCGATGGCCACCACGAGGGCGTATCCGGCGAATATGTACCAGGCATTGGGCCATGAAGGATTTGCGGCATCGTATACCGTTGCGTCAACAACAGCTCCTGCGGCAAGGGTGCCGATGGTGGCTCCGAGACCATTGGTCATCAGCATGAACAGGCCCTGGGCACTGGAACGGATGTCGGAAGTGGTATTCTGCTCTACATACAGCGAACCGGAAATATTGAAGAAGTCAAAGGCAACACCGTAAACGACGCAGCTGAGGATGAAGAGGAGCACGCCGGGCATGCCGGGATCGCCGAGACCGAAGAAGCCGAAGCGGAATACCCATGCGAACATTGAGATAAGCATCACTTTCTTGATGCCGAACCGCTTCATGAAGAACGGAATCAGGAGGATACACAGGGTCTCGGACGCCTGGGAGATGGCTATCAGGGCATTGGAATTTTTGACTGCGAATGTGTCGGCGAATACCTTGACGCCATTGGCATCAGTGACATCTTTGAAGGAGCCGAGGAAGGTGTTGGCGTAGCCGTTGGTAATCTGGAGGGATGCGCCGAGCAGCATCGAGAATATGAAGAATATCGCGAACTGGCGGTCCTTGAAGAGGGTGAATGCCTTAAGTCCGAAGGCATCGGCAAAATTCTGCTTGCCTTCTGCTTTCTTGACTTCGCAGTGCGGCATCGTAAGAGCGTATGCGCATAGAATCAACGACAGTATACCGGAGGAGAACAGCTGAGTGAATGAATCCTGCATGCTGGCTCCGTGAAGCAGCTGCCATGCACCGGTCTGGGCTCCATCGGGAACGACATAGTGCCAGACGTTGCCGAGAGGGAGGAAGTTGGTGAGAAGCATGCTGCAGATAAAACCGATGGTTCCGAATACTCGAATCGGAGGGAAATCCTTGACAGGGTCCATTCCGGCCTTGCCCAGGGCATTGTATGCTACGGAATTGGCAAGGGCGATGGTCGGCATGAAGAACGCGACGCTGAGGCTGTAGAACACGAACAGCGGGGCGAATGACACATTCTGTCCTGCGCTCATGCAATAGAAACCTGCGGCTATCATGAATGCGCCTGCGAGGCCATGGCAGAGGGAAAGGACCTTCTGCGCCTCGATCTTGCGGTCGGCTACGATACCCATCAGGGTGGGCATGAAAATGGATACAATACCCTGCATGGCGAAGAACCATTTGATCTGAGGGCCGAGGTTGATGCTTCCGAGGTACCGGCCGAGGGATGTGAGGTACGCTCCCCAGACGGCAAACTCGAGGAAGTTCATGATAATGAGCTTGATTACGAGCGATTTGTTCTTCATGTTTATGACGTTTGGTTTATATTCTCTGCATATCTCGACAAATTTAAGGATTTTTGGCGGAATTTCGTTATCTTTGCTTTGCAAAAAGATAAAAATGGAATTTGTCCTTCAGTCAAGGGATCCCCAGTCGTCCGCGAGGACCGGTGTCATCACCACCGGCCACGGTGAGATCCGCACTCCCATCTTCATGCCGGTCGGGACCGTCGGTTCCGTCAAGGGCGTGTACCACAGGGATCTGAAGGAGGACATCGGGGCCGAAATCATACTCGGCAACACCTATCATCTTTATCTTCGTCCGGGACTCGACATCCTTCGCGCAGCGGGAGGACTTCACCGTTTTGAAAACTGGGACAGGCCCATCCTCACCGACAGCGGCGGATTCCAGGTATTCTCCCTTGCGCCGATTAGGAAGCTCACGCCGGACGGCTGCACCTTCTCTTCGCACATCGACGGCTCGCGCCACACTTTCACCCCGGAAAACAACGTCGACACCCAGCGCATCATCGGCGCCGACATCATCATGGCCCTTGACGAATGCTGCCCCGGAGACGCCGACGAGAAATATGCGGCCAAGTCCCTCAGGCTGACACAGCAGTGGCTGGAGCGTTTCGCGGCGCGATTCGACTCCACCGAGCCGCTCTACGGATATTCCCAGACCATGTTCCCTATCATCCAGGGCTGCGTCTATCCCGGACTCCGGAGACAGGCGGTCGAGCACGCCCTCACCCTGGACAACGCCAACCGCGGCGGCTACGCCATCGGAGGCCTTGCGGTAGGGGAGCCGACGGAGAAGATGTACGAAATGCTCGAGTTTACCTGCCCTCTCCTCCCGGACAACAAGCCGCGGTACCTCATGGGAGTCGGCACTCCGGCCAACATCCTTGAGGGCATTGCCCGCGGAGTCGACATGTTCGACTGCGTAATGCCCACCCGCAATGCCCGCAACGGCATGCTCTTCACCTGGAACGGCGTCATGAACATGCGCAACGCCAAATGGGCCGACGACTTCTCGCCGCTCGACCCGGACGGCACTTCGCTTGTCGACAGCACATATACCAAGGCCTATCTCCGTCATCTTTTCATCGCCGGCGAGATGTTCGCCGCCATGATCGCGACGGAGCACAACCTCGCATTCTATCTCGATCTCGTCAGGACCGCACGCCGACACATCGAGGCGGGAGACTTCGCCTCGTGGAAAGACGTGACCGTACCCCGTCTGACCCAAAGACTGTAAGCCATGCAATTCCCCAAACGGCTGGACCGGTACATAATGAAGAAGTTCCTCGTGACGTTCCTCGTCGCGCTGCTTCTCATTATCGGGATCGTCATCATATTCGACATCAGCGAGAAGATCGACGGCTTCGTCTCCAAGCACGCCCCGATCAAGGCCATTATATTCGATTACTACCTCAACTTCATACCGTATTTCGTGAATATGTTCAGTCCGCTGTTCGTATTCATCACGGTCATATTCTTCACATCGCGACTGACGGCCAATTCCGAATTCGTCGCCATCCTATCCTGCGGCGTCAATTTCCACAGGATAATGGTGCCGTATCTCGTCAGCGCCACCGTCATTGCAGCGGCGTCCCTGGCCCTCAACCTGTGGGTGATACCAAGCGCCAACAAGACGAGGCTCGAATTCGAGCAGCAGTACGTCAAGAAAAAGAAGCAGGCCCTCAACCACGACATCCACTACAAGCTGGAAGGTGAAACATTCGTCTACGTCGAATCATTCTCGCCGACCACCCAGACCGCATATCGCTTCACCCTGGAGGACCTTTCGGACTACAAGATGCGCAGCAAGCTTTCTGCCGAAAGCGCCACCTGGGACAGCCTCAACCAGCGCTGGAGGCTCCGCGGATACACCATCCGCGAATACGGTACCGGCCTCACCGACAAGGTACGCAGCGGCATCGAGATTGATACCGTGCTGAGCCTCACCGTAGACGATTTCTACATAAACAAGAGGACAGTCCAGGTGCTTCCGCTCAGGGACCTGCGCAGGCTTATCCAGGTCCAGACGGAAAGGGGGGACAAGAATGTGATGTTCGCCGAGATAGAGTTCAACGAGAGGATTTCCATGCCCTTCTCGGCCTTCATCCTGACGATTCTCGGCGTGTCGCTCTCAACCAAGAAGCGACGGGGCGGCACCGGATGGAATATCGCGCTCGGTATCGGCATCAGCTTCACCTACATTCTCTTCCAGAGGTTCAGCCAGATGTTCGTATTCGCCGGAGCACTTCCGCCTGCTATAGCGATATGGCTCCCCAATATCATCTTTGCCGTAGTGGCGGCCATCATGTACAAAATTGCACCCAAATAGCCGAATGAAAGTACCGATTGTCAACCATTCGCCGTATCCGGCGCCCTCGTACGCCACTTCCGGATCTGCCGGAATGGACCTGAAAGCCAATCTCGAGGCCCCTGTGACACTATCACCACTTGAGCGGGCATTAGTACCTACAGGCCTTTTCATCGCCCTTCCGGAAGGATTTGAGGCCCAGGTCCGACCGAGGAGCGGTCTTGCGGCCCGCTGCGGCATCACGGTACTCAACACCCCCGGTACCATCGACGCCGACTACCGCGGCGAAATCAAGGTCATCCTGGTCAACCTTTCCTCCGAGCCGTTCACTGTCAATCCCGGCGAGAGAATTGCCCAGATGGTCGTCGCCCGTCACGAAAGGGTCGAATGGGAGGAAGTGTCAGCCCTTGACGAAACCGACCGCGGCGAGGGTGGCTTCGGTTCCACCGGCCGGAAATAAGTGATATGACAATAGATTCCTTATATTCTTTATTTCTGTCCTCGAACGGCGTCAGCACCGACACCCGCACGCTGCAGCCCGGACAGATATTCTTCGCCCTGAAAGGCGAGAATTTCAACGGCGACACATACGCGGCTGCGGCTCTCGAAAAGGGCGCTGCTATAGCCGTGGTAAGCGAATCCTGCGAGGGTGACGATCCCCGCTTCGTGAGGGTGCCTGATACACTGGAGACGCTGAAAGCACTTGCGGCCCACCACCGCAGGCAACTCGACATCCCTGTCATCGGCCTCACCGGCACCAACGGCAAGACTACGACAAAGGAGCTCATCCGCACCGTCCTGTCGGTCCGCTACAAAGTCACCGCCACAAAAGGCAATCTCAACAATGACATAGGCGTACCGCTTTCAGTGCTGTCAATCAGACCTGAGGCTGAAATCGCCGTCATAGAGATGGGGGCAAACCATCCCGACGACATCGGCCGCCTCACGCCGGTCTCCCAGCCGGACTACGGCCTCATTACCAATGTCGGCAAGGCCCATCTCCTCGGATTCGGCAGTTTCGAAGGCGTCAAGAAGGCCAAGGGCATGCTGTACGACTACCTCGCGGAGCACGGTGGCACGGCTTTTCTCAACGTGGACGATCCCGACCTCACGGAGATGACCCTCGAGAGACATCTCCCGGTCATCCGCTACGGACTTCAGTACGACAACGCGGAGATTCTTCCGCTCGAGCCCGAGCATCCATTCCTCCGCCTCAGCCTTGGCGGCATTACGGTCGAAACAGGCCTCGTAGGTGCATACAATGCAGTCAACGTGCTCGCCGCGCTCGCAGTCGGAGCCCAATTCGGCGTCGATCCGGAGGACGGCGCAAAAGCCATTTCCGCATACGAGCCGCACAACAACCGCTCCGAAATGACCCGTACTGCGGACAATACTGTCATTGCCGATGCCTACAACGCCAATCCTTCCAGCATGAAGGTTGCGCTGGACAACCTGGAGGCATTCTCCGCTCCGCGGAAAGCTGTGCTTCTCGGAATGATGGGCGAGCTTGGCGCAGAATCGCTGAAAGAGCATCAGGCCCTCGTAGACCGCCTCTCGGCGATGAATCTCGACAAAGTGTATCTCGTAGGGGAAGAGTTTCGCCGGACCGGCACATCCTTCCCGTGTTTCGCGACATCGGCGGATCTTGCGGCATATCTCGGAGAGCATCCTCTCAAGGGATATACAATCCTTCTCAAAGGCTCACGGAGCACGGCGATGGAAAAGATTCTTCCGGTGCTTTGATTATTCGCCATTTATCGTTAAATTTGAAAACTTTACAAGGATAAACTAAACCACATAATACCATGTACGGCAAATTCCAAAAACATCTTCAGGACACTCTCGCCGGCATCGAAGCCGACGGCCTGTACAAACACGAGCGTAACATAGTCTCCGCCCAGGGCGCCGAAATCACCCTCCAGGACGGCAGCAAGGCACTCAACTTCTGCGCCAACAACTATCTTGGCCTGGCCGACTCCCCGCGCCTCATCGAGGCCGCCAAGAAGGCTATGGACGAGAGAGGCTACGGCATGTCCTCGGTCCGCTTCATCTGCGGCACCCAGGACCGCCACCGCGAGCTCGAAAAGGCCGTTGCAGACTATTTCAAGACGGATGATGCCATCCTCTACGCGGCCTGCTTCGACGCCAACGGCGGTGTATTCGAGCCCCTGCTCGGTCCCGAAGACGCCATTATCTCCGATTCGCTCAACCATGCGTCCATCATCGACGGTGTCAGGCTCTGCAAGGCCAAGAGGTTCCGCTACGCCAACGCCGACATGGCAGATCTCGAAAGATGCCTCCAGGAGGCCCGGGAATGCCGTTTCCGCATCATCGCCACCGACGGCGTATTCTCCATGGACGGCAACGTAGCCCCTATGGACAAGATATGCGACCTCGCGGAGAAATATGACGCCCTCGTAATGGTGGACGAAAGCCACAGCGCCGGTGTCGTCGGCAAGACCGGACACGGCGTCGCCGAGCAGTTTGACTGCTACGGCCGCATCGACATTTTCACGGGTACTCTCGGCAAGGCATTCGGCGGAGCCGTCGGCGGATTCACCACCGGCCGTCAGGAGATCATCGATCTCCTCCGTCAGCGTTCCAGGCCGTACCTCTTCTCCAATTCGCTCCCTCCGATGATCGTCGGTGCCGGCATCGAAATGTTCAAGATGCTGAAGGAAAGCAATGCCCTCCACGACAAGCAGCAGGAGAATGTCGTCTACTTCCGCGACAAGATGATGGCTGCCGGATTCGACATCAAGCCCACGCAGTCCGCAATCTGCGCCGTGATGCTCTACGACGCCCGTCTCTCGCAGGAATTCGCCGCAAAGATGGCCGAGGAGGGTATATTCGTCACCGGCTTCTATTATCCGGTCGTTCCTCAGGGCCAGGCCCGCATCCGCGTCCAGCTCTCCGCAGCTCATGAGAAGGAGCATCTCGACAGGGCTATCGCAGCCTTCGTCAAGGTCGGTAAGGAAATGGGTGTGATCAAATAAAGTTATGGACAGGCTCAAAATAGTCTTTCTCGATGCCGGTACGATGGGTTCGACTCCTCTTACCGACATTGAGGCGCTTGGCGATCTGACTACATTCTTTTCATCGACAGCCGCCGAGGCGAGGGAGCGCGTCCGTGATGCGGACGTCGCCATACTCAACAAGGTGATTGTCGACAAGGAGTTTCTCGACGCTGCGCCGCGCCTCAGGCTTATCTGCGAGGCGGGGACCGGTATTAATAATATAAATGTAGATCTCTGCGACAAAAGGGGAGTGGCGGTGCGCAACGTGGCCGGCTATTCGACGGATTCCGTCGCCCAGACGACCTGGATGCACATTCTCAACCTCGTCGGCAACGCATTCTACTACGACCGCAAGGTCAAGTCGGGAGAATACTCCAAAGGCTCCATTCACACCGATCCTGAGAATCCATTCACCGAGCTGACGGGCAAGACCCTCGGTATCGTCGGCATGGGCGCCATAGGGCAGAAAGTGGCGGCAATCGGCGTGCAGTTCGGGATGAGGGTCATTTATTATTCGACCTCCGGTACGTCCCATTGCAAGGACTATCCCAGCGTCAGTGCTGATGAGCTCCTGAGCCGCTCGGACGTCATCAGCATCAATGCGCCGTACAACGAGCGGACGGCCGGGCTCATCGGCTACGAAGGCTTCCGGAAGATGAAACGGACCGCCGTCCTGGTCAACACCGGCCGCGGCGGCATTGCCGTCGAAGAGGATCTCGCACGAGCCCTCGACGAGGATCTCATCAAAGGTGCTGCGCTTGATGTCTATGTCAAGGAGCCGATTCCTGTCGACAGCCCTCTCATGCATCTCAAGCATCCGGAGAAAATTATTTTCAGCCCCCACATCGCCTGGACCAGCCACGAGGCCAGGGCGCGTCTCGCCTACGAAATGGCGGAGAATATAAGGAAATACTACATAACTGATACACTGAAATGAAAAACGTACTTGTGATCGGTAGCACCGGCCAGATCGGCTCGGAGCTGACGATGAAAATCAGAAACGAAATCCCCGGCTCCACAGTTGTGGCGGGATATATTCCGGGAGCCCTGCTTGCGGTTTCCCTGATTCCCGCCGAAATCGCCGACGTGCGTGACTCAAAGGCACTTGCCGACATCGTCCGCCGTTACAAGATAGATACAATTTACAATCTCGCCGCCCTCCTCTCCGCAGTCGCCGAGAAAAAGCCGCTCCTCGCCTGGGACATCCAGATGAACGGCCTTATCAACATACTGGAGATTGCCAAGGAGCTTGGCTGCGCCGTATTTACGCCCTCCTCCATCGGTTCCTTCGGTCCCGAGACGCCGAGGAAGGGGACTCCCCAGGATACCATCCAGCGTCCCCGCTCCATGTACGGCGTGACCAAGGTGGCGACCGAGCTTCTCAGCGACTATTATTTCCACAAATTCGGTGTGGATACCCGTTCGGTGCGTTTCCCGGGCCTGATTTCCAATGTCACGCTTCCGGGTGGAGGTACTACTGACTATGCCGTGGAGGTCTATTATTCCGCCGTCCGCGGCGAAGAATTCGTATGCCCTATCGGCCCCGGTACCTACATGGACATGATGTACATGCCGGACGCCCTCAATGCTGCCGTTGCTATCATGGAGGCTGATCCTTCCAAACTCGTCCACCGCAATTCGTTCAATATCGCCTCCATGAGTTTCGAGCCGGAAGAGCTTTTCAGTAAGATCCGGGAATACGAACCTACGCTCAGGGTACGCTACGAAGTGGACCCCGTCCGTCAGGCCATAGCCAACAGCTGGCCTGACAGCATGGACGACAGCTGCGCCCGCGAAGAGTGGGGATGGAAGCCGACATTCGACCTTGACACCATGACCCGCGACATGCTAGAAAAGTTAAGGAAGCGTCTCCTCAATGCTTGAAAACGCTGAATATAAACGTTTGTATAAAGCTGTTTCAAGGATAATAAAAAAATTTAATATACATCAAATGGCTGATAATTAGCGTTATCGGCCATTTTTGTATTTTTTTCTGCAAAAAATTATTAAAATAATTTGTAAAATAAAAAAATTGATGTACCTTTGCACTCGGATTGAGCGACTGAAAGGTTCTCTTCCGGTACTCAGTCCATTGGTTATTAGTTTTAGTGTTATTAATTATGTGGTTAGTATGAGTGGTCCGCGCGCGATGCGTCGACACTCATTTTTTTTTCGTATATTGCAGTCACATTCCTTGACTGCATGAAACCAAGATCTATTATTCTCCTACTCTGCGTCTGTGCGCTTGCCGGGTGTTCCACCGCTGTCAGGACGACGCATGACAAGACTACATTCCAGTCATCACAGCCCTGGCGGCCTTCTATTGACGTATGTGCCGATGCCGCGATAGTGTACGGCCACGGAGGTCAAATTCCTCTTGAGGAGCGTGTCGCTTCATGGAAAGACCATGGTTACGAGGTCGAATTCATGACCGGCATCGCCTGGGGCGGCTATCAGGACTATTTCACAGGTGAGTGGGATGGCAGGACACATCTTGATGAAGGCCAGGTCAAGGCCTCCGGAGATACGATCTGGCACGGCCGAATGGTTCCGTACGTCATTCCCTCCCGCAATTATCTGGAATACTTCAAAAAGAAGGTAATTCGCAGGGTGATCGATGCCGGGGTCACGTCCATATTCCTCGAAGAGCCCGAATATTGGTGCGAGGCCGGGTACGGGGAGGCGTTCAAAAAAGAATGGGAGGAGTATTACGGCACCCCCTGGCGTCCGCAGCACGAATCTCCCGAAGCCACATATCTCTCCTCGAGGCTGAAATACCACCTGTACTACAGGGCGCTGGAGGAAGTAACTGGCTTTGCTAAAGAATATGGCAGGAGCAAGGGGTTCGATGTCAAGTGCTACGTTCCGACTCATTCGCTCATCAATTACACGCAGTGGAGGATTGTCAGTCCGGAGGCCAGTATCGCTTCGATTCCGTCGATAGACGGGTATATCGCGCAGGTCTGGACAGGGACGGCGAGGGTGCCAAATCGTTACGAGGGCGTCATTCGCGAGAGGACTTTCGAGACGGCATTCCTCGAATACGGCTGCATGAGATCCATGACTGCGCCTACCGGAAGGAGGGTATGGTTCCTTACTGACCCCATTGAGGACAGGGCGCGCGACTGGGAGGATTTCAGCGACAATTACCACGCGACATTTACAGCCCAGCTCATGTATCCGGACATTGCCGACTATGAGGTAATGCCCTGGCCGGCACGTATTTACGAAAGGCCATACCCTCGCAGTTCGACCGATGCAACGCTTGTCGGCATTCCTTCGGAATATGCTGCCATGGTGCAGATAATGACCGGGGCCCTCAGGGACATGCCTGCTACCCGCGACCTCATTCCCGGAGATCCGGGGATAAGTGTGCTGATGGCCAATTCGCTGATGTTCCAGCGCTTCCCGGCCAATAACGGAGACATTGTCGAATTCATGGACGATTTCTTCGGCCTCGTGATGCCACTGCTGAAAAGGGGCATTCCGGTCGGGATCACCCATATAGAAAACCTGTCCACGCCCCGCGCTTTTGACGGCGTCAAGGTGCTTCTGATGACATACGCGGACATGAAACCGCTCGATCCGGCGTCGCACTCGTACCTTGCAGAATGGGTTCGCGGCGGAGGACTCCTCCTATATGCCGGCCGTGACGACGACCCATTCCAGGGCGTAAGCGAATGGTGGAATTCCGGAGAATGCCATTTCAAGGCACCTTCGGACCATCTCCTTGGTCTTCTCGGCCTTCCCGAGGCCGCACCTGAAGGACTATACTCGGTAGGGAAGGGTAAGGTTCTGATTATGAGGAAGAATCCAAGAGAGTATGTGACTTCGTCCGGGGCCGGAGAGGGGCTCATTGAAGCCGTAGTGAGATTGAACGGTGCTCTCCCGGAGCCCAAAAACTATCTCCGCCTTTCGAGGGGACCGTATGAAATCATCGCGGTACTCGACGAAAGCGTAAGTGCCGAGCCTTATCACCTGCAGGGCCTTTATATCGATCTCTACGATCCTTCTCTTCCGGTCGTGAAGGACAGGTATATCAGTCCCGGCAAACAGGGATTCTTCTATGATATCACCAGGGCAGGCAAAGCTCCTCGCGTCCTTGCCGGTGCCTCTCGTGCGTACGATGAGCGCAAGCGCGGGCGTACTTTTACATTCATCGCGAGGGGACCTGAAGGAATGCCCGGAGACTGCCGCGTGTTGCTGCCGTCTAAGCCCGTTTCGGTCACCGTCGGTGGCGTGGAGAGTCAGGCTTCTTACTCCTGGGATGAGGACAGTTCGACCTGTCTGATTCGCCTGAAAAACGCGGCCGAAGGGGTGCAAGTGATGATGAATTGGTAAAATTTCAGATTTTTTGCGGATTTATTGCATCTATTTCAAAAAAATCACTTAATATTGCACCGCAAAACCTAACGAACCTGATAAGATTTATGGCGACTGATACCAGAAAAAGGCATGTAGTGAGTTATGAGAAGATGTCACCCGAGCTGTCGGCTGCATTTTCGGAGAAGTATCCCAAGGGATTCAGCGATTATCTCAACGACCTGACCAAGTACCCCAAGCCGGACGGCACGTTCTTCTATGCGGTGACGGTCGAGATTCCCGATGCCATATACCTTGTGAAGATCAACGTCAAGACCGATGACCTCGATGATATCGAGCGTTGGCTCGAAGGCGAAGAAGATGCCGAAAACGAAGCCGTGGCCGGCAACAGCGGCGGCGCCGACGAAGACAACAACACGCTCCCTGACGACAACATAGCACAGTATTCGGAGGGATCCGAAGACAGTGCTGAATAATGGGACGTAAATCCATACTCCAGAGCGAGAGGAGCAGGCTGTTGCTTCTCTCGCTTGTTGTAGGTCTCCTCTGCGGTTTTGCCGCAGTTGTCCTGAAACTCTCGATCCGGTGGATACACGGGGGACTCTCGTCCCTTGCCTCCCTTACACACGGCTGGCCGTATCTGGTGTATCCCGGTATCGGAATGCTGCTTAGCTTCATTATCCTAAAGTATCTCATCAAGGATAATGTCGGACATGGCGTCACGAGGGTCCTCGTGGCCATCTCCAAGAACGAATCCCGGATCAAGAAGCACAACATGTTCTCGTCTCTCGTGACGAGTGCACTTACTATCGGCTTCGGCGGATCTGTCGGTGCCGAGGCCCCTATCGTCTATACCGGCGCGGCTATCGGTTCCAATCTCGGACGCACGGCAGGACTGTCTTACAGGGGAATGACGGTACTTCTCGGCTGCGGTGCCGCAGGCGCCGTGGCGGGAATATTCAACGCCCCTCTCGCAGGCGTGCTGTTTACGATGGAGATACTCCTTTTCAGCATGTCGATGTCGGCGCTCCTGCCCCTTTTGATTTCGACCCTATCGGCGACCATGGTTTCCTATATCTGCCTCGGAATGAAGACGCAGTTCACCTGCGCCCTCGCGGCATTCAATCCGTGGAATGTGCCGTTCTACATAGTCCTGGGCGTGATCGGCGGCCTTGTCTCCGTCTATTTCCTGAGAACCACCCTGCACCTTGAGGACCGCTTCGGGAGGATGAAGAATAAATTCCTCCGCTGGGCAATTTGCGCCGCGGCGCTCGGTCTTCTCATCTGGCTCTTCCCTCCGCTTTACGGCGAAGGATATGAGGAGCTCACTCCGCTTCTCACAGGGGTGACCCCGTCATTCGCAGGCCGTACAGTGCTTTCAGGGCTCACCGCTAAGACATGGGGACTGCCCGTATTCTTCGGCGTAATTCTTCTCCTTAAGGTATTCGCGATGACGTTTACCAATGCCGGTGGGGGAGTCGGAGGTACTTTCGGTCCGACGCTGTTCGTGGGCGCTCTGACGGGCTATGTGATGGCTACGTCGCTTAATCTTCTAAGCCCTGGTCTTCTTCCCGTGGCCAATTTCACGCTCGTCGGGATGGCCGGTCTCATGGCCGGAGTGATGCAGGCGCCGATGACCGCCATCTTCCTCATCGCGGAGATATCCGGCGGTTACCAGCTTCTGATTCCGCTGCTCGTGACTTCCGCAGTGTCCTACGGAATGACCCGCCTCTTCGAGAAATACTCCATCTATACCAAGCGAATCGCTGCCTCCGGCGAACTCCTCACCCACGACAGCGACCAGGCCGTCCTGACACTGCTGAAGACCGATTCTCTCGTTGAGAAGGACTTCATTCCGGTGCAGATCGACGCCCCGCTGAGGGCACTTGTCGAGGCGGTCAGCAATTCGTCCCGCAACCTCTTCCCGGTAGTGGACAGCAATGGCCGTTTCCAGGGCTACGTGCCTCTCGAGAACATTCGGCGGGATATGTTCAACAGCAGCCTGTACGACACGCGTCACGTGTATAATTATATGTACAGCGCTGCTGAATATGTCTACGAAGGCGAGAGCATGGAAAGCGTGATGCGCAAGTTCGAGCGTACCCGCGAATGGAATCTCCCTGTAGTTAAGCCGGACCGCACCTACGTGGGCTTCGTTTCCAAGTCAAAGATATTCAACGCCTACCGCAAAGAGCTCCAGGGCATATCTGAAGAATGACGATGAAAGCAATCTATGTCGAATCCATCTCCGGCAAGCTCGGAGTCAAGAACTGGCAGGTAGAAAACTGCGCAGACCTTCTTGCCGAGGGATCAACGGTCCCGTTCATCAGCCGTTACCGCAAAGAAAAGACCGGCGGCCTGACAGACGTCGAGGTCGAGGCCGTCAAGCACTGGGTGGAAGTCTACGACGAAATGGAAAAACGCAAGGAGACCATCCTGGAAACCATTTCCGAGGCCGGAAAACTCACCCCGGAGCTCAAGGACGCCATAGAGCGGAGCCTCGTCCCTTCGGAGCTCGAGGACCTCTATCTTCCATACCGTCCCAAGCGTAAGACTCGTGCGACAGTCGCCGCGGCAAAGGGGCTCGGTCCCCTCGCCGATGCCATGTGGTCCCTCAAGGCCCGCAATCCTGAGGCAGAAGCGCAGAAGTATATCGGTCCCGAAGTTCCTGATGCCGCTGAGGCTCTTGCCGGAGCGAGGGACATTATCGCCGAGCGCCTCAGCGAAACGGCAGTGATTCGCGAAAACCTTCGCGGAATATTCCGCACCCGCCGTATTGTTTCCACTGTCACAAAAGCAGGCAAAGACAACCCTGAGGCAGGGAAGTACAAGAGCTATTTCAACTTTTCCGCTCCGCTTGACCGCATCCCGCCGCACAACCTTCTCGCCATCCTCAGGGCGGAAGGGGAGGGATTCCTCTCAGTCGGCATCGATGCCGATCCTGAGCGCTGCGGCAACAAGATATACTACGATTTCTGCAAGCAGGGCGGATATCCTTCCGAGGCTCTTGGAGCCGAAATCAGGAAGGCCGTCGACGACGCATTCAAGCGCCTCCTGGAGCCGTCGATCAGCGGCGAGGTCATTCGCGAAGCAAAAGAGAAAGCGGATATCGCCTCAATTGAGGTGTTTGGCGAAAACCTGCGTCAGCTGCTCCTTGCGCCACCGGTCGGAGGAAAGAGGACCATGGCGATTGACCCGGGTTTCCGGACCGGCTGCAAGGTGGTGTGTCTCGACGCACAGGGCACTCTGCTGCATTACGAGGCTATTTTCCCACATCCGCCGCTCTCCAAGAAGATTCCTGCCATGACTGCCATTGCCGACATGGTGGAGAAGTACGGCACCGAAGTCATCGCCATCGGGAACGGCACAGCTGGGCGCGAAACTGAAGATTTCATTCGCCGTATAGGTCTGCCTGAAGAGATTGCCATCTACAGTGTCAGTGAGGACGGAGCGTCTGTGTATTCCGCGTCCGAGACAGGGCGTGAAGAATTCCCGGACGATGATGTCACTGTTCGTGGAGCGGTATCGATAGGAAGGCGCCTGATGGATCCTCTGGCCGAACTGGTCAAGATCGATCCCAAGTCGCTCGGAGTCGGACAGTATCAGCACGATGTGGACCAGTCGCTGCTTCGCGAAAAGCTTGACTTTACGGTGGAGCAGTGCGTCAATTCAGTGGGTGTAAACCTCAATACAGCAAGTCCTTACCTCCTCAGGTACGTGTCCGGTATCGGTCCAGTTCTGTCGGAGAGCATAGTTCGTTACAGGCGGGAGAACGGGCCGTTCAAGAGCCGTCAGGAGCTCCTGAAAGTGCCGCGTCTCGGCCCCAAGGCATTCGAGCAATGCGCCGGATTCCTGCGCATCAAGGGGGCGGCCAATCCGCTAGATGACAGTGCGGTTCATCCGGAAAGCTATCACATTGTGGAAAAGATGGCCCTCGACAAGCATGTGGCGCTGTCCGAACTCGTCGGAAATGCGTCCCTGTGCGCGTCAATCAAGGCGGCGGATTATGCCGTCGACGGCGTCGGTCTGCCGACTGTCGAAGATATTCTGCGTGAGCTCCCCAAGCCGGGCCTCGATCCGAGGGGTGAGGTCAAGGACTTCTCATTCTCCGAGGAAATCCGCGAACTGGAAGACCTCCGGGTAGGTATGGAACTCCCCGGAATCATTACTAATGTCACGGCTTTCGGTGCCTTTGTGGATATCGGAATCCACGAGAACGGCTTAATTCATGCCTCCCGTCTCGGCCCCCGCGGTACTGTCCCCTCCAGCGTTGTCCACCTCCGTCAGCAGGTGGTCGTCAGGGTGGTCAGCATCGATCCGGACCTCCGTAGAATCGGTCTCGGACTCGTTGAAAAGTAGGCCTCCTAACTGCATCAGATCCTGCTGCTGGCGCTGCATTTCCCTTTGCTGGTAATGCATTATGTCGGTCCTCAGTTCGTATAACTGTTTGGACTGGGACTCAATGAGTGCGTCTTTTTCGGCGAGTTCTTTCTTAAGTCCACTGTATTTGTCGTATATCTTCCACACAGCGAAAGCACTCACGGCGAGTATAATGGCCAGGCAGATCGCCAGTATAGGAATTATCGGATTCTTAGTGCCGCCTGACGGCGAATCGGGAGTCTTGGCTGCGAGCTTCTCCTTCCTCCAGGACGGGTTGTAGTCCGGATATGTACGCCCGGGGGCGGACCCTTTACGGACGTAGATAAGCTCGGCCGTGATATTGTCGCGGCCCTTGTCCGGGGCGTTGGCGGCGTCGACAAGGCTCTGGAGGACCTTCTGGGCCGCGCCGGCGTGGGTTACCTTCCGGAGGCCGGCCTCAATCTCGTCATCGTCGACCATTCCTGAAAGACCGTCGCTGCAGATGAGTATCATGTCTCCGGATGCGAGAGTGACGGGCGCTTTCTCAATATCAGTCCGGAGGTCTTCCGAAATGCCGAGGGCGCGGAGAATCACGTTTTTCTGCGGATGGTGCTCTGCCTGCCGGTCGTCAATCTCCCCGCAGTCCACGAGGCTCTGGACGAGCGAATGGTCCTTTGTGATGCGGTGCAGCACCTTGGTGCCTCCGTCGAACAGATAGATGCGGCTGTCTCCCACGTGGGCTATCCATGCCTCTCGGCCATTGATCAGTACAACGCAGGCGGTCGTACCCATCCCGGTGAGTTCAGGATTGCGTTCTGCCTCGTCGATTATGGCGCGATTGGCTTTCCGGAGGGCTGTGTCGATGGCGATGGGAATATCCCCGGTGCTCTCCTTCATGGAGCCGACAATAGTCTTTACGGCAATCGACGAAGCAGTAGCCCCACCGACGTGGCCGCCCATTCCGTCGCATACGACGAACAGTTCGCCGAGGGGGACTGAAGCGTTTCCCATCGAATCTTCGTTGGCCTTGCGTACACGGCCTGTGAGGGTGAGCGCATTTGCAAGGAGGAGGTCTGTGCTGAGGATTTCCATCGTAGTCAGGTATTAAGTCTAACAAATATAGCAAATAATTAGTGTACCTCGTCATTTTTTTGCTAAATTTGCCTGACAGATCAATTTGAAGAAACGCCAATGAAAGCAGGCAAAATCATAGCGACAATCGCTCTCGCCGTACTCACGCTGTCATGCAAGACCGAGCTCAAGACATACGTTCTTGAGGTTCGCTCCGAGTTCCCGCATGACCGCGGAGCATACACGCAGGGACTATTTATCGATGGTGGCGAGCTCTTCGAGTCTACGGGCCAGTACGGCAGTTCGTCGCTCCGCAAGGTGGAGCTCGAGACCGGCAAGGTACTCAGCAGGGTGGATTTCCCCGAGGACGTCTTCATTGAGGGCTCCGTTCTTTTCAAGGGTTCCATCTACGTGCTCACCTGGCAGGAGGGCATAGTCTACAAGTTCGACCCCGACACTTTCGAGGAGACCGGCATGCTTACCGGCTATCCCCACCAGGGCTGGGGCCTTACTACTGACGGCGAGTATCTCATCGCCTCCGATGGCTCCTCCCGCCTGTATTTCCTTGACGAAAACTTCCGCAAGGTGCGCGAGCTCCCGGTCCGCCGCGGCTCCAACACCGTTCCTCAGCTCAACGAACTCGAATACATTGATGGCCTCATCTGGGCGAATATCTACACTAAAGACGAGGTCGTGATGATAGACCCGGAAACCGGCAAGGTAGTTGGCTCGATCGACTGCACCGGCCTTCTCCCCGACGATCTCCGCAGGAGAAACACGGATGTTCTCAACGGCATAGCATACGACCGTGACAACGGCAAGATTTACATGACCGGCAAAAACTGGCCGCGTCTTTATGAAGTAGCTCTTATAGAGACAAATAACAAATAATTATTATTGGGGGTAGTCGTTTCTGACGGCTTGAGAAACACCCTTTGAACCTGATGCGGTCAATACCGTCGTAGGAAAATGATGAAAAGATTTATTATTGCAGCTTCTCTGCTGCTGATGGCGTGGACGGGCCTGTCCGCGCAGGAAAAGACTGAGAGACTTGATTCCGTAGTAGTCTCCGCTTCCAGGGCGGGGGATGACACTCCCGTGGCATTCACAACTGTCGGCCGCGCGGCCCTCCATTCGGCCAGCCCGGTCAATTCGCTCCCGATGACTCTTGCTCTCCAACCTTCCGTAGTCACTTGGAATGAAGGCGGCACCGGACTCGGCAATTCCACCCTTTCGGTCCGCGGTATCAAGGGCTCCCAGATCAACGTTACGCTAAACGGCGTCACGCTCAATGACGCCGAATCGCAGGAGGTGTTCTGGATCAACATTCCGGCCCTGCAGGGCCTTGTTTCGGGCGTTCAGTTGCAGCGAGGGCTAGGGACTACGGCTTCCGGCGCAGGTGCATTCGGCGCAAGCGTCAATATGAATACGGCATTCGTCCCTGACCATCACGGCGGGAGTATCGACATCAGCGGCGGCAGCTTCGGGACATTCCTCAGTACGGTGTCAGCGACGACCGGCCTGACGGACGGCAAGGGTCTTTACGGCTCTGTCGTCTGGTCCGAGGGCACTACCGACGGATATGTCGACCACGGTTTTGTGCGTTCGCGTTCGGGGCTCGTTACGCTCGGGTGGCTTGCGCGGAGCAATTCGCTGCGCTTCACCTGGCTGATGGGGCAGCAGTCGAGCGGCATCACCTGGGACGGAATCGACTTGGCGACATTCCGTGAAAATCCCTGTTACAACGCCTCCGATTACAATTTCGACCATTACTTCCAGAACCATTTCCAGATGAACTGGACCCATTCGTTCTCCCCGCGCTTCATCTGGACGAATACCTTCAACTACACCCACGGCTACGGCTACGATCAATATATAAAGAATAAGAAGTTGTCCTATGTCCTGTACGACGATCCGCAGCATCCGGGCAAATACGGCATTAACTACCGGAAGTCGATGATGAACGACCTTTTCGTCCTCAATTCCGAATTCAGATTCACTTCGGGCGAATTGAGCATGAATGCGGGGATTAGCCTGTCGCGCCACTATGGCGACCATTACGGCAAGGTGCTCGGGGTGGAAGGTCTGGACGTGGCCTGGGACGAGTTCAACGCGAGGCGCGGCTGGTATGACAATTCTTCGGTCAAATACGATGTGTCTGCATTCTGGAAGTCTGAATATCAGTTTGTTCCGGGACTTACAGGGTATCTTGACCTGCAGGTCAGAAAGATCGATCTCGACGTGACGGGGGCTGATGACGACGGCGCCGATATGGCATATTCCAACGACTGGACATTCTTCAATCCGAGGGGAGGGCTGAGCTGGAGGTATTCGCCTTCGCAGAAGGTTTATGCCTCGGTCGCTCTCGGCCATCGCGAACCGGGACGAAGCGATATCAAGGAGAACGTCAAAGGCACTCTCAGTCCGATCAAACCGGAGTCCATGGTCGACATTGAGGCCGGCTGGGCATGGGAGACCGACTCGATCTCTCTTGGCGCCAATATCTACCTGATGGAGTACAAGGACATGCTGCTTGAGACCGGACGACTCTCTTCAAGCGGGTATGCTATCAAGGAGAATGTACCCCGCGGCTGGAGGAGGGGAGTGGAACTTACTGCCGCATGGAAACCATATCGCTGGCTGTTTATCGAGGCGAATACTACATTCAGTGTTAATCAGATAGCAGACTATACTTCATACGTCGCTGTAGACGATGGCGAGCCCGGTGAGACTGTCCCTTTCCATTATGGCAAGACCAATATGCTGCTCTCGCCCTCGGTCATCGAGATGGTCAAGGTGACGTTGAAGCCATTCCGTCGCGGACCTTCATTCACCGTTTCAAACAAGTATGTCGGAAGCCAGTATTTCGACAACACGTCGAGGGATATAATGAAGATTCCCGCCTGGAGTGTACTGGACGCTACCGTCGAGCAGAAATTCGCCATTCATGATATCCAGTTCACCATTTCCCTATATGCGGGCAATATCCTGAATCGCAAGTACTACGCTTCCGGCTGGCGCTATGAAGGCTACAACAGGGAATCACAGTCATATTATTACGGCGTAGGCGTATATCCACAGGCACCGGCCCATGCGTTCCTGAGGCTAAGTGCGTCTTTCTAGGGCTTGCAGAAGAGTTATTTTGTGGCTATATTTGCAGGACAATGGCAGCAAGATATGTAATATTCACGGCGATTACCGGTGGCTTTGACGAGCTCATGCAGCCCGCCGTGACTGATCCGGAATTCGACTTTGTCTGCTTCCTGCCGGAGGCTGAAGTGCCTTCCGAGGGGCGCATCGGCGAATGGACCGTACGCCCCATATCTGATATGCCGCTCAGCAACCGCCTGAAAGCCAAGTACATAAAGATGCATCCCCACTTCTTCCTCTCGGACTACGAAGCCAGCCTCTGGATCGACGGCAACGTGAGGATAGAGACTGCCGAGGTGTACGACATTTTCCGCGACAAGATCGCAAGGGGGATCAGCTTCTCAGGCATCAATCACCCGCTCCGCGACGACGTCTACGACGAAGCGCTCAAGGTTTTTGACAACGAGCTGGATTCGTTCCGCGCCGTGCGTCGTACAGTGCAGTTCCTGAAAGGAGAACGCTTCCCGCGTCACTCGGGTCTGTATGAGACCAATGTCGTGTTCCGTCAGCACAACGACCCCGCGGTCATCCGCTTTGACGACCTCTGGTGGGAGTGCGTAACTACTTATTCTTCAAGGGATCAGCTCTCCCATGGGTGGTGCCTCCGCAAGTCCGGGGTCCGGGGCGATCATTTCGTGCCGGACGATTATTCGGCCAGGGATTATCCGGCGTTCGGATACGTATTCCACGGGAAAAATAAACAGAGGGGCTGGTTCGGGAGAAAATGGCACGGCCTCATGGTTTGGCTGCCTACCCGAATTCTCCGTGATATGGTGAGAAGCATCTAGTAGCCTCCCATGCCGGAAGTATCCGTCATAATCGTGTCGATGAACCGGCCGGACCTGCTTTCGGCCGCGGTGGACAGCATTCTCGCCCACAACAAAACCCCGCTTGAAATCATCGTTACGGCATATCTCTATGAAGAAGAGAACCTGGAGGTCGTCAGGGCGCGGTATCCGGATATCCAACTGGTTATGAGCGACACCCTCCGGGGATTCTCCGTCAACAACAATATGGCGCTCAGGGAGGCCCGCGGCAAATATGTATTCGTCGTCAACGACGACACGTTGGAGGACATGCCCGTCATAGACCGGCTGGTCGCGGACATGGAGAAGCTGGGGGACAAGGTCGCTACGGTCAGCCCCAGGATAGTGTTCCCGAACGGCAAGGTACAGACCTGCGGTAGGCCCGAGTGGACCATGCGGAGGTATATGCGGCATTATCTCCACCTAGGCAGCGAGG
Source organism: uncultured Bacteroidales bacterium (assembly GCA_905233275.1). GTDB lineage: Bacteria > Bacteroidota > Bacteroidia > Bacteroidales > UBA932 > Cryptobacteroides. The sequence goes on along the minus strand of CAJODR010000022.1, from coordinate 3,582 downwards.
TGAAAAAGGGCAAATGGACGCTTCGGGAAGGCCTTTTCCGCACGAGGACACTCAACGGGGCGTGCTTTCTCGCGATACGGGACGTTTTTAGAAAGGCCGGGTGGTTTGACGAGACTTATACATTCACGCCTGAAGACATCGCTCTCGGCGCCCGCTTCGAGGAAATGGGATACGAGAACTGGTGCGATGCTGATGTGTCCATCACTCACCTCGCCGGTGGCACTGTATCCCCGCTTGAGCCGGCCATAAAGCCGACCAGGGTCAAGGGCGCGCTGCTTTATTACAGCCACGAGAGCGGCCTGCGCTATCTTATACTGGCATCCTTTATCGGTACTGTCGAATGGTTCCGGAGGGTGAAATACACCATTACAGGCCATCGCAGCGGCCATGCCGACGTGATGTTCCGGACATCCCGGAATGTCTCCGCGATCCTCTGGAGCGATATGTCAACACTGGAGATTTTCCGGAAGTATTATAATGAACTCAAGCCGTGAAAGTGCTTGCCGTCATAGTCACGTACAATGCCATGCAGTGGGTGGACCGCTGCATAGGCAGTGTGCTGGATTCCGCCATGAAGGCGGATATCCTCGTCGTAGACAACGGCTCGTCGGACGGCACTCAAGGCTATATCAGGGAGTATTTCCCTTCGGTCGAATTGGTGGAGCCGGGATCGAATATCGGATTCGGCGCAGCCAACAATATCGGCTTCCGGAAGGCCCTGGACGGTGGATTCGACTATGTGTACCTGCTCAATCAGGACGCGTGGATATTCCCCGATACCATCGGGACGCTCGCGGAGGTATTCTCACGCAGTGAGGGTTATGGTATACTGAGCCCGTTCCAGGCGGATGCTTCGGGGGTGACGCCGGACAGGAGGTTTGCGCAGAAGGCCGGTTCGCTGGAAGGAGTCGGGATGGTCAAGGAGGTACGGTTCATCATGGCCGCGCACTGGATGGTCTCGGTGGATTGCATCAGGACGGTGGGCGGATTTGCGGCGCTATTCGCCCATAACGGGGAGGACGACAATTATTGCGACCGGGCGCGCTTCCACGGATTCAAGGTGGGAGTCTGTCCGCAGGCGAGGGGAGTGCACGACAGGGCTTCCAGGCCGCTGACAAGGGCTGACCGGATTCGCCTTTCTACCCTGACGGGCAATATGGCACGTCTCGCCGATATCAACCGTCCGCTGTGGGAAAGGGTGCTGTCGTCATTTTTCGTAAGTACTTGGAAATGCGTTAAGTACTGCAGCCTACGCCCTCTGAAGAACTATTTCTCGGTCACCGGCCGCCTCGGCGAAATCCGTTCCCTACGGGAAGAATCGCGTCTCCCCGGTCGGATACTCTTGTAGGTCTCGAATTTTTTGATTATTTTTGCATGATTCATGCGCACCCGCCTTTAATGTGCGTGCGCTATAGGCATAAGTATATCAGAAACAATGGGAATAACGTCACTTATAAAGAAAATAGTCGGCACCAAATCCGACAGGGATATGAAGGCCATTCGCCCTATCCTGGAGAAGGTGCTCGCAGCATACGACAGGATAGACAAATTGCCTGTCGACGACCTCAGGGCGGCTACCGCGGCTCTCCGCGCACGCGTCATCGAGGTAGAGAAACCATTCGAAGACCGCATGGTCGAAATCAAGTCCGAACTCGAGGGTGACCTCCCGATCTCCCGCAAGGAGGAGCTCGCCGGTGAGCAGGAACGCCTCGTCAAGGATGAAGACGACGCTATCGAGAAGATTCTCGACGAGATTCTGCCGGAGGCATTCGCCATAATGAAGTCCACCGCGCGCAGGTTCAAGGAGAATCCCGAGATCCGTGTCAAGGCCACCCAGTTCGACCGCGATCTGGCTGCCCAGGGCCGCGATTTTGTCTCTATTGACGGCGACGATGCCATTTGGTACAACCACTGGGTCGCAGGCGGCAACGAGATCGTCTGGGATATGGTCCATTACGACGTACAGCTCATCGGCGGTATCGTTCTCCATCAGGGCAAGATCGCTGAGATGGCGACCGGTGAAGGTAAGACCCTCGTGGCCACCCTGCCGGTATTCCTCAATGCACTTGCAGGCAAGGGCGTGCACGTCGTGACCGTCAACGACTACCTCTCCAAACGTGACTCCGAGTGGATGGGACCGCTCTATATGTTCAACGGTCTTTCGGTGGACTGCATCGACAAGCACCGCCCCAACTCGCCTGAGCGCCGCAAGGCTTATCAGGCCGACATCACCTTCGGTACGAACAACGAGTTCGGTTTCGACTACCTGCGTGACAATATGGCCATCTCGCCTGCCGACCTCGTGCAGCGCCGCCATAACTACGCCATCGTCGATGAGGTGGACTCCGTGCTGATCGACGATGCCCGTACGCCGCTCATCATCTCCGGTCCTGTGCCCAACGGCGGTGACCAGATGTTCGAGGAATACCAGCCGTTAGTGGAGAAACTGGTTGGCGTACAGCGTCAGTTGGCCACCCAGTATCTGTCGGAGGCAAAGACGAAGATTGCCGAGGGTAACCGTCTGGTGGAGGCCGGTAACAAGAAGGAGGGACAGGCCCTGCTCGACGAGGGTTTCCTCTCACTCTACCGCTCCCACAAGGCTCTGCCTAAGAACAAGCCGCTCATCAAATTCCTCTCGGAAGAAGGCATCAAGGCAGGAATGCTCCGCACCGAGGAAATCTATATGGAGAACAACAACCGCCGTATGCCGGAGGCCGTGGAGCCGCTCTACTTCGTGGTAGAGGAGAAAATGAACTCCGTGGATCTCACCGACAAGGGTACGGAATGGCTCTCCAACCAGGTGAACGATAAAGAACTCTTCGTGCTGCCCGACATCACGACGGAACTCTCTGCCCTCGAAGCCGAGAATATTTCCGACGAAGAGAAGATTGAGAAGAAAGACCAATTGATGAGTCACTACGCCGTGCAGAGCGAGCGTGCCCACACGCTGCAGCAGTTGCTCAAGGCCTACACCATGTTTAATAAGGACGACGAATATGTGGTGATGGACGGCGAAGTGAAAATCGTGGACGAACAGACAGGACGTATCATGGAAGGTCGCCAGTGGAGCGACGGACTGCACCAGGCCATCGAGGCCAAGGAGCACGTGGCCATCAAGGAGGCTACGCAGACCTTCGCCACCATCACGCTGCAGAACTACTTCCGTATGTATCACAAACTGGCCGGTATGACGGGTACGGCTTCTACCGAGGCCGGTGAGTTCTGGGACATCTACAAACTCGACGTGGTGGAGATCCCGACCAACCGTCCCATTGCCCGTAACGACCAGAACGACCGCGTGTATAAGACGGCACGCGAGAAATATAACGCCGTCATCGACGAGATCGTGGCTATGCGCGAGAGCGGACGCCCCACACTGGTGGGTACCACCTCGGTGGAAATCTCCGAACTGCTGAGCCGTATGCTCAACATGCGCAAGATTCCGCATAACGTGCTGAACGCCAAACTCCACCAGAAGGAGGCTGACATCGTGGCACAGGCTGGTCAGGCCGTCAACGGACTGGGAGCCGTCACCATCGCCACCAACATGGCCGGTCGTGGTACCGACATCAAACTCACCGA
>CAJODR010000021.1:36902-59002 GCA_905233275.1 uncultured Bacteroidales bacterium | reverse complement strand
CCCGCTCATCATTTCCGGCCGTGTCGACAAGAGCGAGGATGACGCCCAGTTCATGGAGTATCGTCCCTACGTCGACAGTCTCTATCAGAAGCAGCGCACCCTTGTCACCCAGGTGCTCAACGATGCCAAGAAAGCCATCGCAGCCGGTGACGAGAATGAAGGCGGCAAGCTCCTCCTCCGTGCCCACAAGGGTCTTCCTAAATACCAGCCCCTCGTCAAGTTCCTCAGCGAGCAGGGTATGAAAGTCCTCCTCCAGAAGGCGGAGAATTTCTACATGCAGGACAACGAGAGGGAGATGTGGCGCGTCACCGACGACCTCTACTTCGTCATCAACGAGCAGCAGAATACGGTCGACATGACCGACAAGGGCCACGAGGCTCTCGCCAAGAGCGTCTCCGATCCCAATTTCTTCGTCCTCCCGGACATGGGCGCCGCCATCGCGGAGATTACCTCCGACGAAAGTCTCAACGCCCAGGAAAAGGCCGACAAGAAGGACGCCCTCATGGAGGACTTCGCCCTCAAGAGCGAGCGTGTCCACACCGTGATTCAGCTCCTCAAGGCATACGCGATGTTCCAGAAGGACGTCGACTACATCATCGTTGACGGCAAAGTCAAGATCGTCGACGAATCCACGGGCCGTGTCATGGAAGGCCGCCGCTGGAGCGACGGACTCCACCAGGCTGTGGAGGCAAAGGAAAACGTTGATGTCGAGGCTCCCACCCAGACCGTCGCGACGGTCACCCTGCAGAACTTCTTCAGGATGTACCACAAGCTCGCCGGTATGACCGGTACCGCTGAGACGGAGGCGGGCGAATTCTGGAGCATCTACAAGCTCGACGTCGTCGTCATCCCGACCAACCGTCCGGTAATCCGCGACGACCAGGACGACATCATCTACAAGACCAAGAAGGCCAAATTCAACGCAGTCATCGACAGGATAGTCGATCTCACCAAGGCCGGGCGTCCGGTCCTCGTCGGTACGACTGACGTCGAGACCTCCGAGCTCCTCTCGAGGATGCTCCGAATAAGAGGCATCAAGCACAACGTCCTCAACGCCAAGGAGCACGCCCGTGAGGCTGAAATCGTCGCCCAGGCCGGCCAGACCTCCACTGTCACCATCGCGACAAACATGGCGGGTCGTGGTACCGATATCAAGCTTTCGCCCGAAGTCAAGGCTGCGGGCGGTCTCGCCATCATCGGCACCGAGCGCCATGACAGCCGCCGCGTCGACCGCCAGCTCCGAGGCCGAAGCGGACGTCAGGGTGACCCCGGTTCATCCACATTCTACATTTCACTGGAAGACAAGCTGATGCGCCTCTTCGGCTCCGAAAGGATTGCAGGACTTGTCGACCGTATGGGCATGAAGGATGACGAGGCTCTAGTAGCCCCGATGCTTTCCAAGTCCATCGAGAGAGCCCAGCGCAAGGTCGAGGAAAACCACTTCGGAGTCCGCAAGCGCCTCCTCGAATACGACGACGTGATGAACTACCAGAGGGAAGCCATCTACAGCCGTCGCCGCAACGCACTTTCCGGCGAGAAGATCGACATCGACCTCCGCAACATGATGACCGACCTCGCCTCCATCATCGTTGAGAAGAATCAGGGCGCTGATTTCGAGAGCTTCCGCACATACCTCATGTCCAAGCTGAGTATCGACGTCGACTTCGATCAGGAATACTACGAAAAGGTGCGTCCCAACGAACTGATGGACCGTCTCGTTGACATCATGAAGACAGTGTACGACCGCAGGATGGCCGCCCTTGTCGAAAGGGTCAACCCCATTCTCCGCCAGGTGTACGAAAAGAACGGCCAGATGTATGAGAACATCGCAGTTCCTATCACCGACGGCCGCAAGATGGTCCAGCTCTCCGTCAATCTCGAAAAGGCATACAACACCAATTGCCAGGAGCTCGTAAAGACTCTGGCGACTTCGGTGATTCTCCACCATATCGACGACCACTGGAAGACCCACCTCCGGGATATGGACGACCTCCGTCAGAGCGTCCAGAACGTGGTCTACGAACAGAAAGATCCGCTCGTCGTTTACAAGCATGAGAGTTACAACCTCTTCTCGACGATGCTGGAAGACCTCTATCAGGATATCCTGTCATTCCTCCTGAGGGCCGTCCTGGCGCTCCGTGACCGCGAGCCCCAGCCTGCCCGTCAGACCATGCCGCGCCGCTCCGACGTACGTGAGATGAGGACCAACGATCCTTCACAGTACGTCACCAACGGAGAGCAGCGCGCACGTACTCCCGTCAAGGTCGAAAAGAAAGTCGGCCGCAACGACCCCTGCCCCTGCGGCAGCGGCCTCAAATACAAGAACTGCCACGGTAAAGGATTAGTATAATGAGAGAAAGAGAAAATCAATCAAAAACAACCACAATAATGGAACCAATCGTAAACGTGAACGATGTCAGCAGGATCTCTGCAGGCACTGTTATCAAAGGTGAAATCACCTCTCCCAACGACATCCGTATCGACGGTCTGTTCGAAGGGAAAATCTATTCCAAAGGCAAGGTCGTAGTCGGCGAGAAGGCCGTTATCAAAGGTGACATCGTATGCCAGAATGTTGACTTCGCAGGCACTATGAAGGGCAATTTCTATGTGAAGGACTCCCTCTCGCTCAAGGACAATTGCAAGGTCGACGGCGACCTCCATGTCCGCAGGCTCCAGGTCGAGCTCAACGCCACCTTCAACGGTAAATGTATCATGATTTCCGAGGCTGAATTCGCCAAGCTGACCGAGTCTATGCCCGGTGTTCCCAAGCCCGAGCAGCCCGCAGCTCCTGCTGCCTCCCAGGCACCTGCAGCTCCGGTTAAGCCCGTGTCGTACACCGGCCAGCCCACTGCACCCAAGAAATAGGTTAAAGGGGATCTACATCCAAGTGAATGTGACCGGCGTAGTGCCGGTCTTTTTTGTATGTGTCGACGATGCGGCGGATCTGCTCCTTCCTCGGCTTGAGATCGCGGTCGCGGGGAAGAAGGATGCGGATGACCGAGGTGATTTCATCGCCCGGGACTGCTTCGGGCCCAAGGATCGAAATGCCAGGAAAAGCGTCCCTAAGTATGCCTGCAAGAGGTCCTGCGAGGGCGTGGAGCCTGGCCGTATTGACGTCCCTCAGGACCACGTCGGTAATCCTCGAATAAGGGGGATAGCCGCAGGCCTGGCGCTCTTCAAGGAGCGATGCCGTGACGTCTCCGCCTTCCGCGAGCTGCTTGAGGACCGGATGCCGGGGCTGCCTGGTCTGGATGATGAAAGTGCCCTCTGAACCCTCCTTGCTGCAGTACGAACTGAACTGGCGCAGCAGCTGGTCGGCCCTCTCGTCCGCCCTGAAATTGCCGCGCGAGAAATACCTGTCCGTCTGGACCGAAGCCACCAGCGAAACTCCTTTGAAATCAGGTCCGTACATGCCTTCGCGGGCGCCGAAGACGAGCTTTTCGGAAGCCTCCGGAATCAGTCCCAGGAGTTCGTCTCTGAGATACGATTCGACAATCAACACCTTGCCCGGGCAGCCCAAAATGGCCTCAAGGAGCTTGATGGAGAAATTGCCTTTCATGCCGCCTTTTCGCCATTCCGCGCCGGTATCAATCAATATCGTCCTGCACCTCGTGACTGCGCCTCCGGAGAATGGACACGCGGCATATCTCCCCGCCGACGCGTTGTACACCGACTCCAGAGAAGGGGTCAGGGCCGTGATAAGCAGTCTGGATCCGTGGACCTTTGCGAGAAGAATGGCTGCGTCTCGTGCATTGTAGCGCGGGGCAGGGGAGTCCTGTTTGAAGGAGGGCGACTGCTCTTCTGATACGATAATGAGCCCGAGGTCACGGAAGGGGAGAAACAGGGCAGATCTGGTGCCAAGGACGAATACCGGCTCCTCCTCACGGGCCCTGAAGCCAGCGCTCCTGCGTTGCGATTCGCTGAGGCGGCTGTGGTAGAGGATGAGTCCAGGGAAGCGCATGGAGAGGTCCTCGCCGACCGAGGCCCCTGCCTCGATTTCGGGGACCAGATACAGCACTGAGCGTCCTGCAGTAAGGGTTTCTGCTACAAGCGGAGCAATCTCTCCCGGTACAAGAGACGGCGCTAGGCCGCTGCAAAGTACCGGTCGGGTCTCTTCCGGATTCAGGATCTTTGAGAGGGTCGTAGCCTCAATCGTCGGCGCAGACGCTGCGTATGCCTTGCCTGAAAGGGCTGCCTCAATCCGAAGAATGTCTTCCTGATATCGTTCCCTGGTCGAATCCTTCCTTGCGACTGCGAGTTTTTCGCGAGTCCGCTCGAGACGCTGTCTGAGACGGTCTTCGCTGCGTGATTCGATCTCTTCTCCTCTGAGACGGCCGTAGGGATAGGCGGCTTTGTAGACTTCTCCGACAGTGCAGAGATAGTAGGATGCGAGATGGCGCCAGTAGGCGATTTCCCTTTCCGAAACAGGCTCGTAGCGTTCCTGTGGCCTGATAGCATCCCGGATCTTGCCTGGATCGACATCAGGTGTGCTAACTTCACCGCTTACGGCACCGATATACTTCCTGCCGGAGAACCACACGGAGACGCGGTCGCCGATGCGGAGAGATTCGTCTCCGCGGTAGACCGGTTCCCATTCGAGGGCCAGGGGAAGAATGACGGATATGTAGCGCTGCGACATTGCCAGGTGGCGGTTGTGTATACGCAAATATAGCCAAAAAAGGCTTAATTCCGGAAATAATTTGTATATTTGTAAGCATTATGGAAGAGAATCGCAAACAGTCAGTCCGTATACAGAAGTCTGTGCTCAACGCAGGTGAAAAGAAACTCCTGGTATGGCTCGCATCCAGGATGCCCTCTTGGGTGACCTCGGACATGCTGACCTATACCGGGATGGTCGGCGCATTCATCATCGCAGTCGGCTACGCCCTGTCAGGGCTCAATATCAACTGGCTCTGGCTCGCTTCCTTCGGATTTGTCGTCAATTGGTTCGGCGATTCGCTCGACGGCACCATTGCCCGTGTGCGCAATACCCAAAGGCCTGTTTACGGATTCTTCCTCGACCACAACGTGGACGTGGTCAACGAGGTCCTGATGTTCGCCGGAGCCGGCCTGTCGCCGCTTATGCGATTCGACGTCGCGCTCGGCGTCCTGGTCGCCTATTTGATGCTGTCGGTGTACGTGTATATCAACGCCCATCTCAAGAACGAATTCCGCCTCTCATACGCCGGTCTCGGACCGACGGAGTTCCGGATTATCGTCATCATTGTCAATACGCTGTACATCTTCATCCCGGCCCTGCGGAATCTGTCGTTCAGCGTCTGCAGCGTGTCATTCAGCGTTCTTGACATCATCGCCATGGTCATCACCGTGATCATCCTGGCGATGTACGCGCTGACCTTCATTTCCGACCGCAAGTATTATTCACGTCTGGATCCCCCCAAGCGCGATTGAAAGACCTCATCACCATAGAAGAGCTCGGCAAACTCTCCGGACTGTTCCGGGGAAAGTGCGGCCGTGCATTCGCACGCTTTGCGATGCATCTCACCGGCATTGACAAGTGCAATGCCGCTTCCCGTGCCGTCAATACGACGGGCCCCGATGCGGCAAAGGATCTTCTCGAATATGCCGGTATCAAGTATCAGACGCAGTTCCCGGGGGGTGAACTCAATCTTCCTGAAGGAGCATTCATCACCATCTCCAATCATGTTTACGGTGCAATGGACGGCGTGTCGCTTCTCGACATCATCGGTCATAAGCGGCCGTCGTACAAGCTGCTGGCCAACAGGGTCCTCTCCCGTATCCACCAGATGGAGGACAGTTTCATCAGCGTCGATCCCAAGGGCAACGAGGCCAAAGCCGCTACTTCAGCGAGCATCTCCGGCATCCGCACGGCTATGAAGCATCTCAGTTCCGGCGAACCATTGGGATTCTTCCCTGCCGGCGCCGTATCTGACCTCAGCGTGAAGGAAGGTTTCAAGATCCGAGACCGCGAATGGCAGGATTCCGTCATCCGCCTCATCATGAAAGCCAAAGTGCCAGTCATCCCCGTGCACTTCATCGACCGCAACACCAATTTCTATTTCGCCCTAGGCCTCCTCGGCTGGAAAATCCGCCTCCTGCGCCTCCCGCGCGAACAATTCAACAAAAAAGGAAAACCCTTCCGCCTCGTCTTCGGCGACCCCATCCCCCCCGAAAAAATCGCCGAATTCTCCGACGACGTCCCCGCCCTAAAATCTTTCCTCCGTAATTCAGTCTACTCTTTACGGTGGAATTAACTGTTTAAAAAGTCTATGTCGCGGCGGAGCATGACTTTGGGCTCCATGTTGTAGACTTTTTGGAGGAGACGGACGGTGTTGCCGGGGGAGAGGTAGATTTTGTCTTCGTGCTTGCCTTTGCGCCACCATTTGTAGAACCCGATGGGATCGGTGTCGTACGGAATTTTGGCCTCGATGGCGGAACTGTAGCCGGGGAAATCGATCATGAGTTTGAGTCCCATGATGCGCTTGTAGTAGTCGGGGTCGAAGCGGCGGAGTTTGGAGACGAGGGGGAGGAAGACTTCGTACTGGTCGACCTTGAGGGTCTTGTCGCGGATGATCATGCGGTGGATGCGGACGGGGTCTGTGTTGAGCCATTCGCCGAGCATGAGGGTCTTGAGGCCGTCCGGGGTCTCAAGGCTCAGGTAGTCTGTGGACAGATATACCTTTTCTGAATCAAGCGCGAATTCTTCCATATCATCTGCAAATATACAAAAAATTTTGAAAATTCCTTTAGATTTTTTATATTTGGTGACGAAACAGGACAATCAACCTCTAATTATTTAATATTATGACCTACAAAATCGAAGACATCCAGGGCATCGGCCCCGTCTACGGCGAAAAACTCGTTGCTGCAGGCGTCCTCACAGTCGATCAACTGCTCGAACGCGGCGCTTGCCCTAAAGGCCGCGCAGAACTCGAAGAAGCCACCGGCATTCCTCACAAACTCATCCTCACATGGGTCAACCATGCTGACCTCTTCCGCGTCCATGGTGTAGGTCCCCAGTTCTCCGAGCTGCTTGAAGCCGCCGGCGTGGACACCGTAAAGGAATTCGCGACCCGCCGCGCCGACAACCTCGCAAAGAAGATGCTCGAAGTCAACGAGGAGAAACATCTCACCCGCCGCGTCCCCACCGAGGCCGAAATCCAGAAGTTCATCGACGCCGCCAAGGCCCTCGAACCGAAGGTCACCTACTAGTTTTTCGGTACATATTTTAAACAGCAAAGCCCGCATCACTGCGGGCTTTGTTGTGATTAGTAGTTAGTTAGAAGTTGTTATTTGGTGTCTTTCAATTATGCAGCCAGGATGCGTGGTCAATTATTAAAAAATTTAATAACTTAAGCGTCCGATGCTTTTCTTTTGCAAATATAGGCAAATAAAATGAAAATGCAAATAAAAACGACCTCGTTTCTTTTACTAATTTAATCCTGAAGCAAACAGGGGCGTCTTTCGCGGGTGCGTTGGATGGCCTGTTCGTCCTGCCAGGCGCGGATGAGTTTGGGATTGCCGCTGAGCAGGACGTCCGGGACCTTCCAGCCGTTGAACTCCGCGGGACGTGTGTAAGCAGGGGGAGCGACGAGGCCCTCCTGGAAAGAATCGCTCAGCGCGGAAGTCTCGTCGGTGAGTGCGCCGGGAATGAGGCGGACAATAGCATCCGCCACGAGTGCGGCCGGAATCTCTCCGCCGCTGACCACGTAGTCGCCGACCGAGATTTCGCGGGTGACAAGGTGCTCGCGGATGCGTTCGTCAATGCCTTTGTAGTGGCCGCAGAGGAGGATGATATTCTCCTTGAGCGACAGTTCGTTAGCTATACCCTGGGTGAAGTTTTCGCCGTCCGGGGACATGTAGATGATCTCGTCATATTCCCGCTCGGCGCGGAGCTCCTCTATCATCCGGAAGACTGGCTCTATCATGAGGACCATTCCGGCGTCGCCGCCGTAGCAGTAGTCGTCGACCGTGGCGCGGGGGCCGAGGCCGTACTTGCGGATATTGTGGACGTTGATTTCGACAAGTCCCTTGCGTCTGGCCCTGCCGACGATGGAGTGGGCGAGGGGGCTTTCCAACAGCTCGGGGACTACGGTTAGAATATCTATGCGCATAGTTATACCATTATTCTCATTGCAAAAATAATGTATTATGATGTAAATCCCGAATTTTTTGGTAAATTTGCAGACTATATGTAAAAATACAAGTATTATGAACGAAGAAATTATCCCTGATGTGACACCCGTTGTCCCCGAAGAGACCCCCGTAGCTGAGACCGCTCCCGCAGTGGCAGACACCCCGGTAGCCGAAGCAGCTCCCGTGGCCGAAGAGGCTCCCGTCCCCGAAGAGACTTCCGCCGCCCCGTCAGACGTAGATGCACCCAGGCAGGACCTCGGCAGTCTGACCCTGGCAGAATTGTCGCAGCGCATGCTCGAAGTATCGGCCGCTGAAGACCGTATGCAGATGTCAAAGGACGTGGAAGCTCTCAAATCCGCATTCTACCGCCGCCTTTCCAAGGAGCGCGCCGACGCCGGCTACACCGACGCGGTCAAAGAGCCCACAGAGCGCACTGAAGAGACTCCCGAGGAGGTTCAGCCCGCCGAGACGGTCGCCGACAATCCATTCGCCGCAATCGAATCCGGATTCAAATCCCTATACGCAAAATACAAGAAAGAGCGCCAGGAATACAACCGCGGCCTCGAGGCCCAGAGGGAAGAAAACCTCAAGGCAAAGCAGGCCGTGATCGAGGACCTCAAGGCCCTCGTCGACGCTCAGGAGGATGTCAGCGCGACATTCCCCGCATTCCGCGAAATCCAGAACCGCTGGAGGGCCATCGGTCCCGTTCCGGCACAGAATTTCCGCGACCTCAACGATACCTATCAGTTCTATGTCGAGAAATTCTACGACATGGTCAAGATCAACAGGGATCTCCGCGACCTCGACTTCAAGAAGAATCTCGAGGCCAAGGAAGGCTTCTGCACCGAGGCCGAACGTCTCGCTGAGGAAGACAATGTCGTCGAGGCATTCCGCGAGCTCCAGAAACTCCACGAGCAGTGGAAGGAATACGGCCCCGTCGCAAAAGAATTCCGCGAGAGCATCTGGGACCGCTTCAAAGCCGCCACAGCGGTGATCAACCGCAAGTACCAGGCTCATTTCGAAGGCCAGAAGGAGCAGCAGGCCGAGAACCTCAAGGCCAAGACAGCCCTCTGCGAAGAGGCCGAGGCCATCGTCGCGAAGGAAATCGCTTCTTCCACGGAGTGGAATAAATATTCGTCCGCTATCGAGGATATCCAGGCCCGCTGGCGCAAGATCGGATTCGCTTCCAAGAAGGACAATCAGAAGATCTACGAGCGCTTCCGTGCCGCCTGCGACGCCTTCTATGAGAAAAAGCGCGTGTTCTATGCCAACTTCAAGGGCAGCATGAACGACAACCTCCAGAAGAAGATGGAGATCATCGAGACCGCCGAAAGCCTCCAGCACAGCACTGACTGGAAGGCTACGACCGAGGCTTTCATCGACCTCCAGAAGCGCTGGAAAGAGATCGGCGCAGTGCCGCGCAAGAAGTCCGAGCAGATCTGGAAGCGTTTCCGCGCCGCCTGCGACGCATTCTTCACCGAGCGTGACAAGAATGTAAAGCCCGCCGCCAACGACTTCCACGCCAACCTCAAGGCCAAGAAGGCGATTATCGCTGAGATCAGGGCATACGAGCCCAAGGGTGACGATGCCGCCGACCGCGCAGCATTCGACGAGTTCCAGGCAAAATTCGCCGGTATCGGCTTCGTCCCGTTCAAGGAAAAGGACGCCGTGCAGAAGGACTACCGCGACGCTCTCCAGGAGAAGTTCCCGGCCTTCACATCCCGTCCCCAGCGCCGTGACAATTCCGCAGGCCGCAGGGCTCCGAAGGTCAAGACAGAAAAGGACATTCTCGTAGAGAAGTACAACGCCCTCCAGCAGGACATCCAGACCTACGAGAACAACATCGGATTCTTCTCATCCTCTGCAGCGGCTGAAGGCCTCATCAAGCAGATGCAGGAGCGTATCGAGGCTTCCAAGGCAGAGCTTGCAGCCCTCGAGGCCAAGATCCGTGAAATGGAATCCAACGAGACCGCGGAAACCGAATAACAGATGGACAAGAATTCAATTATCGGTTTCGTCCTCATCGGGGCGATAATGGTCGGCTGGTTCGCCTTTGACTACAAGCAGAGGGAAAAGGCCGCCATCGCTGAGATGCAGGAGCAGGCCGTCCTGGCCGCCCAGCAGCAGGCAGAGGCTGAAGCAACAGCCCTTGAGCAGGCTGTCGCCGCCGAGGTCGTCGAGGTCCCCGATTCGCTGGCTGTGCCGGCTCCCGTGCTTGTCGACACGACCTACACGCTCTCCAACGATGTCCTTTCGCTCGGTTTTTCATCCATTGGCGCCCGCCTCACGTCAGCGCATATCCTCCCCGTCGAGGGCCGCGACTACACTGACTGGCAGGGCAATGAGATTGACCTCATCAAGGGAAAAAGCCGCGTAAACTTCACTTTGGACGCGCTCAGCACAGATCAGCTTCAGTTCGACCGCGATGCCGAGGCATCAAGTGATTCGGTCCTCGTTCTATCCGCTCCCTATCAGTCGGGGCGCATCGTTGAGGAGTTCCACCTCCAGAAGGGGTCTTATCTGATCAAGGCCCTCGTGCGCTTCGAAGGCATTACCGCCAGGAGCAACAAGGTGAGGATGGAATTCGCCGTTACGGTTCCCCGTCTTGAAAAGGGCTACCGCAACGAAAAGATGTACTCCAAGGTCAACTACGCCTATCCCGACGACAAGGATATCGAGGACATCGGAGGAGCGAGGGACCAGAAGGAGCCTGTTCAGTCTTCCGTGTCATGGTTCGCTTTCCAGCAGCAGTTCTTCTCCATTATAGTAAGGAGCGAAAAGACTTACCGCAGCGGCGAATTGGCCGTCGCGTATTACCCGGAGAACGACCCCGACAAGAACCTCATGGACTGTTCGGCCTCGATGCTTATCGACTATGCGTCCAGGGCTGAATCCTATGAGATTCCCTTTGAGATGTACATCGGCCCCAACCATTACGACACCCTCAAATCCTACGGTCAGAATTACGAGAGGATCATCCCTCTCGGCGGCTGGCTGGTCGGCTGGTTTACCCGATTCGTGATTATTCCGGTGTTCAACTTCCTGCACCGCTTCATCTCCAACTTCGGTCTCATCATCCTCCTGATGACCATTTTCATCAAGTTGGTGGTGCTGCCTCTTGCATACAAGTCATATTCTTCAAGCGCAAAAATGCAGGTGCTGAAGCCGGAGATTGACAAGATCAACGCCAAGTTCCCCAAGCAGGAGGACGCGATGAAAAAGCAGCAGGCGACGATGGCCCTGTACAAGAGGGCCGGAGTGAGTCCCATGGGAGGCTGTCTCCCGATGCTGATCCAGTTCCCGATCCTCTGGGCAATGTACCGATTCTTCCCGGCCTCCATCGAGCTCCGTCACCAGAGCTTCCTCTGGGCCAAGGACCTCAGTACATACGACGATGTGCTCAGCTGGGGATTCGATATCCTCTGGCTTGACCACATCTCGCTGTTCGCCCTGCTGATGGCGCTGTCGATGTTCTTCTACTCGAAGGTCATGACGACCAACCAGTCGTCAGGCGACGACCCTACCTCCAAGATGATGAGATTCATGAGCCTCTACATGATGCCTGTCATGATGTTCTTCATCTGTAACTCGCTGTCTTCAGGCCTCAGTTACTACTACCTCCTCTCCAACCTTATCACAATGCTGGAGACCTGGATCATCCGCCGCTACTTCGTCAAGCCAGATGAAATCATGAAGCGCCTCGCCGCCACCGAAGGCAAGCCCGTTCCCAAGAGCAAGTGGCAGCAGCGTCTTGAAGAGGCCCAGAAGATGCAGCGCCAAATGGAGCAGCAAAAGAAAAACGGCCGCCGCTAGCATGACTGTCAGCCAATCATTACTCTCCATTAAATCCCAACTGCCATCAGGTGTGCGCCTGGTGGCAGTTTCCAAGTTCCATCCCGCCTCCTGCATCATGGAGGCCTACGAGGCCGGCCAGCGCCTCTTCGGCGAAAATCGCCCCCAGGAACTTGCTTCAAAAGCCCCCCAACTCCCGTCCGACATCGAATGGCACTTCATCGGCCATCTCCAGACCAACAAGCTGAAGCTCGTCCTCCCATATGTCGCCCTTGTCGAATCAGTTGATTCCCTCCACCTACTTGAGGCAATCAATACTTGGGCTCTCGCGGCAGGCCGCCGCATCCCTGTCCTCCTCGAACTCCACCTCGGCGCCGAAGAGACCAAGCACGGGCTGACGGAAGACGAAATAATTGGTATATTAGCCGATGGGGCAATGTACCCGGGGATTGAGTTTAAGGGGCTTATGGGAATGGCGACCAATACTGACGATGAGGCGGTGATTGAGGCTGATTTTGCAAGGATTGAGGGGCTGTTTTATAGGATTCGCCGGGAGTTCCCGGCACTGTCCGAGACATTCAACGAGCTATCAATCGGCATGTCCGGCGACTGGCCCATCGCCCTCCGCCACGGCGCCACACTCATCCGCATCGGTACCGCCATCTTCGGCGAAAGACAGTACTAATCAACGTTTGATTGGTGAAACGAGGTTGAAAACTGGAGGCTAGCCAATAATATACTTTCCGATCTTCGGGATGCGTTGGACGAGGACGCTGAAGGTGGCGACGCCGGCGAAGGTGAGTAGGGCGGTGATGAGGATTTGGACGGGGGTTGTCCAGAGGCCGAGGGTGCCGTCAGCGCCGATGCCGAGGCTGCTGCGGATCCAGGCGGAGACGATGCTGAGAAGTACCATGTGGCAGAGATACATGCCGTAGCCGGCCTTGGAGAGCGGAAGGAGCACCTTGTGGTAGAATCCTCCCTCGGAGCGGATCATGCGGAACAGCATAATGCATCCGATTGTCATTAGCGCAGTCCCTATTGTGTCGTATCCCCACGTGGTCTCCCAATGCACAGCCAGACTAACGTCCCCGGCAACAGGGAACACTCCTCCGCCATCGGCGAATACCCTCCTGAGGAAGCCGCCACAGACGATTCCGAATCCGGCCACGAGTATGGCAATGCCGACGGCCGCATTCTTCCCGCGTGACCATTTGGGCGGGAAACGCCTGAAATACAGGCCGAGAAGCATGTAGCCTATCATTCCGCTGATATAATAGAAAGTGCCATAGACATTCCAGCTCGCTTCACCCCAGAGGGGATACCGTGCGGGATTGGGAATACCTGTCGGACCGTAAGCCAGCGGCGCCGGGCCAGTGGCCAGCCAGTCTTTCAGAAGAGGTATTATAGTGGTCAGTAGCCAGATGCCGAGATAAACCTGCAGCTCACGTTTACCGACCTTTTCGGCCCATGGTGACAATAGCGGCATCAAGATATAAATCCCAACGAGCATATAGACAAACCACAAGTGCCCGGCAGCGTAATTGAAATTGAATGCCAGATCCTTGAGATTTTCCACAGGCTTGCCCCAAATCAGGGCATAAACGATGCTCCAGATGATGAACGGTATGAGAATCCTGACCGCTCTACGCTTGAAAAACTCGCCCGTAGAATACCGCAGCGGAAACTGCAGATAGCTAGACGCTACCAAAAACAGCGGCACACACGCCCTCACTATAGAATCGCTTATCGCTGCCCAAAATGCGTCGCTCTTGGTTAGTATTAGAGAACCATCGCCGCCCAAATAAAACGGCTCCGTCGAATGCACCACCATCACCATAAAACAGGCGATAACCCGCATCCAGTCAATCCATATTTCCCTAGGTCTGTTGTCCATACCAGAATACTTTGTTTACAAATATAAGTATTATAATTAATTCTGATTTGTTTTCGAGGGGGTTTTTGATTAATTTTGGGGAGAAGAAGAGCGATTAAGGAATGGCTGGAAAGACGACAGGTTTGGTCAAGTATCATTTGCTGGCACTTGCGATAGTGGCGGTGTGGGGGGTGACGTTCGTTTCGACCAAGGTGTTGATTGGGGCGGAGATGCACCCTGTGGCGATTTTCTTTATTCGCTTTGTGCTGGCGTATGCGGGGATTTGGCTGTATATCTGGATTGCGGGGAAGGAAAAGCGCCTCTGGTACGGCTGGAAGGAGGAGTTGGTGTTTCTCGTGCTTGGAGTTTCCGGCGGCTCTTTTTATTTTCTGACGGAGAATACTGCACTGGCTTATACTCAGGCGTCGAATGTCGCATTCCTGGTTTGCTCTGCGCCGCTTTTTACTGCTATCTTCACGCTGATTTACAGGCGTTTCGGTAAGGGACGGTTTGCCAGTGGGCTGGAGAATGTGAGGCTGGGGCTGCCACTTATCGGAGGCACAATTCTCGCTTTGGCGGGAATGGCGCTGGTCATCTTTGACGGCGCCCGTCTGCATCTTTCGGCACGGGGAGACTTGCTGGCTATCGGGGCGGCACTTTGCTGGGCCGTTTACAGTCTTTTCATGGGGCAGATGACGCGGGAATATGGCGCCGTTACGGCCACTCGTAAGGTGTTTTTCTACGGCCTTTTTACCATCTTGCCGTTCATCGGTGGACAAAGCACATCATTTTCCCTTTCGGTGCTGAGTCAGACAGCGGTGTGGGGGAACCTCCTCTTTCTGGGACTCGTCGCCTCACTCATCTGTTTCATCTTCTGGAACCTCGTGATGGACCGTCTCGGCAACGTCACCTCCACCAACTACGTCTACCTCAATCCCGTCTTCACCCTCATCACCTCAATGATTCTCCTCGGCGAGCGAATGACCATCCTTGCCGCCCTTGGCAGCGCCGCCATCCTCGTTGGCGTCATCTGGGCCGGAAGGAAAGGGGAGTAGAAATCCTGGATTGTTCTACTCTGGATACTTGCCGATGGTGCCTGTGATGGTGCCGGGGGCGACGCTGATTGTGGAGTAGCAGACGCCGTGATTGCCCGTACCAATATCGTAGGATGTCGCTTCGTTATTTTCACCATGGGTGGCTGTGCCAGTTGCCGTGCCGCTGATGATGATGCTTCCGCACTGGGCTTGTGTGCCGGTGCCGATACCAGCAGCACCACATATGAACGTTCCCACAGTACCTGTGCCTCCAGTGGCAGTGATGGTGCCGCCAGTGATAGTGATGTCGCCGCAGGAAGAACCACCTACTCCATCATAGCTTAATCCGCTACCGATACCAGCTCCACCGTAGCTACTCGAAGCCGTTACTGTGCCTCCGCTGATGGTGATGGCACCGCATGAAGAAATATATCGCCCTCCAGAACCACTGCCAATGCCTGCACCGTTTTCATAGCTCGATGCATTAACAGTACCGCCACTGATGGTGATATCGCCACAGCTTGCAGCGGCTTCTTGTGCAGATCCGCTACCTATACCTGCATCGCTTCCTACTGCGGTGATCTTTCCGCTCTTTATCACAATGTCGCCGACCTCTTGATTCCTTCCGCCGCCGATGCCAGCACCGAATTCACCAGTACCTTGGCCTCCGCATGTGGCAGTCAGCGAGCCGCTACCCTCTATGGTGAGCGTCGTCAATGGACCTCCTGCCTGGATACCTGGATAGTAATGGTGATAGCCTTTTACGCTGTTTGTGCCGCTGAGCAAGATGGTGGCATCGCCGAGGCAGGTGATACCTGCCCAGGGCCTACTGTCGTCGTTGCCGCCGGCTATCGTTACGTCCCTGAGCTTTACTGTAGCCCCATCGGCGATGGAAATCTTGTGGCCTCCGATGAGTGTACCGGTGAGTATCGTGTAGCCGTAGGGCGTGGTATAATCGTCGGTGAGGGATGATAGGTCAACGGTGTTATAGCCGTCGGCCATCTCCACCTTGACATCGTAGTACTTTCCTTGTTCGAAGGTGACGGCGGTCGACGTCGTGTAGGTAAAGAAGTCGTTTTCATCGTTGGTGGCGCGGAGCGTGACTGTCTGGCCGCTGATGCCGCGCAGGGCAGCGTATATGACGTTGGTAGAGCCTTCGGGATTGAGCGTCAGAGTCCTCTCGGTTGGTATGGGCGAGAAGCCAGCGCCGCTCTCGGGAAGAGCTACCGACTGTACCAGGTCGATAGCGGTGATTTCGAGCCTGACAGGCTTGATGGGCGTGATGCGGTCGCTTCCGACGAGGGTGAAGCGCACGATGGCCTGTTGGTTTGTGAACGAGGCGGTGCCGGATGTGGTTACCTCGCCCGTTGTTGCATTGACGGACTCCACGGTGACCATCTCGCTCATCGATGTCGTGGTCATGCAGTAGTCGTAGTCGCTGGCGATTGTGGAGAGCGTGCCGTCCTGCCCGTTGTAGTTGAACACGAAAGCGCTGGTGCTATTGCCTAGGTGTGTTCCTGGATATCCTAGCACGAGCTTATCTCCCGCTATGAGTCCGCCCGCAGACGATATCTTGTCGGAATCGAGCGGACCGGAGAATGTCGCCGTCAGTCCGTCGGCGCTGACGGTCGTGGCCGACAGCGTGCCGAGTAAGGCATAATCGACGTTGCCTAGCATTTCCCTGCGCTTCATCACATTAATCTTATCGCCTTCCGTCCATGTGGCGTTGAGTGTCTTGCCGTCCAGCGTAAGTGCACGGGAAGTGGCATCCTCGCCCTTACTGGCAGTCACGGTCATGGTGTAAACTTTCGGCGTTTCCGTCGTCGATTGCTCGTCCACGGTATTGTCCACGTTATTACAAGCAGTTATTCCTGCGAATAATGCTGCGGCCAAAGAAAGTTCTGTAAGTCTATTCATATTTGCGTAGCTCTTCAATCATGGCTTTGGCGACGGCGGCGGAGGCGCCGGTGGTGCCGAGGAGGGTGCGGATTTCGGAGTAGTCGGTGAGCATGCGGGTGCGGTATGCGTCGTCTTCGAGGAGACGGCGGAGCTCTGCGACGATATTCTCCGTGTTGAAATCGTTTTGGAGAATCTCCCGGAAGGCGAGGCGGTCGAGGATGAGATTGCCGAGGGAGATGTATTTGACGCGGACGATGCGTTTGGCGATTTCAAATGATAGGCGGATGTTGCTGCCGTAGCCGACGACTTGAGGCGTCCCTATAAGTGCGGCTTCTAAAGATGCTGTACCAGAGTTGATTACGGCTGCTTTGGCGTGCCGTAGAATGCCGTAGGTCTCGCCGAAAAGTACCTTGACGTATGACTCGTGACCGACCAGATACTTCGAGTAGTCTTCCATGGTCCTGGCAGGTGCTCCCGCGATGAGGAACTGCCACGAAGCGTACTCCGGCATGGAATGCATCTTCTCCATTATCGCAGTAAGGCGGGGGAGCATGAAGCTCAGCTCCATTCCCCGGCTGCCGGGGAGAATGGCGACGAACGGACGGTCCTCAAGTCCGACTCTGGCGAAGAAATCGCTGCGGCTCTCGGACAGCGCCGGATGGGAGTCGATGGCGTCGATCAGGGGATTGCCGCGGTAGATGTAGCTGACACCTTTCCGCTCGAAGTACTCTTTCTCGAAGGGGAATACGATAAACAGCTGATCCACCCATGCTTTCAGTTTCTTGACCCTTCTTTCGCGAGATGCCCAGACCTTAGGTGCAATGTAATAAAACACCTTGTAGCCCTTGCCATGGGCGAATTTGGCTATCTTGAAGTTGAATCCGGGATAGTCAATAAGAATCACCACGTCAGGGTGCCAGGAATCAATGTCGGCCTTGCAGGAAGCAATATTCCGCGATAGCGTCCTCGCTTTCAGGACCACCTCCAGAAAGCCCATGACGGCCCCGTCCTTATAGTGGCGAACGAGTCCCTCGCCGGCCTGATGCTCGCGGAAAACCCCATTCATGCAGTCACCGCCCCAAAAGCGAATATCCGCCCCAGGGTCCTCCGCATAAAGTCCCCGCATTAAATTCGCCCCGTGAAGGTCTCCGCTGGCTTCTCCGGCTATGATATAGTACTTCATCGTGTCAACTGGGAAAGTCTGTTGAACTCTTTATAATCGGTGCGGTCGACATTGTTGGGGACGATGGTGATCCAGCCTTCGGAGTTGAGACGGTGGTCGGCGTCGACGGTTTCGGTTTCGTCATCGACGAAGTCGCCGACCATCATCCAGGCGGATTCGCCGGGCTCGAGGGGAGGGTCGGAGACCTGGCAGTCGTGACCGGCGTGGACGAAGTATTTGCGTACGCCCTCAGCGTCCCAGGGCTTGAACTCGCGGACCCAGTGGGCGCGGCCCTGGCGGGCTATACGGATGCCTTTTATGGAATCTGCGCCGCCGCCCGGGAAATTGACGTTGTACAGCAGTCCGTAGCTGTCGGCAGGCCAATTGTCCATGAGGAAGCGGAAGATGCCGGGGAAGTATTTGACCACTGCGGAGAGGTCGCCGTCAGGATTGAAGTCGGCGATGCTGACACCAATGGAGGGCACTCCGTTGAGCGCACCTTCTTCGGCCGCTCCGAGGGTGGCCGAATAATTGGCCGCTGTGGCGGCGTTGGAGCCGTGGTTGATGCCTGTGACGACAACGTCGGGGTTGCGGGACGGGTACATGTACTCAAGTCCGAATTTGACGCAACTGGCCGGGGTGGCGTCGAGGTAGAACCACTTGCCGGGACCTTCTTCGGGGAGATCTTTGGAAACGAGTTTCTTCAATCCGAGGGAAACGGCCATGGACATGGCGCTCTGGTGGAACTTGGGAGCCACGACGGTCACTTCGCCGAAGCCGGACATGATTTCGGCCAGGAGATGTATGCCCCGGGCCCTGTATCCGTCATCATTGGAAAGGAGAATCTTCATCCTGAATAACATTAATAAATTGTTTACAAATATAATAAAATATCAGATTTTTTTCGTAAATTTGCGAGTCTTAAAAGGCAAATTATAATATTTAACATTTATAAAACAACAGAGAATTATGATTAAACTCGGTATCAACGGATTCGGCCGCATCGGCCGCATGGTATTCCGCGCAGCTGTCGAAAACTTCGCAGCCGACATCGAGGTTGTCGGTATCAATGACCTTCTCGATCCCGACTATCTCGCCTACATGCTCAAGTATGACTCCGTACACGGTAAGTTCGAGCACGACATCAAAGTCGAAGGCAACTACCTCATCGTCGACGGCAAGAAGATCCAGGTCTTCTGCGAGAAAGACCCCGTCAACATCACCTGGGGCGCCCTCAAGGCCGACGTAGTCGTCGAATCCACCGGTTTCTTCCTCACCGCCGAGCTCGCAGAGGCTCATATCAAGGCCGGTGCCAAGAAGGTTATCATGTCCGCTCCTTCAAAGGATGCGACTCCCATGTTTGTCTACGGCGTCAACCACAAGACCTACGCCGGCCAGACAATCATCTCCAACGCTTCCTGCACCACGAACTGCCTCGCACCCCTCACCAAGGTTCTCCAGGATAACTTCGGCGTAAAACGCGGCCTCATGACCACCGTCCACGCTGCAACAGCTACCCAGAAGACCGTTGACGGTCCTTCCAAGAAGGACTGGAGAGGCGGCCGCGGCATCCTTGAAAACATCATCCCCAGCTCCACCGGCGCTGCAAAGGCAGTCGGCAAGGTTCTTCCTGAACTCAATGGCAAGCTGACAGGTATGTCCCTCCGCGTTCCCACCAGTGACGTTTCCTTCGTCGACCTCACCGTCGAGCTTGAGAAAGCCGCATCCTACGATGAGATCTGCGCCGCCATGAAGGCCGCTTCCGAAGGCGAACTCAAGGGTGTTCTCGGTTACACCGACGAGGCCGTTGTCGCCACCGATTTCCGCGGTGACGCCCGCACTTCCATCTTCGACGTCAAGGCCGGTATCCAGCTCGATCCTACCTTCGTCAAGGTCTGCGCATGGTACGACAACGAATGGGGTTACTCCAACAAGGTCCTCGAAATGGCAAAGGTCATCATGAAATAAGACTGAAGCCCAAACCGTTTAAAAAACCGGCCGCGAACCAAAAGTCGCGGCCGGTAATTTTTTATTCCGTCTCGTATCCGAGATATCGGTCTTTCACGGTTGTAGGTACGCCGGAAGTCATCCAGGCGGGTGCCGGAGCGTCCTTGAGGTAATAGTCGAAGAACTGCTGCAGGCGTACGCTCAGGTCCTTGCGGTTGCGCCTTTCGCGGAGATTGTGCTCTTCGCCGTTGTACTCGAGGAGCCAGCATGGCTTGCCGAGGCGGCGGAGACCCATGAACATCTCGATGCCCTGGTACCACGGCACCGCGCCGTCATTGTCATTGTGCATGATGAGAAGGGGAGTGGTAACCTCGGGGAGGCGGAAGAGGGGAGAGTTCTCCATATAGAGGGGGAGTCCGTCCCACAGATTGCGCCCGATGCGGCTCTGGCCCTTTTCGTACTGGTGCTGGCGGCTGCTTCCAGTTTGCCAGCGGATACCGCCGTATGCCGACGTCATATTGGATACGGGAGCGCCTGCACCTGCGGCCCTGAACATGCCTGTGCGGGTGACGAGGTAAGCCACCTGGTAGCCACCCCAGCTCTGGCCCTGAATGGCCATTCGCTCCGCGTCAACCCAGGGGAACTGCTTCAGCGATTCGGCACCGCTGACGATGCAATTGTAGGCTGATTCTCCAGGGAGACCGGGAGTATAGACGATGTCGGGGATGAATACGATATAGCCCCTGGACGCGTAGAAAACGCGGTTGACGGTCGATGCACTCGGAGTAGGAGCGTAATAGTCGTTGAGCGTCTCGGAAGACTTCTCGTAGAAGTAGATCATGACGGGATACTTCTTTGCTGGATCGAAGTCCTCGGGCTTGTAGATAATGCCGTCCAGTTCGGTGCCGTCGAAGGCCTTCCAGTGATACAGCTCGGCGGTGCACCAGTTGTACTCAGCCTGCTGGGGATTGATGGAGGAAAGCTTGAGGTCCTTCTTGCCAAGCGCCTCTGAATAATAGATATCCGGCGGCGTGACAGTGTTTCCCTTCCGGAAAATGAAGGCCTGGGAGTCGTGGGCTTTCTCGATAGTGGGGAACGTCCAGGCGCCGTATTCCTTGACGGCGAACGTTTTGGCGGGATTGGCGAGCGACAGGGTCGCGATACCATTCTCCTTTGTGACGTTGTCGAATACGTTCAAGACGATCTCGCCACCGGCCGGAATGCCCAGATCCTCCATGCGCTCCAGGGTGCTCTCGTAGCGATAGGTCTTGTTTCCCTCGCGCCCGCGGGTGAGCCTTTCTGCACGTCCGTCCTTCAAGGAAACC
Organism: uncultured Bacteroidales bacterium; assembly: GCA_905233275.1. Classification (GTDB taxonomy): domain Bacteria; phylum Bacteroidota; class Bacteroidia; order Bacteroidales; family UBA932; genus Cryptobacteroides. Next base: position 37,852 of record CAJODR010000021.1, on the reverse strand, counting down.
TTCCAGATGTCGTATTTGTCATAGAGAAGCACCGCCGAATCATCTTCCAACATGTCGAAGGCCATGCCGTGGCAGGGTTTCAGAGACGGATGGTCGTCCTCGTCGTTCATCCATGTGCCGGGGTCGGTGTCAGGTGATACCAGCGGACCGGTCACGCCGGAAGCGACGTCGTATTTCATCCATTTGCTGTGCTCAAGATCCCACCAGATAGCGTAGCCGCCGAGCGGCGAAAGGCTCACGCGGCTGAAATGCCCTTCGGCTATGTCCTTGCTGCCGGATGCGATATTGACCAACGTGAGGCGCACTGCCGGCGAATCTTCCCACTGCATCGTCACAGGATCGATAACTGTCCCGAGGAGGAATATATCGGAGTCGTAACGGTTGCAATGCATCACCCTGGAGTATTCGGTCTCTCCCAGAGGAATGAATCGGCCGTTGCGGTAAACCGCTGTCGAAGTCCTTTCCAGATCCCTCTGGAGGTCTTTCTTGCCCATCGGGGGCAACTTGCCGGCATCCCAGTTCCAGATGTCGAGCTGGGGGTATTCGAATTCGACGATAGTCGTGTCTTTTTCGGGACGAATCTCCTGGAACCCGGCGTAAATCCTTGTGCCGTCGTGGCTGAAATGGCACTTGCTCTGCTCGGTAAAGCCCGATCCTTCCGGAATACCGGATGTGCCGAGAACCTCGTCTGAGCCGCCTGCGAGGGTGTAGAGATGCATTTCGCAGACAGTGCTGCCGGTCTTGCTCTTCTCCTTGGCAGCGTAGTAGAGGGCGCGCGTACCAGCACGATCGAATACCGGACGGGACAGATACGCGAGGGTATCCTCGAGGAATCGCGACTCCCGGGTCGAAGTCTCATAGAAACCGGCCACGCAGTGCTCCTTGTCGGTATTCTTGACCATCGCGAGGTGGCGTCCGCCTTCGTCAAAACCGAATGAACCGATATGGGG
>CAJODR010000021.1:0-36874 GCA_905233275.1 uncultured Bacteroidales bacterium | reverse complement strand
AGGCTGGTGCCGAGCTCCTTGGACTTGCGGTCCGCTTTGGCCACGGCGCTTGTATCCCTGGTGTCGAACGCAATCACCTCGCTGGCATGCTTGCCGATGGCGAATGTATTCACCTTAGGGAAGCGGACAATCTCACCGGTCGCCACATTGACTATGGCGATGGAGTCGGCGGGCATGTCCTCTTTCTTCTTTTTATCGATTTTGGCCTGCCTGGTATCGGCGAAGAGGGGCTTTACGAGGCAGATCACGTATGCGCCGTCTTCGGTGACGGAAGCCCTGTATCCGCGCTCCACTGCCGTCTCGCGGCCCTTTTTGCCGAATGTGCGGATGTAAAGAGTGCCGTCTCCTTCCTGGGGATTGACCATGTAGGTGACCACCTTGCCGTCATGGGAGATGGTCTCACCGGAAATGCTCTGCCATGAGTCGTACACAGAATGGTCGAGCGGCTTTTTCTGTGCGGCGGCGGATATGGAGATACCGATCACCGCCGTGAGAATGATGAGTCGTTTCATTATGTCGGGTGTTACCTCGTCACGGGGACGAGAATGCAGTTTTCGAGAATGTAGAATACGAATATGCCGAGAACGGCCAGGCTCCAGTCCTCTCCCAGAACGAGCGTCAGGACAAGGATAACGACCGCTGCAGCGAGAAATACGATCCGCTTGGCGTCAAGCAGGTGGGAGCCGTGCTTGATTTTCATCCCGAACATCGGGATCTCGCTGACGAGAAGGAGGCCGAGGACTACTGCGATAATAGGAACCGCAAAAGAAGTAGCGGCCACCTTCGCCAGAATGCTGTCAGGGCAGCGATACACAAAGTACGCGAGCGACCCGGCAATCATCGCGGACGATGGCGTCGGCAGGCCAATGAAATTGTCGCTCTGGCGCTCGTCAGTATTGAATTTGGCGAGCCTGAGCGCGGACATCAATGCGAGAAACAGGGGAATGAAAGCATACCACCTGATTCCCCTGAAACCGAACATCATGGCGCAGAGCATCACCGCCGGCAGCAGCCCGAAACTCACCATGTCGGAGAGCGAATCGAGCTCCTTGCCGAGAGGCGAAACGACCTTCAGGAGCCGCGCAGCAAGCCCGTCGGCAAAGTCGAATACGGCCGCGGCAATCATCAGGATAAATGCCATGTCCGGCCGGCCCCCGAGAGCGCAAATCACGCCGATGGAACCGGACAGGAGGTTCATCGACGTGATTGTGTTGGGGATTATGCGACGGATCGTCATTTATTTGATACCGAGCTTCTTGCGAATGTCCTTGGGGATAGCGTTGCGGTTGACCACGATATTGAGGGTCTTGGCCTTGAGGAAGTTTTCGGACATGTACCAGATGCCTTTGTACTTGCCGCTCTCGCCCCAAGAGTTCTTGATCATGTAGAACTTGTTGCCGTTCTGGTCCTTGGCGATGCCGAAGAGGTGCATGCCGTGGTCGTCGGTGGTCTGCTTGTTGTCGAAGCCTTCCTGACGGGATTCGACGGTGACGTCGATTTCTTCGAAGGTGGTCTTCTTTTCGGGCTGCTCTTCGGTGCGGCCTACCCACCTCTCCTGGTCGGATGCGGGAGCTTTCGGTGCGGGTTTCTCGAGGATAGCGAGGCCGTTGCGGGTGAATCCGGATTCGCTGACGTCGCCGCCCCAGGCCACGGTGTAGCCTTCGTTGACGGCATTGTCAATGATGGCGACGAATTCGTCAAGCGGAACGTTCCAGGCGGGGGTGCACCTCCAGTTGTCCTCCACCTCGATGGGGAAGGCGGTGTAGAAGGGATGGTGGGTGAAGGAGGTGAGGTTGATGTAGTCTTCGGTTTTGATGCCGAGGGCGTCGCGGTAGCTTTCGGGTGTGTAGGAGACGCCGTTCACCGTGAAGTTTTCGGGCTCTTCGCCGAGATAGGCGTCAAGGATGCCGTCAAAGCCTTTGGGCCATACCTTGGTCAGGGTGCGGTTGGGGTTCTTGACGACGGCCTGGACGTAGCCTTTTAGCACTGCGTCAAGCTCAGCCTGGACGGGGAGGTCATAGCCGTAGTTCATGCCGCTGTAGGCCTCCTGGGAAATGATTCCGTATGCGTCGATTACATCGAATACGTCGCCGAAGTCGCTGCCGGCCGCGAAATTGAGGTTGCCGTTGAGACGGACGTATTTGAGAGCGCGGTCATGATATGCGTGGCGGACGACGAACATCTCGGAGAGATCCGGATATGAGGCTTCGTCCTTGAGGCCCTTGGCCTTGATGATTTCGGACTCGATGAACGACAGGGCTGAGAAGCACCAGCAGGTACCGCTGCGGTTCTGGTTTTTGATGCTGGTGATGGGGTTGGCCTTGACGGTCGTGAATTCGAGTTCGGGCTGCTGGGCGGTTGCCGACACGGTGATGATCGCTCCGAGGGCGATGAGAATGGACTTTCTGATATTCATATTATTGTAGTATAGTTAATTGTCAAATCGAACAAAAATACCTAAAAAATCGTAAATTTGCAACTGCGATGTCTGAAAACAAGACTATATTGTACCTTCACGGGATGGGTGGCGGCGGAGACAGCCGCATTCCGAGGCTCCTCAGGGAATACTTTGAGGGCGAGCCGGTCACCGTCGTATGCCGCACCTACAGCTTCGACCCCGAAGTAGCCGTCCCGGAAGTGGCCGCGCTTTTCACTGAGCTCCGACCCAATCTCGTCATCGGCGAATCTCTAGGCTCAATCCACGCGCTTAGGCTCACCGGCGTCCCGCATTTATTCGTATCCCCGGCCCTTGGCAGTCCGGAGAATCTTGTCAGGATGGCGCCGCTGATGCATTTCAGGGCAGGCAGGGCTTGGGCATCCCGCAAGTGGCAGGTCAAGCCTGGGGACCGGCAGGAGATTATCTGGGAGTCCGGTATTCTACGGAAGTATCGGGAGCATGGACGGGCGGCATTTGAGGCTGCGTCGTCCAGCGGGGACTACTATTACGCATTCTTCGGCAGAAGGGATCATTACCGGCGTTCCGGGGTGGTGAGCATCAGGAAGTGGAGGAGGCTTTTCGGCGCGGAGTCATTCGCCGTCTATGACGGCACGCATTTCATGGAGGAAGAATACGTCCGGGCGCTCCTCGTGCCCAAAATCCGCGAGGTCATCGGGTTGCAAAGCCCGCAATAATTGCGTACCTTTGCGCAGCAAATGTTCAGAGCGACCATAACACCCAAGGAAATCGAATCACTGGAGCACGTCAGCTTCAGCGGCACGATCGTCGTCGTTGACCGCATGGGGCCCGTTTTTGATGACGCGATTGCGTATCTGAAGAGCCAGCCGTTGCTCGGTTTCGATACCGAGGCGAGACCGACGTTCTCGGCGCATCTGCCGTCATTCGGCACCTCGCTGCTGCAGCTTTCCGGGCCGGACGCTGCGTATCTGTTCCGCCTCAAGCATATCGGGCTGCCGCGCCCCCTCGTCGATATTCTCGCGGACGAGAATATATTAAAGGTAGGTGCTGCGACGGTGGATGACGCCAAGGGGCTGCAGAGGTATGGTTCGTTCGTGCCGGGGGGATTCGTCGATCTCCAGAAGATTGTGGGCGAATGGGGTATCTACGACAAGAGCGTCAAGAAGATGGCCGCCATCATTCTAGGCGTGAGGATCTCCAAGTCGCAGCAGCTGTCCAACTGGGAGGCAGAATATCTGACCCCGGCGCAGCAGCATTACGCGGCCACGGACGCTTGGATCTGCCTTGAGATGTACCGGGAGCTCCAGCGGCACGAGAAGCATCCGCTCACCCCGGAGCAGCTGTCCGAGCTCAGCGGTATTCCGCTCGAGAATATCCTTCATCCCAAGGTTAAGACGCCGCCGCCCGAGCCCTCGAAGCGCAAGCTCTCGGCTTCGGCCAAACGGCGCGCCCGTCGCAAACGCAGGAAACAGTCCAGTAATGACAAAGGTAATACTCAAAAGGGGTAGGGAAGAGTCCCTTCTCCGTTTCCATCCCTGGGTTTTCTCAGGTGCAGTAGCACAGATAGTCGGTTCTCCTGCCGAGGGAGATGTCGTCGGTGTGTTTTCAGCCTCCGGCGAATTCCTCGCGTACGGTCACTATCAGGTCGGCTCCATCGCAGTGCGCGTCCTCAGTTTCGATGACAGCGCCGTAAAGCCCGACTTCTTCCAGGGCCGCATCGCCGATGCTTACGCCCTCCGCCGCAGCCTCGCCCTGGCCACCTCCACTGATACCACATGCTACCGCCTGGTCCATGGCGAGGGCGATTCGCTCCCCGGCCTTATCATTGACTGGTACGACGGTGTTGCCGTGATGCAGGCGCATTCGGCCGGAATGTTCCGGGCGCGGAAACAGATTGCGGAGGCGCTCAGGGAGGTATTCGGCGACAGCCTGAAGGCGGTGTACGACAAGAGTTCGGGGACCGCTCCTTTCAAGGCGGGTCTCGACCTGGTGGACGGTTATCTCTGGAAGGCTGACGGATTCGACGCCGATGAGACGGTTGTGCTGGAGAACGGTTGCCGATTCCTCGTCAACTGGACCGAGGGGCAGAAAACCGGCTTCTTCCTCGACCAGAGGGAAAACCGCGCCGCTGTAGGTCGCCTCGCCCGCGGACGCAACGTGCTCAACCTGTTCTGCTATACGGGAGGATTCTCCATTTATGCCCTGAGGGCGGGAGCCGTGCATGTCGACTCCGTGGATAGTTCCGCCAAAGCGATTGATCTCGTGGACCGCAATGTCGCCCTCGGAGGCTTCGCCCCTTCGAGCCACACTTCATTCTGCTGCGATGCCATCGATTACCTGAAAAGCGTGCCCGAAGGCAAATACGACCTCATTATCGTCGATCCACCGGCATTCGCCAAGCACCGTGGTGCGCTGCAGAATGCCCTCCGCGCCTATCGCCGCCTCAACGCTGCAGCCATAGCAAAAGTGGCTCCCGGCGGCTTCGTATTCACATTCAGCTGCTCCCAAGTCGTCGACAAGGAAGCCTTCTCCCTCGCCGTCTTCTCCGCCGCAGCCGAAACCGGCCGCCGCGTCCGCATCCTCGACCGCCTCTGCCAAGCCCCCGACCACTCCGTCAACATCTACCACCCCGAAGGCGAATACCTCAAAGGCCTCCTCCTCGCGGTAGACTAGACGATTCTTTCCGCAACGCGGAACTAGAGAATCATTAGCGCTATTCTGGCGCAGGCTTCAGCGTCGGCAAGAGCGTGGTGATGATTGAGCAGATTGTAGCCACAAGCCGCAGCGACTGTTTGCAGCTGATGATTCGGCAGGAGTCGGCCAAAATGCTTCCTGGATGCAGCGCAGGTATCGAAGAATGTATATTCCGGATAATCCATCCGGTACACATTGAACACCGCGCGAAGGCAGCCTTCGTCGAATGGACTGTTGTGCGCGACGAGCGGGAGCCCCTCAATAAGCGGCTCGATCTTCTCCCAAACCAGAGGGAATACCGGCGCATCCTCGGTATCCTCGGCACACAGCCCGTGCACGCGCATGCAGAACCATTGATAATACTCCGGCTCCGGATGAATCAAACTGTAGAATGAATCCACGACCTCCCCGCCGCGCACAATGACAACACCGACACTGCACACGCTGGACGGACACTCATTCGCCGTCTCAAAATCAATTGCAGCGAAATCTTTCATACACTACAGATATTTCCATTCATCTTCATCATCGATATACGGGATGCAATCCTCGTTCGTCACAGGCATCATATAACGAGACGCCATCTTAGCGATTTTGTGCAAAGATATATATCTATCCTGCCAAAAACAAGCAGTATTAAACTTGTCCCTCGTTTTCCCTTTGTGTGATGGTTTATTTCGGTGAATAAATAGTATTAAAATGCCACATTGATTTAATTGCGATTTCTCCATTGAAGTCAAACTCACCGTCCAGCAGTTCTCCGACCAGGAAAAGAACCGGCCAACGTCACTCCGCGTTGCGGCTCAGAGTGCGCTCTGAGGCCGTTTTTGGCCGCAACGCGGAGCCCAAAACAGCCAAAATCGTCAAAAAAGCCTCCGCGTTGCGCCCCAGAACTCTATCAGTGGCCGATTCTTGCCGCAACGCGGTGGTTTGTGCTTTTTTATTATATTTGTATCGCTTAAATGTCAAGTACCATGGAACTTATAGATGCAATATATTCACGTCATTCTGTGCGTAGGTATACGGAGCGGGGGATTGAGGAGGGCAAGCTGGGTGTTTTGCGGAATGCCATTGATGAGGCCAATGCGGAGAGCGGATTGAATATTCAGTTGGTGGTGAATGAGCCCAGGGCGTTCAATGGGTTGTTTATTTCTACTTACGGGCAGTTTTCCGGCGTGAAGAATTACATCGTGATGGCTGCGCCGAAAGGGAAAGACTGGGAAGAGAAGGTCGGTTATTACGGTGAGAAGATAGTCCTTCTGGCGCAGACTCTGGGATTAAACACTTGCTGGGTCGGATTGACCTACAAAAAGACTCCCGGTTCATTTACGTTGCGTAGCGGCGAGACCGTCCACTGCATGATTTCCCTTGGATACGGTGAGAATCAAGGCAAGCAGCATCCGCAGAAGCCTGCAAAGAAGTTTTACGAAGCGGAAGGGGAGGTCCCGGACTGGTTCAAATCGGGCCTGAAAGCAGCCTTGGCGGCTCCTACCGCGGTCAATCAGCAGAAATTCAAATTCTTCCTAAAGGATGGCAATAAGGTCGCGACCAGGACATTCTTTTCTCCATGGGGATATACCCATATCGACCTCGGTATAGCCAAATGCCATTTTGAGATCGGAGCAGGAAAGGACAATTTCGAGTGGGTATAGATCAGACGATCAATTCCAGCGAGGTGTATTGGGGCTGAAGGCCGAGAGTGGCGTAGAAGGCCTTGGCTATGGGATTGCATTCCCAGACGTGAAGGGTGATGTTGTGGCAGCCCTGCTCGCGCGCGAACTCTTTGACGTACTCAAACAGGGATTTGCCGATATGCCTGCCGCGGGCCTCTTCCAGTACGCATAAATCATCCACGTACAGCGTCGTTATCGGCATCAGCGAGCCGCTGCCCTCTTTCTTGATGACGCAGAATGCATACCCGAGCACCTTCCCGTCATCCTCATAAACAAATACCGGGGTTTCGGGATTGGCAAAGATTTCCAGCAATTCGGCATCGTCGTACTTTTTCCCGACTGCGCGGAACAGATCGGGCCTGCCGGCGTGATGCACGGCCAGAACTTGTCTCAGCAGGGTGTTTACCGCCTCGAGGTCACTTGTTTGAGCGAGTCTTATCATATCAGTCATGGGCTCCTTAACGAAAAAAGCAGCGAAAAATCGCTGCTCTGGAGGTGCCAAGCGGAATCGAACCGCTGTAGCAGGTTTTGCAGACCTGTGCCTAACCGCTCGGCCATAGCACCTTGGGACTGCAAAGGTAAGGAAAAAATCCGTATTTGCAAAAATATTTCCCAAGGGCGGCCGGGGGAGGCTGGACTGTTAACCGTAGACGGCTTCGATGGTCATTTCTTCGTGGAAGAAGTCTTCTACGATGCTGTTTTCGTATTCGAGGAAGTATTCGCTGTTGTCTTCGTCATCGAAGATCATGTAGGTATTGTGGAGGATGACGCTGTTGCGGAACTTGACGGGGCAGGAGAGGTTGAAGAGGTGGCCTTCGTTGTTGGCGAAGATGCAGTTGTTGAAGAGCACGGTCTCGGAGGCATAGACGTTGACGAGGGTGAATTCCCTGTTGCGGAAGAACTGGCAGCCGTCAAAGACTACGTTGGTGCACTCGTTGATGTGCATGATGTGATAGGAGCAGTCACGGATCTTGCTGCCGGTCATTGCGAAGTTCTTGACGTTGCTGAGGTTGATGCCTTCAGTGCCGCAGCCGAACAGGTCGCATTCCTTGAGGGTGATGTTGGTGCAGTCCTGGAATCCGAGGACGCCTTCGTCGCAGTAGCCTTCTTCGGTGTGGCCGAGGGTAAGACCCTTGAGCTCGATGTCTGAGCAGCCGATAAAGGTGAATACGTTGACGTAGCGGGGCTCAACCACGATGGTGACGACGTCGTCGCCACTCACTATCGAAAGGTTGGAAATATGGCTGAGAACGAGGCCCGGGCCGTCGAAGTTTTCGTTTACGTAGATCTGGGGATTGTTGCCGGGACGCTTGTACAGCTTGTTGGCCATCTCGCGGAGGGTAGGGGTAAGCTCGATGTAGTCGGTCACAATGATGGTGCGATCGCTGCCGAGGGCATTGATGAAGTCGCCCGCGTTGTCGACGGTGTACGTCTTCTTCGGAGCGGCTCCGAGCGCGGTGGCGCAAGTGAGCGCTACTGCTGCGAGGATGAGAATGACTTTTTTCATAATCGGAAATTTATGAGGTTAATAATTGTTTCAACTTAATGTGCCGCTGCCGGTGAGTTCCTCGCCGTCATACCATGCGGCGAATTGTCCCGGCGCAGGCCCCCTCTGGGGCTTGTCAAAAATAATGAAGAGTCCGTGCTCCCGCATGATGAGGGTGGCACTTTGCAGGGGCTGGCGGTAACGGATGCGTACCCTCTGGCGTCGGATATCGCCGGGAGACATTGCAAGTGATGGACGGATCCAGTGAATCTCGGATGCATCCACCCGGAGGCAGTGGCGTGCAAGACCCTTGTGGGAATGGCCTTCGCCTACATATATTATATTGCGTTCCGTATCCGTCGAGAGGACGAACAGCGAATCCTTGTGGCCGCCGATCGCAAGACCTTTTCGCTGGCCGATAGTGTAGAACTGCGCCCCCTCGTGCCGTCCTGCGACAGCGCCCCACGGGTTGGCTTTAAGCCTTGTTTTGAGGGTGTGGTGACGACCGCTGCGGTAGTTCTCCTCTTCAAAACGAATGGATGAATAATCAGGCGCGGTGGCAAGCCTCATAAGGATATCGTCCGTCAAGCCCTTTACGGCTTCAAGGTCGAAAGGGGAGTCCCCGAGCGGCTCTCCGTCGGATGTCAGCAGTTTGATCTCCTTTTCGTAGTGGCAGGTCATCTCGAGCTCTGCTTCGGGCTTCAGCAGGGACTTAAGTGTCTCGCATTTGAAGCGATAGTCTTCGCTGTCAGCGTAGAATGCGTCGAAGACCTCGACGACATCGCCTTCCTTCGGCTCGAGCTTTTGGCGTAGGAAGGTAGGGAGATCGACCTTGCCGACGAAGCAGATGCCCTGCGAATCCTTACGATCAGCAGACGGGAGATCGGCCTCAGCCGCAATCCGCCGTACTTCGGGCTTGGTGAGGCCCCCGACGGGGAAGAGTGCTCCTGCAAGCTGCTCTTGCGAGAGCTGGCAGAGGAAGTAGCTCTGGTCCTTATTGGGGTCTGTGCCTTCGAGGAGACGCCATTCGCCGCTTGCGGCATCCTGCTCTTTGCGGCAATAGTGGCCGGTCGCGACCATATCTGCGCCGATGGAATGCGCGGCTTTGACGAAGGCGTCGAATTTGATCTCGCGGTTGCACAGGACGTCCGGATTTGGGGTGCGGCCGCGGGCGTATTCGTCGAACATGTAGTCGACGACCTTTTCGCGGTAAGTCTTGGAAAGGTCAGCAAAATAGAATGGAATGCCGATCTTGCGTGCGACCATTTCCGCGACGAAACGATCCTCCTCCCATTCGCAATCGCCGTGGAGGGTGGCGTCCGCATCGTGCCAGTTCTGCATGAAGAGCCCGGCGACATCGTAGCCCTGCTCCTTGAGAAGCAGCGCGGCGACGGACGAATCCACTCCGCCGGAGAGCCCTATGCAGACCTTGGGTTTATTCATCGAAATAAATATAGCCCCAGAGATTGGGGATGTGGATGTCGACCTTGCCGGTGGGGCTCCAGACCCAGTTTTCTTCCTTGTCGGCGCGGAGCCATTCGACCCTGGAGAAATTGGCCCTCCAGACCTTGAGCGAGGCGGGATCGGTGAATCCCCACATCAGCCCCTTGCGGGGAATGGACATCTCGACGGTCCAGCCGGTATCGGTGTCGGCGCTGTTGTTGCGCGTGCCGTCAATGTGGGTCTTGAGATTCAGTCCGGGGCAGTCCCAGGGCATATAGAAATCGCCTCCGGCGGAATAAGGCTTCGACATCATGAGGTCCATGACGGTGCCGAGGGCGTTGCATTCGATTTCGAAATAGCCGGTGCCTTTGCCGGCAGGATCGAGGAAGACTTCGAAGTCATTCTCCTTCCAGATGATGGTGTCTCTCTGGCGGAGGCGGGACTGGACATCGGGCTCCTCGACAATGCCGGCGATGTAGATGTTTTCGTCGTCCCAGAGGGCTTTGAAGCAGCTTTTTCTCGTGGGCTCGGGCTGGCCGGGGCCGCTGATGTCCCTGAAGGGGGAGGACTCGGGAGCCGCTTTCCAGTCGGCCTCGTCGAGACGGCCGTCGATGGTGATAGCCGCGGTGGCTTTTCTGGCGTGATAGACAGGGAGATCCTCCTCTGAAATGACGGATTCTTCAGTGGTTTCAAGGGCGGGTGCCGGTTCAGTTGTCTTCGGGGAATTGCATGCCACCAGCATAGCGGCGGCGGAAAGTATGGCTATAAATGGTCTTTTCATAAATGCAAATATAATAAAAAGTATCCATTATGTACCTTTTTATTACTAACTTCGCGGACACAAATTTGATGTGATGGAAAACAAATACAATACCGCCTTCGCCGTGCCGTGCTACGATACCGACGCCTCCTTCAGGATGAAGCCGTCGGCATTCATGGATCATGCACAGGAGATTGCGTATGCGGCGGCCAAGCATTTCGGTTTCGGATACGAGACGCTCGGAGAGCATTCCGCAGCCTGGGTGCTGTCGAGGATGCATATCATATTCGAACGGGCTCCGCTCTGGAGGGAGAATGTCCGTCTCGAGACCTGGCACAAGGGACTTGACGGCCTGTTCTTCAACCGTGACTTCCGCATGACGGCGGAGGACGGCACTCCCGCGGTGTTGGCGACGAGTGCATGGATAGTCATCGACACGGCTACCCGGCGGCTTGTGAGGAGCGCCGATGTCCTCCGGATTGTCCCTGACACGACCGCATGTCCGGACAATGCAATAGTGGAGCAGGCTCCGAAGATCATCATGCCCAGAGAGGGGAGGGAAGATGCAGGATTGAGAGTTGTTTCGTATGGTGACGTCGATATCGTCGGGCACACCAACAACGCCCGCTACATGGCCTGGGCCATGGATGCCGTGGATTACGCTGATGCTTCCACCCGACCCGTGCGCGAGGCCTGGATCAATTTCAACCACGAGACCAGGCCGGGCGACACAATCGCTTTGAGTCGGCTCAGGCTTAATCTCCCCGACGGCGGCGTCGAGTACTACGTCGAGGGCACGCTTGAGGGACGCAGTGCGTTTACCGTCAAAATACTGTTCGCATAATGGGCTTTTCTGTTGCAGAAAAGCCCATTTTTTGTTAAATTTGTGACTTCAAACCTAAGCGACTATGATTCAGGTATATTGCAAGAACACCGGAACCTATGGGAAATACCCGGACGGCACTTCGCTTGTCCAGATGCTCCCTGACTTCCAATTCGAGCGCCCTTTCCCGATTGTCTCGGCCAAGGTCAACAATGTGTCACAGGGCCTTAAATTCAAGGTCTACCAAAACAAGGACATCGAATTTCTGGATGTCCGTGAATCGAGCGGCATGAGGGTATACTGCCGCTCGCTTTGTTTTCTGCTCTGCAAGGCTGCCGCGGATGTGTTCCCCGACAGCAAGGTCTACATGGAGCATCCAATCTCCGGCGGCTACTTCGGTCACCTCAGGCGTGAGGATGACAGCCCCCTTACCCAGGCCGATATCGATGCGGTCGTGGCGAGGATGAAGGAGCTGGTAGCGGCTGACATTCCGTTCCACCGTTACGACGTCCAGACCGAAAGGGCCATCAAAGCCTTCCGCAAGAGCGGCGACAAGGACAAGGTCAAGCTTCTGGCGACTTCCGGCGAGCCTTATACCGACTATTACACCCTCGACGATATGGCCGACTACTATTACGGCAAGCTCGTCCCTTCTACCGGTTACCTGACTGTATGGGGGCTGGCGCTGTACCATGACGGCTTCCTTCTCAGAGTCCCGTCCGCCGAGGATCCTTCCAGGCTTGAGCCATTCTTCGACCAGCCGCATACCTATGAGATGTTCAGCGAAAATCTCAAGTGGAACATCATCATGGGGCTCAGCACCGTCGGCGACGTCAACGAAGCCTTCCAGAACGGTCGCGCCCGCGAGCTCATCCAGGTCGCCGAGGCCCTTCAGGAAAAGAAAATCGTCCAGATCGCCGAGGAAATCAACCGTCGCTACCGCACCGAAGACGGCGTCCGTCTCGTTCTCATCACCGGCCCGTCATCCAGCGGAAAGACAACATTCTGCCGCCGCCTCTCCATCCAGCTCATGGCCTGCGGCCTCAAGCCCCTTTCCGTCTCCACCGACGACTATTTCGTCAACCGCGTCGATACTCCGAAATTCCCCGACGGGAGCTATGATTTCGACAATTTCGACACCGTCGACCACGATCTCATGGAGCAGGACATCATGCGCCTAATCTCCGGCGAAGAGGTCTCCGTCCCGGAATACAATTTCGTCACCGGCGAGCGCGAATACAACGGCAAGAACCTCAAGCTCAAGGAAGACACTATCCTCCTCATCGAAGGTATCCACGCCCTCAATCCCGCTCTCACCGCCAAAATCCCCGCGTCGCAGAAGTTCAAGATCTTCATCTCCACGATGACCTCCATCACTCTCGACGACCACAACTGGATCCCCACGAGTGACAACCGCCTCCTCCGCCGCATAGTCCGCGACTTCAACAAAGGCGCCTTCACCGCCAAGGATACCATCTCCAACTGGCAAAACGTCTGCGCCGCCGAAAAGAAGTGGATCACCCCCTTCCAGGAAACCGCCGACATGATGTTCAATTCGGCCTACCTCATCGAATTCGCCGTCCTCCGCGGCCACGCCGAACCCATCCTCCGCAGCGTTCCCAAAAACTGCCCCGAATACGCCGAGGCCCATCGCCTCCTCAAATTCATCCACTACTTCACCCCCATCCCCGACACCGAAATCCCCGCCACCTCGCTCCTCCGCGAATTCGTCGGTGGTTCATCATTTAAATAATCATCAGCCATGGAAAACGAGAAAAGAGTCAATAAACCGTGTACCATCGATGTGGAGGCGATTGCAGCTGCGTCGGGGAAGAAGGTGCCGAAGTTTGTGCTGAGGTGGATCAAGAAGTTTATCCATCAGGATTTCCTGAATGCGTATTTTGAGAAGGGCGATGTGGGTGTGGATTTCGCATGGGGAGCGCTGAAGGCGCTGAATGTGAAAGTGGAGGTGAGGGGAGAGGAGAATATGCCCAAGGATGGCCGTCTGTGCACGTTTGCCGGCAATCATCCGCTCGGCGGAATTGACGCGTTGAGTGCGCTCGGGACCCTTCTGAACAATTACGACGAAAAGGTGCGCTATGTCGCCAACGGCTTTCTGGCCAACCTGTCGCAGCTGGCGGAATACATGTCCGCGCCCGTTGACAAGACGAGCGAGCATCAGGCCAAAGAGCTGCTGAAGGATATCGATGATATGTTCCGTTCGGACAATCAGATGATGTGGTTCCCCGCAGGGCAGTGCTCCAGAAAGTATCACGGTGTCATCCAGGACAGCGAGTGGCAGAAGACATTCATCACCAAGAGCCGTCAGACGGGCCGAGACATCGTTCCGATGTGGATTTCGGGCCGGAATTCGTGGCGATTCTACTTCATTGACAAGTGGATTGACCGCGTGTTCAAGACCAATTTTGCGATGTATTGCCTCCCAGATGAGCTTTACAGGGGGCAGAACCAGACCATCACGATTGTATTCGGTAAGCCGATCCCCATCTCGCATTTCTCCCCTAAGGAAATGAAGGACAAGGAATGGGCCCAATGGGTCCGCTCCGAGGTCTACAAACTGAAACCTGCCGACTTATGAAACGTATCATAACTCCCGTCGAAAGGGAGGTGCTCCGCTCGGAACTTACTGAAAAGTGCTTTCTGAGGGACACCAACCGTGCGGGAAACAAAATCTACATAGTCGATTACGAATCCGCACCGAATGTCGTGCGTGAGGTCGGCCGTCTCCGCGAAATAGCATTCCGCGAGGGTGGGGGAGGGACCGGTCTGTCCCTCGACCTTGACAAGTTCGACACTGATCCCGCATTTGGCTACAAGCAGCTCGTGGTTTGGGATCCCGAGGCCGAGGCTATAGTCGGCGGATACCGTTACGCCCTCTGCCGGGATGCGCTTTTTACTTACGATGGCCAGCCTGTGCTGACGTCGTCCCATATGTTCCAGTTCTCCAGAAAGTTTCTCCGCAGGGATTTCCTCGAGACGCTCGAATTGGGCCGTTCGTTCGTCAGCGTCGACTACCAGAGCACAAAGATTGGAGCCAAGAGCCTCTACGCGCTTGACAACCTTTTTGACGGCCTGGGCGCCATCATGCGGCTGTACAACAAGCGTTACGGCATCCGCTACATGTTCGGAAAGATGACCATCTATCCCGAATACCCTGAGGAAGCCCGCAACATGATACTCTACTTCCTCAACAAGCATTTCGGCGCCCGCGGCGAATCGCTCATCATCCCCCGCAACCCGGTAAAGCTCCATTACAGCCCCAAATACCGCCTGCTATTCCATCATTCTTCTTTTGAGGAAGACTACAAAATACTCAAGGCCGAGGTGCACAAATACGGCGTCAACATTCCGCCGCTCGTCAATTCGTACATGAACCTCTCGCCCTCCATGAAGATATTCGGCACGGGTATCAACGACGAATTCGCCGATGTCTACGACACCGGCCTCCTGATCGACTTCGAGGATCTCAGGCCCGAAAAGGCCTCCCGCCACGTCAAGTTCAAAGACAACAAAACCTTCACCTCCATCCTCCGCCGCTTCCGCAAATAAATAGAATATTCCGCGTTGCGGCTCATAATGCGCTCTGTGGCCGTTTTTTGGTGCAACGCGGAGCCCAAAACGGCCGGAACCGCGAAAAACGCTTCCGCGTTGCGACGCAGAACGAACCACATGGCCAATTTTTACTGCAACGCGGAGGGCGTAAAAAGAAGAAATAGTTCCTATCTTTGCGGTGCTGGGTACATCGCACGATATTTGCAGTTTAATCTTCAAGATATGGTCAGGCGTTTTTCTTTATTATTATTTATTGGTATCGGTCTGTTGCTGCCATTCCGTGCTATTTGCCAGGAAGGTCCTGCGGTACCGATTATTGAGCAGTATGCCCCTACTCCGAAAGCAATGGCATTGCAATGGCATCTGTCGTTTCTCAAGCATATCCATCTTCCAAGGGTTCCCAAAAAGGAATGCTTATTGAATTACAAGATCTTAATTCAGAGACAATTGGACATGAAGAAGGACATACTCTAGGATTAACTCATGATGATAAAGGTGGTAAATATGGTATAATGCATTATCCTCCTTATTCGTTAGATCCAAGGGAAGTAGACATAATATGGGAACAAGCATATGAGAGAATTGACAACTAAAGTATTATTGACAATTATTACATTCTTGCCAATCATTGAATGTAATGTAATTGCTCAACCCGAAGGCGATGAATATGTCGTTATTTCCTTTGAAAGAAAACGGTTGAAGAACGTACGGACGTTTTACTGGATAGTACCTTCTTCCAATCTTTCTCTAAACCATAATTCATATAGTTACAAAAACTGTATCTTTCCTCTTTGTTTCGGATCGGTATACCCTAAGGATTCTTTTTCTGATGAGTGGTTAGAAAAGAAGAATTATCCTGAAAATGAGAATATTCCCATTCAAGACGGCTCCATGTATTCCAATTTTAATGGTGAAGATTGGGATTTGAGTGAAGAATACGACCACGACACGCCGGCAGGACAGTTGTTAAGAATCGTTAAAAACAAAAAGAGATTGATTCAAAAAATCCAAAAAGAATGGAAAGACAACCAATCCGGTCTTGGATTTGAAGACTTAAGAAGACACAAGGAAACTATTGCGATTTATGCCACGCCGGTCAAAGGAGAGTTTATAAAGTGCTGGATTAGCGACATGTTTTTGGGAAAGTTGGATTTTGCCGGTTATTCCTATTGTCCCTCCTCGTCAATAGAATACAATGATCGTTTTTGGGCTTCTGGCACATCACAAAGCATTCAGTATGCAGATTATGGATTTGTGTACTTTGCATATTATACCGCGTCATTGTTAACCGTTAATAATGATCCTGTTAAGGATTCGGTCTTTTGGAATACGCAATAATGCATTGTTGACTGTGATGCCTTCGTTTTGAAAGGAATCCCCATACAACAAAAGGAGGTTGTAGCCCCCCATTTATGTAACTTTTTGGCACGAATATGCAAGGCAGGAGGCAACGCGAAGAATTAGAGAGCATATACATACTCATGCATTAACACCATATCCTTCATATTACCCCGATACGCAAACCGGAGATTTGGTGAATAAACAACGGATGGTGTCAAAAGCAATGCAAAATGGTACGACTATTACTAAGTTTTTTATATATTATCTTAATAAAGACTATGAAAAAGAGAAGTATCGGACATATATTGAATACTAGTGCATCATTAATTTGTATTGTCCTTTACTTGTTTCTGGTGTCCTTTGCTCCCGCCAAAGAAGTCGGCTTATGCGACACTTTACGGATAGTAAAAATATCATGTGATGACGACGGACTTTTTTCTGATATCGAACAAATACTTCATAGATCGGAGTATTATGAAGAATCGCCTCAGGGGATAAATATAGTTGTTCTTAGTTTTCTACATAACAGAGATCATGATGTAAAAAATGTTATTTGTGATTATTCAACCGATTTCAGTATTCTTGAGGGAAAGCATTTTGTCAATTCGTATTTGGAACATAATGGGAACTTGTATTTTCTCAATAAAAATGATATACCAGTCCGATATGTCGAGGAAACAAATACTATCAAAGAAATAGTCTTGTCTTCTGAATCCAAGAGTAATAAAAAAGGGTGTTCAATACTACTTCATAAAAACAAGATAGTAGACAGGTTTTTATTAAAGATGATACACCCGAGAGATTTAGACTATTTATTCTCCCTTTATCATTATCATGCCGATGTTGAAAAAAAGTCCATAAGAATCAATCGTAATTCTGTAAATAAACTGCGATTAAACGAGTATTCATTTTCAAGCCGGCAAGCACAAGATGTAATTGAGACCGCTTTTAGAAGTTTTTTTATTCCATCCCCAATCAAAAACGGACAACATGATTATTATTACTTATATACAGCTCCTGTGCCTGGCGTATCTGACCAAGAGTTGTATTATATGACAATAACTAAACTCCCTGCATCTATTAATCCTAACAACGGAGTAGTTTGTATAGATATCGTAAAAGATGATGACAGCCAATTATTTATATCCTCAGACTCATTTCTTCGGATAGACGATTCAATAATTCTATTCAGTTACAAAAATCGTCTAGAACCTCTAATGTGCCAGACAGGAGTTCAGCCAGAATTCAAACTTATTTGTAAACAACCTGAAATACTTAAGTTCACCGCAGGTCCGAATGCAATGACTTTCAAGATTGTAGACACGTCTGCATATCTCACACTTCTATATGCAGAATAACTGTGAACTGTACCTGTTGGATGTATTGCCCTAATAGACTTGCTATTCCGTGGTAGTCTGGCGGTCGATGGTGGTGGCGAGGTCTTCGACGGGGGTGGGGGAGTAGCGGGAGTAGGTGGATTGGCAGAGGGGGCAGGCGGTGACGATGCGGTCGGGAGAGGCGGCCGTGAGGTTTTGGAGGGATGCCTTGGTGATGTCTTTGCGTTTTTCGAATCCAAGTGAAAGCGATCCTACGGAACCGCCGCAGCAGATGCTTTCGGAGCGGTTTTTGGCGGCTTCGACCAGTTTTCCGGCGGCGGAGAGGAGGTGGCGGGGCTCTTCGTAGATGCCGCAGCCACGGCCGAGTTCGCACGGGTCGTGGTAGACGAGGGATTCCTCACCCTTCGAGATGTGGAGACGGCCGTCGCGTACCAATTCGTCGAGGAAGACGCTGTGGTGGACGACGCGGATGCCTTCGAGGTGGTACTTTTCCTTGAAGATGCGGTAGCAGATGGGGCAACTCAGGAGGAGGGTGTCGCAGCCGCTTGCGAGGATGATTTCGCGGTTTTTGGCGATCAGGGCCTTGGCCTCTGCCTTGCGTCCGGCCATCTGGAGGGGACGGCCGCAGCAGATGCCGCCGTCGGGATCCATTATCTTGAATTCAACTCCGGCCTTGGCGAGGACGGAGGTCAGGGACTTCTTGATGGAAGGCGTCAGATGTGTCATGCAGCCGGCGAAGTAGAGCACCTTACCGCCCTGTCCTTCAAGTCTTTCCTTCCATGATTCCGTATCGAATGCGGTGAAATCAGGCTTGATGTAGTAGTGCCTGAGGGAACGCTGTGCGATGCGCAATTCCGGCCCCTGGACGCCGACCTGGCAGACGGCGGAGCATTTGCCGCAGAGGAGGCATTTGTCGCTGATTTCCGCGATGCGACGCTCGTTGCCGCGACGGATCTGGCGGTTGAGATAAACCGTCGAATCCTTGAGATTCTCCTTTCGTGCGCTCATCGGGCAGGCGTCGATACAGACTCCGCAGCCTGGGCACGAATAGACTTCCGCCAGGGCGAATCCCTTTCTCGGATGACGGATCTTGATGCCGGCGTTGCGCAGCGGGATGAGAAGCATCTCCGCGGGGATGTGCATGTAGCGTGTAAACGGGAGCACCAGCATGAAAATGCACAGGGCGATGGAATAGGCCCACCATACCGGCTGAACCGCTATTCCGGTACCGAAGATCTTGAGATACAGCCAGTTCATAGGGCCGGTGAGGAAGCTGCCGCCGCTGATATGGGCGGTCGTGCTTTCGGCGAGAAGCCTGAGCGGGAATATCGCCCAGAGGCTGTACAGACCCACTCTGTCGAGGAATGCCGGCCTGGTGGTCCTCCGCATTCCGAACATGCGGGAACGGACACGCTTGACCATCGCGAGACCGATGCCGATGAGGATAATCAGGAGGAAAAAGTCCATCAGGAACAGGAGCGCCGCGCCCTTCAGCGTAGTCTCCGTCTCCGCTACGAAATAGTTGAAGAATATCGGATAATACAGCAAACTCGCACGCCCCGGAACGAAAAGCATCACCTCGATATGCCCGA
Source organism: uncultured Bacteroidales bacterium (assembly GCA_905233275.1). Classification (GTDB taxonomy): domain Bacteria; phylum Bacteroidota; class Bacteroidia; order Bacteroidales; family UBA932; genus Cryptobacteroides. Next base: position 17,736 of record CAJODR010000021.1, on the reverse strand, counting down.
GGAGGATCAGCATGAACCAGCCGAACGCAATGGAGGAATGCATGTAGCCGAGAAGGCGGTTGCGCTTCCACAGCTTGACGTGGATAAGGCAGTTAAGGAAGATGTCCTTGATGTTTTTCCAGGCAGTTTTCGGCGTGACGAGCGACTTGAGGAAACGGAGCCGGTCAGCCCTCGGCAGCTGGAAGACAATCTGGAGAAGTCCTCCGAGGCAGTATAGCAGGACAAATGCCATTCCGACGAGGAACGGAAGTACGAACGGGTCGAATATGAACCTCTCTTTCATTTGCGTACCTCCTTTCTGATGTCCCGGCGAGTGTTGCGGTCCTCACCATCGAATACCCTTCCTAGCGTCAGAATCAAGCGCCTGGTATTGATGCCACGGGGGCAGACCATAGAGCATTTGCCGCAAAGCATGCAGCCGGAGAGCATCTTCCTGGCTTCTTCCTGTCGGCCGCGCTGAATGTCGAGAATGACGCTGCGTAGGCTCATTCCCGTGAATTCCGAGCTGGTGCAAGTGGCGCTGCAACTGCCACAGGCCATGCATATCGCGACGTCAGGTTCGATCTCGTGGACCCTATGGAAGAGGGAGAGATCTGTCTTGTCGAGATTGACAGTTGAACTCTGGGACAGTGAGAAGCCGAAATCCATACTTATCCTTTAAGATATTCGTGAACTGACAGTGCAGCGCGATCCGCCTCTGCGAGTGTTTCGGGAATGGTCTTTGGACCGGTGCAGGTACCTGCGAAGAATATTCCCTTGCGGTCAGATGCGGTGATGCCCCCGAGATTGTCTCTGCTTCGGAGGAATCCTTCCTCGCCGGTCATAAGGGAGAGGATCCGGATTGCGGATAATGCCGGCCATGAGGACGAGAAGGTCAAGCGTCACCTTGACTGGACGGCCGCTGAGGGTGTCTTCGGCTTTGACGACGACTTTGCCTTCAATATTCTCTCCGACCTCGGAGACGCGGCCACGGATGAAATGAATGCCGTAATCCCTCTGGGCCTTGATATAGTAATCTTCGTAACGCTTGCCGAAAAGGCGGAGGTCCATGTAGAAGCAGTAGATTTCAGCCTCCGGGAAGTGCTCTTTCATCTCTATGGCCTGCTTGATGGCAGTGATACAGCAGACTTTTGAGCATTCGGTGTTGCCGGCCTTGAGATCACGGGAGCCCACACAGTGGACGAATCCGACCTTGCGCACGTCATCCGTCACTCTCGGGTCTTCGCCGGTATTGAACCATTTCTCGAGATCGGCATTAGTAATGACGTGATCGTAGATGCCGTAACCGTATTCTTCTTTCTTCTCGGCGGGGAAAAGGCTGAATCCGGTCGCGACTACGATGGCGCCGCACTGGACGTTGGATCCGCTGGAAAGCATGACGTTGTACAGCGAACGCAGGCGGTTGACAAAGAGAATCTCTGTCGAGAGTCTCACGTCCACACCGTCGAGAGCAGCGGCGCCTTTTTCAACTAGTGCTGCGGCTTCGCTCATGTCGGGGAACAGTTTGTGCCAATCGGCGACATGGCCGCCGAGGTGGTCGCTCTTCTCTACGAGAATGGGCTGGAGTCCCAGCTGGCGGAGCCGTGCGGCTGCTTCCATTCCGGCTATACCGCCGCCGATGACGAGTACGGTTTTGGATGGTGTGCGTTTCATCTTAGCAGCATTTAAGGTGCCTCGGGAGGCCGGGTTTCATGATATCTTTCTCATTGAGACCCAGGTATTTCTTCTTAGGGTCGTAGGGAATACCCATCTTGTCCAGCAGAGGCTCGAGACCGACCTGGTGAATCTGGAGTCCGAGATCCCAGGGATCGTAGCCAAGGACGAGCCCTGCAAGTTCTTCGTACGTGAGGACAGGAATACCGTGACCATCCTGGCCGTAGGTCTTGCCGTTCATCTCGGAGATGACGTACTGCCAGCGGTCGAGGAAATAGGGGCATCCGGGGCAGTTGGTAATAATGGCGTCCGGATGGTAGGGCTCCATCGATTCGAACTTCTTATGGGTGTTGGAGACGCTGTAGCCTCGGTTGGCCTTGACGAGGTACTGGCGGAATCCGAATCCGCAGCAGTGCCGACGCTCAGGGTAGTCGATTACATTGCCGCCCCATGCCTCGGCCATACCGGAAAGGACGCAGGGATATTCGGCGCCGCCGACACCCTTGTGGGGGAACATCTTGGAATAGTGGCAGCCGATATGCTCGACGATGTGGAGCGGCTCGCCGGTGTCCTTGTCGACCAGGCGGTACTGGGCCTTCTCAGCGATTTCGTTGCGGAATTTGTATACGAGGTCGCTGGCGTGGGCTACGTACTCGGGTACGTCGAATTCCCTCTTGCAGGCCTTCCAGAGGTGCTCCCGGATGCGGGTTTCGAGCTCGGGGAATTCGCGCCAGGTCTCGATAATTTCGACGTAATTGCCGAAGGAAGTGATACAGCTGGTAACCAAATTCTTGTACCCAGCTTCCTTCATGAGGGCGAATTGCCTCGCGACGATAGTCATCGCAGTCTCCTGCGGAATTGTGTCGCTGTGATACGCAATGCCGCCGCAGGTGGTATGGTGCGGGGTCTCGTACAGGTCCTTGCCGAGGACTTCCCGCATGATCTTGACGAAATGGACCTCCGAGGCGGGGAAGAAACTCTGCCTGATGCAACTCCTCACGTAGAACCAGTGGTCGGAGGGAATCTCTTTCTGGTAGTCGGACCAGATCTTCTGTTTGCCCTTGTAAATCATTGTTCTGAGTTGAAGTGCCCGGGGGAGCAGTGGTTGAAGGTGTACTTGAGGTATTCTTCGGGGGTCATCCCCATTTCCTCCGCCTTGGCGAGAGAATGCTTTTCGACGAGTTCCAGCCTTTCGGTGCCGCCTGTTTCGTCGTAGATGGCCTTGAGTTCGTCGAGGTCTTCCTGCGGAATCTTGCGGAGAGCTCCCGGGCCTTCCTTCCCAAAATTGGCCCCAAGGCGGGCGTAGACCTCCTCCTTATGCTCAAGGACCCATTCGAAGACCGGACCGGACTCGGGATGGTCTTCGTAAGCGAATGTCTGGGGATGGACGCAGTATCCGAGATTGAGGATGTTGCCGTTCAGAGCCTTGGTGAGAGGGTAGAGCTGGCGGCCTTTTTCAGAGCATGTGAAATAGCCGAGCTTGACGGAAAGATTCCTCAGGGCCATGACAACGAGGCCGGCGCCGTTTTTCCTGGGGCAGCGGGTGACGCAGCTCATGCATTCGCCGCAGTACCAGATGGTTTCGCTCTTGAGGAGTGCTCCGATTTCCCTGTCATCCTTGCGCTGGACGGTGTCGACTATCTTGCGTGGATCGTATTTGTAGAACTCCGCCGCGGGGCAGATGGCTGTGCAGGTCCCGCAGTTGATGCAGGTGTGCATGCCTTCCTTGAAGCGGTAGTCTTTGGAGAGTTCGTCGTACAGTTTGCCCATGGCGGGTTCAGGTTTAGTAGTACAAATATATTTATTAAAGCGCAAATGACAAATATTTTTGTTAAATTTGTACTTCGTACAGTAATTGATAACTAAAACAACTGAATATGAAAGCATTCAAATCATTGTGCCTCATCGCAGGCCTCATCCTTTCCGCCGGAACCCTTTCCGCCCAGACCCTCAATGAAGCCCGTGATGCCGTCCAGCAGAGCAAAGAGGCCGTCTCTGACGCCAAGCAGCGCAGCCAGGACATCGCTGCCGCCGAACAGGTCAAGATCGACGCCGCCAAAAACGCCATCCAGATCCAGAAGGACAACATCGAGCAGTACAAGGCCGCGAAGAAGGCCCTCAGCGCCTCAATCGCCCAGCAGAAAGAGGCCATCAAACTCGCCGAATCCGCACTCAAGGCCCGCAAGCAGACCATGAAGCTCGAAGGCTTCACCGATCAGAGCGAGCTCGCCGAAAGGAAAGCCAAGATCACCGAAATGAAGGATCAAGTCAACGCCGACAAGCGTGCCCTCAAGGAGTACGACGCCAAGATCAAGGAATGCAACAAGCTGATCGACAAGGAAAACGAAAAGATCAAAGCCAGCAAAAAGGTGATCGCTGACTCCAAGAAGGATATCGCCGCCGCCAAGAAGCAGCTCAACGAGGACAAGAAAAACCTGAAGGACGCAAAAGAGCTTGAATCAGTCCGCCAGGAAGCCCAGAAGGCCGATGAGAAAGCCCAGAAGGCTGCCGACGAGGCTGCTGCAAAGGCAGAAAAGGCTGCCCAGAAAGCCGAGCAGGCTGAAGCCGCCGCTGCAAAGGCTGAGGAACAGACCATCGAACAGCTCAACCAGAATATTGAGCAGCTCGAAAACAAGATCGAGGAATTAGAAAACAAGGAGACTGTCGTTAACGGCGAGTAACAATCCGCCTTACTGCTTCCGTCAACTCTTCAGGGGAGTGTGTGCGTAGACGCATGCACTCCCTTGCCGTTTTGCCGCAGATGAGGCAGCGGCGTTCCTCCGCACCGACGTCTTTTCTGGACAAGGGGCCTTCCTGTCCTATGACATCTATGTCGAATAGTCGTCCGAAAGGGTGTGTCTCTTCGATTTCCACCGCCTTTCTTTTGGCGTCATAATCGTCTCCAGGGACGATGAAGAATGCTTCATAACCGGTGGATAGATCACGGAGTTCTTCATGGACAATATGGAATGCATCCCTTATAGCAGATACAGCGGCTGCGGCCACATTGAGGGACGTTTCCGTCCGTTTTTCCGGACCGGGAACAATGACGGTGAGAGACAGCAGCGCTTTGCCCGTGAAGCTGTCTTTAAGCTCCCGCTGGCGGCTTGCTCGCTCGTCACGGCTTCTCAATATTTCCTCAAGTGAGGCCATCCTGTAATAATTGTTATGCTAAAAGGGCATTTTTGCTTGCAAATATAGTAAATACTTGCATAAATGCTTTGATATTCGAAGATAAATACGTAAATTCGTACCGTGATTTTTCGGCGGGAAAGACCGGTAGTAATGGGAAGCCCGCAGATGATGGAAACATACGGATCTACAGACATAATTGAGATACCTCTCGGTTCTCCCAGATTCCGCCAAAAGGTGGAAAGGTTCCTCGAAGCGAATGCACTTCGGATGGACAAAATGGATTCGTATTACGTCATCGAAGACGCTGAAGGCAGTATTCTTGCGGGCGGCGGCATTTCTGGCAATATAATTAAATGTGTGGCGGTTTCCGAAGGGGCCCGTTCTCTCGGACTTGCTGCGCCGCTGATTTCGAGGCTAGTCGCCGAAGGCACTTCACGTGGTCACAATAATCTCTGTGTTTTCACCAAGCCTTCCAACGAAGCGATATTCGCCAGCCTTGGCTTCCGCACGATTGCATCGGCTCCGGCTGCCATACTGATGGAAAACGGCAGGGGAGTGGAGGCATACGAAGCATATCTCCGTTCCCTCCGTGACAATGTCACTTCCGGCATAATAGTCATTCATGCCAATCCGCTGACTCTCGGGCATGTATACCTGTTCGAAGAGGCACTCAAGCGCTGCGAGAGGCTGTTTGTCGTACCTGTCGGCGATGACAGCAGCCGTTTCCCGTATGCCGAACGCTGCGCCATGATTGACTGTGCCCTGGCACAATTCGGTGGCCGCGCAGTCCGCGTCGATGGCAGCCAGTATCAGATATCTGCGCTTACCTTCCCGACTTATTTCCTGAAGGATCTTTCGGAGGCTTCAGAGACTCAAATGAGACTCGACCTAGATCTGTTCGCCCGCCACATCACTCAGTCACTTGGCGCTACGGTTCGTTTTGTCGGCACCGAGCCAACCGATCCGCTTACGGCGCGCTACAATGCCCTTATGCAGGAGATGCTTCCGTCTCGTGGAATATCCATCGTCGAAATCCCCCGCTTGACTGGTAGCGACACCGCTGCTCCCGTCACCGCCACTTCCGTCCGTGCGGCTCTCGACCGCGGTGATTTCCGTATTGCAGCGGCTCTGACACCCACTTTCACACACCCGTACCTCCTCGCTGACCTCGCGACCCGTGCACTCCGCCTTGAGCTGGATACCCCGTTCAAGCCTGGTCTTGTCGGCCCTGACGGCTCCGGTGCCCACCGTGACATGGACTACGCTGTCATGAGCCGCAGCATCGATACAATCCGTCCATTTTTCGGCAGAATTGCCGCGCTGTCATTCTCAAATGGCAGTAATGAAAGCTTGGCAGCAGATATTCAAACCATAGGCATTGAAGCGGAAAGAGCAATGATGGCCTCTACTGGTGGCGTCAACACGCATCGCGGCGCTATCTTTGCCCTGGGCCTGGCGGTAGCCGCCTCAGCCCGCGTATTGGCTCGTGGAGCTCAATTGTCTGATAATGAGTTGTCCACCACAATTAAATATATCGCTTCTTCTTTGAAACAAGCGACAGATACACACGGTAGTGCTGCTGCCCGCTCCTTCGGCATCATGGGCGCTCGTGAAATGGCACTTGAAGGTTACAGCCTCCTTTTTGAGGACTGGCTGCCCTTCTATCGCCAATCTCAGGACAGGCAACAGACTTTGCTACGCATAATGTCGACCCTCGACGACACCTGTGTGATTCACCGCGTCGGATACGAGCGCGCACAGGAGGTCAAACGCGACTCCGCCGACCTGTCCAAAGACTTCTCCGACAATAATCTCAAAGACATGTGCACGCGTTATGCCGCAGAGGGAATCTCTCCCGGCGGCGCCGCTGACATGCTATCGCTTACAATATTCTTATACTCAATAACCAATTAATTTTTAATTCAAATCATGGTTGAACTTATTCCTCATGGTGTTTACCTCATGGACGGCAAGACAATCGCCTCCGAGGCTCCTGTGGCTCCCGATGAAGCCCGTGAAAACACTATCGCCTACGGCATCCTCCGCGCTCACGACACAGTCGGCGGCAAAGGCAAGAAGATGCGCATCCTGTTCGACGCTATGGCGTCTCATGACATCACCTACGTCGGTATCATCCAGACGGCCCGTGCCAGCGGATTGGAGAAATTCCCCATTCCCTACGCAATGACCAACTGCCACAACTCCCTCTGCGCAGTCGGCGGCACCATCAACGAGGATGACCACGTCTTCGGCCTCTCCGCTGCAAAGAAGTACGGCGGTATCTATGTCCCTGCAAATCAGGCTGTCATTCACCAGTATGTGCGCGAAGAACTCGCCGGCTGCGGCAAAATGGTTCTCGGTTCCGACTCTCACACGAGGTACGGTTCTCTCGGCTGCATGGGTGTCGGCGAAGGCGGCGGCGAGCTCGTCAAACAGCTTCTCCGCAACACCTGGGACATCAACGCCCCTGAGGTAGTGCTCGTATGGCTCGAAGGCAAGCCCAAACACGGCGTAGGCCCCCACGATGTGGCAATCTCCCTCGTCAAGGCTACATTCGAGAGCGGATTCGTAAAGAACAAAGTCCTCGAATTCGCCGGCCCCGGCGTCAAGGAACTCCCCGTCGACTTCCGCAACGGTATCGATGTCATGACGACTGAGACCACCTGCCTCAGCTCCATCTGGGTCACCGACGATGTCGTCCGTGCACACTATGAGGGCCATGGCCGCGGCCAGGAATACCGCAAGCTCGAACCCGGCAAGGTCGCCTATTACGACAGCATGATCCGCATCGACCTCTCCACTCAGGAATCGATGATCGCCCTTCCTTTCCATCCGTCCAACGCAGTCACTATCCACGAGCTGCAGGCAGATCCCGAAGGCATTCTCCGCAAGGTCGAAGAAGACACCCGCAAGCGTTTCGGCGACAAGGTCCAGGTCGACCTCGTCTCCAAGCTTCGCAATGGCAAACTCGTTGCAGACCAGGCTCTAATCGCCGGCTGCTCCGGTGGTACATACGACAACCTCTCCGCTGCTGCCAGCATCATGAAGGGCAAGACCATCGGCAACGACTACTTCACGATGAGCTGCTATCCGCAGTCCACTCCGGTTTATCTCGCGACCACGCGTAACCATATTGCCGAAGAGCTCCTCGAGGCTGGCGCAGTCATCAAGCCCGCATTCTGCGGACCTTGCTTCGGTGCAGGCGACGTCCCCGCCAACAACGGCTTCTCCATCCGCCACACCACCCGTAACTTCCCCAACCGCGAAGGCTCCAAGCCGGGCGCCGGTCAGATTTCACTCGTGGCCCTGATGGATGCTCGTTCCATCGCAGCAACCGCGGCCAACGGCGGCGTCATCACCGCTGCCACTGACGTGGAATACGAAGACAACCACAAGCCTTACGAATTCGACAACCGCATCTACAAGAGCCGTATTTACTACGGTTTCGGAAAGGCCGACCTCTCCAACGAGCTCCGTTACGGTCCCAACATCAAGGACTGGCCCACCATGTATCCGATGGAGGAGAATATGCTCCTCGAGCTTGCCGCCGTCATCCACGATCCCGTCACGACGACCGACGAGCTCATTCCTTCGGGTGAAACTTCAAGTTACCGTTCCAATCCTCTCAAGCTCAGCGAATTTGCCCTCAGCCGCAGGGTACCCGAGTACGTAGGTCTCTCCAAGAAGATCCAGGCTCAGGACATCGACCGCCGCGCCGGCAAGGTCTCCGATAAGATTGCCCAGGCCCTCAAGGCAGTAGGTGCAAAAGCCGAAAACACTTCATTCGGTTCATGCGTATTCGCCAACAAGCCTGGTGACGGTTCAGCCCGCGAGCAGGCCGCATCCTGCCAGAAAGTCCTCGGCGGCGACGCCAACATCTGCTACGAATACGCCACCAAGCGCTATCGCAGCAACTGTATCAACTGGGGTATCCTCCCGTTCACCATCGCTCCCGAGACTCCGTTCGAATATGAGCCTGGTGACTGCGTATTCATCCCCGGTATCCGCAAGGCTGTTCTCGGAGGCGCAGAAGAAATTGACGCACAGGTCATTACCAAGAATGGCGTCAAGCCCATCCACCTCTACTTCCAGAACCTCACTGCCGACGAGCGCCAAATTCTCGCCGACGGCTGCCTCATGAATTACTACAAAAACAAGAAATAAATTATGGAAAAAATCAAAATGACGACGCCGCTTGTCGAGATGGACGGCGACGAAATGACCAGGATCCTCTGGAAGATGATCAAGGACGAACTCATCCTCCCGTTCGTGGACCTGAAGGCTGAATACTATGACCTCGGACTGCCCAACCGCGACAAGACCGAAGATCAGGTTACTGTCGATGCAGCCAACGCATGCAAGAAATACGGTGTCGGCGTCAAGTGCGCTACCATTACTCCGAATGCAAAGCGCATGACCGAGTACAACCTCCACCAGATGTGGAAGAGCCCGAACGGCACCATTCGTTCGATGCTCGACGGCACCGTGTTCCGCACACCTATCACCATCCCCAGCATCCATCCCGCTGTGAAATTCTGGAAGAAGCCCATCACCATCGCCCGTCATGCCTACGGTGACGTCTACAAGAGCGTCGAAATCGTAGCAGAAGAACCCGGTGTCGCCAAACTCGTCTTCGAGGGCGCATCCGGAAAGAAGGAAGAGGTCGTCATCCAGGAACTCAAGGGTCCCGGCGTCCTCCAGGGAATGCACAACACCGACAAGTCCATCCGCAGCTTCGCACACTCCTGCTTCCAGTATGCACTCAGCCTCAAGCAGAGCATCTGGTTCGCCACCAAGGATACCATCTCCAAGAAGTATGACGGCCGTTTCCGCGTCATCTTCGAGGAAGTGTTCCAGGAGTACAAGGAGAGATTCGAAGCCGCAGGCATCGAATACTTCTACACGCTCATTGACGACGCAGTAGCACGCGTAATGCGCAGCGAAGGCGGATTCATCTGGGCCTGCAAGAACTATGACGGCGACGTCATGTCCGACATGGTATCAACTGCATTCGGCTCTCTGGCCATGATGACTTCGGTCCTCGTCAGCCCGGACGGCAAATACGAGTACGAGGCTGCACACGGCACAGTGACACGCCACTACTACAAGTATCTCCAGGGCGAAGAGACCTCCACCAACCCCATCGCGACCATCTTCGCATGGAGCGGCGCATTCCGCAAGAGGGGAGAACTCGACAACCTGCCGGAACTCGTCAACTACGCAGACCAGCTCGAAGCAGCCTGCTTTGACACTCTCAACGACGGCTACGCTACCAAGGACCTCGTGAACCTCATGGAAGGTATCACTCCGAAGATGCTCAATTCTTCAGACTTCCTGAAGGAAATCGGCCGCCGCCTCGCTGTCAAGCTCGGTGCCTAGTCCCTCAAGATCGAACGGTAGGAGGAAGGCCTCTCCATGTGATAGTCGGCGTAAGTGTCGCAATGGCCGCGGATAAATGCGGCGACCTGGGTTTCAGGATACTCCGTCACTACCGTTTTCAGATTGCCAAGGTCACGAAGAATCGTGGCCTTGGCTTCGTTATCGCGGGCCGTCGACAGAGCCTGTCCGTATAGAGATTGGACTTTATCGAGAACAACGGCGCGTTTGCGGGCCTGGAAGGTGCCGGAGCCGGATTCGTCATCCCACCAGCTCTTGCCGTAGAAGGTGAGTGCCCATGACTTGTCGACCGAATTTCTCATACCGGTAGCGAAACGGGCCAGCATCATGGCCTTCATGTCAGGATCCTTCTCCTTCTTGATATTCTTTTCGAGGGAAGCCATTTCGCGGGCGAATGAGAGCTTGTAATCGGCGTTGGAATCGAGTTTCTTCCAGCGGAGCGTGAACGGATCGAGCTTGAGATAGCCTTCCTTATCCACATTGAGGCGGCTCTGGAATGACGAGGGCACCTGCGACAGCCATTTCTCGGCCTCGGCGTACCTCATGTCGCGAAGCATCTTGGTGCCGATGACATCGGCGAAGAATGCCTTTTCGGTATAGGAACGTTCGTTTATATACTTTTGGTCCTTCTTGGGCTTGTCGAATGAGGCAACGTATTTGACGAGGTCGTCAACTGCGACCGTATCGGCCATCTGGAAGAAGGCGTTGCTGTAGTCATTGTAATTGAATGACGACTTGCGGCGGAATTCGTCCAATGTACGATGGAGAATGCTGACGTTCCACTCTTCGTCCACGACGAATTCGGAGATGTCGTTGACGAGGGCCAGGAGGCGGTTGTCGGCCATGTTTGTGAGGGCGAGGGCATTGACCCTGTCGCCGCCCTTGATGAGCTTGGGACAGACGGCACCGAGGAGGACCTTACGGAGCATGTCGTTCCAGTAGAAGTAGCTCATGTTGGACTTCATGTAGAATATGCCGTTCTCGCTCGTGGCTTCACGGGCCTCGTCCAGGTTGGAGACAATCTTCTCGTCGAGCCACTTGATGTCATTCATCATGGTCTTGGAGAGATACTTGGACGAATATGGCGTATCAATGGCCTTCGCGTAAATGCCGAGGACATGTGCGGATTCCTTGATGAAATCGCTTCCGGGGGCCTTTTCGGCGAGGGCGGCATTCTTCATGGCGGCTTTCTGGTCGCCGTTGAGATGCTCGACGAATGCAGCCGTATAGTACCAGAAGTCTACGTCTTTCACCTTGCCTTCCTTGGCAATCCTGAGCGAGATGTCGTGTATATTCTGCAGGTCCTTGACCACCCACTGGGGATGCTCCTCAAAAGACAGATCGAAGTACTGGTGCTCGGCGTATATGATATCCCTTTCGACCAGGTCGCGGAGTTCCTGCTCGTCGGGAGCGTATTCGTAGAGAATCTCATAGATATTGCGCTCGTCATTGACGAATGTGGACGTAAGCGAATCGATATCACCGGCCTCGCCGAACAGCTTCCTCGCTTTCTCAATGTCTCCGAGGTTGTACCATGCACCGGCAACGTAGCGGAGTGCCATCGTCTTGACCACGTCGTCGGGCAGTTTGGAGACCACCTCATCCCAATAGCTGATGCATTCATCGTACCTCTGGAGCGACATCAGCGCCCTTTCGACCTGGAGGGCATACCGGGTGGCGAACCTCTCACCTTTGTAGGCCTTGCCGGCCTCAATCACTTTTTCCAGCTTGCTGACGACGGGGTCCCTGTAGGCGGGATAGTACCAGGGCGAATTGATGCCCTTGCGGGCGGATTCGCAAACCTTGGCGACCATAAGCATGGTGGCGGCTTCGGGGTCGTTCCTGAGGGTGCGCGCGAAGGCATTCTGCATATATACCTTGGACATCATGAGGTTGGCCTTCGGCGAAGTGAAGAACTCAATCTCCTGCGCGGGAGTCTTGTAAACGACTTGGTATATTTCGTCAATCGTGGCGTCGGTGCCCGTCTGCTGCTTCCAAAGGAGGCAGTTCTCGTCTCCCATGTAGTTGAAGCGGGGCTGGCTGAAATGGCCTTTCATGTAGTTGCCGCTGACACGGTACATGTAGTAATCCTCGGGGAGGAATCCGTAAAAACCGCACGCTGCAGCGCTGACGGGAAGGATTAAGGCGATGAGGCTAATCGCCAAGAATGCTTTTGATCTCATGGTCGTTGAATTTGGATAGGGAGGTCGAATCGAGATGATAGATTATATTGCTGTGGGGCTCGTCCGGGAATGCACTGCGTACAAGCTCCTTGACTTCAAGAATAGTGGCGGCACTGGGAATTTCGACGCGGATGCGGTCGCCTGGCTTGAGGGTATGTCCGTCCCTTTCGTGCTCAGTGATGACGGTGATAATGCCGTCAGAGCCAGTCTGATAAAGAGTGCTGTCGGAAAAATCTGTGCTGTGAATAATCGCTGCGAACTGTCCGTCCCTCATCCAGATCGCCCAGCCGTAGACCGGCCATGCGAAATCGAGAGGAATGCCGTAGCGGATCCTTTTGCCTTTCAGGAACGGCGCCGCGTCCCTGGTATCGAGAATCGAATTCTTTGTCGAGGGACTCCGGAAATTGCCGGTATTGTAGAGCATGAGGACACCGCGGTCAACGGGCGGGGCGGGGGAGTCCAGCTGATGGAGACGAATGGTGGCGGAGAGGATTATTCCCTTCTCTTTCAGTTGTTTCCGCATTTCGGCACAGAGGGCGAAGAAGGTGTCTCGTGTACTCTCGGCCCAGTCGCAGTCGAGCTGGATTTCAGAGATGGCTCCCAGGCGGTTGTAGTCTGCCATGTTCAGGATACGCGTCAGTATCTTGTCCGTAGCATCTGGAATGTCTCGGATTACTCTCGCCGCACGCTCAGTGATGAATACTGTCGGCACAATTTCGACGCCTTCCGGCACGGGACCGTCGAATGTAACCGTCCCGACGGGGACTATGTCGCTGAGATGCGCCATCGGGCCGTCTTCGACATCCACATCGAAAAATCGTAGATATAGGCGCCCAACCTCATTGTCCCTCAAGAATGCAGTTTCGGTCGAATCAAGGGCGAAGGAGGTCTTCCAGTAATATACGCCGTTGCAGTCTCTACGCCCCGTTGCCGGCTCCTTGCATGACGCAAGTAGAAGCACTGCGGCAAGAGCCGATATGACGCCGGAAAACTTCATATTAATGCAAATATAGCATTTTAGGGGATATAGTGTACCTCTGCGGGCGCTTTTCCGTCGGGAGTGAGGAGGAGGCAGGTGAAGCCCCATTTGACTAGGCGAACCTCTCGGGTCGTGAACTCTCCTACCGGCAACTTAATGACTATCCGGTGGCGTCCTGCGCTGAGATGGAGCGGAATCGGCGGCCTTGCTGCAGCGTTTTCATTGCCTAAGCAGCCGGTTCCGTCATCGGGCGTCCATTCTACCGGAAGTATTTCTGTATCATCAAGATATAGCCGGCTTCCGCGGTAATCCCACTGTCCCTGAGGCGGGGCTTTGTCCTTCTCGCTCCGTGAATAATTCTGCGTCTCGAAAAACAACGCCGCATCCATATCGTACGGCACTTCAATCTCCGTGACGGCGTAGGCCGTCGAATTTGGCTGCGGGTCCTTGAAAAGTCCCGGAACCGTGCTTCCCCAGCAGTGGCGGAATGCTATTCCGGCGCCGATGACGGTCCGCATTGGTGCGTCCTGCCATGGAAATTCGGCCGTGAGGTCGCCCCCATTAGGGAAAGGTCCGGCAATCTTCCAGCGAACCGCTCCCTGGGGAACGTACGGCGAATCATCGGGCAGGAACGCCATAAGCCGCTGCTCGAAATCGAGGAAGTCGTCCCTGACGGGGCCGCAGTCCGGAATCACGACGCCGAAATCGTCGAAATACTGCCATCCTCCGCCGCGCCACGTCCTGTCGGCAAGCGCAGCGGCAGCAGCAAACAGATTGTTCTGCCGAATGAGTGAGGATTCGTCGTCAACATAGCGGTCATTCCATAATGCAATGATGCTGCCGGCGATGTCCGGGGAGTCCTCTGTGCAACCATAAACCGTGCTGGTATGCAGGCCGACGATGTCGGAAAATATGTCGAAGTGATTGATATAGTGGAATCTGCAGTCTATGGCGGGAATGCCGGGAGTGGCCTTTCCGCGGTAGCTCCAGAGCTGCTGCATGTCAGGTCCGACCTCGCCGCCGTAGCCCGGATCCCAGATAATTACTTTCTTGCCGAGGCCTCGTACGTACTCCATCATTTCAGGGACGAATCCGGGGTCGCTGATACTGACTTCGTCTGTCCCGAGATGGATCCAGGGGCCGCTGGTCACGGACGCGAGCTCCTTGAGGACATCTTTCAGGATGGCCCGACCCTCGGGGCTCTCCATCCGTAATCCGGTCGCCCGCTCGAATGCGGCGCTGTGGCCTGGCATGTCAATTTCGGGGATCAGTATCATTCCACGTTGGTGGCAATAAATGTCGAGATCGCGGATTTCTTCCAGTGTATAGAAGAGGCCGTCCTGCCGTGTCATACTGCCGGGAGCAGTGAGTTCAGGGTGGGAAGGACTTTGGAGGCGCCAGGCCTCATTCTCCGTAAGGTGAATGTGGAAGACATTGAGTTTGAGGCCGGACAGAATATCTATCTCACGTTTGAGTTCGGGTATGCTGATATATGTGCGGCCGACATCCTGCATGAATCCGCGGATGCGGAAAGAAGGCCAGTCGGTGATTTCGCAGATGGGAAGATCCGGCCCCAGCTGGGAGATGGTTTTCCGGCCCTGGACAAGGCCCTGCCATGTGGTGGCCTCGAGAAGTAATTGGTCGTCAGTAATACTCAGATGATAGGCTTCTTCCTGACGTGGGCCTGCCGCCGGGATTTCTGAGACTATCCGTTCGACCACCCTCACCGGATGAGCCGTCGTTTCGGAGATGTCCGCCTCTTTTGGAAGAGGCAGCAATATCGCGGCAACGAGAGCGGTGGCAAACATATTTTAAAATAATTTTGCAGTTTCCAAAAAACTTGCTACCTTTGCCTTCCCAAAACGAAATGAGGGGTTAGCTCAGTTGGTTTAGAGCGCCTGCTTGACAGGCAGGAGGTCAGCAGTTCAAGTCTGCTACTCCTCACCAGAGGGTCCGGATTTATTCGGGCTCTTTTTCTTTTGTCTCCGGCAGTATCTTTCCGGGGGAGAGCGAGACTCCGCTTTCAATCACGTCATTTGCGGCCTTCACGATGCTCTGGCGACTGTCCGTGAGCCTGGCGGTATTCTCTTCAAAAAGCTTTACGGTGCGCTTCAGCTGGTTCTCAAGCTCTGCGTTCTTTTCGGCGAATATGGCGACGCGGTCGATCATCCTCCTGGCAGCGGCCACGATTTCGGCCATATTCTCCATCTGCGCCTTGTGCACCCATGCACTCCTGATCAGGCGGAGGAACGGAATCAGCGTCTCTTCCGTAGTAATCAGCACATTCTGCTTGAATGCGAATGAGAATATGTCGCTCCTCTCCTGCTTGGCAAGCTGATAGGCGCCGTAGTTGGGGATGAACATGATCACATATTCGAGGGTCTCGCGGCCCTCTACATATTTCTGATATTCCTTGCCTGCGAGTTCCTTGACGTGCTCCTCGACCGACGCAAGATTACGGACTGCAGCTTCGTGACGGGCTTCATCAGTCTCGGCGGCAAAGTATTCAGCTAGCGCCGTCAGCGACACCTTGGCGTCAATAAGAATGTCGGTACCGTCGGGAAAATGCAACGCAACGTCCGGCCTCATCCTGCGCCCGGAAGCCTCATTCTCGATTGTGCGGCCGCTGCGGTCACGGAGCCACCATTCGGTGTCGTAGTCGCGGCCATTCTGCAGGTTTTCCTGCTTCAGGATATTCTCCAGGACGGTTTCACCGAAAATACCCTGCATCTTGTTTTTGCCCTTCAGCGCCCTTGCGAGGTCGACCGCCTGATGCCCGATAGCATCAGTCTGCGCCTGCAGGTTCCTCACCGTCTCGGCAAACTGCGTCTTGATGGACGACGTCTCCTCGCTGTGCGACTTCTTCTGAGCCTCAAACGCCTCTGTCATCGATTTGATCTGCTGGTTAAGTCCGGCAGTAAGGCCCTTAATGGTCTCCTCGGCCTCCTTTTTCAGCGACTCTTCACGGGCTTTCAGCGTCTTCTCATTCTCGATAGCAAGCTGGTTCTTCGTGGCCTCCAGCGCCTTTTCGTGATCCTCGCGAATATCCTTCAGCGTCTTCTCGTAATGCTCCGCCTCCTGCTCGCGAAGCTGCAACTCATGCTCTCTCAGCTGCTTCTCCGTATCCAGCTTCAACTCAGCCTCCCGGATCCTCCCCTTGAGACTCAGCCGCGTAATAATCCACGCAATCACCGCCGCCCCCACCGCGGCCACTATAGCAACAATAACGTATTTCATACCTTCAAATATAGCGAAAACAGACAAGATATCAAAGAGAATGTGCAAACCACTCAACTATTCTGTTTTGGACATCGGAGCCGCAGTGGTGGGGGCCGGGGAAGAATTCGGTGAGGAGGGGAGAGTCGGGGCCGTATAGTTGGTGCATTCGGGTGTAGCAGGTGGCGACTGCTTCGGCGGGAAAGAGTTTGTCTTCGGTGCCGGAGAGGAAGTAGAATGGTTTCGGTTTGAGCAGTGTGGCAATGTCCGGGAAGTCCATTTTATCCCTAAGGCGGGGAATGAGCATTGAGTATTCGGACGCGCTGTAGGGCTCCTTCTGGAGTGCTTTGAGCGTCATCCAGGAGAGGGCGCAGCCGGCTTTGATGCGGTCGCAGAATGCAGTGAGGAGCCATGCGCGATGAGCGCCCATTGACCAGCCGAAAGCACCGATGCGGCGGCTGTCGACTTGTTTGAGGCTGGCTAGGACACGGGCGGCCTGGGCGTCTTCCCATAGCGTTTGTTCGGCCCAGATGATGCCTTTTGCCGCGATAGAATCGTACACTGCCCTCTGCCCCTCGTAGACTTCGTTCTTGAGAGCCTTGATTTCTGCAGGGGAGAGGCTCTCTGAGCCGAATGTGGCCCTGGACCAGCGACGGCACGCCTCGGTGCTTCTGGAACCCCAGTAGAGCATGTCAGGGACGATGACCACATATCCTTCACGGGCAAGTCGGTCGCCGAACCATTCGCCGTCGAAATTGTCGCGAATCCACTGCTCGGATGAGCGCTGAATGTGCTCCGGAGCCGATGCCAGGGGCTTTACGAGCTTTTCCTTGCCGATATCAAAGCGGGCGCCGTGGTCGTGAAGGAGCACGAGCCCGGGATGACGGCCCTTGCCTTCCGGGATGAGGAGGTACGCCTGAACGCGTTCGCCTCCGGCTACATTATATTCTATAAGGTGACAGGTATAGCCGTCCCGCTGCTCCGACTCGAGATATTTGAGATGGGGCCTGACGCCGGCGATGGCTGCGACGGCAAGGAGGGCGGCAAGTGCGGCCGCGATTATTCGTCTAAGCATACCCCAAAGATAATCCAATTCTCCGTACTTTGAAAATCAAAAGGGAATTATTATCTTTGCTCGTGATGAGAAAGTTGCTGACATTCATACTGTTGAGT
>CAJODR010000020.1 GCA_905233275.1 uncultured Bacteroidales bacterium | reverse complement strand
CTCACGGCGGACACCCTTGCCTTTGGCTGTAACCTTCCCACTATCAGGGCGGTTTGGGGACTTGCACCCGTTAGAGTACGTTCATGCTGGGCGAACCAATAAAACCGGAGGCGCCCCCCGCCCCCGGTTTTTTTCGTGCTCCTTCCGTCGCCAATCAAGCACGTAATTACCGACTAAGCGATGCGGGAAAAAGATAGCGGCCACATCACTGCGGCCGCTAGTCTCAACCAAAATATCGTATGATGAAACACACTATTCAACTACGCAGCGAACGGATGCGCCTTCAAATTTGAAGTAATTATGATAATAATAACCACCCTTATCCTGACGGATTATCTTGCAATAACCCCTTGGTATGGAATGGTTCTTGGCGCTCCAAATCAGGACACGTGAACCGATATTCGACACCGAACTACCTGACTTCCATCCGGCGAGAGGGAAGACAACATCATAAGCTGCCGTTTTGGCATATTGTACTGTCCAATCATACGTCCAATTATCATTATTCTTTTCCCACAGAATCTTAGTTTCATCGAAAAGAGGGACACGATATCCGGGAGGACAAGGATCGTACTTGGTCTTCCCACCGTCCTGCCAAAGAGTCGTGATGTTCTCTTCATTCCAATTACCTTCCGAATCATGTTCGGCCGCGGTATAAAACGTTGTCGGAGTCTGAATCGCGGTATTTGTCGAAACAGGGCCTGCCACTGTCGAAAAAACGTTATTGCTCACCGCTGCCGAACCGGGGAAAGGATCCTTTCGTCCCCATTGATAGTACATACCGTATGTCTTGAGAGACGCATCTGATGTCGTTGCTTTATCAAGAGCGCCGAGATTACGATCCATTACGGGTGTATCAAATACAGTAGACTCATTAATGGTCTGAATCTCATTTTCCGGGATCCAAATATGCCAGCTCCAGAGAATCTTGCCATTGGAACCTTTGGCTGCAATAAGGGCGTTGCCCGGCTTGAGTGCAGACGGAGTCTGGAAGTAAATGACGTTATCTTCAAAATCGACTTTTGCAATAACGCTGTTGGCCGTGACTGCTTCAGCATTGTTGTAGGTTTCCCACAGGAGTTCTACGCCGAATACTTCGCCGGCAGGAGTGGTACTGTTACCTTGAACTGCAGGGAAGCTGTAGGTACCGGGGGAGCTAATGACATAGCAGTTGGCCGGCTCACTGGCAGCAAGGTTGGTTGCGGAACCGGTGGGGATTTCGGACTTGTGGTCAGATGAAGTCGGAGCGACGTAATCTTTGAGGTGGCTTGTAATATTGCCGAGAGGGAGATAGGAATTGCGGGCAAGGTTGACACCCTTTACGCTCTTGGCAACTTTTACGAGGTCTACACCATCGTAGAACTTGATGGTAAAGCCATCGGTAAGGTTAACACCGCCAGGGACGCAAATGTAATTGAGAGTAGAGGCGTCCGGCACGACATCTCCGGTGACAACAGTGAGTGGAGTGACTTTGCTTGAATAAACAAAACCTTCATTCAACGTGCCGTCGTCCTTTATGTACAGATTCGTGCAATAATTGTTATAACCGACTGTTTCTCCGTTATTTCCGACAAATTCATAACTGTCAAATTCACCGTCAACCACGAAAGTGATGATACCGCAGAGGTTGTAGAAGTAAATAGTGTTTCCACCGTCTACATCCACATTGTTGCATCCACCCATCAGGGGTGCATTACTGGTCTTGTAATAGGTATAGGAATACCAACTGGAAGCACCATTGTCAACAGCAACCTGGCTTGCGGGATATGAAGCAAAATAAGTTGTTTTGCCTCTCGTATAATCATCATCAGTGAATGCGTCAATCGTAAAAGTAGCGGTCTTTCCGTCAGAACTGATATCCGAGGATGTCAGCGTGGCGGTGGTGGAATATTTTCCGCCGGCCCATTTTCCATGGATGAGAATTTCATCACCAACTTCCCATTGGGTTTTACCCTGGTTGTCAATTGCCACTTTTGAATCAGAGCTTTCAGGAATAACGCATGTGAGCGTCACGGTCTTCTTTGCAGGAGCGCTCTCGGGAGCGTTTTCGTTTTTCTGGCAAGATACTGCGGCGAATGCGGCAGCAATGCTGATAAGTGCAAAAATCTTTTTCATCGTGCGGTCCTCCTATGATTCATCTTCCCAAACATAATCATCAATGAGATCGTAGTCCTTGATGCTGGCGCAGAACGCCTCCAGGTACTTTAACGGGAGAATCCTGAATCCCGGTGTCAGATAATACTTTTTCTCCATATTAAATTTAAATTGGTGTTTTTAGTGAATATGCAGTTTCACGTATGCAAAATTATCGCTTAGCGGCAAAATAAAAGCGCAAATTACGAATTACTATTCCCAATTTGCGCAAAACTGAATAATTATAAACTTTGGCTGTTTATTTCACCACGACTTCGTCGATGAAGAACCAGCAGGGATTGCCGACGCCGTAGTGCCATTCGGGGCAGGTGTTGGTGCCGTCGACGCGGATGCGGATGTAGCGGGCGTCGGTTTCACGGGAGGCGGTGACGAGGCGGAATTCGATTTTGCCGTCACGGCATTCGGGGAGGCCCTTGAAATCGTAGTTGCGGTAATGCTGGCCGTCGGTGGAGGTCCAGAAATGCACCCCGCGGGGCTCCAGTACCCAGGCGCCGATCTGGCGGAGGAAGTCGACGGAAATGCTTGATACAGACTTGATTTCACCTAGGTCGATAATGAATTCGGCGTCCTCGCCTTCCCAGCCGACCCAGTTCTCGACATAGCCGGCGCCGCCGTAGAGTCCGTCGGTGAGGGCGGTCTCCGCAAGTGCCGCGTAACGCTTGTGTGGCGGCAGGACATACGTCACCGGGCAGCCGGAAGCCAGATTGTCCGTATCAGCCTTCATGTAACGGTCGCGGTACATGGCGATGTATTCGAGGGGGCTGTTGTGCCTCTCGTTGAGCTCCCTGACGTCAGCTTCGCGAATGCGTTCCTCGAACAGTTCCAGCAGTGCCTCAACGGCCTCCGGGTCGCGGTCTTTCTCGGTCCTGGCTATCTCCAGGGCCGAATATTGCAGCGGCAGGCGTGTACGGCGAACTCTCGCGAGCCGCACGGGATCATTCGCCACGGCGGCCTCAGCGTCGTCGAACATGGCGTCATAGCGGCGACGGAGCTCAGGACGGAGGATATTCGCCTTATAGGATACGGGCGAATCGTAGATGAACAGGTCGACGTCGGTCCCGACCGCAGCGCCCTCCAGAGTGTGGATGTAGCGGAGAATGAAAGGAGCGGCCGCGCCGTAATATCCTTCGGCGAAATGCCTCTCGAGGCTGTCGAGGGACGCGTCGGCATTCCACATCAGCTTCGATTCGAGGTAAGGCCGCATCTCGGCAAAGTCACCGCCCCGGGAAGGGTTGATCTGAGCGAAATGCATCTTGACGTTGTGCCGGCGGAAGATGAGGATATTGTCCTTGATAGTCTGGAAGTTGGGGAACGGCGAGAGGTAATTGTCGAAATTGATGCCGTAGTCCCAGAGGAAGATATTGTCCGAAATCTCCGACCAGCCGCGGAGAGCCTTCATGAAGGCCTGCCCGGAAGGGTTTTCCTCCAGCGAGGTCTGGCGTCGGCAGTCGATGTCGCAGAGCATGATGGAGACGTTGCTGCGGGGCTTCGTCACTTTCGGCGGCTCCACCGTGAAAAGATACGCCAGCGTAGAAATCTCCCTGTCGGGGAATCGCTCCGCGACGGCATTGACAAACCTGATGACCGGGCCGGAAAGCGAGCCTTCTTCGTCAATGATCTTCTGGCACTCGGGGCAGCGGCAGTAGGTGTCGGAGCCGTCGTTCTGGCTGATCGAGATCATTCGCCTCTCGGGATGAGCCCGGAAGAGGCTGTCGACTCTACCAATCACAATCTCAAGTACTTCCGGATTGGATAGGCACCACTGGGAGGCGCTGCCGGGATGACGTTCGCCACCGTACCAGGCGTAGTATTCCGGATGTTCCTCACCATAGCGGGAGGCCGGCAGAAGGGCGTTGCAGGTATGCACCCATAGGTTGTCGACGAACAGCTCGTCCTGCCCCTCGAAGCGATACCACCAGCGGTAGAGCGAGTCGCCCAGCATCATGAAATAGCTGTTGCACTGCCTGTGACTGAAGGTCGGCACTTCTGTCCGCGAGGGCTCAACCACCAGCGTCCGGTGCCTCGGGAGATCGTACTCTCCCCCGCCCCAGTAATCCATCCCGATTTCGTGCTCCAGAAAGTCGCAGGCGCCGTAGACCACTCCCTTGCCATTTCCGCTGATGCGAATGGCGCCGCCCTCCGTCCTCAAACTAAACGCATCCTCCGGCAGCTTCCCGTCCTGACTCAGCACGATACTCCCCTTCTTCACCCTGTCCCCCACTTTCACGGCTCCGCCGAATGACTCCGAGAGATACCTCTGAAGAATATCCGCAGCCACTGCAATCTCCTCCGACTGCCTCTCGGCAACGATATTGCACTTAATGCTGCCGTTCTTGACCAGCCTAACCGGCTGCGCAGCAAGAGGGAGGGCGAAGAGTATCGCCGTCAATGCAAAAATTCGTGGAGCGTATCTCATTTTTTAACAGGTGTTTATATAAAAACGATTATGTAAATATGCATAATCGATATTGCAGAACAAACAGTGTGTCAGTCCGTTACGCTCAACGCGTTTTCGTCGGCGAAAACAGTTTCGCCAACGAAAACTATCTTTCGCTCTCTCGTGGCGCTGTCCGGGGTGTACTCCAGATCGACGGTTTCGCGGAAACCGGCAGGGAGGATGGGATTGTAGGTAATGGTGACGATTTCATCCTCGCCGGGGGCCACGGGGGCCTGCCGGACGGCGACGGACGTGCAGCCGCAGTGTACTTGGGCACCGGAAGGGGTCAACCCGGAGGTGAAAGAATTCGGTATAACCACGCGGAACGTGAATGGACCGGCATCGCCGTCCACTTCGCCGATGTCCACGGTACCGTCAGGACCAAGAGTGTATTCCGGAATGTCCGTGAAGGGGTCGTAATACAGCCCGAAGCCGTTCAGGACCGGGCAGGCGAGGGCTTTCAGGTGTACCCTCACCGCCGATGCCGTGACGGGGGCACCAAGGATGATGCGCTTGTAGCCGATGGTAGTCATCGTGCCATCGCCCCAGGGCTCCCATGAGTCGCCCGTGAGGACCTCAATGGAGAAGGATGACACCCTCTGGCCGAGAGGAATGTACTCCTGCAGCATCAGGCGGTTGAAAGTCCTGAAGGCCGGGAGGGTGAACTCTAGGGTCACGTCGGTGACCCCATCTGGGGCGGCGTAATAGTTGTCGAAATTGCCGTCCAGAAGGCGTGAGGGAGAATACTTATCACCGCGGACGGCGGAGGCGGTGGCGACGGCGTCAGAGGCGAGGTTGGTGCTGAAGACCTGGTCGCGGAGGTATTTGAACTGCTCAAGGGCGCGGACGTCGGCAGGATCAAGGACACCGTCAGTGGTAGGCGGCACGTTGAGCAGCATAATGGAATTGCGTCCGACGCTGTTGTAGTAGATGCGGAGGAGTTCGCGGGCGGACTTGGTCGTCTCGCCAGGTCCCCAGAACCAGCCGTTGGCATCGGCGATGGGGCGGATGGAGAGATCCGTTTCGGCGGGAATCCAGAATTCGCCGTCAGCATCGCCCTCGCCGAGATACTTGGCGTAGTCGCCTGGGAGAGAGCCATGGACCGCACCGTAGCGTGACGGCGAATATGCCGACCAGGACGTCTCGGACGCGACACCTTCCTCGTTGCCCACCCAGCGGCAGCCGGGACCGACATTGGAGAATATCACGCAGTCGGGATTGAAGCCTAAAACCGTGGCATTGAACAGGTCGAAATCGTACGGCGAACGGTTTGCCCCGTTGCCGTCAAACCAGAACTCCGACACCTTGCCATACCTGCCGTCCAGCAGGCTCGTGAGAGCATCTACATAATGATCATTGTACTCCACCGTCCCGAAAGCGGGATCATTCTTGTCCCACGGGGACAGGTAGAGACCGAGATTGAGACCATATTTGGCGCACGCTTCCGAGAGTGCCCCGACGATATCTACATTGTACGGTTCCTGGCAGAGACTGACGTTGCAGATGCTGTGCGGATTGGGCCACAGGCTGAATCCGTCGTGATGCTTTGCCGTCAGGATCACCTCCCTGAAACCCGTCTCCGCGGCCACCCGGACCCACTGGTCGGCATCCACGGCCGTCGGCCGGAAGAGGTCGACGAGCTCATCGGCTCCGTAGCGGTTGGTGGCATTCTCTCCGGTGAGACCGGAGAATGTCGACGGCCCGAAATGATAGAACATAATGAGCTCCTGCCGCTGCCACTCGACCTGCCCGGGCGAAGGGACTGCGCCGAAAGGAGCTGGCGGATCGACGACCGCCGGAGTACATCCGGCGGCGACGAGAAGCAGAAGGACAAGCCTTTTCATAATAATCTATTTAAAATACAGTGTCCAGTTGTAATCCTGGTTGGACCAGAGGGTCCTCGCCGGCTCGGGACGTGAGCCCCAGCTGTCGTACCCACCGACGCCGGACATCATGTAGTCGAGACAGAGCTCGGCATTGTCCCTGACGGGAACGTCGTTAAGGTGAGTCTGCCTGCGCATGGTGTTGCGGGCCTTGTCGCGGTCCTTCGGCTCGGAAGGATCGCGGTTGGTCCACTGGTAGTCGCGGGCTACCGCCTCCTCGCCGTCCAGATCCTCGACGTACTGCCTCAGGAAGTTGAATTCAAACGGCTGGTCCGCCAGCACGATAAACGTCGACGGCAGATACACAAACGCCTTTACGCCAGTGTGATGGCCGCATTCCTGTGGACGGACGTAAGGATAGTACTCCTTGTCCGGCGAAGAATAATAGAGGCCCATGAGAGTGCCTGTGAAGCGGTCGCAGTAATTCTCTTCCGGTCCGCGTCCGTAGTAGCAGAAGCTGTCAGCCTCAGGGTTGGAGCCGAGCGGGAGCCTCATCCTGAACCCCAGTCGGGGAATGTCTACCGGCTCTTCTTCCGATCCCTTGAACGCGCAGGAAATCTTCAGCGCATCGTCCTGCAGGACGTCGAATGTCACCGTCAGCGAAGTATTCTTCGGCAGGGCATAGACCACCTTGAGCGTAGCCTCCTTGTCATCGCCGGTGACGGTGGCGGTGGCGTTGAAGACATTCGACGCAGTCTTCCATTCCTGGCAGCGGTAGGGAAGCCAATTGCCGTAGTCGTTGTCGGTCGGCCCCCTCCAGAACAGCGGCCTGAAGCCGAATTCCGGATCGAAGCGCTCCTCGCCGTCCATCACGAGCGACGTGACGTAGCCCTTGACTTTGTCGAATACGAGCGAGAAGCCGTTCCTCGTGAGGCTGATGGTCTCGGCGTCTTCATAGACGTCCAGCTTGACCTTGGCGTTCTGGGAGAATAGCTTGACGTCAGCCTCGTGGATGACGCATTCGTCGAGGGCGATGACGGTGCCGTCCGGAAGGAGGTTGTCACCCTTCGAGACGACTTTGAAAGCAATCGTATACTCGAACGGACGGAGGAATCCCGGATAGCTGATCCGGATATCCTGCTCGCCCTGAGGCGCGGCATTTAGAGCAATGTCGCCGCGGCTGACTGGATCTCCTTCGCGGAGAATTTCGTAATGGAGCTTAAGCCCGTCGAGGCTGCGGAAATAATTGCGGTTGAGCACCTTAAAGGATCCGGCCGCCGGATTGAGCGGCACCACCGCAATGTTCTGATAGTCGTGTCGTACCTCGACGTATCCCGGATGGGGATTGCGGTCCGGATTGACTACGCCGTTGCAGAGGAAGTTGCCGTCCGAGGGGGCGTCTTTGCCGTAGTCGCCGCCGTAGGTCCAGTACTCACGTCCGTTTTCGTTCTTGGCCGCCAGACCTTGGTCCACCCAGTCCCAGATGAATGCGCCCTGGAGGTGCGGATAGGTGTAAATCTCGTCCCACTGAAGATCGAGCGACCCTGTCGAATTGCCCATAGCATGGGCGTATTCGGACGGAACGACCGGCCTTTCGTCATATCCTTCACCCATTTCGTGGAACCAGTCGGCGCCGGGATACTGGGGGACGATCATGTCGGTGTTCCATTCGTACTCAGCCCTTTCGTAGCAGACGGGGCGGTTCTGGCCGTCCTTCTCGATGTCCTTGAGGGCCTGATAGGTGCGGTAGAAATTCTCTCCGTTGCCGGCCTCATTGCCGAGGGAGAGAATGGTGACCGAGGGATAATTCGCCGTACGGCGGTACATGTTGAGGGTGCGGTCAAGGTGCTTGGCGAACCAGGTCGTGTCGTTGCCGAGGGTGCGGTCGAGCTTGTAGCCCATGGCGTGGGATTCGATATTGGTTTCGTCATAGACGTAGAATCCGAGGCTGTCGCAGAGCTCGTAGAACTCGCGAGACTGGGGATAGTGGCAGGTGCGGATCGCGTTGATATTGGCGCCCCTCATGAGGGTAAGGTCCTGAAGAATGTCCTCGCGCGTCACGTAATGGCCGGTCCAGGGATTGTGCTCGTGGAGATTGACGCCCTTGAACTTGACCGGCTGGCCGTTGACGAGGAAGACCTTGACGGTCCTGTCACCGAGCTGGTAATCAGTTATTTCCAGGCGGCGGAATCCAACGTGGAAAGTGGTGTATTCGCCGTTTACGCACATGAGGAGAGTGTAGAGCTCGGGGGCGCCCAAGTACTGAGGCGGGGCCCCACGACTGTGGCTTCGAAGGTGCGGGAGCCTTCAATGGGGCCTTCGCCGGAGGCAACGGCCTTGCTGCCATCGAGGAGTTCGTAGGAGAATTCGCCCACGTTGCCTCTGGTTTCGAGACGGAAGAGGCCGGTCTGGAGGGATTCGTCGACCGTGGAGACGACGGTGAAATCAAATCCGGTGCTTTCCTTCTCGGTGGAGAGGTAAACGTCGCGCTCGATACCGCTGATGCGCCAGAAGTCCTGGCACTCGAGATAGGAGCCGGTCGTATAGCGGTAAATCCTGAGCATCAGGTCATTCTGGCCAGGATTGACGAAGTCGGTCACGTCGTAGCGGGCGAGCGACTTGGAATCCTCGTTGTAGCCGACCTCCTTGCCGTTGACATAGACGTAGACGCCCGATTTGGCACCGGCGAGATTGAGGTAGATCCGCCTGCCGGACCATTCCGACGGAACGTCGAATTTGCGGTGGTACACGCCCGAAGGGATCGCTTCCGGAAGTGTCGGCGGCTGGGGATCCTTGGGGGCGAAGTCGTACGGGATGTTGGTGTAGATGGCCGTGCCGTAGCCCTGGACCTCCCAGTTGCCGGGGACCTTGATGGAATTCCATTCGGCGGAGCCTTTGAGGGCGTTTTCGAAGAATTTCTCCATCTCCCGATGGTCGTCGAAGTAGCGGAAATCCCAGGTGCCGTTGAGCCCTCGGTAGAAGCTGCTGGAGCGGAATCCGCCGCCGAGAGCCTCCTCCCTGGTCGGATGGAAGATGAGTTCGGTCTGCCTGGTCTCGGCATTGACCGAAGTCACGTTGACGTCCTGCCAGTAAGGGGTACTAACGGCTTCTTTGTTGTCACAGGAGCAGCCGGCGAGTACGAGGAGCCCCGCTGCCAGAATGATGTATCTTTTCATAACGTTATGGTTTCTATGAGGCCTATGTCTTTGGAAGAATGTGATACTGCGATGACGAATTCGCCCGGCTCAACGGTATGATTCATCTCCAGGTCGTACAGCGCGAATGCATCGAAGCCGAGCTCGAATGTCACCTCACGGGTCTCCCCTGCGGGAACATTTACGCGCTGGAAGCCGCGGAGCTGCTCCTGCGGCCTGACGGTCGAGGCTATCGGGTCAGTGACGTACAGCTGGACGACGTCCTCGCCGTCCATGTCTCCGCTGTTGCGGACTTTGACTTTAACCTTGACGAGAGGGTCCGGGAGGCCCCTTTCGATACTGACATTCATGTCGAGGTACTCGAAGGAACTGTAGCTGAGTCCGTAGCCGAATGGATAAAGGGGCTCGGCGGACATTTCCACGTAATCGTGGCCGCGGGGGCGCAGTTTGTTGTAGTATACCGGCAGCTGGCCGATGTCCGCAGGAATGCTGACGGGGAGCCTTCCGGAAGGGTTGTAGTCTCCGAAGAGAACGTCGGCAAGGGCATTGCCGCCCTCCTGGCCCGGATACCACATGGTGAGGAGTGCCTGCGAGTTCTTCGCGGCCCACCCTTTGTCGAGGGGGCGGCCCTCGATGTAGACTACCACAAGGGGCTTGCCGGTGTCCGCAAGGGCCTGCAAAAGCTCATTCTGGGCACCGAGCAGGTCGAGGGATGCCCTGTCGAAGCCCTCTCCGGCTTCCATATCGGAGACACCCTCCCTGTCCACCACGGCCGCGCCGGTGTCGATATATTTGGTCTTGAAGTCGCGGGCACTGGAGCCGCCGACCACTGCAATTACGACATCTGATGCCTTTGCGGCAGCGACGGCCTCGGGGATATTGGCGGTTTTTTCATCCCTGACCGGGCAGCCCTTGGCGTAGATTACATTTGCCGCTCCTATCTTGGCTATGATGCCCTCGAGCGGAGTGACCACATTGTCCTCGTCCTGGGGGGCCGTATAGTCGCCGAGCTGATTGTACATCATATCGGCATTGGGGCCAACAACCGCCACCTTTATGTTTTTGCGAAGGGGCAGAAAGCCGCGGTTTTCAAGCAGCGTAATGCTTTCGAGCGCAGCCTGCTTTGCCAGGGCAACATGTTCCGGGGTCCTTACTTTGGACGCGGCCTTGGTCGGATCCACGTATGGATTGTCAAAAAGCCCAAGGGCGAATTTCTGCGTGAGCACCGCCTTGACCGCGCGGTCGAGGTCTGCCTCCTTGAGAGTGCCTTTTTCCACCGACTCCTTGAGCAGCGAGAAGCAGTGGGCGCCGAGATCGACGTCCACACCGGCCCTCATGGCCATCTCGCCGGCCTCCTGCAGCGAAGATGCGACATTGTGATTGGTATACAGCCCGTCGATGCTCTCGAGGTCGGAAACGACGAATCCCTTGAAGCCCCACTTTTCGCGCAGGATTTCAGTGAACAGCTCGTGGCTGGCCGTGGAAGGTACCCCGTCAAGCGAATTGTACGAAGTCATCACCGAGAGTGCCCCGGCATCGATCGCCGCCTTGAATGTGGGGAGGAAATTCTCCCAAAGATTTCGTCTGCCGACGAATGAAGGGTTGCCGTTATGTCCCCCCTCCGGTATGCCGTACGCCACAAAATGTTTCAGCGTGGAAATGACCATGTCAGGCTCCGAGGAAGTGCCCCGACACATCGCCGCGGCCATCTCGGAAGTGAGATACACGTCCTCGCCATACGTCTCCTCGACACGGGACCACCTCGGCTCCCTCGCGAGGTCGATAACCGGGCCATATCCGATATGCGCGCCTTGAGCGCGAAGCTCCTCGGATATCGCCACACCTATCTTTTCAAGCAGGTCCCGGTCCCATGTAGACGCCAGGCCAATGGAAGTCGGAAATACGGTGGTACCTATCGCCATGTGCCCATGCGGGGCCTCCTCTGCGAGAATAATCGGAATTCCAAGCCTTGAATGCTCTATCGCATAGCGCTGCAGCTCGTTGTATGCCTCCGCCGCCAATGTGGGATTGAGCCCGGTCTCAAGAGTCTTTTTCGTCCAGGGATCAGCCCTGAATGTGGCCCAGAGCATCCCCCCGTGCTGATTTTCAATGAAATCCTTGTAAGCCTCCGAGACGGTCACAGTCGAATCCGACGTCTTCTCATACATCGGCCACCCGAGCGGACAGATCACCTGCCCGATCTTCTCCTCGAGAGTCATCTCTTCAAGAAGCGCCTCAGCCCGCACCTCCGGCGGCAGGCTCGCGTCCCTGAAATCCTTTTTCCCGCCGCACGACGCGGCCGTCACCATGACCCCCACGGCGACCACAACACCAGCCCTTTTCAGCATATTTGCATCATTAATTATGTCCTAATGCAAAGATAGCAAAAATAATCTATTCCGCGTTGCGGCTCGCAGTGGGTTCTGTGGCTGTTTTTGGGTGCAACGCGGAGGAGTTTTTGGCGATTATGGCAGTTTTGTGCTTCGCGTTGCGACGCAGAACGCACTTTGTGGCCGATTTTTACCGCAACGCGGAGGAGTTAAGGAAGGATAATGAGGGCGAGGGAGGGGTGGGAGAAGCGGAGGGTGATGCGGTCGGTGGTGGCGCGGTTGAGGGTGGCTTTCCACCAGTTGTCGAAGATGACGCCGGAGGTGGGCCACTGGAGGCCTTCGGAGTCGATGCGGAGGGTGTTGTCGGGGGAGAAGATGGAGACGGTGCGGCCTTCGCCGACGTAGAGGTCGGCGGTGTCGCGGAGGGCGAAGGCGGTGCTGTAGTCGGAGACGATGTCGATGGAGGGGGTGGACATGGCGTCGAGGCCGAAGAGGCGGGCGTACTCCATGAGGAGCGACAGGTTGCCGATGGTGTGGTCTTCCCTCTTGCCGGTGGCGCCGAGGATGTGGATGGCGTCAATGCCGTCGTAATGCTCCAGCAGGTAGCGCAGCGCCTTGGTCTGGTCGTTCTCCTCCTGGTCTGGGGTTTCGTGAATGATGCCTGCATAGCGCTCGCGAAGG
Source organism: uncultured Bacteroidales bacterium (assembly GCA_905233275.1). GTDB lineage: Bacteria > Bacteroidota > Bacteroidia > Bacteroidales > UBA932 > Cryptobacteroides. The sequence continues at coordinate 23,168 of CAJODR010000020.1, read as the reverse complement.
GTTTTCGGCAGCGAGTCCAGGTCGCCGATGACGGCGTCGGGGAGAGTAGAGGAGGGATTATGCCGGAGCCACGTGGAGAAGGCGGAGTCGCAGCAGAGGAGGATGTCGGCGGAGGAGAGGAGATAGCGGGGGTACTCGGCGGTGGGGTACTGGCCGGCGCAGAGGATTACGGCTGTTTTCATGCTTCTTCGACGGGACGGGTGCTCTCGATGACGGCGCGGGAGGTGCCTTCGGAGGCGTGCCAGGACTCTGGCTCGCGGAAACCGGCGAGGAAGGCCCTGACGTCCATGCGCTTCTTGCCGGCGAGCTGGAGGTCGGTGACGTCAATCGCGCCGTTGAGGGTGGCGATTGACAGCTTGCTCTTGCCGTCGGACAGCAGAGTGCCGGGCTCGGCGTGGACGTCGTAATTGCGTTCGCCGAAGTAGATCTTGAGCTGGACAGGAGCCTCACCTTCCTTCTCAAGCATCGTGAAGGCGCAGGGGAACGGGCTGAGGCCGCGAATGAGATTGTAGATATTCTCCGTAGTGTCACGCCAGTCGATGTGCTGGAGCTCACGGGTGAGTTTCGGGGCGGGTTTGAGGAGCTCGGAACCCTGGACGAAACTGCGCTGGACGCGGGTTTCGACATTCTTCTCGATGAGGGCCTGGACCGTCTCGACGACCAGTGCGGCTCCTTTCTCCATCAGGGCGTCATGGACATCTCCGGCAGTGTCCGTATCGGCAATGCGGCTCTCCTGGCGGAATATGATGCCGCCAGTGTCTATGTTCTTGTCCAGCATGAAGGTGGTGACGCCGGTGATGCGTTCGCCGCCTATTACCGCCCAGTTGATCGGGGCCGCGCCGCGGAATTGGGGCAGCAGCGCCGCATGGAGATTGAACGTGCCGAGCTTAGGCATTCTCCATACCGCCTCAGGCAGCATCCGGAAGCCCACGACGACGAAAATGTCGCCCTTCAGGGCCTTGAGCTCTTCGAGGAATGAAGGATCCTTGAGCTTCTCCGGCTGGAGGACCGGAATGCCGGCCTGCACCGCATACTGCTTGACAGGACTCTCGTTGAGCTTCAGTCCCCTTCCGGACGGCTTGTCGGCCACGGTGACTACGCCGACCACCTTGTATCCGCCCTTGACCAGCGCGTCGAGCGAAGCCACGGCGAATTCCGGCGTGCCCATGAACACGACCCGCGTTTTGTGGAACAGCGACATAACCTTGCTCTTGATTTTGCGCCACCAGACACCGAAGGCGTCAGCGGTAACGAAGGTGGCGTCGTTGACCGCTTTATAAGTAATGTATACACCTATCGGTAGCAGTACCACCGTCGATATGTATGCGCCGAATGCCGGATCGACCGCCCCGTCCCTAGCGAGCTTGGAGCCCGTGATATCGACCACCCAGTAGAGCACGAAGAACAGCACCGCGACTATCGCCGAAGTGCCGAGACCGCCCTTCCGGATGATGATTCCTAGCGGCGCGCCGATGAGGAAAAGAATAAGGCAGGACAGCGCCTGGGCGAATTTGTGCGGGATTTCGACCTGCGAGAGGCGGAGGACGCGGGTGTATTCGAAGGCGTCATAGCCGTATCCGGTCAGGAGGTTCTCGAGCTGCTCGAGGTGGTTGAGGGCACGGTCGTAGGCGAGGTATTCTTCGTCTTCATCCTTCCAGGTGGGCTCGATGAGCTCAGGCCATTCGCCCTTGATGGGCGTACTCCACATGGAGGTGTCCATCTGGCGGAGGAATTTGAGCGAAGGCGATTCGTACATCTCCCGCACGTGCGCAGTGATAATGGAATCCCTCTTGACGAGAATCGAATCGCGCACTATCCGCTGGTGAGTGATGTCCATCGTCTTGATCTGGTCGTTGAAACGGCCGTCGTCGGTCTTCTGGAAGGCATAATTCTCCAGAGGAATAATGATGCCTTCGCTCGCGAAACCGACACGCTGAAGCGACAGGGAGGTGTCGCGGACGTGTTTGACGTTGGTCTCCTGATAGTTGGTGCCGCTGTAGAGGGTGAAGGTCAGGTAGTCCTTGGCCTTGGACATCTTGAGGATGGCGGAGTCGGCGACAATCATGCTGGTGTTGCCCTGGCGGCCGGTATGGTCGTACACCAGGACGCCGTGCATCATGCCGGTCTTTTCGTCGCGGTCGTCGACGCGGAGGACGTATCCCTCGATACCGTCGTAGAACGTACCGACGGGAATCTTGATCTCCTCCTTGGTCCTTCCGATGTCGTCGCGGAGCATGAAAATCTGGTTGTAGGCCTCCGGGACGAGGTTGTTGGCCGCGAAGAAGGCGCCGATGGAGATTATTATCGAGACGAATCCCATGGGAACGAGGACCCGCAGCATCGAAATGCCGGAGGATTTCATGGCCATGAGCTCGTTGTTTTCACCCATCTGGCCGAGGGTCATCACGGAAGCGAGCAGGGTTGACAGCGGCAGCGCCAGAGGCAGAATGGTGCATCCGCCCCAGAACATGAATTCGGCTATCACCCTGAATCCCAAGCCCTTGCCGACGAGCTCGTCGATGTAGAGCCAGAGGAATTGCATGAGCAGAATGAAAATAACCACCAGCAGGATCAGTATGAACGGTCCCACGAAAGATTTCACTATGAATCTCGGCAGTTTTTTCATTCCGGAGAGCTATCTGGCAGCTATTTCAAGCAGTTTTTCCATCGCGTCCCTGAGGCCGTCGACATTGCGTCCGCCTGCCGTGGCGAGTCCGGGCTGTCCGCCGCCGCCACCCTGGATGAAGGCTGCGGCCTCGCGGATCTCCTTGCCGGCATTCTTGCCCTTGGCGACGAGGTCCTGGGAATACATGAGCAAGAGGTTGGGCTTGCCCTCGAAAGGATAGGCAGCCGCTACGGCAAGGTTTTCGGATTCTTTCTGAAGAATGAGTGCGATATTTCTCACCAACTGCGGATCGGCGGGCATCTCCATACGGGCAATGCGGCGACCGTTGACCTCGGTGGCCTCGGAGGCAATCTTTTTGGCCAGCTGGGCGGCCTTTTCGGCTGCCGCAGCCTCGACCTGCTTGCGGATTTCGGAATTCTCGTCGACTAGACGCTTGATGGCGCCCGTGAGGTCGGACACATTGTTGAAGAAGCCCCTGGCGCTACGGAGAGTATCCTCCATCATGTGGACATGATGCAGGGCTGCCGCGCCGGTAAGAGCCTCGATACGGCGAATACCCGCGGCCACAGCGCTCTCGGACACCACCTTGAAGAGGGCGATGTCACCTGTCCTCGAGGCGTGCGTACCGCCGCAGAGCTCCACGCTGTCGCCGAAACGGACGATGCGGACCCTGTCGCCGTACTTCTCGCCGAAGAGAGCCATTGCGCCGAGCGCCTTAGCCTCCTCCATGGTCGCGTCGCGCTTTTCTTCGAGGGGATAATTCTCCCTTACAAGCTCGTTGACGCGGTCCTCCACGGCGACCACCTCCTCGTCCGTAACCTTCTGGAAATGAGAGAAGTCGAAACGGAAATAGTCGGGCCCGACGAATGACCCCTTCTGCTCCACATGGGTGCCGAGGATCTCCCGGAGCGCCTTGTGAAGAAGGTGAGTGGCGCTATGGTTGGCCATGATCTTCTTGCGCCTGGGAATATCGACCTCAAGGGTGAACAGCGCCGAAGGATCGGCAGGGATATGGTCGGCGAGGTGGATGGTGAGATTGTTCTCCTTTACCGTATTGATAATGAGGAGTTTCTCTCCGGTGGAGGAAACGGCTGTGCCACTGTCTCCCACCTGTCCGCCCATTTCGGCGTAGAACGGCGTGCGGTCGAATACGAGCTGGAAGAGCTCCTTGTTTTTCTGCTTGACCGTGCGGAATTTGAGGAGACGGACGTCTTCTGCGCTGAAATCGTCGTACCCGGTGAATGTCACCTCGGTATCCTCGCAGAGGACCGTCCAGTCGCCGAATTCGTTGGCGGTGGCGTTGCGGGCGCGCTCTTTCTGCTTTGCCAGCTCGGCGTTAAAACCGTCGAGGTCGACGGTGAATCCCTTCTCGGTCGCGATCAGCTCCGTAAGGTCGATCGGGAAGCCGTATGTGTCGTAGAGGACGAACGCGTCCGTGCCGGGGAGAAGCTTCGCGTCCTTATTCTCCTCCAGCTTGTCGTCGAGCATCCTGATACCGCGCTCGAGGGTCTTGAGAAACGCATTTTCCTCCTCGCGAATGACGTTTTCGATGAGTTTCTGCTGGGCGGGAAGCTCCGGATAGGCCTCGCCCATGTCGGCGATGAGCTGCGGCACCAGTCTCACGAGGAACGGCTCGTTGAAGCCGAGGAATGTGTACCCGTAGCGCACCGCACGGCGGAGAATCCTGCGGATGACGTAGCCCGCCTTGACATTCGACGGCAGCTGGCCGTCGGCAATGGAGAACGCGATGGCGCGGATGTGGTCGGCGATGACGCGCATGGCCACCTCGACGTTGCCGCCCTCGGAATATTTGTGGCCGGAGAATTCTTCAACCTTGGAAATCAGGCCGCTGAATACGTCGGTCTCATAATTGGATTTCTTGTTCTGAAGAATCATGCAGAGGCGCTCGAAGCCCATGCCGGTGTCAACATTCTTCTTCGGAAGAAGCTCGAGGTGGCCGTCGGCGAGACGGTTGTACTGCATGAATACGATGTTCCAGATTTCGATGACCTCGTCGTTGTCGGTGTTGACGAGCTCGCGGCCGGGCCTCCTGGCGATCTCCTCGTCGCTCCGGAGGTCGATGTGGATCTCGGAACAGGGACCGCAGGGGCCTGTATCGCCCATTTCCCAGAAATTGTCGTGCTTGTTGCCGGTGAGGACGTGGTCGGGGGCCATGTGGCGGAGCCAGGCGTCGCGGGCCTCGGTGTCGAGGGATGTGCCGTCGGCGGCATCGCCTTCGAATACTGTCGCGTAAAGCTTGGTCTTGTCTATCTTGTAGACTTCCGTGAGGAGCTCCCAGGCCCAGTCGATGGCTTCGCTCTTGAAGTAGTCGCCGAAGCTCCAGTTGCCGAGCATTTCGAACATGGTGTGATGCCTTCCGTCGTGGCCGACGGCCTCGAGGTCATTGTGCTTTCCGCTGACCCTGAGGCACTTCTGCGTGTCCGTTGCCCTGAGGAACGGAGGCGTGGCGTTGCCGAGGAAGTAGTCCTTGAACTGGTTCATGCCGGCGTTGGTGAACATCAGCGTCGGGTCGTTCTTTATCACCATGGGGGCCGAGGGGACGGCCGTATGCCCTTTCGACACGAAAAAGTCGATGTATTTCTGTCTGATTTCTTTTGCGGTCATATCTGAATGCCATTGTTGTAAGTCTGCAAAATTACAACATTTTTCTGAAAAAAAGAGTATATTTGCAGACTAAGTGTACATATACAAATATGCCCCGCAAACGCGACAAATACCAGCTCAACACCGAGACCCTCCTTTTGGAGGAGCCGGAAGCGAAGCCCAGACGGCCTTTCCTCCGGATAATGGTCGTGCTGATACTTGCCAGTGCACTTGCGGCGCTTTACATCTACATCTACCCTTCGGTGTTCGGCCCGGACCTTCCCAAAACCGCCATTCTCCGCCGGAGCAACACCCGCTGGGCCGCAAAGGTCGAGGTCCTGAGGAGCGAGCAGAAGCGTCTCGGCGAAGCGCTCGAAGGCCTAAAAGGACGCGACGAACACCTCTACAGGGCCATTTTCGGACTCGGCAGCATTCCTGATGAAGTGCGCTCGTCGGGACTCGGCGGCCGAGGCCGTTACGCGGACCTCGAGGGCGTGGACAAGAGCAGCATCCTCATGCAGACGGCCATCGGAATGGACATTCTCACCAAAAAGGCATACGTCCAGAGCAAGTCCTACGATGAAATCGACGTCATAGCCAAAAAGGCCGGCGACCTGGCCTCCTCAATTCCCGCCATAACTCCAATGGCGCCGGGGACATACAGGTACACCAGCACATTCGGCTACCGCTCCGATCCCCTCGTAGGCGGCGCCAGGCTGCATTCCGGGGTGGATTTCGCCTGCCCTCCCGGCAATCCGATCTACGCCAGCGGTAGCGGCCGCATCTCCTCCGTCAGGCACGAGTTCACGGGCTATGGCAATTCGGTCATGATCGACCACGGATTCGGCTACGAGACCCGCTACGCCCACATGAGGGAGATATACGTCATCGAAGGAATGCCCGTCCGCCGCGGCGATCTCATCGGCACTTCCGGCAATTCGGGACGCGTCACAGGCCCCCACCTCCACTACGAAGTCTACTACAAGGGCACGGCGGTAAATCCCGCCAACTATATGGACCTCAACATCGATACTGAAGAATACACCGCCCTCACGACTGCGAGGAGCGGGGATTCCGAAGCCCGCCTCGGCAACGAGAGGGTCAAGATAAAATAACGGGATGGCAAAGAAGAACGTAATATTCGACAGGGAAAAACTCCGTTTCCGGCGGGACAAAAAACGCTGGAAAAAGGTGCTCGGACGCATCGGCGGCTACCTGCTGGCGGCCATTCCCCTGTCGTTCGTGCTGTTCGCCATATTCTCCATCTTCATCACTACTGACGAGGACCGCAGGCTCAAGGCCGAAAACGCCGCCTACAGCAGCCACTACGACGAGCTTGTGGAGGGCCAGCGCCTGCTGCGCGAAGAGGTTGACTATCTCACACTCAGAGACGGAAATATCTATAGGTCACTGTTTTACAACGACGCCCCCTCCCCTTCGCTTTCCGGCGAAGTGGACTTCCTGAAGGTGACGGACACCATTCCCGACGCGGGGCTCCTGAAGTACACCGCCGGGCGTCTCGACCGGGCGGAAAAGACCGCCGGAAGGGTTGAGGAAAACTTCGAGGCCATCGCCGACCTGCTCGGCAAAGGATCCGCCGTCCCGCCGATGTCTCTCCCCATTAAAGACCTCTCGCTCGCCCAGATCGGCGCATCCTCGGGCGAGAAGATCAATCCCTTCTTCAAAGTTCCCCTGCCGCATCAGGGTATCGATTTCATAGTGCTCCAGGGCACTGACATATTCGCCGCGGCGTCCGGCACCGTGACGGCTGTCAGCACGGACCGCAAAGGCCTCGGCAATTATGTCGAAATCAAGCACCAGGGTGGTTATAGGACACGTTACGTTCATCTGTCGGAGATCAGCGTCAAGCCCGGACAGGCGGTCAGCCGCGGCGATCGCATCGGCGCCAGCGGCATCTCCGGCAACAGTTTCGCACCCCATCTCCACTACGAGGTCATTCGCGACAGCCTGAGCCTTGAGCCGACGGCGTTCTTTTTCGCCGACCTCTCCCCTACCGCATATTCCAACCTCCTCTATATGGCCGAACGTACCGGCCAGTCACTCGATTGATATCAGAAAAGATGGAAAAACTCTACTACACTATCGGTGAAGTCGCCCGCCTGCTCGGCGAGAACACTTCCGCAATCCGCTTCTGGTCAGACAGTTTCTCCGCCCATGTCAGCCCCAAGCGCAACGCCAAGGGCAACCGTCTCTTCTCGCCCGAAGACATCGACGCCCTCAAGCAGATCCAGTTCCTCCTGAGGGACTGCGGGCTCACCATCGACGGGGCCGAAAAGAAGCTCAAGGGCGAAAAGAATTCCCTGAAGAAGAAAGTCGAGGCTGTGGAAGGCCTAAAACGCATCCGCAAGGACCTCGAAGCCGTGAGGAAGTCCCTATGAAAGTGAAGGATATAGCCTCCGCGCTGGAGGAATTCGCTCCGCTCTCCGTGCAGGAGGGATGGGACAACAGCGGGCTTTCGATAGGCAGCCCGGAAGACGAGGTGAGCGGCGTCCTGGTGGGATTCGACTGCACCCCGGAGCTCATTGACGAGGCTATCGAAAAGGGTTGCAACTTGGTCGTAACGCACCATCCGCTCATTTTCGGCGGGCTCAAGCAGATCCGTCCGGAAGATCCGGTGGGGTGCGCGGTAATCAAGGCCATTCGCGGCGGGATCGCCGTGTATTCGGCACATACGACGGCGGACAAGGTTCGCGGCGGGGTCAGTTGGGAATTCGCCGAAAGGCTGGGGCTCAAGGACTTACGCATCCTGGATCCGGAGGAGGGCGACACAGGGCTCGGCATTATCGGGCGGTTCCCGGAAGCCAAGGAGCCGGGTGAGATCGTCTCCCTGCTGAAGAGTGTATTCGGCGTCAGCGTAGTGAGGGCGTCAAGGCCGGTGGAAGGGCTCGTACAGGATGTTGCATTCTGCGGTGGCAGCGGCTCGTCCCTCATCGGTGCGGCCATGAAAGCAGGGGCCCAGCTCTACATTTCGGCGGACATTTCATACCACCATTTTTTCACCCCGGAGGGCTTCATGATCATGGATATAGGACATTTTGAGAGCGAAGCGCACATCGCCGGGACATTTGTTGAGGAGTTACGGAAAAAATTTCCTACCTTTGCAGTTCGCTTAAGCGAAAAGCTCGAGCACAGCAATCCGATTTACTATTACTAGCAACGATATGGCTACAAAGAAGACAACGAAAAAAGTCGCAACCCCCATCGACAACCGGGAAACCTTCGTCTCCCTGCAGAAGAATTTCGCAGATTCCGACATCCCGGTAGAGGAAAAACTCAGGACCCTCCACGAGCTCCAGAAAGCGGATTCGGAGATTGACAAGATCGTCCAGCTCCGCGGAGAGCTTCCCGCAGAGGTAGAAGCAATCGAAAACGAAATCGCCGGCCTCAAGGCCAAAGCGGCCGTCATCAACGCTGAAATCGACGGCATGAACGAAAAGATTGCAATGAACCGCCAGCAGGGCCTCGAGTACGACGACCTCATCGCAAAATACCAGAAACAGCTCGAAGGCATCTCCAACAGCCGCGAATACGATTCGATCTCCAAGGAAATCGAAAACACCTCTCTGCTGAAGGACATCGCCGAGAAGGATATCTTCGACACCCGTCACGAGATCTCCAACCGCAAGGCAGCCCTCGATGACATCAAGGACCACATCGACATCCGCAACGAAGACCTCAAGGCCAAGAAGGAAGAGCTCAATTCCATCGTCGAATCCACCGCCGCCGAGGAGAAAAAACTCGTCGCCACGAGGGAGCAGTGCGCCACCCGCATCGACGAGCGCACCATGAGCGCTTACGAACGTATTCGCGCAAGCGTCCACAACCATCTCGCAGTCGTCACCGTGTTCGGCGGCAACTCCTGCGGAGGATGCTTCAACACCATCACTCCCCAGAGGCTCCTCGACATCGCCGGCGGCAAGAGGCTCATTATCTGCGAGCACTGCGGCCGTATCATCCTCCCTTCAGAAGACCAGGACTAAACCATGCCCGAAGCATCCAGGAAAACCGGCCGTAAAAACGCCCAGGAGCTCAATCTCGACACCCTCGGCCTGGAAATGGGCAACAAGCCGCCCCAGGCCCTCGATGTCGAGGAGGCCGTCCTCGGCGCAATGCTCATCGAGCCCGCCGTCATCGACGAAGCGATGGACGAGCTCTCTCCGGAGTGTTTCTACGACGAAAGGCACCGGATGATCTTCGAGTCGATGGTCTCGCTCGTCAACGAGCACAGCGCCGTCGACATCCTGACCGTCAGCGACCGCCTGCATTCCAAGGGCAACCTGGAAGCCGTAGGCGGCGCCGTCACCCTTGCGGGGCTCTCCCAGAAGGTAGGCGCAGCGGCCCACATCGAGTACTACATCAAGATACTCAAGCAGAAGACCATCCAGCGCGCCCTTATCAAGGCTTCCCACGAGATACTTACCGAGGCTTACGACGATTCTGTCAAGGTGGACGACCTCATGGACTCCGCACAGTCCAAGGTCTACGCCGCAATCCAGAACAACGTCAAGCGCGACGTCCAGGAGATCGGTTCAATCATCAACACCGCCCTCAACGACCTCCAGGAGATCCAGGGCCACAAGGGTCCCAACGGCGTCCCGTCCGGATTCGAATCCATCGACCGCGTCACGATGGGCTGGCAAAAGTCCGACCTCATCATTCTCGCGGCCCGTCCTTCGGTAGGCAAGACCGCATTCTCCCTCAACCTTGCGCGCAACGCCGCCGTGCAGTTCAATATGCCGGTAGCATTCTTCTCCCTCGAGATGTCGGCCATCCAGCTGGCCAAGCGCCTAATGACTTCGGAGTCCGGCCTTCCTTCTGACAAGATCAAGGGCGGCAGCGACCTGGAGCCGTACGAATGGACCCAGCTCGAAACCACCCTCAAGGACCTCTCCAAGGCCCCCCTCTATATCGACGACACCCCCGGTATTCCCATCATGGAATTCCGCACCAAGGCCAAACGCCTCGTCAAGCAGAAAGGCGTCCGCCTCATCATCGTCGACTACCTCCAGCTCATGCAGGGTCCGCCCGAGCTTCGCGGAATGAGGGAGCAGGAGGTCGCGGCCATCTCCCGCGCGTTGAAGGCTACCGCCAAGGAGCTTGAGGTCCCGATCATCGCCCTTTCGCAGCTCTCCCGCCAGGCGGTCCAGAGGGACAAGGGCAACGGAAAGCCCCAGCTCTCCGACCTCCGCGAATCCGGCTCGATCGAGCAGGATGCCGATATGGTCCTCTTCATCCACCGTCCCGACTTCCTCGGCCTCAGCGAGACCCCGGACGGCAAGGAGACCACCTACATCATCATCGCCAAACACCGCAACGGTGCCACCGGCGAGATTGAAATGCGCTTCAAGAGCGAAAAGGTCCGCTTCGTGGAACCGTCTGACAACCTTGTGAACGATGCCCGTCAGATAGAGGTAGAGTCCTCCATGAACGCTCCCTACTACGGCTCCGACGAATTCCAACCCGCATTCTGATGGCTTCGGAGAAGGTATCGCACAGCGGCAGGATCACGGAGATCACCCCTTCGGCGACTACCGTCGAATTCATCTCCGAATCAGCCTGCGGCGCTTGTCATGCGGCAGGTCTGTGCAACATTGCGGAAATGAAGAAAAAGGTCGTCGTGGTCCCCACTTCCCCATACGACAACTACTCCGTCGGGGAGGAGGTCAACGTCGTGCTTCGCGGCACGATGGGGCTCAAGGCCGTGTTCATTTCCTATATGATACCCCTTCTCGTGCTGCTGGCGGTCACTCTTACGGTGAGTGGCCTCGGCGGTTCCGACCTCGTCGCCGGCCTTTCCGGCATCGGCGCCGTGGCCCTGTACTACTTCGTGCTCTGGCTCCTCCGGGACCGTTTCAAAAAGGAATACATTTTCACAATCGAACGCAAACAAACCAATAATTCCATACAATGACATCTATCATCATCTGGACAATTGCGGTCACGACCATTCTCGGTCTCGTCCTTGCCGCCGTCCTCTTCCTTGTAGCGAGGAGCTTCAGGGTTGAAGAGGACCCGAGGATCGACGAGGTCGAAGCCGTGATGCCCGGCGCCAACTGCGGCGGCTGCGGATACGCAGGCTGCCGTGCGTTCGCCGACGCAGCTGTCAAGGCGCCCAACCTGGACAACCACTTCTGTCCCGTGGGCGGCAACGAAACGATGGCCAAAGTGGCAGCCATCCTCGGCTTCGAGGTCAAGGAGAAGGCTCCCGAAGTGGCCGTCGTCCGCTGCAACGGCAGCTGCTCGGTCCGTCCGAAGGTCAACGATTACGGCGGATTCGCTTCCTGCCGCGTCAAGGCCACTCTCTACAGCGGTGACACAGGCTGCGCATTCGGCTGCCTCGGCTGCGGCGACTGCGTCGAAGCCTGCCCCTTCGGAGCCCTTTCAATGGATCCGGAGACCGGCCTCCCCGTCGTCGACGAGGAGAAGTGTACCGCCTGCGGCAACTGCGTCAAGACCTGCCCCAAGGCTCTCATCGAGCTTCGCCCGAAAGGCCCCCGCGGTATGCGCGTCTGGGTCTCCTGCCGCAACAAGGACAAGGGTCCCGCCGCAAAGAAAGCCTGCGGAGCCGCCTGCATCGGCTGCGGCATCTGCGAGAAGACCTGCCGCCACGGCGCCATCACCGTAACCGACAATCTCGCCTACATCGATGCCGCCAAGTGCAAGCTCTGTCGCGAATGTATCGCCATGTGCCCCACCGGCGCCATCCACGAGAGCGGCTTCCCCAAGCCCCTCGACCGCGAGGCCACCAAAGCCCGCATCCTCGAGCGCCAGAAGAAAGAGCGCGAAGAAGCAGCAGCCGCCGCTAAAGCAGCTGAAGAAGCAGCAGCCAAAGCCGCGGCCCCTAAAACCACGGAGGACAAGTAATATGGCAAAACGATCATTCTCCATCGGCGGTGTCCATCCCCACGACAACAAGATTTCCAGGCAGTGCTCCATCGAGCCGATGCCCGTTCCGCCTACCGTGTACATTTCGGTCGCCCAGCATATCGGCGCCCCTGCTGTCCCGGTCGTCAAGCCCGGTGACAAGGTCAAGGCCGGACAGGTGATTGCTGAGCCGGGCGGATTCGTCTCCGCGTTTATCCATTCGTCGGTGTCCGGCACCGTCAAGTCGGTCGGCCCGAGAAAGGACCTCGCAGGCAACAACGCCACCACCATTGAAATAACAGTCGAAGGCGACGAATGGCTCGAAGGCATCGATACCTCCGACACCGTTATCACCGATATCCCGGACGACAACAAGGCCATACTCGACAAGATTCGCCAGGGCGGCGTGGTCGGTCTCGGCGGCGCCACATTCCCGACGCACGTCAAGCTCTCGCCCCCTCCCGGATCCAAGTGCGAACGCCTGATTATCAACGGCTGCGAATGCGAGCCCTACCTCACATCCGACTTCCGAACCCTCCTTGAAAAGGGTGAGCAGGTCGTCATCGGCGCCGCAATCATCAAGCAGGTGCTCGGCGACGTCCCCTGCACCATCGGCATCGAAGAGAACAAGCCGGAAGCCATCGTCCACATTCTCGATGTCATCGAAAAGCTCGAGGCGATCTCCCCGAAATTCTCCGGCATCGATGTAATGCCTCTCAAGATGCGTTACCCGCAGGGCGGTGAGAAACAGCTCATCGACGCCGTGATGCACCGCCAGGTCAAATCCGGCGGCCTTCCCATCCACGTCGGAGCAGTCGTACAGAACGTCGCGACGGCCCTCGCCGTCTACGATGCTGTGCTGAAAAACAAGCCGATCGTCGACAATTCAGTCACAGTCACCGGCCACTGCTTCCCCCACCAGGCCAACCTCCTCGTCCGTGTCGGCACCCCGCTGAGCGCCATCATCGACTATCTCGGAGGAATGCCCGAAGACGCAGTCAAGGTCATCAGCGGCGGTCCCATGATGGGCCGTGCGGTCGCCAATCTCGACGCCGCCACCCTCAAGGGCACTTCCGCCCTCCTGTTCCTCACGGCCGCAGAGACCGTCAGGAAGCCCGAATCCGCCTGCATCCGCTGCGGCAAATGCGCGGACGCCTGCCCCATGGGTCTCGAGCCCTTCCTTCTCAACAAGCTCTCCCGCCTCGGCCTCACCGAGGAGCTCGAAGCCAACGCAGCCCAGGATTGCATCGAATGCGGATGCTGCCTCTACAGCTGCCCGGCCAACATTCCGCTCCTCGACGTGATCCGCCTCGGGAAAGCCGACGTCATGAAAGCCATCCGCGCCCGCGCAGCCGCTGAAAAGGCAGCCGCCGAAGCCGCAAAAAACAAGTAGCATCATGAGCAATCTTCTCGTTTCCCCTTCGCCCCACATCCACAGCAAGGATTCCACGCAGAGCCTGATGCTCGACGTGGTCATAGCGCTCCTTCCGGCCGTCGTCCTCTCCATTGTATTCTACGGATGGAGGGAGGCTGTCGTCCTCGGCACCAGCGTGGCCGCCTGTGTGGCATTTGAATACCTGATTACACGCTACCTCCTCAAGAGGCCCTCCACGATTGCCGACATGTCCGCGATCGTGACCGGTATCCTCCTCGGGATGAACCTTCCCTTCTCGACACCCTGGTGGGTCGTCATCATCGGCGCCCTCATCGCAATCGGTGTCGCCAAGATGACATTCGGCGGCCTCGGCCAGAATCCGTTCAACCCGGCACTCGTCGGCCGCGTGTTCCTCCTGGTCTCATTCCCTACGGTAATGACCACCTGGATGGCACCCAAGAGCCTTTTCGGCGTTGACGCCATCACCGGCGCGACTCCCCTCAGCGCAGTCAACGAGATGCTGGTGACCCATCCCGGCACTGACATCCGCACCCTCACTTCCGGCTACAGCTATTCCGACCTTCTCTTCATGAATCTCGGCGGCTCGGCAGGTGAGCTCTGCGCGGCGGCGCTTCTCATCGGATTCATCTACCTCGTCTGCCGCAAGGTCATCAAGCCCTGGATCACCCTCAGCATCTTCGTCACCGTGGCCCTCACTTCCCTCATTTTCTGGGGAATCAATCCGGCCCGCTTCACCGATCCCCTCTTCAACCTCCTCTCCGGCGGTCTCATCCTCGGCGCCTGCTTCATGGCAACCGACTATGTCACTTCGCCGATGTCGGTCAAGGGCGGCATCATCTTCGGTGTCGGCATCGGCTTCCTCACGATGATGATCCGCTACTTCGGGTCCTATCCTGAAGGCGTTTCGTTCGCCATACTTATAATGAATGCGTTTGTCCCGCTCATCAACCGCTGGTGCAAACAGAAAAAATTCGGGAGGGCATAGACTATGGCACTGAAGTCCAATCTGAAGAATATGGTCATCTCGCTGACCGCCATCTGTCTCGTCTGCTCGGCCATCCTCGCCGGCGCTTACGCCATCACCAAAAAGCCCATCGAGAAGGCCCAGGCCGACAAACTCATGAAATCCCTCACCGAGGTGCTTCCCGAATTCGCTTCCAGCGAAAAGGGTGTCATCTCGGTCGACGGCGTCGAATATCCCTACGACAAGGCCCTGGACGCCGACGGCAATGTCATCGGCTACGCCATCACCTCCAAAACGGCGGGATTCGGCGGCACGCTCTCCGTTCTCGTCGGCATCACCGCTGACGGTATCGTCCACAACACCTCGGTTCTCTCGCACAGCGAGACTCCGGGCCTCGGCGCCAAGTGCACCTCGGACGAAAAATTCATGTCCCAGTGGAAGGGCCTTGATTTCAGCGCCCACAGTCTCACCGACGGCCGCCTCACCGTCTCCAAGGACGGCGGCGACATTGACGCCATCACGGCTTCCACCATCACATCACGCGCCTACACCACGTGCGTCAATCAGGCATACGCGGCATTCCAGGCCATAATCAATGAGGAGAATTAAGCCATGAAACGATTCAGACTCATCCTCGACGGACTTGTCAAGAACAATCCGACATTCGTCCTCATCCTCGGCATGTGTCCGACCCTCGCGACCACGACTTCGGCCATCAACGGCCTCAGCATGGGACTCGCGACCCTGTTCGTCCTCACGCTCAGCAATATGGCCATCTCGGCCATAGCCCCCGTGGTGCCGGACAAGGTCCACATTCCCGCCTACATCGTCGTCATCGCGACATTCGTGACCCTCATCCAGTTCCTGATGCAGGCTTTCACGCCCGGAATGTATGAGACCCTCGGCCTCTTCATCCCGCTCATCGTCGTCAACTGCATTATCCTCGGACGCGCGGAGGCATTCGCATCAAAGAACGGCATACTCGATTCGGCCTGCGACGGCCTCGGGGTCGGCCTCGGCTTCACCGCCGCGCTGACCGTCCTCGGCGCAGTCCGCGAACTTCTCGGCGGCGGTTCGGTATTCGGCCTCCAGCTCTGGAGCGCCGACTACGGCATGCTCGCATTCGTGATGGCGCCGGGCGCATTCCTCTGCCTCGGCTACCTGATGGTCCTGTTCAACAAAATTGCCAAAAAGGAGAAATAAGCCATGGAGTACTTCCTTATTATTATTGCGGCGATATTCGTCAATAACATCGTCCTCTCGCAGTTCCTCGGCATCTGCCCCTTCCTCGGAGTCTCCAACAAGCTCTCCACGGCATCCGGCATGTCAATGGCGGTCTGCTTCGTCATCACGCTCGCAACGCTGGTGACCTGGCTCATCAACCGCTATTTCCTCCTTCCGGAAGGCATTTTCGGGGTTGACCTCACATTCCTCAGGACCATCGCGTTCATCCTCGTGATAGCGTCGCTCGTCCAGATGGTCGAGATCGTCCTGAAGAAGATCAGCCCGTCGCTCTACCAGGCCCTCGGTATCTTCCTGCCCCTTATCACCACCAACTGCGCAGTGCTCGGTGTCGCCATCGACGTTGTGACCAAGCAGTTTACATTCGGCGGCGAAGCCCACTACCTCAATCTCGGTGAGACGATGGTATACGCATTCGCCACTTCGCTTGGCTACGGCCTCGCAATGGTGATTTTCGCAGGTCTCCGCGAGCATCTTGCGCTGAACAACATCCCCAAGTCATTCCGCGGCGTCCCGATTGCGCTCATCACCGTCGGTATCCTCGCCCTTGCCTTCATGGGCTTCAGCGGTATGGTCAAATAGCGATTGTATTAAATTTTTCATATATTTGCACTAATTAACCCAATTAAAACCTAATGCTCATGAAGAAGTTCTTCGCAGTCATCATTACTGTCCTCGCAATGAGCGCAGTAGCCAGCGCAGCCAACTATCAGGCTGACGAAGCCGCAATCGACGGCCTCTTCACGGAAGCCCTTGTGGTCGACACCCCTGCACTTCCCCCGGTCAACCTGGCCATCGGCGGTGATCCCGCAATCACCAATGTAGTCGCCCTCGTTGTCGACTGGATCGGTCTCGGCGGTCTCGGTATCCACAGGCTCATCCTCGGCACCAAGCCCATCAACTGCCTGTGGTATTTCCTGACCATCGGAGGTATTTTCGGTGTCATTCCGTTCATTGACGGTGTCGTACTGATCATAGACTTGATACAAGGGGAGGCCAACTATCTGGACAACCCGGCATTCATAATGTGGCTGTAGCCAATGACGCTTCATAAGAACAGGGCGGTCGTTACCGGCCGCCTTTTCTTTCTCCTTTCCCTGTGCCTGGCGGGTGCTTTTCCCGCTGCGGCACAGAGATTTTTCCGCGTGGACGCAGAGTCCAAGACCCTGCGCAGCGGTGTCGCCACCGTAATTGACAAGGAAGTCTACTACACCCGCGGCGGCGACCTCAACATCCTTTGGAAAAAACCCGGCAACATCGTATTCTATTCCAACACCAAACCGCTGGGAATCACCACCTTCTATTATCCTTCCACCAGGGAATCGGTGGCCCTGGAGCCCGCCATGTTCAAGGCCTCGGACGAGCTTCTGTACCAGTTTGCAGAAGGGGCGGCGGAAGACATGGGACTCACCCGCGAGGGCTTCGTCCTCAAATCCACCAAAAAAGACGGCGACTACACCGTGCGGCGCTATGAGCCCCGACAGGGCGGCACCATGTGCGCATGGGTGGAGGTGGCCTACGATCAGTCATTCCTCCCCGTCTACTGCGCCTACTACGACAAGAAAGGCAAAATCATTACAAAGACTTATCTCTCCCATTACACTTCGGTCAAGGGTTTCTCCTTCCCGATGCGTGTAACGGAAATCTCATACATGGCGGAGAAAAACGACTCCACCGTCCGCCTGGACATCTACAAAAACCTTGAAATCGACGTCCAGCGGGAAATCCACAACTTCCGCATTCCCCGCGGTGCAAAGCCCGTGGACCTGAAAGAAGGCCTCATGGGAATTCTCGGCAAATGAGCGCCCGCGTAAGAGCAGCAGTCATCATCGCCTTTTTGGCACTGGCCTTCCATGAGGTTTCCGCCCAGGGCTGGCCCAAGGTGCGCGGCCCATTCTCCCTCGCCGACCGCGTAATGAATACCACCACCGTCGCAATGAGCCGGGGCGGCCTTTATGATTTAAGGGTTAAAACACAGCAACTCTACACACCTACGATCCCCGTCGTATCCTACGACGCCTCTGCGCTGCCCTCCATGCGGCTGGATATGGATTTCTTCTCCTACACTCTCGGCGCCGGACTCTACGAAGACGCCTCCGCACTGCTATTTGCACAGGATCTTTTCGCCCCATCCGACAGCCTGGACTACATGAGAGGACTTCTCTCGTACGACATCCATGACTTCCAAAGGGCCGCTGACAATTTCACCCGCATACCTGAATCAAGCTCCTTCCGCCCCCAGGCGCAGTCATTCCTCGACGTCTGGTCGTCTACGCCCACTATTCGGGATAAAAGCCCGATCCTCGCCGCAGCCATTTCCGCCGTCATTCCCGGCGCCGGTAAAATCTATGCCGGAGACCTCCGCAGCGGCATTTCTACTCTCCTCATCGTCGGCGCCCTAGGGGCAATGACGGCCCAATCCGCCCACAAACTCGGCTGGAACGACTGGCGGACTATCTCCCTCTCCTCCATCCTCGGAATCTTCTACATCGGCAACATCTACGGCAGCGCCATCACGGTCTCCGTAGTCAAAAACACCTATCAGGATGCTCAGAAAGCTACTTTACTGTTCGGTCTTCACACTTCTCTGCACCAGTTTTGACCTGCTCTCGCAGAATGTCGCCCCGGAGCTTTCCGCAGCACTCTGCGAGATCGGCATCTGGGAGAGCCAGGAGCGGTCCGAAAGGGATTCCCTGCTTCGCCTCAAGGCCGATTATCTCATTCAGGCGAATGCCCCTTCAAAAGCATTCGAAACAATCTCCCGCATCCCCTCCTACGGCATTTCCCCGGAGCAAAGGGCAGAGCTCATCCGTCTAAAACTGCGATACGCCTACGAGGCCGAAATGATTGACCAATTCGAAGCCCTGCTGGAAGAAGCCTACATTTCCGGCGCACTCGAAAAGGTAGAACTCGGCACCAAACCCCACCTCAAAAGCGAAGACGCCGCCATGCTCCTCAGCGTCATCCCCGGCGCCGGCCTCGCCTACAGGGCGACTGGTCGAATGCCGCAAAATACTTCTTCCTCGACGGCGCCATCATCGCCTCCGGCGTCTACGCCTACACCTCCGGCCTCACCCTAACCGCCCTCCTCGGCGGCAGCCTCCTCCTCTACGCCACCCTCCCCCGCAGCAGCGCCCTGGCCGAAAGCGCCGCTGCCAAATTCAATTCCCAGGCCCTCCTCGACTACTATCGTCCGGTTTACGACGCTCTGTAGCACCGCCGTTTTTACTTTTTCAGCAAACGAAGGAAGATCTCTTTATCCGGAGCGTCCGATGCCTCTATTTCCCTTCTTAAACGCGACTTGGCCATTTTGATACTCTCGATTGACAGACTGCTCGTAATCGACAGAATCTGCGGATATGGCATCTTGGCAAAAAACAAAGACGCAAGTATCAACCTGTCCTTCTTCACATCCGGGAATTGCGCCTTAAACTTTGACATTACACCGTCGCAGTACGTATCCAATTCCTCCTCGAGATCTTTGAACGCAGCTTTATCCTTTCCAAGCTTTGAACACATGTCACCGAATTCAGAGATAATCCTGCTTTTACTTTTACGTCCTTCCGACTCGACGAACTGTCTTGACAGCGCCTCAAGACCCTCCATTTTAACATTGAGCAAGCGCCCCACAAGAGAGGCCGCAGTATCGTTGGCGGAAGCCTTCTCTGACGCCAGAAGATATATTTTCTCTTTGATTATACTGTCTTTCCTCCGCTTAACCAGCATCAGCGCCACGAGCATGAAACCGATTGAAAGGATTCCTGAGAGCAGGTAGAAGTTCTTTTTTTGAGACTGTAATCTGGTTTTCAATTCCTGGCGTCCCAACTCTCCCTTGTAGTATTCCCTCTGCGCCACGCTGAGAGACTGACTCAGCAGTACCCTTGTCAAGGAATCCTGCGTTTCCAGGGCATTCTTCAATAACGGGAGAGCCTCCTCCGTGTTCCCTCTCAGCTGCAATATTTCAGAATACATATAGTCAACCTCCGCAGACGGTACCGGGCCACTGGATCTCCTGTATGCCTTTTCGATATAATAATCTACGGAATCCCTCATCCCGACAAGTTCAAAGTTCCGGGCGTAGTAACAGTAATCGGTTATATCGAAAAAACGGTCCGGGACGCCTCTGTAAACAACTATAAGCGAATCGGGGGTCCTGCTCTGCAAGACAGTCCAGATGCCGGCCAGAAGCAACCTTGATTGATCCGCCACGCTCTCGATATCGGATTCAGCAAGGACAGTAGCAATTTCTTCGGCCTCGCCATAGCTCTTGTTATTCACGTGGTCGATCGCCAGAGCCAATCTGGCGAATTGCGCATAATAGTCTTTCCCTGCTTTATCAAAGCAATCAACAGACTCTGCCCTTGCTTCTATTGCAGCCGCAAAGTTGTTTGTGAGACTGAAAACCGAGGCTTTGTTGCGTAAGGTGAGTCCAAGGTAAAACCAATCTCCAATCTTTCTCGCCACCCTCTCCGCCTTCTCAAGCGCCACAATTGAAGAATTATACTCTCCGGCATTCTTATGAACGATACCTTTATAATACCACGCGAGCATCCTTAAATCATCCGGCCCGTAACGATCGAAATAATCTGCCGCGAAACTGATATTCCCGGCATCGGTATTGTCGATGTAATTCTTATCCTCCGCCTTGGTCATGAGAAGATAATAATGAGCCTTCTCCCCGTCAGAACCCAGCTGCGATTCATCTATGCCTCTAAGTACGACAAGAGCGCTGTCCGGTCTCTCATCAATGAAACTTGAAATGCCATGCAGCTTTTCCTGCATAGGTGATGTGCAGGAGACCCCGACCAGGATCAAGGGAAGTAAGCGGGATATGCGAAGTGCCATTCTTCTGTTTTTAAATGCAAGGCAAAAATAAAGAAAAAAAACTATTATTCAGGGACCGGGTGCAAATTGTTACGCTTAAAAGTAAACACCCCTTGATTTTCAATTAGTTAACCCCTTAAATTGTTACCCCGTTTTTTTGCAATTTCGTCCACAATGCCCGAACTTTGCAATATCACTTTTAACCTATTTCAAGCCATAAAAACAAGAATTGCATTATTACTCTTTTGCGTCGGTCTGTCCTTTGTGTCAGCCACGGCATGGGCAACAACGTATGATCAACAATGCCAGTGCAAGGACGGCACAATTATTCTTTATCCAAAACCTGATCCGGTAGACAATCCCCGTTCTCAGAATCAACCCTTTACTGCATTCCAATATGGCACAAACGTAGAAATATTCAGTGCTGACGGGACCTTCGGAACCGTGGGCGTGTACTTGTTCTCCACCGCCGGCGATCTCGTCTCAACGACCTTTGACACCTCCACCGGCAGCATCATCCTCCCCATCAGCGGCCTCAGCGGCAGCTACACAATTATCATTACGGTCCCAGGCGGCACCACGTTCGAGGGACAGTTTGTTATATTATGATAAAAAGTTCTTATCTTTACGAGCCGGGGATTAAAAATCTACAGACCATGTACAAGCGCATTTCATACCATCCCTTCCTCGACTTCGGCGCCCGTCAGTACGACCCCGCCCTCGGCACCTGGCTCTCCCAGGACCCCCTCGCGAAGGACTACCCCCACCTCAGTCCCTACGCCTACTGCGCCGGCGATCCGGTGAATCTCGTGGACCCGGAAGGAAAGGATATTTGGACTTTTGATCTGAAGGGTCACCTTATTAGCCAAGAAGAAAACAAAGAGTATGATGAAATTCGGGTGGAAACGGAAAAGGAAACAGACGATGAAGAGATGGTTTATAACACAATAAGATTTTCTTATGGAACAATTAGACAACTGCCAGGATGGAAAAGAGAAAGAAACGGGGAAGAAGAAGAGGTTGATTTTTATATTGTGAATGATGATAAAAAAGCAAAGCGATTCTTTGAATTTATGGCTGATAATACAAATGTCGAATGGGCTCACATGGGGGTAAGAAATGGCGAAAGAAATACTACATATAATACTATTTCCACTTCACACGAAGAATTTGAAGAATCATCGTCACAGTATTTGTATTCGACATGTAAATCAAAAGGACACACCATCCGGTTTATAAATCACAATCATAGTAACAGTCCTTCACTGTCACAAAATGACGAGGATTTTATAAAGGGTCATCCAAATATCCCAATGTCAATATACCTAAAACGGAAGTACTATGTTATTCAATAGACAATGTATAAGAGCCTACTTGATATCAATTGCATTATCCCTTGTTACTTTTCATTCTTTTGCACAAGGGCAAAGGGTTATTTTGCCTGGCTACGATATAGATATGGAGTTGATTCAAGCCATTGACTCATTGTCGACATATTCAACGACAGATATCTCATTAAAGAATAATGGTAAAGTATTATGTATTACTAGAATATTTGATCATCTTATTCTTAATGAGTTTCCTAATGAGTTGGTGACTAATAATGTATTTATCAGTTTAAGATCACTTACTCGCCAGTACCGGATCAATGCTTATTCGACATACAAAGGGAAAATGATACTACTCTCTGGCGTGAGTCGCAATACCCCTTTTTTGTCATCAAATAAAGACTCGCTTGAGTTGGTATCTTTTAAGGATTATTCAGACATTGACAGTTTAGACGCAATAGGATACATGTTTTTTACAGACAGCTGTTGTCATTTGGAAATAAGTGAGGATGGTTATAAAGTCGGTTATATATCACCATCCCATCATTATGTGAAAATCCCCTGGTCCAGATCGGATATAATCGGGAATTCTCAGATTCCATACTATTCTTTTTCTCCTTTTGGCCGTGATTTTTTGTCGCAGGCCGAAGAACTCAGCCGGGAAACAACATATCCCTTGGAATTCGGAAATCATAAATGGGGGTATCATATAGAGGTTTATTCAGATGAAAAAAATCCCGTTATAAGAATATTTCGTTATTATAACAAGGAGTCATACCTATTGTCTCCCAATTGGAGTACCCCGTTTGTATACAGCGAATATAAAGACTGCCCCTTTTTCATTACTGGTGATTTTTCTCTCTTATGTGATAATATTAAGGAAGAAAAGAGCAAAACTGTTCGGTTCTCGGAACATAATCCATGGTTAAAGTTTTATGATTGTGTTAGTTATACATTTGTTCTGAAGAATGGTAAATGGCTAATAGATTTTTGTAATAATGAGTGTTAATTTACGCAGTTACGACACCAGGGGCCACCTGCTCACATCGTCCATGTGGGTAGGCCGCGGAGCAACGCCAGCCAAGGCATCGGCTACGGTGACGCTGTCATCAACCTGCACCTGGGACTCCATCGGCCGTATCAGCGGAAAGACACTCTCATCGTCCAATCCGGTAAACATGGCCGAGGCCGGAAGTTGGCAAAGATCAGCAAAGGTGATCTTCAGCGCGCATTCGATGGAATTACACTTACTGAAGATCAAAAGCGTTAGTTGATATTGTGGTAAACACGATCAATTCA
>CAJODR010000019.1:4894-31314 GCA_905233275.1 uncultured Bacteroidales bacterium | reverse complement strand
CTTCGCGCCATACGGTTTGCGACCAAGCTGTCCACGCCTGATCATACATTCCGCATTGTTCCCGAGTCCCTTGAATCGATGAGACGCAACCGCGACCGGCTGGATATCCTTTCCCGCGAGCGGATTGCCGAGGAACTCAACAAGATACTGGTTACGCCCCGTCCGTCGATGGGATTCCGCCTTCTCGACGATACCACCCTTTTGGAGAAGATTCTCCCGGAACTGACTGCGCTGAAAGGCGTCGAAACGGTCGAAGGCCGCGGGCACAAGGAGAATTTCTCCCATTCCCTCCAGGTACTCGACAACGTGGCCGAGGCCGAGCAGAAGGCTATCGCCGAATCACGCCTCAAGGACTACGACCCCGCAGAGGACGGCGACGGCTGGGTCGAATCAATTCGCACCGCCCCCAACGTATGGCTACGCTGGGCCGCCCTTCTTCACGATATCGGCAAGCCCCGTTCAAAGCGCTATGTGCCGGGGATCGGATGGACATTCCACGGGCATGAGATCATCGGTTCGAGGCTGGTCCCGAAGATTTTCCGCGAGCTCAAGCTGCCGCAGAATGAAAAGATGAAGTACGTCGAAAAGCTCGTCTCCCTGCACCATCGCCCTACGCAGCTCGTGGACGACGAGGTGACGGACAGCGCCGTGCGCCGCCTCATATTCGACGCAGGCAACGAGCTCGACGACCTCATGCTTCTTTCCAACGCCGACATCACTTCCAAGAACCCCGCGAAGGTCGCCCGGATCAGGGCGGGCTTCCAGGAGGTGCTCCGGAAGATGGAGGACGTTGAGGCGCGCGACGCCATTCGCAATTTCAAAAACCCGATTACCGGCGACTACATCATGCAGGTCTATGGAATTGAGCCCTGCAATACTATTGGCCGCATCAAGGACGCAGTCAAGGAGGCAATCCTGGACGGCCGCATAGGCAACGATTTCACCGAGGCCGACGCCCTTATGAGGGAGGAGGCTTCCAAATACGGACTAACACCCATGACTGGCAAAGTACTCATCTTTTCCGCCCCCTCCGGCTCCGGCAAAAGCACCATCGTCAACCACCTCCTGGGACTTCACCCGGAGATCGAATTCTCCATTTCAGCCACCTCCAGGCCACCTCGTGGCACAGAGAAGGACGGAGTCGAATATTACTTCATCGACGCCGATACCTTCCGGAAACGGATAGCCGCCGGCGACTTCGTCGAATACGAAGAGGTCTACGAAGGCCGCTTCTACGGCACCCTCAAGAGCGAGGTGACGCGCATTTGGAAGAAGGGGCACGTAATCATATTCGACGTCGACGTCAAAGGAGGCGTCTCGCTTAAGAAATACTTCGGGGACAGCGCCCTGTCGGTGTTTATCCAGGCCCCGTCGGTCGAGGAGCTCAGAAGGAGGCTGGTTGCGCGCCAGACTGATTCGCCGGAGGCTATCGAAGAAAGGGTGGCCAAGGCCGCGGAAGAGATGACATTCGCGCCGCAGTTCGACAAAGTGCTCATCAACGACGACCTCGAGAAGGCTTACGCCGAATCGGAGCAGATGGTCGACAAATTCCTCGCAGAGTGAACGTTGCCGTCTACTCGGGGAGCTTCAATCCGCTCCACAAGGGGCATCTGGCCATTATCAGGCATCTGACGGAAGTGGACGGATTCGATGAGGTGCGCCTCATCGTGTCGCCGCAGAATCCATTTAAAGACGCCTCCAACCGCGACAGCGCTGAAGACCGCCTCAATGCGGCGCGGGAGACGCTCGCGAAGTATCCGGACCTCAAGGTGAAGGTCGACGACATCGAGCTCAGGATGCCCCCGCCGCAATATACGATCAGGACGCTGGACGCACTCAGGGCAGGGGAGCCGGAGAACAGGTTCACCCTCGTTGTCGGCGCCGACAATCTCGAGAGTTTCCCACGCTGGAGGGATTACGGGCGGATTTTGTTGGAATACGGCATAGCGGTATTCCCCCGGAAGGGGTATCACAGAGGACACTTGAAGGCACGGCTTATGAAGGAGAATCCGGAGTACAGGATCACGCTTCTGGATGCGCCGTTAGTCAATATTTCTTCGACGGAGATCCGTCAGGGACTCAAAAACGCTGAAAAATGGAAAGCCTGATGCATATCGAAACAGAGCGCAAGTTTCTCGTCAAGGATGATTCATGGAAGAAGGACGAGATCCTGAGCCATACCATCCGCCAGGGCTATATCGCCCACGACAGCGGCAATACTGTCCGTATCCGCATACAGGATGAACGGGGCATTCTGACCATCAAGGGGCCCACTCATTTCGGTATGAGCCGCCAGGAATGGGAGACCGAAGTGTCGCTCCGCGATGCTGAAGAGCTGTTCAATCTCACCAAGAGCGGTCGTATCGAGAAGATCCGTCATATTGTCCCTGCGGGCAATGGCCGCAAGTGGGAGATCGACGAATTCCTCGGCGACAACGAGGGCCTCGTCATGGCCGAAATCGAGCTTGGAGGCCCCTCGGAGCACTTCGACAAGCCTTCATGGCTCGGCGAGGAAGTCACCGGCGACAAGCGATACTACAACTCGGCGCTGTCCGTCATGCCCTTCAAGACGTGGTAGAATATAATTATGAGTCGAATGAAATTTTTTGGAAACATATTTATTAAATATGTGCTCATTCACTTCCTCATATTGTGCTGTAACAGTGTTTATTCACAGCAGGTGACGGATAACAGAGTGTTCAATCGCGAACTTTCGGGATTATCAGTTTCTTCACCTGATGTGTGGTCATTTCATAAGTATATTATGAATCCCATCGGTTTGTACAGGGGCACTCCTGATGTCTCAATACCGTTATATATGTTAAAGGATGGTCAGATTGAAATTCCGATTGTCCTAAGGTATAATACTTCTGGAATCAAGGTTGAGGAAGAAGCATCGTGGGTCGGTTTGGGATGGAACCTGAATTTAGGCGGATTTGTTACACGCGTGGTAGTAGACGGCTTCGATGACGATGACGATACGTTTGAAACCTATAGTTCTCTTTTCCTTAAACCATCCATTTATGAAGAGCACCGGTATAAGGACATTCCTGTTACTACGGCTGTCTACGATAGTATCCCGCACAGGACTGCCGCCGTCAGCTCCGCATATTGGGGAAAGCTGACCCCGGATGCTTATTTATTCTCATATCCCGGGAATAGCGGCTGCTATGTCAAGGATTACAGAGATGACTCAATTGTGGTAATTCGCAGGGATCAGAATGTGCGAATAAACGAGTTCAATGCGAACAATTTCATTAGTAAGACAATAGAGATACGTACTCCAGAAGGAATCCGTCATTTATTCAGTTATGGCGCCCATTCGCGGATACAAGGTAATAATCGACCCAATAGCATTACATATCCTTTAGATGAAACAGAGTATCCCGGAGGTGCAAAGATTATATACCATTACTACACGTATCCCTATCTGAAAGTGGATAACAGCATGTACTGCAATGGGACGATAAAAGACTCATACGGTACAGCCGGTCAGTTTTTTAAGGATCGTGATGTGAAGACGAGCCTGGCTGTTATAGAACAGCGTGATATTCAATTGAAGGATATTGAAACACCTAATTATAAAATCGAGTTTGCTACTAGTCCAAGAATGGATATTGATTCTATCCCTAAGTTGGACTATATTATTATTAAGGATGCCCATAGTAATTCGGTACTGAAGAAGTTTAAACTCAATTATTCTTATTTTGAGCCTAAACAGGGGATAACACATGATACGAAGTCATTGAGATTGCAACTGCAATCCGTTTGTGAAGTTGCCGTTGACGGGAACACTGAGATTAATCATTATTATTTTCAGTACAATTCCACGCCTTTGCCTCCAAAGGATTCATACACTACGGATCATTGGGGTTATGCCAATAGTTCAGATTATATAGCAAAGGGTTCTCGTTTACCTGATTTGCGTGGATTGATAAACAGCGAATTATCGGATAACGATAAAAGATATGTTTACAATTATCCCAATAAATACGATAAAGGGCATGACTATTCTTTTTGTCAGGCGGGATTATTGCGTAATATTATCTATCCAACCGGAGGACGTACAGAGTTTGAATATGAATCCAATTCCTTTCGAGGATTTCCTATAAGAGATAATAATGGTGGATATCAGGTAGATACGGTAAGTTTTACTATCATAGATCAGAATTCTCCTACCGATACAAGATCCTTTTCCGTCACTACCAACGGGCCCAGAGTTTTTCATGTGCAGTATTATATGCAGCGTGGAAACAATTCATGGTCTGATGTGAATGGTTCATCCATAACAATCCCGTATTCCAGCAATGGAGGTACCCAAACCCTCTATACCGTATGGGAGTCCGGTCAGAATCAAGATACCGTCATACAAGGGGAACTTACTGTCACAAGGCCGGCCGGTTTCCATGTCTTTATGGTTACTTTCCCTGATGAGTTGGGCAATCAGTCCGGGCCTTTTGCGGATCATGGCTGCCTGTGGGCCAAGATATGGTATGAAGATCAGGAGCCTGAAACACCGGAATCATGGCCAACCGTGTCATATGGATGTGGCATGAGAGTGAAAGCAATCAAGCATTTTGATGCCGGGGGGACAACGGCAAAGATGGCATATAATTATTCTTACGTTGATCCTGTGACCGGTCTTTCCAGCGGAAAACTATATGACCGACCGTATTATTGGCGCATATTTGAGAATTGTCAGTATCCTACTATATACTCAAATCCTCCGTCGTCATATCCAGTAACTTTGTTCGCCAAACAATTTGAGGTGTTTGATACTCCTTTGTCATATAATCCTTACGGATTGGATTCAGGCGTCGGGTATTCTTATGTGACAGAGACAATCTCTGGAGTTCAAGGTAAAACAGTCTACCGTTTTAGTAATGAAGATGCCCATTATCATCCGTTCAGTTATGAAATTTCAGATTGGCAGAACGGTCATATACTAGATAAAACGATTTACAACTCGACCGGAAGTGAACTGCGAAAGGAATCCTATGTTTATTCAATTCTTGTTTCCAGATTCCTTACAGGCGTAAGTTTATTTATCAATAATCTGCGGTTCCCCAATCTGTTGTACCCGGAAATTATGAGCGGGGAACACTTGTCGTTATTGGATACTGATCCCTATTACAGCGGATTCTTCAAGGTGATTCAGTATGGATTGAACCAGATAGATGTTACCTTAAAGAAAAAATCGATAGTTGAGGATGGTGTTGAAACAATAATTGATTATACATATAATCCTTCCACTTTGTTATTGGAAAAGGAGGTTATTCATGGTTCCGGGGGAGAAATAACAGAAGTATATTATACACATCCTGGGGATTATCTTTCAAATCCATCATTGAATTATATGGTCAATACTCTTCATCGTATTGCGCCGATAGTTGAAAAGAAGGTGTTCCGTGACAGTGTATTTGTTTTTTCATCCCTAAACGGATATAATAACTTAGGATGGAAGAAAAGTATACGCTATTCAGATGTTTTCTCATCACCTTACTATCCTGTCTGTAACTGGGAGTGCTTATCATTCGATGATTTCGGTAACCCGGTCGCAGTACGGTATGGCGAATCTGACGTCGTTCTTTATCTATGGGGATTTGGCGGACGGTATCCGGTGGCTGAGATTAGAGGTTTGTCGAGTTCCCAGATTGATGCTCTGATGGAAGATGCTTTGGAATTTTCTCTCTCGGACATCCCTGACTATTCATGGATCGCTTCTATAAAGAATGCTCACCCTTACGCTCTCGTAAAAGAATTTCATTATGATTTATTGGGTAATGTCACGGAGATTAAAGATCCCCGTAATTGCTTTTATGGTTTCGGATATGACAGTTTCGGTCGATTGATAAGAGAAACAGATTGTAATTCAAACAAAAAAAGACAGTACTCATACCACGAGTTTGTCAGCACTTCTGACAAGAACTATGTTGAGACTCAGGTGTTTACCGTAGCTTCTGCTTCTGATTCCATAAGAACCAGAGTCTTTTACGACGGTCTTGGCCGACGTTCAACCATTCTCAAGGTATCTGCCGCCCCGGGTGTTAGCAATGCAGATATTGTGTCATCAGATGAATATGATTCAAAAGGAAGGTTGAGTACATCATATTTGCCTATCCCCATTAATGGGAACAACGGCGCATACGTGTCACCTGCCAGTGTCTATTCTGCAGGTCAAACATATTATAACGATCCAAGACCTTATCAATTGATGACATATGAGTCTGCTCCTTCTGAAAGAGTCTCCTCCATTACAGGACCAGGCGCTTCATGGCATTATCAAGGCAAGTCCTTCAAAAAAGAATACCTGGCTAATCATGTATCCTCATCCCTGCTCAGATGCCATCGTTTTACAGTGGAGAATAGTACGGGTGCCGGCAGTGTGATAATCCGCCGTATTGGCAATTTTGCTCCTTCGGAATTGAATCTTACAGTGACCACGGACGAGGATGGGCGGAAGAAGTATACTTTTGTGGATAAGACTGGGCGTACTGTCTTGGAACGCTTGTTAATCAGTAATTCTTCTTTTGCTGATACATATTATGTATACGATCGTTATGGACATCTGGCTGCGGTTCTTCCACCTGAATTGAGTGATCGTTTGATTGCAGAATCAAGTACTTCATTTGTATGCGATAGTACTTCGTCCATTCAACAATTAGCCTTCCTTTATCGATATGACGGTCGTGGACGTTTGAGAGGACGTAAACTTCCTGGCGCCGGATGGGAGTATTTTATTTATGACAAACGAGACAGGCTTGTTTTTTCTCAGGATTCTCTTCAAAGAACCCGTGGTGAGTGGGCTTTTTATCTTGGCGATTTTGCTGGGAGGGAATGTCTGGCGGGGGTCTGTGCCAATAGTTTTGATCCAATGTCCAATGATCCGCTTCCCAATAGTGTCGGGGTGTCTTTTTCAGCCGGCAATAGTTTAAACTATGGTTATTATGTAAATGGAATAGTACTCGTTTCACCACAGTTCCTAACAGTACGATGGTATGACTCATACGATTTTTACGGGAAATGGGGGTGTCCTGTTCCCGGGTCCGGAAAGATTGAACCGGAGATTACATATTCTTCGGATGGCATCCAGCCTGCGTCTTCATTGGGGGCCAAGGGATTGATGACTGGGAGCCTGAACAGAGTCCTCTCCCCTGGTAATGAGAATGTTTATCTATGGTCATCATACTATTATGATGATTATGGTAGAATGAATCAGACAAAATCGTCAACCCATGTCGGTGGGGTGGAAAAGCGTTTTTATGCATATGATTTTACCGATAATGTTATTCTGGAGATAATTGAACATGAGGATTCTTCCGGGGCAAAGATTATCGAACGAATAGGAAAAACATATGATTCTTGGGGCAGAATCCAAACGGTGACACACAGGTTGAACAATCTGTCTCCTGTTACACTTCATGATTATGAGTATGATTCGATTGGAAGAATGACATCTGACGCAAGGAACGGTGCTACTTCGTTGGAAACAAGCATCGGCTATAATATCCGGTCCTGGATTACAAGTATCGATAGTGATGTGTTCTCCGAGACTCTTTATTATAACATAAAACGCGCTTCATCATCAATATCCCAGATGTCTGGTAATATCAGTTCCGTTCAATGGACTTGCGGCAATGACAATATACCCAGATACTATGATTTCACATACGATAATTTGTCCAGGATCTGTAGTGCATATTATGGCGAATCCGGCGTTCAGACCGGGACATACAACCGGCAGTATGAGTATGATAAAAATGGCAATCTGACGCGTCTTATTACGCCTTCTTACGTTTTAGCGACATCGTATGAAGGTAATCATCTTCTGGATTATTATAATACGGGGCCGGATCCTGCCAATCCCATTTCGCCCAGTTATCACAATGTGTGCGGTTATGATGCAAACGGGAATATGTATTCGGATTCCGCAAGCAGTATCGTCTCAATCTCATACAATCACATCAAGAAGCCCTCTTTGATAGTCAGGAGTCAGGGCTATTCACCGCAATCCGCAAGCTGCGTCAAGTATCTTTATTCTCATTCGGGGGAAAAATTGAGAAGAATTGACTCTGAGTACACTCCCAGGATGACAGATACTTTAAACGTCAAGACAGACTATGTCGGTAACCTGATATTCAAAAACGATGTCTTAAAAACGCTTTTTTTTGATGGCGGTTATATTGAATATGTAAGCGGAGTCCCTGTTTACAGGTTTTTTGTTAAAGATCATCAGGGGAACAACAGAATCGTGGCAGATAGGTATGGTAATATTGTTCAGGTTAATCATTACGATCCCTATGGGCAGAGTCTTGACGTTATAGTCCCTCCCGAAATTTCCTCATTCAAGTATTCAGGCAAGGAATTTGATGAATCCATAAGTGCCTATGATTTTGGCGCAAGGCATTATAGTACAGACTTTCCAAGGTGGAGAACGATAGATCCCAAAGCGGAGAAATACTTTTCTGTAAGTCCTTATGCCTATTGTGCTGGTAATCCGATTAATATGATTGATCCTCAAGGTGATACCGTTCTGTTTGCTCCCGGGAGTTCAGCTGTATTTAAAAGACGGGTCCACGAAGCCTCGAAATATATGCGTTCTCATGGTACGGATAAGTATCTGAGGCAACTTCAGGAGTCGCCTTATTATTATTGCATTGAAGAAGGCGACGCTCCGGGTTTTATTTATAGCACCACAAAGCCTTCAACTATTTATTGGAACCCTTATTTAGTAATGGAAGATGATGAATCTTATATGTGGGTTTCTCCTGTTACTCAACTTTCCCATGAATTCGGACACGCCACGGATTTTGATGACGAGATGAAAACCGGTAGTGTCCAGGAGTACGTTGCCAGAAACAAGACCTCTGATCCACGCTATTCTAATGCCAATGAGAAGCGTGTTATTGAAACCGTAGAACAAGAGGTGGCCATTGCGCACGGGGAGATCCCTGAAGGACAGGTGACAAGAACAAAACACATTAATTCGAGTGGACATTCCTACACCTTTACAGATTTCAGTCTCCGTGAAATCATAGAAATAGTAAAAGAGCATAACTGGATGTTATATGATGATACGCCATAATTCATATTTCTGTTGTTTCTTTCTTTTATTCTGTATTGCATTCTCTTGCGGGATTTCACGAAAAATAACGCCTGTCGTTACGGAAGTTCCGGAGGCAGGGGATTCTATATATATATATTATAACCGTCTGAATCATGAAGTAGAGGGGTATAGTGATGTTTTCATGTCATACAAGGATATGATAAGAGGGAAAAGGAGAAAGGGAAAGGTCTACAAGTGCTGTTTCAGCAACGATTCATTATTTCGCGAGTTTGGAAGACTGATCGATTCCATGGCCCTTACTCCTGCTTCTTTACGATATTTCGAAGACTGTGATTATGTGCTCATACTGGATGGTAAGGAGAGACACGATACGCTTCAGATCAATTACAATTACAATGTGGGCCCCGTGGCTTTCCGGATTAACGGATCTGCTGACAATCCGTTCGGGATAAGAGGTTGGATCGCTTCTCATCTGACGGGCTTGTTGCGTGAAAAGATTGCCGAGGAGGATTCTCTCTGGAGGCTCTTGCATGAGGATCCGTTGTATTATTATTCCATATATGGCGAATATCGAAATGTCAGATAAGTACCTCAAATATCTCGCGTCGGTGCGGCGGTATTCTCCCCGGACGGTGGAGATTTACAGGGGTGTGCTGGAGGAGCTGGAGAGATTTCTCGGCTCCGGCTGCGCCTCCGCTCGAAATGACAAAGAGGGGCATATCTGGGAGGGCATGGCGTCAGAGGTGCTCACGAGGAATGCGTTGAGGGGGTATGAGGTGTATTTGCTGGATGAGCGGAAGCTGGACGCGAGGACGGTGGGGCAGCATCTGTCGGTGGTGAGCGGGTTTTGCCGCTTCCTCGTGAAGGAGGGGGTGCTGGAGAGCAATCCGGCGGCGACGGTGTCGCGGCCGAAGACCTCCAGGCGGCTGCCGGAATTCTACCGGGAGGAGTCTATGGAGAGCTATTTCAATTCGACGGAGTATCTCGTCAGCGAATACGAAAGCTTCTCTGACTCAAAGTATTACGAGCCTCGCCTGAAACGGCTGATTATCAGCATGCTCTATTCGACGGGTATCCGTCGGAGCGAACTCATATCCCTGACGAGGGGCTCGCTGGACCTTTCCCGCGGGGTCCTGCACGTGCGGGGCAAAGGGGACAAAATGCGGGAAATTCCGCTGATTCCTTCACTTTCTAAAGAAATTTCATTATATTTACAATCGGTTGACAAGATGTTGCCGGCGGCACCGGAAGCGGATGCGCCCCTTCTCCTTACTCCGAGAGGAGGCAAACTCTATCCGGTATATGTGGACCGCACGGTCAAAGGCGAGCTGGAAGGCGTCGAGGGCATTACGGGGAGACGTTCCCCCCATGTATTGAGGCATTCCCTGGCTACAGGACTTCTGGGAGAGGGGACAGACCTCAACTCCATCAAAGAACTCCTCGGACACTCCTCCCTCGCCGCGACCCAGGTCTATACCCACAGCAGCATCGAGCGCCTGAAACAAACGTATAACAATGCCCACCCAAGGGCCAAAAACGGATCCAACCATGGCGATTAACATCAAATCCCTCAAGTTCGACGCTGATGCCAAGCTCATTGCCTACGTCGAAAAGAAAGTCGTGAAACTCGAAAAATTCTTCGACAACATGGGAGACATCGACGTCACGCTGTCGCTCCTTCCCGAACACGACAACAAGTCCGTAAAGATCAAAACCCACATTCCCGGCGAAGAACTCGTAGTCGAGAAAAACGCCAAGACCTTCGAAGAGGCAGTCACCGAGGCCGCCGATGTGATGAAGGAAAAAATCGTCCGCGCCACCGAAAAGCGCTTTGACAAATAAACCCGGTGGCAAGGTCCTACAAAGATACCGACCGGGAAGCCCGAAACCTTCTGGAAGACATCCGCAGGGGTGTCTTCTCCCCTATATATCTGTTGATGGGGGAAGAGCCTTATTATCCGGAGATGGTGGCTGATGCCGTCATCTCCAATTGTCTTCAGGAATGGGAACGCGACTTCAACGAATTCATCTGCTACGGCTCCGACACGCCGGCTGACACCGTCATCACGGCAGCGAGACGGTTCCCCATGATGGCAGAGCGCCAGCTCGTGGTGGTCAAGGAGGCCCAGCAGATGAAATCCCTCGAGGAGCTCGCGATCTACTGCCAGCAGCCGCTTGATTCAACAGTGCTCGTGATCCTCATGAGAGGAGCCTCGGCCGACAAGCGCAAGGCTCTCTACAAGGCCGTCTCCAAGAATGGCACAGTCCTCGAATCCGTCCCCATCCGCGACTACGAGATGGCTGGATGGATAGGGGACTATTATGCCTCCAGGGGGCTCTCCATCGCGCCCGATGCGGCCGTCCTGCTCGCTGAGTCAGCCGGCTCGGACCCCGGCAAAGTGGCCGTGGAGACCGACAAGATGCTCAAAAATCTTCCCGAAGGTACCACTGAAGTCACTCTCGCCGACATCGAACGCAATGTCGGCATCTCCCGCCAGTTCTCGGTATTCGAGCTCACCAAGGCGCTGTCTTTCCGTAACGGCGCCGCGGCGCTCAGGACCGCCTCCTTTATCGGCGATTCGCCCCGTTTTGCCCTACCGGCAGTGACGGGGCCGCTGTTCAACCATTTCAACCGCATTCTCCGCTACGGAGCCCTTCTCGCTGACAACCCCCATCCGGGGAATGACGAAAAGGCCCGCATCCTCGGCGTCAATCCCTTCTTTTTCAAAGAATACGACAGCGCCGTCCGCTACTATCCCGTCCCGAAGGCCATGGCTGCCGTGGGTCTCCTCGCGCAGTACGACTACAAGGGAAAGGGTGGCGAAAGCGGCGAAGCTACACCTTCCGAGCTCCTCAAAGAGCTCGTTACCAAACTCTTAACACTCTAAGCATGTCAATCATCCAAATCCGGCAAGTCTCCAAACACTTCGGCGAGAAAGTCGCACTCGACGGCATCTCGCTGGATATCCCGGAAGGCAAGATATTCGGCCTTCTCGGCCCCAACGGTGCCGGCAAAACAACACTTATCCGTATCATCAACCGGATTACCGTCCCGGACGGCGGCTCCGTCCTCTTTAACGGGCGCCCCATTACCGAAGAGGACGTGGCCCGCATCGGCTACCTCCCCGAGGAGCGCGGCCTGTACCGCAAGATGAAGGTCGGCGACCAGGCTATGTACCTTCTCCAGCTCAAGGGCCTCAGCCAGAGGGAAGCAGCCAAGGCGCTCAAGGAATGGTTCGTCCGTTTCGGCATCACCGACTGGTGGGGAAAGAAGATCGAAGAACTTTCGAAGGGTATGGCCCAGAAGATTCAGTTCATCACTACGGTGGCCCACAAACCATCTCTGATGATACTTGAC
Source organism: uncultured Bacteroidales bacterium (assembly GCA_905233275.1). Taxonomy (GTDB): domain Bacteria; phylum Bacteroidota; class Bacteroidia; order Bacteroidales; family UBA932; genus Cryptobacteroides. The sequence continues at coordinate 18,889 of CAJODR010000019.1, read as the reverse complement.
GAGCCTTTCTCCGGCTTCGACCCCGTCAACGCCGAACTCATCCGTAAGGAAATCCTCCGTCTCCGCGACGAAGGTGCCACCATCATTCTCTCGACCCACAACATGGAATCGGTAGAGGAGCTTTGCGATGAGATCGCTCTCATCAACAAGGCCCGCCTGGTAGTCACCGGAGGTACCGACGAGATTCGCCGCCGCTACGGCGACAACAATTTCGAGCTCGTCTACACCGGGGAGACGCTGGAGCCGGAGCCGGGAGTATTCTCGGTGCTCACGGACGAATTCGACGGAGGTCGCCATACCGCGGTGATCGTTCCCGCCGAAGGCGTAAATTCATCGGCCATCTTGTCTGCCCTTGCGGCCAAGCCGGTCAGTGTCAATTCGTTCCGCGAGCTCATCCCGAGGATGAACGACATCTTTATCAAACTTGTAACGGAGGAGGAATAGGCTATGAATTTCAAGAAAATCGGCATCATAATCCGTCGCGAATACCTCAACAGGGTGAAGAAGAAATCCTTCCTCATCATCACCTTCCTTGCGCCGATCCTTTTCGCCGCGCTGATCCTTCTGCCGTCCCTGATAATGACATTCTCAAAGGAGGATGCCAAGACCGTCGGCGTCGTCGACGAATCCGGAATCGTCCTTCCCGCCCTGGGATCCAACGAATCCCTGACATTCACCGAAATAGGGGACAAGACCTATGCCGAGGCCAAGGAGCAGATGGAATCGCTCGGAGTTGACATCGTCCTCCATATCGGGCAGCTGGATACCGTGGCGAGGACAGTGCTGGCAGAATGCGTCTCCCGCGACCCCGTCGGCATGGACAGCCAGTCCTACATCGAGTCGAGGATAAACGACGCGGTAGAGAAGTACCGCATAGATTCGTACAATATCGAAAACCTCCAGGACATCATGGAGGAGGTCAAGACCGACATCCATCTCCAGACCTGGAAAATGGATGAAAAGGGCAACGAATCGCTCTCCGAGAGCGGCATCCTCATGGCCCTGTCGATGATTCTCGGCATCGCTATCTACATGTTTATCATGATGTTCTGCGGCATGGTGATGTCCTCGGTGATCGAGGAGAAGTCAAGCCGCGTCGTCGAAGTGCTCATCTCGTCGGTCAAGTCCACCGAGCTTATGTTCGGCAAGATTATCGGCGTTGCTCTCGTGGCGCTGACGCAGTTCTTCCTCTGGATAGTGCTGACGCTGGCGATAGTCCTTGTGGCGAGCCGCTTCATCAATGTCGGCGACATGCTCGCAGCCGCTTCCGGCCCCGAGGCCGCGATGGTGGTTGATCAGGTCAACATTCCCGGTATGGATATGGATGCCGTGTCGCTTACCGAGGCTGCGGATTCGACGGCAGTCTCTGCCGCTCCTGCACCATCCGCGATGGAGGCCATTGTCTCGACCGTCAAGCACCTCGAGCTCGGAAAGCTCCTGATTGCATTCTTCCTGTATTTCATCTTCGGCTATCTGCTGTATGCGTCGCTGTTCGCCGCCATAGGCTCAGCCGTGGAGAATGAGGGGGACAGCCAGCAGCTGCAGATTCCGATTACAGCTCCGCTCTTCATCGGCTTCTTCATCGCGATTTACGCATTCCGCGCCCCCGGTAGCGGAATAGTGTGGTGGGGCTCGATGATTCCGTTTACCTCGCCTATAGTCATGCTGGCGCGAATTCCTGTCGATACCGTGTCATGGGGTGAGATAGGGCTGTCTATCGGCCTCCTTCTCCTGACCTTCATACTCTGCGCCTGGCTGTCGGCCAAGATCTACAAGATCGGCGTACTCATGTTCGGCAAGAAAACCACCTTCAAGGATCTCTGGAAATGGCTAAAACAAAAATAATCATGTTAAGAAAAACCCTTCTTGCAGCTGCGCTGCTGGCAGTTTTCGGCTGCGGATCCCCGACTCCGCCGAAGAGCCCGACCATCACCTGGGAGACCTACAGGATGGACGGCTCCAGGACCGGAGTGCAGCACCTCACAGCCCGGAATACGATGGAGACGGCTTTCGGTACCATCTCCGACGGCGTGTACACTTCGCCCAACGGCAGGACCTTCAAGGACAATGAAGTCAGCCGTTGCGCCGCCATCCTCATGGATGCGCAGTCAGCCATAGCGTCAAAGAAAAAGGTGATCGGCACGACCGCCGCTCAGATGCGCATCGAGGAGCCCCAGTGCGAGCTTTCCAACATGTACATCGACGCCCTCATGAAGAGGGTGGCCGCGCTTACCGGAAAGAAGATTGATGTCGGTCTTACCAATTTCGGCGGTATCCGCACGGAGTTGGAGCAGGGCGACGTGATGGTTGAGGATATCGAGGCCATGTTCCCCTTCAACAATACGCTCGTGTATGTGCCCATTCGCGGACGCGACCTCAAGGTGGTTCTCGACTCGATGGCGGTACGCAAGTGGGAGGTCGTCGGAGGCATAAAGGCCAGAGTCAAAGACAAAAAGGTCGTATCAGCTACCATCGGCGGCGCTCCTATATCCGATGATAAGGTATACGGAGTGGCCACCATCAGCTTCCTCCTCAACAACGGTGACGGAATCTCCCTCGCCCCGCTTTCGGTAGGGGACTACATCGACACCCATGAGAGGATTGATACCTGCATGCTCAACTATGTGCGTGCCCTCACGGCCGCAGGCAAGAAAATTTCATATCAAAAGGACGACAGGATCGTCAAGGAGTAGCGCCATGAAAAAGAACAGTTTACCTATAATCCTTACGATCGCGGGCGCACTTCTCGTGGTCTTCATCCTCTGCACCGTCCGTCCTTCCGCTCCCAAGACTTTTGACAAGCCCCTCACCATCCTCCATTTCAACGACACGCATTCCAACTTCGAGCCCATCCTGGGCGGCAAGGACAGCGGTCTCGGCGGCATTATCGAGCGGGCTGCATTCGTCGCAGACGAACGCGAAAAGGCGGGAGCCGAAAACGTCCTTCTCCTCCATGCAGGCGACTGGTCGCAGGGCTCGGTGTATTTCACCGCCCTTAACGGCGAAATGGAAGTCGACGTCATCAACGCCCTTCGCTACGACGTAATTGCGCTCGGCAACCACGAATTCGACAATGGCAACAAGCGGCTTGCAGAGCGCATCCAGCGCATCAATTGCCCGGTGGTGTGCGCCAATTATGAATTCGACGAGAATCTCTCGTCTCTCGTCAAGCCGTATGCAATCGTTGAACGCGCCGGACGCAAGATCGGTGTCATCGGCCTCCTCGCCGACATCTCGACGCTGGTCATGCAGGACCCGGACGAAAAGGCTCAGTACAAGGATCCCACCCCGGTCGTGAACGAACTCGCAGCCAAGCTCCGCAAGGACGAAAAATGCGACCTCGTCATCGTCCTCAGCCACCTCGGCGTAGAGGAAGACCCGAGCAATCCCGACTCCAAGATTGACCCTGTCCTCGCCTCCGAAACGCGTGGCGTCGACCTGATCGTCGGCGGTCACTCGCACACTCTGCTCAGTGACATCCGCATGGTCCCGGACCTCGACGGCCACCCCGTCGGCATAGTCCAGGTCGGCAAATACGGCATCAACGCCGGCAAGATCACTGTCGACTAGCTGACGATGGGTACAGTAAAGTCGATGACCGGGTACGGCAAGGCCGTGGCTGCGGTGGATGGCGGTAAGGTTACCGTCGAGATTCGTTCGCTGAATGCAAAGAGCGCGGATATCAGCGTCAAGTCGCAGATTCTTCCGAAGGAGCATGAGATGTCCGTCAGGAAGAAGCTGTCGGAGCGGCTGCTTCGCGGGACCATTGACCTCTATGTCAACTTCGAGGCTGACGGTGCAGAAGTCGCCAGGCCGGTCAATACGGAACTCGCCAAAGCATATCTCAGGCAAATGGAAGACGCCCTGGGGGCGAATGACCCCGCGACACGCGCCACCCTCATGGCGTCCATCCTCCGCCTCCCGGACGTGGTCGACACCAAGAAAGCCGAGATTATCACCGAAGCCACCTGGCCGGCAGTTGAGAAGGCTATTGATGAGGCGATTGATGCCCTTGACGCGTTCCGTTCCAGGGAGGGCGCCGTGCTGCACAAGGACGTGACGTCGAGGGTCCATACCATCCTTAGTCTTTACGACGAAGTGGAAAGCCTTGAAGGCGAACGCATTGCCACGGTCAAGGAACGTCTCCAGAAGAATCTCCAGGATCTGGCCGCACAGCCTGACCCGTCGCGATTCGAGCAGGAGCTCATATTCTACCTCGAAAAGTACGATATCAACGAGGAGAAGGTGCGCCTCCGCCAGCACTGCCGCTATTTCCTCGAGACGATCGAGGGTGACCCGGCCCCGGGCAAAAAGCTCGGCTTCATCATCCAGGAAATGGGCCGTGAGATCAACACCACCGGCTCCAAGGCCAACCACGCCGGCATCCAGAAACTCGTCGTCCGCATGAAAGACGAGCTCGAAAAAATCCGCGAGCAGTCGCTGAATATACTGTAGCGGGCGCAGGATTCGCAATTAATTGTTAAATTTGCAGGTTATTTCAACAATTCAGTCCTATGGAAGAGAATAAAACCGTCGCCGAAGAGCCCCGCAAACTCAATTTTCTAGAGGAAATCATCGAGAAGGACCTTGCGGAAGGGAAGTGCCAGTCCATAATGACGCGGTTCCCTCCGGAGCCGAACGGATATCTGCACCTCGGTCACGCCAAGTCGATATGCCTCAATTTCGGCCTCGCCGAGAAGTACGGCGGCAAGACCAACCTCCGCTACGATGACACCAACCCGACCAAGGAGGACACCGAATACGTGGACTCCATCAAGGAGGACATCAAGTGGCTCGGCTTCCAGTGGGACAAAGAACTCTACGCTTCGGATTACTTCGACCAGCTATATGAGTGGGCCGAGGATATGATCAAACGCGGCCTGGCATACGTTGACGACGAATCCCAGGAGGAAATCCGCCTCCACCGCGGCACCGTGGACACTCCCGGTACGCCGAGTCCCTACCGCGACCGCACCCCCGAGGAGAATCTCCGACTCTTCCGTGAAATGAAGGCCGGCAAGTATCCCGAAGGCTCCAAGGTGCTCCGTGCCAAGATAGACATGGCACATCCCAATATGATGTTCCGCGACCCTCTGATGTACCGCATCAAGTTCGCGAGCCATCACCGCACCGGCGACAAGTGGTGCATCTATCCGATGTACGACTTCACCCACGGCCAGTGCGACTCCATCGAGCACATCACCCATTCGATCTGCACCCTCGAATTCGACGTCCACCGTCCCCTGTACGACTGGTATATCGAGACCCTCGGCATCTACCCGAGCCATCAGTACGAATTCGCCAGGCTCAACCTGACATATACTCTGATGTCCAAGCGCAAGCTCCTCGAGCTCGTGCAGAAAGGCCTCGTCTCCGGCTGGGACGATCCCCGGATGCCGACGCTCTGCGGAGTCCGCCGCCGCGGCTATACCCCCGAGGCCCTCAGGATGTTCTGCGACAAAATCGGCGTCAGCAAGCGCGACCAGCTGATGGATATCCAGCTCCTCGAATGGTGCGTCCGCCAGGACCTCAACGCCCGCTCCAACCGCTACATGGTCGTCCAGGACCCTGTCAAGGTCACGATCACCAACTATCCGGAAGACAAAGTCGAGTGGTTCGACTGCCCGCTCAACCCGGCAGATCCCGACGGTGCCAAGAGGAAGGTCCCGTTCTCCAGGACACTCTGGATCGAGCGCGCCGACTTCATGGAGGATGCTCCGAAGAAATTCTTCCGCCTCCGTCCGGACGGCGAAGTGCGCCTCAAGTATACCTATATTATTAAGTGCAACGAAGTAGTCAAGGACGCTGAAGGCAATGTCGTCGAGCTCAAGTGCACCTACGACCCCACCACCCATCCGACGGAAGGGGAGTGGCGCTCCGTCAAGGGTACCATCCACTGGGTCTCCGACGCCCACGCCAAGAAGATCGAGATCCGCGACTACGACCGCCTCTTCACCCTTGCGGACATGTCCCAGGTACCCGAGGACAAGGACTACAAGGACTTCCTCAACCCCGAATCACTGGTGGTGAAGGAAGGACTCGCAGAGCCCGCGCTTCTCAACGACGCTTCCTGCATCGCAGTACAGTTTGAAAGGACCGGCTACTACGTCCTCGACCGCGACAGCAAACCAGAAAAGGCCGTCTTTAACAAGACGACCTCCCTCAAAGATTCATACAAGCCGGAATAGGTTAAATCCCCAGGATCAGTGCTCTCGAAAGTAAGGCTGCTCCAACCGGGGCGGCCTTTCTGCCTAATTCGGAGAATACGATTGTGGTGTCCTTGGCCACGAAGTTCTGCGCGTATTTCCTGATGGAAGAATTGATGGAGAGCATGAGGTACTCGTTGTTCTTGGCGACCTTGCCACCGAGGACGACGATTTCGGGATTGAATACGTTGATGAGTCCGGATATGGCGCGGCCGAGGAGCGCGCCCACTTCTTCGACACACTGGATTGCGAGGACATCCTCCTCGCCGACGGCGCGGAGAATTTCTTCGAGGCTAACCGTACCCCTTTTGCGATATTCGGTCGTGAGGGAGGACGCCCTGCCAGCCTCGAGACGCTCAAGCACCATGCGATGGAGGGCCGAGCCGGAAGCTCCCGTCTCAAGGCAGCCGACCTTGCCGCAGCTGCATATCTTGTCGTTGTCGAGCATGGGGAAGTGGCCGAATTCGCCCGAATAGCCGGACTTGCCGTAGTAGAGGTGCCCGTTGACGATGATGCCCATGCCGAGGCCCCAGTTGACGTTGACGAACAGCATGTTTTCCTTGCCTCCTGCGCTGCCGCAGACGTATTCGCCGTAGGTCATGGCCCGGGAGTCGTTTTCAATAACTACCGGGATGCCGAGGTCTTCTTCGAGAATCCTGCCGAGGTCGGTCTGGTCGGGGCCGCTGAACAGGTTGCTGTATCCGGTGAAGGGATTGACCCTGCCGGTGAAGCTGACGCCACCGCCGAGAAGATCCCTCCAGGGAATGCCGGAAGACAGCACGAAATGGCGCAACTGCTCTGCTACGCGGTGGACCGCCTCAACCTTGGGCTCCATCGTGAAAGGAATTTCATCCTCGAACGCAACTATCTCACCCTTGAAATCGGTGATGCATATATTTGCATGCCTCCTTCCGATGCGGACGCCGATGAAGAATCCGGCCTCGGGATTGAGTCCGTAGATGCTTGGGCGGCGGCCACCGGAGGTGTCCTGCTTGCCGAGATCCACGAGGAATCCTTCGTCGATAAGAGCCATCACGAGTTTGGTGACGGTGGGGACGCTGGTGCCCAGCAGGTGGCTGAGATCGGCGATATTGTATGATCCCTTGTCTATGCAGAGGCGGATAATGTGCTTCTTGAGGACTGCGTTCTTGTCGTTTTTCTGGCGAAGAAAATTCTCTCTCATGGCGTTAAAAATAAAAATTCTCGAAATTTTCGAGCATCTTTTGCAAAAATACATAAAAATATCCAAATAGTCAATAAATATTTTTAATATATTTTAATCCCGCAAAATTTGTATATTTGCAGATTGTATAGAAAGAGCTTAAAATGAAAGCCAAAAAGCGCAATCGCAAGGAAGGCGGGACCTTCGGCATCAGGGGCAAACTCATATTCAGCCTCTCTGCCATCGGTCTTGTGCTTCTCATATCGAGTTTTATCACTTTCTTCGAATACCGGAGCATCAGTCACCATGTCTCGGAACTGATTGCAGACAATATCCACAGCATCACTCTCGTGGAGAAGATCTCCGACGAGACATCTGCATACAACACCGAGCTCGGCCGCGTCCTCGGCACGAGATCGGGCGGCGAAATGCCCGTCCTGGACATCGAGAGCATTGATGCCTGGTGCGATACTCTCACTACTCTTGCGAGGACGGATGCTATCAGGAGCGGTGTCGAGGAGGTACGCAATTCCCTCGAGATCTACGTGCGCGAATCCACTGCCATCAACACCACTTCGATCGGATTCAACAACGTTTTCACCGGCGGGACCGGCCTCGGAGACTGGTTCTACGACGAATTCCAGGACAAGAGCTACCGCAATCTCAGACGTTCGCTCACCAACCTGTCCACCGAAATCTACACGACACTGGAACTCAATGCAGAGCGCTTTGACAACGGTTTCTACCGGAGTATCATACCGGAGGTCGTGGCTGTAGCGACAGGGCTTCTCCTCATTCTCGTTCTGCTCGCTTTCATGCTGAGCTACTATGTCAATCCGCTTCGCAAAATGCTTGCATCCCTCCGGGAATACAGGAGCGAAGGCCGCAAGTATTCCTACGAATTCGACGGTGACGACGAACTCGCCGCCCTCAATGACGGCATCCGCGAAGTCTGCGGCGAAAACCAGCAGCTCCGCCGCCGCATCACCACTCTCAAAGAACAAAAGACCGAGGAAGCCGCGCAATGAATCTTAGGGTAGTATCGAGAAACGTCGGGTTCGCTCTCCTCGTGAGCTCCCTGTTCATGTTCCTGTCAGTGATCGTGTCACTCGTCAACGGACATGACAGCGCGCTGCCCGCACTCGGTATCAGTTTCGCCATTACCCTGGTCGTCGGCCTGTTCCCGTTCATATTCGTCCGCGGCAGCGAGACGATTACCCTCAAGGACGGGTACATGATTATCGTGCTGTCCTGGTTGCTGTCGTTCATATTCGGTAGCCTGCCGTATCTGCTGTGGGGCGGGCCGTTCACCATCGCAAATGCCTGGTTTGAAAGTGTTTCCGGATTTACGACCACCGGAGCTACCATACTCGAGAATATCGAAGAGCTCCCCAAGAGCCTCCTCTTCTGGCGCTCGTCTACGCACTTCATCGGAGGTTTGGGTGTCGTCGTATTCCTGCTGATGGTGATTCCGAACGGCAGCCCGATCCGCCTCCGCCTGACCAACATGGAGGTATCTTCCATGTCCCGTGACGGCTACAGGAGCGGCGCCGGCGGTACGGTGCGTATTTTCGCTTCCGTGTATCTGGTGATTACGGCAGCCGCCATTCTCTCTTATTCCCTCGCGGGAATGAGCTTTTTCGACGCGGTCAACCACGGGCTCAGCGTCGGCGCGACAGGCGGATTCAGCACGCACAGTGAATCGATAGGATTCTTCCATTCGACCACGATCAATATCATTACGATCGTGTTCATGATACTGTCGTCGGTGCATTTCGGGATGCTGTACATCACGTTTGTGACACGTTCGCTCAAGCCGCTGAATAATCCGGTCCTCCGCTATTATCTGCTGTCTCTGCTTGTGATGTCGTTGATATCTGCCCTTTCGCTCAAGGTCAACGGCGTTTACGGCTCCTGGGGCGAGGCGTTCATGGACGGCACTTTCCACGTGGTGAGCTATGCTTCCACCACCGGATTCGCAATAGCGGACAATGCTGCGTGGCCGATGCTCCCTTGCTTCATTCTGATAATGATGAGTATCCAGTGCGGTTGCGCCGGTTCGACGACAGGTGGTCTCAAGTGCGACCGCATCCTCATTCTCTGGAAATCAATCCGCAGGCACGTGCGCCTGGCGCTTCATCCGTCTTCCGTCAAGGAGGTGCGTCTCGGCAGGGTGTCGCTTCCGGACGACGAGATATTCCCGTTCATCCTCTATATCGCGATGTACTTCTTCCTGATGGCGCTTTCGGTTATCGTCTGCCTCGTGGTGGGCGACAACAATTCGGAGGCACTGACCGGTACGCTGGCAAGTCTCGGCAATATCGGTCCGGCTCTCGGCGATATCGGCTCCATGGGCAATTTCAACCATCTCACGGCCACTTCCAAGGTGATGTTCTCGCTTGACATGTTCCTCGGCCGTGTGGAGATTTATCCGGTGCTCGCGGTTCTCTCCCTGATGTTCCACCGCAAACAGCGCTAAAGGATGGACAGGGCGGGATTCCTGACCAGGCAGTTTATAGATCGTCTCGGATACGAGGCCACTCCGAGCCAGGAGCGTTTTCTCCGTACTGCCGCTGAATTCATTACCGGCGATGATGCCGATATACTCGTTGTCAATGGCTATGCCGGTACTGGCAAGACCACGGCGGTTTCGGCGGTCATTTCGGCGATGACGGAATTGCGTACTCCTTGCGTTTTGCTTGCCCCGACGGGCCGCTCGGCAAAGGTGCTTTCGGGCTATGCCGGCCGTCCTGCATATACCATTCATAAACATATCTACCGCCAGAAGTCCCACGGGGATGACGGATTCGGCCAGTTTTCGCTGAGCCCCAACAAGGCCCGCAGCACGCTGTTCGTCGTCGACGAAGTGTCGCTCATCGGTATCGATGCGGCCGACAAGCAGTCCAGCGCCCTTTTCGGCAGCGGCAATCTGCTGGAGGACCTCATTACTTTCGTTCGCTCCGGAGCCGACTGCCGGCTGATTCTCATCGGTGATGCCGCTCAGTTGCCTCCGATTGGGCTGGACGCCTCCCCGGCGCTGTCGCGGGAGTTTATGGACGGGTTCGGCGGAGTCATGTATTCGTCGCTGGAAGACGTGGTCAGGCAGCAGAAGGAGAGCGGTATTCTCCTCAATGCCACCAGGTTGAGGGAGATGATTTCGTCATCTCAGGACGATTGTTCCCTTCAGGATATCGGTCTCAATGTCAGTGGGTTTGATGATATTCAGCGCCTCGGAGGAGCGGATCTGATTGAGACTCTGTCGGACGCATATTCCGCCTACGGCGAAGACGAGACCGTTGTCCTCTGCCGCTCCAACCGCCGGGCTATCCGCTACAATGCCGGCATCCGTGCCCAGGTCCTCTACCGCGAGGAAAGGCTGGTCCGTGGCGACAAGCTTATGGTGGTCAAGAACAATTACCAGGCGGTCGCCGATGTCGACGAGCTTGACTACATAGCCAACGGAGACATAGTGAAACTGGACCGGATCCGCAATTTCGAGGACCGGTATGGCCTGCATTTCGCGGACGCGGTGCTGACCCTGCCGGATTACGACGACGCCGAAGTCCGGGCCAAAGTGCTCCTGGACACGCTGGACAGCGAATCCGCCTCGTTGACATACGAACAGTCCAATGAGCTGTACCAAGGCGTGGATGCCGATTATTCCCATATCAAATCGCGCAAAAAGCGCTATGACGCCGTACGGGAGGATCCGTATTTCAACGCCCTGCAGCTCAAATACGCTTCCGCAATCACTTGCCACAAATCCCAGGGAGGGCAGTGGAAATGCGTTTTCGTCGACAATCCCTTCTGGCAGGACTGTGCCACGCTGGACGATCTCAAATGGCTCTACACCGCCCTCACGAGGGCTGTCGAAAAAGTATATCTCGTAAATTTCCGAAACGAACTCTTCAAAGCATGAAACGTCTGATTATCACCTCATTGATTGTTTTTGCCGCCCTTCCGCTGGTGGCTCAGGAATACAATACCATCCCCTCCGACTGGAAATGGACTGACAATGATGTCGTCGTCTTCTCCAATTCCGGGCGCTATTCCGGTGGCGAGGATTCATTCGCCGTCAAGGCGAAGACCTGGGAGAGGACGGATGGTGTGAAGGCAGAGGGTCGCTTCTCCAGGATGCCAATCAAGGTCGATGGGGCGAAGAATATGACGTACTCGCCGGATTCGACACGGATTGCGTATACGCTGGACGGCAATCTATACGTCCATGACATCGACGGCGACAGGTGCTTCCGCCTGACTTACGACGGTTCGGACGTGATTCTCAACGGCTATGCTTCATGGGTTTATTATGAGGAGATTTTCGGGCGTTCGTCCAATTACAGGGCGTTTTGGTGGTCGCCGGACGGCAAGAAGCTCGCTTACTATCGCTTTGACGACAGTGAGGTGCCGATGTTCCCGATTTATTCGCCGCACGGCGGTCAGGACGGGACCTTGCGCGAGACCCATTACCCCAAGGCGGGGGAAAAGAATCCCGAAGTCAGGATAGGTTTCATCGATGTGGATGCAGTGCTCTCGGGCGCGGATCCGGTCACGGTCTGGGCAGATTTCGACCCCGCGGAGGACGGCTATTTCGGGACGCCTTTCTGGAGCCGCGATTCAAGGGTATTCTACGTGGCTCGCGAGCCTCGTATCCAGAACACGCTCGATCTCTACGCCGTAGCGGCGAATGACGGATCCAAGGAGCACGTCTACCACGAGACATACGCCACCTGGCTCGACTGGATCGACAGGATGCTCTTCACCGACGAGGGTTTCTACATGGTCAGGAGTTTCGAGACCGGCTGGCAGCAGATATACTTCCTCTCCTACGACGGCAAGACTTTCCGCCGCCTCACCGACGGGACCAACTGGGATATATCCCTCCAGAAAGTGCTCCCTGACGGCTCGGTGGCATTCCTCGCCAAGAGGGACTCCCAGGTGCGTTATGCCGTCTACAAAGTCGACCGCAAGGGTCGAATCACTCCGCTCACCGACACCTCCTACGATGTCGCCAAAGTCCGCTTTTCCCCTGACGGCAAATACTTTGCGGCTTCCATCTCCAATCTCCAGACGCCTACTCAGATATGGGTCTACACTACCGCCAAGCCGTCCAAGTGCTTCAAGGTCGCGGACATGCGCGGTCCCGAGTATTTTGACGGTCTGGATCCTGTCAGCGAAATCGTATGGATGGAGAATGACGGTCTCCAGCTCCCCGCGACGGTGGTTTATCCCTACGGATTCGATCCTTCGAAGAAGTATCCCGTCCACGTGGATATCTACGGCGGCCCCGACACACCGCTTGTCAGGGACCGCTACGAGCGTTACGAAAACAATTTCTTCTACGCTTCCAATGACATAATCCAGGTCACCGCCGACTGCCGCGCCTCCGGCCACAACGGCCGCGAAGGTCTCGATCAGATCTACAAGCATCTCTCGACAGTGGAAGTTGACGATTTCATCGCCTGGGCGCGATATTTCCAGTCTCTCCCGTATGTCATCCCTGAAAAGATCGGCGTAGAAGGCTTCTCCTTCGGCGGCCGCCAAGCTTCTCCTCACCGCCCCCGACGCCTACCACTACGGCATCGCCGGCGGCGGAGTCTACGACTGGATGCTCTACGACACCCACTACACCGAGCGTTTCATGTCTACCCCCGAGGACAATCCCGAGGGCTACGCCGCCACCGTCATGGATCTCGCCGCAGGCTATCCTACAGATTATTTAATGTATGACCTATACACCGGCCAGGCCCCCCAGCCCATCGACAGCGAATTCGCCACCGTCGAACCCGTAATGCTCAAAATCACCCACGGCACCGGTGACGACAACGTCCACTTCCAGAACACGCTCCTCCTCATTGACGCCCTCCAAACCGCCGGCAAAAAGTTCGAATTTATGATCTACCCCGACGGCATGCACGGCTACCGCGGCACCCAAGGCCTCCACTTCTACACCGCCAACTACGACTTCTGGCTCAAATACCTGAAGAACTAAATCATAACGTGCCAGATTTGGGTGTCCGGGGGTGGTAAGCCCCCGGACACCCCACATCTGCCACTCACCAGTCAAGTGACGGTACTGTCCCACATTCGGCACCACCACCGTCATTTTAGCCTGTTTTTGACGGTACTGTCCCATTTTCAGCACCACCACCGTCATTCTACCCCCCATTTTTGACGGTACTGTCCCACTTTCGACACCACCACCGTCATTTTACCCCCATTTTTGACGGTACTGTCCCGTTTTCGGCACCACCACCGTCACTCATTCATTGTCATTTCGAGCGGAGGTGACAGCCGAAGAAGAGAAATCTAGTGGCGGGAGGCGAGGATGAGGTGGCGGGCGGTGAGGGAGGGGGCGGCGAAGATGTGGGTGGTGCCGCCGCTGGTGCAGCCGATTTTGCGGCGGAGGTCGTCGGAGGTGAGGGGGATGTTGTGGGAGGAGACTTCGGCGCGGGCGTCGGGTAGGTGGCGGAGGCATTCGCGGAAGCCGGTTTTGCCGAATGGGAGAATGTGTGTAATGGTGAATACTTTGCCGAGTGGGGCGAGCTCTTCAGGGATGGTGTCGGCGACGTACAGGTGTGTTGACGGGGCGAGTTTGCCGAGGTGGAAACGGCTGGAAATCAGCGG
>CAJODR010000019.1:0-4834 GCA_905233275.1 uncultured Bacteroidales bacterium | reverse complement strand
GTAGGGGAGTTGCAAAGGTCGCGATAGCCTCGGCCTCCTCCTGAGGGTTAAAAGTGAAATCCGCGATATCAGAGGAAGACCCTGGCGCTAATGCTGTCAATACTGAAGCGGTGATGGTGTAGCCGCTGGTCCAGCCGCGGTGGATGTGGAGGAGGAGCTCCTTGCATTCGCCGGTGGCTTCAATGAGGTGGACTTCGCGCACGCCGGGGAGTTGTTTTGCGACAAGGGTGATGTCTGCCATGGGGGAAAGCTTCAGAAGTACGTGCGGGCATGCGTCGAGGAGTTCCGGCATCAGCGGGAGGACATTCGGCGAGCAGTCTTCCAGGCGGAAGACCTTCCCGCCGCCGGTCCCACGCCGCGCCGGATCCAAAAACACCACGTCCGGCTTGAAGTCTCCCAGAATCTCCCCGATGCTCCCCGGCACTACCTCCCGGCAGCTAAACCTCACATTTTCAACACCTAGCTCCCTGAAATTGTGTCTCGCAGCCTCCACCAACGACTCATTCATCTCATTGTACAAAACCTCCTCCGCCACTCCGGCAAACGCCCACGAATCCACTCCCATCCCCCCTGTCATATCCGCAACGCGGAGGTTGGGAAGAGGAGCAGGGGCCCAAGTAGGCTCGCTTGGGATGGAAGCCGCGAGTGCAGCTTTGTGGCGGGCGGCGGGTTCGCCGGAGGATTGTTCGGCGGAGAGGGGGGAGGGGTAGAGGAGGGTGGGGAGGGCGTACCAGGTGGGGAGTTTGGTACGGAGACGGCGACGGCTTTCGATGGTGCTGACGGCGAGGTCCATGTCGATGTCCGGCCACTTGCTGCGGGAGAGCAGGAGGCGGGCGGTGTCGTCGTCCCCGTGGTCGAGGACAAAGCGGGTGAGTGCTGTCAGTGCTTCTTCCACCAGGCTTCGATTTCTTCGAGGGATTTGCCCGTGGTCTCAGGGACCCACTTCCACATGATGAAGAGGTAGGGGAGACACATCAGGGCGAAGAGGAAGAATGTGCCAGCCGGAGTGAGGTGGGCGAGCATCCAGGGGGTGAGCTGGCCGATGAGGTAGGTGCCTACCCAGAGGAAGAGGCCTGCCACCGACATGGCGGTTCCGCGGACGCGGTTGGGGTACATCTCGCTGAGGAGGACGAATACTACCGCGCTGATGGAGATTGCCGTGCAGAACACATACAGCAGGAAGAAGGTGAGCATGAACCAGTTGGGCAACGTCCCGAGGACGAAGTAGAGGCCGATGCAGACGAGGCAGACAATCATTCCGCTGACGCCCCACCAGACGAGCTGCTTGCGGCCGACCTTGTCGATGATGAGCAGCGCGATGACAGTCGTTAGCATATTTACGACACCGACGAGTACCGTAGAGAATAGCGGATTCTCGAATCCGGCATTCTTGAAGATCTCCGGGCCATAGTAGAGCACGGCATTGACCCCCATGAACTGCCCCAGGATGGCTATCGCCGAACCGATGAGGACAGCCTTGAAGATTCCCTTTTCGAATATGTCGGAGAGCGACGATTTGACTTCGCCGGCGATGGAATTCTTGGTGAGGGCGATTTGGTCCCTGACGGCATTCTCCGAAGGATAAATGCGGCTGAGGACACGGAATGCGTCACGTTCGCGCCCCTTGACGATAAGCCAGCGCGGGCTCTCGGGAATGAAGAATATCACCACGAGGAACAGCAGGTCCGGGATAGTCTCGTAGCCGAGCATTCCACGCCAGTATTCGCTGTTGAACATCCTGGAAGTCAGCTGCTCAGAGGCCCTGGCGGCCGAATCGGCATCCGCAAGCGACAGGTCGGCACCCTTCAGCACCAGATAATTAATAAGGTATGCCAGGAGGAATCCCACCGTGATCGCGAGCTGATACAGGGACACCAGCGTCCCCCTCTTCTCCGGCACTGCGACCTCGGAAATGTAAATCGGCGACACGATCGACACTACGCCGATACCGAATCCGCCGATCATCCTGTAGACCACCAGGTCGGTCATTCCGCTGCACACGGCGCATCCAATGGCCGACACCGAAAACATCAGCGCCGAAATTAGCATTGTCTTTTTCCTTCCGAGGAAATCACTCATCACACCGGCCACGAGAACGCCGATAATCGAACCGATCAGCGCGCAGCCCACATACCATCCCTTCGCCATTTCGCTCAGAGCGAATTGCGTCGCCACGATATCCGTCGTTCCGGAGATCACCGCCGTATCGTATCCGAAAAGGATTCCGCCGATCGCGGCAACCACGCTGAGGAATACGACGTATCCCATATTGATACTTTTCCTGTTACTCGTAATCATAAATATTAAAATATTCTCTATATCTGTCGTACAAATGTCCGGCCTGGATGTAGGAGGATTGGGGGGACATGAAGTGGGAGAATTCGAAAGTGATGGCTTTGTCGTAGCCGGCGCGACGGGCTGCCTCGAGTTTGAGCCGGAGCTTGTCGAATTTGATGGGGAGGAACTTGATGGGCATGTCGCGGTCGAATGTCTCGGCGTTGGTCCAGCACTTCATCCCGTAACGGTCCGCGAGCTTTTTGTTGACGGAAAAGAATGCGTCCAGCTCGTCGTAGTCGATGTGACCGTCCTGGAATGCGCAGGCGTCGACGAATTCGTGAATGCCGTCGAAGATCTCGTTCCATTCCCTCTCGTGCTGTTCGACGGAGACGGCCTGCTCCTTTGAGAGGCTGCTTCCGGCTGCTTCCACGGCCTTTTTGCCGTCAATCCACGGGGAAATGAACGTTGGAAGACCGCCTGAAACTTCCTTGCACTGGCGGCCCATAGTGCGGAACGACTCAATGGCGCCGCGGGTGGCGCGGGAGATTTCGCCCGAAATGTACCAGCCGCCGAGACTGCGGTATTTGCGGCCGTAACGCTCCCAGACTTCGTCGATGATGAATTTATTCGCCTCCACCTCATAGCTCATATCGCCTGTGTCCCAGTACTTTCCGCTATCGTAGAGGCCCAGTATGAAGGTCATCCCGTATTTCTCCGCCAGGCGGCAGAACATGTCGATAAGGTCAACCGAAGGCATGTAGCAACCTTTCTTCAGCAGGTACGGCGAAGGGTAGGTGATAAACTTGCGGTACCCGCAGCGAATGTCGATGACCGTATCGATTCCGATCGCCTTCATGTAGCGGAAATCGCGGTCCCATTCGGCCTCGCCCCAGTTCTGGTGCGGAATATCGTGCGAAATCTCGTCGAGGAATGTCCCCGTAATCGGCAGCGCCTCCCCCTTCGGTACCAGCAGCGAACTCGCCAGACCTTCATCCAGCTCAATGCCGTACTTGTCGCCGCCCTTCTTCCCCTCCTTCCCGCACGACTCAATCAACGCCGCCCCACCCGCCACAGCCACTGCCGCCGCCGCGGATTTTTTTATAAACGTTCTCCGATCGTCCATATACTGCATTCATTTTATAGATTCTCATCAAAATACATTGTGACTTTGTCCATGAGGTGGGCGCGCCAGGGGACTTTGACGTTGTGTTCGGTGGTGGGGTAGGGGAAGTAGTCGAGTTGGACGAAGTGGCGGATGCAGGCTTCGACGAAGGAGAGGCTGTGTTCGGGGACGACGGTGTTGTCTATCATTCCCTGGCAGATGAGGAGCTTGCCTTTGAGGGCCAGCGGTTGATTCATCAGCGAGGTCTCCTCGAATCCTTCCGGGTTGGTCTCCGGAGTGTCCATGTAGCGCTCGCCGTACATGATTTCGTACCACTTCCAGTCGATGACGGGGCCGCCGGCGACGGCGACTTTGAAGACGTCGGGATAGTGGGTCATGAGGCTGATCGTCATGAAACCGCCGTAGCTCCAGCCGTGGACGCCGATGCGGTCCTGGTCGACCCAGGGCTCGTTGCAGAGGAGATTGATGCCTTCGATCTGGTCGGCCATTTCCTTGACGCCGCAGCGGCGGTTGATTTCCTTTTCATAAGCCGCGCCGCGGTTTTGAGTGCCGCGATTGTCCTGGACATAGACCACGTAGCCTTTCTCAGCCATGAGCATTTCCCAGAGACCGGCGCCTGCGAGCCAGGTGTCCTGAACCAGCTGGGAGTGAGGCCCACCGTAGACGTAAAGTATTACAGGATACTTCTTTGCGGGATCGAAATTCAAGGGCTTGATAATGCGGTAGTAGTTGTCGTACTGGCCGTCGGCCGTCGGGAGTTTTCCGATTGAGACCTCGCACTGGGCGAATGGCGCCAGGGGATTTCTGGATTCGGCGACAGTCTGGAGAATCTTGCCGTTACGGTCGCGGAGCCACGTTGTGAGCGGAACTTCGAGGCTTGAATAATTGTCGAGGAGGAGGGTCTTGTCGCCGCTGAGGGAGACATCGTGCCAGCCGCGTTCGAGAGTGAGACGGACGGGCTTGGAGAACTTGGCCTTCTTGACAATCGCGGGGAGGTCCTTCTCCTTCTTGGCAACCCCCGCCGTAATGTCGATGCGGAACGCGTGGTTCTCGATAGGGGAGACCTCGGCGGATGAGTAGAATACGCTCTTGCCGTCGTTGCCGAGATAGGCTACGTCAGCATTCACCGCCGTCAGGCGGCGAATATCCCCGAGCGTATCCACCAGATAGAGGTTGCGGTAGCCGTCCCGGTTGTCGGTGCGGTAGATCATGAGGTCATCCCTCCCTTCTAGGAAAAAGACGGGGTCGAGCGGCTCGATCCAGGCGTCGTTCTCTTCGGTGAGAAGGGTGCGTTTGAATTCGCCGGAGGCTGCATTGTAGGCGTTGAGGTGCATCTGGTGCTGGGGACGGTCCACGACCTGGATGTAGATAGTGGAGGCGTCCGGGGACCAGGCGATGTTGGTCAGGTAGCGCTCTTCGGTGAAGTCGGTGACG
>CAJODR010000018.1:25561-26804 GCA_905233275.1 uncultured Bacteroidales bacterium | reverse complement strand
GGGATTCCTGGATGGCGCGGGCCCTGTCGGTTTCCTTGTGGGCGAGGCGGTCGGTGCCTTTGAGACGGGATTCGCCTTCGCAGAAAGCGGCGAGGACAGCGACGGCCGGGAAGAGATCGGGGCAGTTTGTGAGGTCTGCCTCTATTGCCCGCAAAGGGGCCTTGCAGACACGTATGACGCCGTTTTCGTCCCGGGACAGCCCGGCGCCCGCCTCTGTCAGTATATCGATTATCGATATGTCGGCCTGCAGCGACGAAGTGTCGAGACCGCTGACTTCGACCTCCCCGAAAATGGCGCCTCCGACCAGCAGCGGCGCCGCACCGCTCCAGTCTGCTTCGATATCAAAATCAGCCGCATGGAAGCGCTGTCCGCCCTTTATCTTGAAACTGACCCCGGTGCAATCCGACCAGTCCTGGCTTTCGAGGAATGACTCCCCTCCCTCCATCTCACTGCTTACGGCTACGCCGAATCTCTTCAGTACATCGACAGTGATGAACATATACGGAATGCTCCTTGGATCACTGATATACAGCGTCGATTTGCCCTCACAAAGCGGCAGGGCCGTCAGGAGCCCGGAAATCAGCTGGGATCCTCCCCTGCCATCTATGTCAGCTCGTCCGGGAATTAGTGGGCCCTTCACCGTCAGCGGCACGCAGCAATCGGTGTCGCGTGATGTGGCGTGAGGATCCTCCGGATAAAGCCTCACGCCGAATGCCGCCATGATATCATGCGCCCCGGAAAGCGGCCTGCGCATCAGCGTCTTTTCTCCTGTCACGAGCGTAGGGCAGTCACTGAGAACGCTGAGCAGCGGAATCATCAGCCGCGTAAGAAATCCCGACTCGCCGGTGTGGAGTGTCTCCAGATGGAGGCATCCCGGCTCCGCAGCTATACCCTTGATGGTCAGGTTGTTCCCCTCAACCTTCACGTCAGCGCCAATCGCCCTCGCCACAGCTATCGCGGCCTCATTATCCCCGCACGGCGAATACCCCCCAAGGTGTGAAGTCCCCTCCGCAAGCGCCGCAGCAACAATCGCCCTCTGCGCAAAACTCTTTGACGCCGGCATCCTCATCGCCCCGTCCACAAAAAGAGGGTGTTTTGTGGACGAAGGGGCTATTTCGGCGGGGTTGTCCACAAAAAGAGGGTGTTTTGTGGACGAAGGGGCTGTTTCAGTGGGTTTGTCCACAAAAAGGGGCTGTTTTGTGGACGAAGGGGCTGTTTCAGCGGACGGGCGGGTGAAACGGCC
>CAJODR010000018.1:0-25555 GCA_905233275.1 uncultured Bacteroidales bacterium | reverse complement strand
GCGTTGAGGTCGGCTGCCGTCCACTGGCCAGGGGCTGTGGCGGCGTCGGTGGTGATGGCTGCGTATGTGAAGGGCGCTCCGTGAGCGAGACACTCGAAGCGAGTGTCACGCCCGGCCTCGCCCATCGCAAAAGCGACAAGGGAGCCATCACCGTAAAGCTTCATTATGGTATCACAATCGGCCTTGGAGGTGGCTGTGGTCACGATTTTGGCGATGTCACCGCCGAAGGAGAAGCAGCGGGAGACGAGGCTTTGAAGGACCGGGAGTGGAGGTGTCCCGGTGAAATCATGCCAGGAACGGATGAGGAGCGTACCGCATTCGTCGCGAAGGCGACGGATGCGCTTGCCGAGAGCTGCGGGAGCCTCCATCTCCACATCTGCGTATGCCGCCCCCGCCTCGATGGCACATGCAAGCCTCTCCTCAGCCACATGAATGTCAATGCCGGGAGAAGACAGGCGGCAAGTGGCTATCAGCGGCTTGTCGACCGATGAAAAAAGCGTTTCAATATCTTCCAGTGACAGGTCGCAAAGATCAAGACGTATCTCCGCCATCTCGACATCCTGACGCGACAGGATATCAAGCAATTCATCAATGGATTTGTGCTGAAGGGATACGCAGATCATTGCACAATATTAATCGGAAGACAACAGCCTCCTGACGTCATCCAGAAGCACCGGCTTTACAATCACATCGCCGATTGCCTTCGGAAGAACAAATGACACACTCTCCCCCACCGCCTTCTTGTCTTGCCTCATCGCATCCACAAGATTATCAATGGTATACGGGCATTCAACTATGAGCCCCGCCTCACGGAGCATCTTCGAAAGCGTCTCCTCCATCCCGGAAGACTCGCCAAGCCTGTCTGAAAGCCTGCCGGCAAGGACAATCCCCATCGCCACGGCCTCCCCATGAAGGATATCATCCCCCCGGACCGCAGCCTCATGCTCAATAGCATGCGCAAATGTATGTCCCAAATTCAACACTCGCCTCTCCCCCGCCTCAAACGGATCTCTCTCCACAATCCCCGCCTTCACCTTCGCCGCCGCCACAATTAAAGACTCCGGTAGAACCGGCTGTGACTGTGCAAAACCCATGGCCGCCCGTGGCCATGTGAACGGGCATGGATCATGAGCATTGCGAATGGTGGGATGAGCGAAGCGAAGGTTTTGCACGGTCACAGCCGGTTCATTATTGACTATTATTGTTTTTATCAGTTCTGCTACACCAGCAAGGTATTGGCGACGGGGAAGGATTGTGAGGGGTTCGGGGCTGAGGATGGTGTAGAGGGGTTGGCGGATGGCGCCGAGGATGTTTTTGTAGCCTTGGAAATTGACTCCGGATTTGCCGCCGATGGCGGCGTCTACCTGAGCGAGAAGCGTCGTCGGGATGTTGACGGTGCGGATGCCGCGCTTGTAGATGGCGGCAGCAAATCCGGCGATGTCGGACACTGTCCCGCCGCCGAGGGCCACCAGGACAGCTTCCCGTGATGCCTCGGCAGACATCAGCGTGCTGCAAATCCCGAGGACGGTCTCCATTGACTTGGCCTCCTCGGAAACCTCAAGAGCGACAGTGGAGCGGAACTTGACAACACCCGCGAGATCTGCGGCAAAAGAGGCTACGGCCTCATCGTAGACGAGGTATAATTCTCCGAAATCCTTCAGGACCTCTGCGGCATCGGAGAGCCGGGGGGCCTGAAGGACTTCGGAATATTCGTCGCCGGAGACGTGAATGCGAATGCCGGGGCGGGAAATCATGACAGTCTAGACAATGCTGCCTTCTGCGGCCTCGACGGCCTTGAAATAGCGGTAGCTGGAGACTTTGACTTCGCTGATGGAGTTTTCGTCGCAGACGATGGTGCCGGCGGGATGACCCTGGAGACCGGAAAGGGTGCAATAGTGCGACATGGGGCCTTCGATGGCATCCTTGAGGGCGCGGGCCTTCTTGGAACCGAATGCGAGAATGACGACCTCACGGGCGCTGAGAACGGTGGCTACGCCGACCGTCATGGCCTGTGCGGGAACCTGGTTGAAATCACCGTCAAAGAAGCGGGCGTTTACTTCGCGGGTGTCCTGGGTGAGCGTTACGACGCGGGTGCGGGACTCGAGAGAGGAGAACGGTTCGTTGAAAGCGATGTGGCCGTCCTCGCCTACTCCGCCGAGGAAGAGGTCGAATCCGCCGGCCTCGACGATAGCTTTCTCGTATGCCTCACATTCGGCGACGGGGTCTGCCGCGTTGCCGTTGAGGATATGGATGTTTTCGGGCTTTTCGTCAATGTGGTCGAAGAGATAGCGGTGCATGAAACTGTGGTAGCTCTCGGGATGGCTCTCGGGGAGTCCCACATATTCGTCCATATTGAAGGAAATGACATTCTTGAAGGAGAGTTCGCCGGCCTTTACCATGCGGATGAGTTCGGCGTAGGTCTCGATTGGTGTGGAACCGGTGCAGAGGCCGATTACGAACGGCTTGTCGGTTTTTGCCGCTTTCTCGCGGATGCGCGCTGCAATGTACCTGGCTGCCCAGAGGCTGCCTTCAGCGCTGTTTTCTCTGATAACAACTTTCATTCTAATTACAATTTGAGGAATACTTCTATAGCTTGATATTCTGCCATGCCAAGGGCGTCGTAGAGGTGCGCGGTGTTCTGCGTGCGCTCTTCTGCCCTCTGCCAGAACTCGCGGGGATCTTCACCCGGGAACGGGACGATGTCCTTCTGCGAGAGGTGGCGGAAAATGGCGTGACGTTTCTTGATGACCTCGCCCGGACTCAGCGGAACCGCCATGTCGACGCGGCCGAGCTCCCATTCCATCCATGCGCCGCGATACAGCCAGACTTGCGTTGACTTGGCCCATTCGGCACCTTCCGCCTTCACCTGCTCAAGGGCGTCCATTGCAGCTTCGGTGCAAACACGGTGGGTGCCATGAGGATCGGCAAGGTCGCCTGCCATGAAGATCATGTGCGGCTTGAGATCATTGAGGAGCTTCTTGATAATGTCAACGTCGGCCTGTGTCCTCGGGAGCTTCTTGATGCCGCCCGATTCGTAGAACGGGAGATTGAGGAAATGTGCATTGGTCTCGGCATTGAGTCCGAAGGAGAATACGGCCCCGCGGGCCTCGCTGCGGCGGATTGCGCCCTTGATGTCGAGGAGTTCGCGCGGTTCGGGCTCGCCGGGAACCTTGCTGTCCACCAGGGCTTTGACTTCTTTAAGCTTGTTGCCGAAGCCGAGCTGACAGGCGGCGTCCATGTGCTGCATTACGACGTCGTCGTGGACAGCCACGTTGCCGGAAGTTTCGTACGCTACGTGAACGTTATGTCCCTGAGATACAAGACGAATGAAGGTACCGCCCATCGAAATCACGTCGTCGTCCGGGTGCGGGGAGAATATGAGGACGGTTTTCGGGTACGGCTTCGCGGATACGGGACGGGTCGAATCATCGGCATTCGGCTTGCCGCCGGGCCAGCCGGTAATCGTATGCTGGAGGTCGTTGAAAACGTCGATATTGATCTTGTCGAACGGCCCGAATCTTTCGAGGAGCTCGCCGAGGGAATTCTCCAGATAATCCTTTTCCGTGAGCTTCAGGATGGGTTTTCCGACCGTCTGGCAGAGCCATACGACAGCCTTGCGGATAAACTTCGGCGTCCAGTCGCAGGGGCCGACGAGCCAGGGGGCTACTACGCGGGTGAGGCAGGATGCCGCCGTCTCGTCAACGTAGAACGAAATATCGTCATGCATCTGCAGGTAGGATGCCGGATAGTCCGGCGAAGGAGGACACTCGGTCACGGCCTTGACGGCCTCTGCCTTATCCTCGCCCCATGCCATGAGGATGATGCGTTTTGCGCTCATCATCGTGCCGATGCCCATCGTAATCGCGTTTGCAGGCGTGGCCGAAATATCATGGTTGAATGCACGTGACTGGCGCTTGCGTGACTTGTAGGACAGACGTACGGTGCGGGTGCGGCTCTTGGGATTGGAACCGGCTTCGTTGAATCCCACCTGTCCCTGCTCTCCGATGCCGATTACGAGGAGGTCGAGTCCCCTTGCCATGCGGTCGAAGCGGGCGCAGTATTCGGACACTTTGTCCTGTGGTACGGAGCCGTCGGGAATATGGATATTCTCCTGGCGAATGTCCACTTTGTCAAGCAGGGCCTCGTGCAGACGATGGTTGCGGCTCTGCATGTCCTTGCCGGTGGAGGGATAATATTCGTCGATTGAGACGACCTCGACGTCGCGGAACGACACTTCGCCGGCCTGGTAACGGCGGGCGAGTTCATTATAGAGGGATGTCGGAGTGGATCCGGTGGTGAGGCCAAGGCGGAACAGACGGCCCTCGGTGGACATTATCGCGTTTACAATGATGTCGGCGATGGCGAGGGATGCCGGACGTGATTCCGGGTAGATCTCCGTGGAGATGCGTTCGTAGCTGTGGAGGATGCCCTTGGGCAGGCCCTTCTCGATGAGGCCGCCGTCGTACGGGAGGGTGAAGTGTTTTTTCATATCCTAAAGCTGGTTTTCGCTGATCGAATAGGTATCGCCGCCGTTCATGTCGCCGCTGCGGAGGCCCTTCTCGAGCCATCTCTTGCGCTGCTCGGCCGTGCCGTGGGTGAAGGAATCCTCAACCACATAGCCCTGGCCTTTCTTCTGAAGGTAGTCGTCCCCGATCTTGCGGGCGCAGTCAAGAGCGCGGTCGACGTCTCCGGCCTCGAGGGACTTGTTGTTCTTGTTCTCGTGGTAGGCCCAGACGCCGGCATAGTAGTCGGCCTGAAGCTCGATGCGGACGCTGCGCTTGTTGGCCTCCTTCTGCGACATGGATTTCATCTTCTTGTGCTCGCGGGCGAGGTCTCCGCGGAGATTCTCGATATGGTGGCCGACCTCGTGCGCGATGACGTACGCGTAGACGAATTCGGTCCCCTCAACGCCAAGCTGCTGCTTCATCGAGGAGAAGAATGAGAGGTCGACATATAGCTTTTCGTCAGCGGAGCAGTAGAAGGGGCCCATTGCCGACTGTCCCGTGCCGCAGCCGCCGGTCGATGTAGTGCCGGTGTAGAGGACGAGAGTGGGATTGCGGTATGTGAGGCCGTGTTTCTGGAATTCGGCCGTCCAGACGTCCTCGGTCGAAGCGAGAATCTGGCGGGATATCTTCGCAAGAGCCTGCTCCTCCTCGGTAAACTGCGCGTCGTCTGCAGGCGAGGTGGAAATCTTCTGCTCGATCACCTGCCCCACAAGCTGGCCCAGCACATCGCCGATGCCACCGCCTCCTCCGCCGAGGAACTGCGATACAAGAGTAATGATAATCGCGATGATACCGCCACCGCCGAGGACACCTGCGATGGTGCCGCCGGCCCTTCTGCGGTCTTCTACGTTGGTGCTTTCGCGTCTGCCGTCAAGTTTCATGGTTATTGGGTTTTATTCAGTTTACAAATATACACAATTCTCGCGGTAATTCTTCTTTGCGCTTCCAAAAAATTGATGTATCTTTGCAGCCACTTACCAGAGCAGCCCTGATGGCGGAATTGGTAGACGCGCTGGACTCAAAATCCAGTGGCCTTTAAAGCCGTGCGGGTTCGATTCCCGCTTGGGGCACCAAAAAAGCAACGCCGAACGCGTTGCTTTTTTGTTTTACTCCATCAACTTCTTGTATTTAAAGCGCTTAGGCTCTGCATTGGGGCCCAGGCGGAGCTTGCGGTTTTCTTCGTATTCGGCGTAGTTGCCTTCGAAGAAGTACACATGGCCGTCGCCTTCGTAAGCGAGGATGTGGGTGGCGATGCGGTCCAGGAACCAGCGGTCGTGCGATACCACTACCGCGCAGCCGGCGAAGCTGTCGAGGCCCTCTTCCAGGGCGCGGATGGTGTTCACATCCACGTCGTTAGTGGGTTCGTCCAGGAGCAGCACGTTGCCCTCGTCCTTGAGCGTAAGGGCCAGATGCAGGCGGTTGCGTTCGCCGCCGGAGAGCACGCCGCAGAGCTTTTCCTGATCTGCCCCCGAGAAATTGAAGCGGCTCACCCAGGCACGGGCGTTAATGTCGCGACCGCCCATTCGCACCCATTCTGAATTCCCGGCAATTGTCTCATACACAGTCTTGTCCGGGTCAATGCTGCGGTGCTGCTGGTCCACGTATGCCAGCTTAACTGTCTCGCCGATTTCTATCGTGCCACTGTCAGGCTTCTCGATTCCCATGATCAGGCGGAACAATGTGGTCTTTCCAGCGCCGTTGGGACCGATGACGCCCACGATGCCGGCCTGCGGCAATTCGAACGTCAGGTGCTCGAACAGCAGTCGGTCGCCATATCCCTTGGAAACGTCGTTAAAGCGAATCACCTTGTTGCCCAGATGCGGGCCGTTGGGAATATATATCTCCAGATTCGCCTCCTTCTGCTTCGTATCGGCCGATGCCAGCTTTTCGTAGGCACCGAGACGCGCCTTCTGCTTGGCCTGCCGGGCCTTGGGCGCCATTCGCACCCATTCCAGCTCGCGTTCCAAGGTTTTTCTGCGCTTGCTTTCCTGCTTCTCTTCCATGGCCAGGCGCTTGGTTTTCTGGTCCAGCCATGAAGAATAATTCCCCTTCCAGGGAATGCCCTCGCCACGGTCCAACTCAAGTATCCATCCGGCCACGTTGTCCAGGAAATAACGGTCGTGGGTAACGGCGATCACGGTACCCTTGTACTGCTGCAGGTGAGCCTCCAGCCATTGGATTGATTCGGTGTCCAGATGGTTCGTGGGCTCGTCCAGGAGCAGGACATCGGGCTGGCGGAGAAGCAACCGGCACAGTGCCACGCGGCGGCGCTCACCACCGGACAGAGTACTCACGATAGCATCTGAAGGAGGGCACTGAAGCGCATCCATAGCCCTTTCCAGCTTGGAATCTATCTCCCAACCGTCCATGTGGTCTATCTGCTCGGTGAGCTCGCCCTGGCGCTCAATGAGGCGCGTCATCTCGTCATCGTCCATTGGCTCCATGAACTTCTCCGATATTTCATTGTACTCCCGTAGAATGTCCATAACCTCCTGCACGCCTTCCTGCACCACTTCCAGAACGGTCTTGTCCGGGTCCATCTGCGGCTCCTGCTCCAGGTAGCCAACGGTGTACCCGGGCGCCCAGATCACTTCTCCTTTGTACGATTTCTCCACTCCGGCAATAATCTTCAGCAAAGTAGACTTTCCGGAGCCGTTGAGGCCGATAATGCCTATTTTCGCGCCGTAGAAGAAGCTCAGGTAAATATCCTTAAGGATAACCCTATTGTTCGTGAGCACCTTGCCCACGCCGGCCATTGAGAATATGATCTTTTCGTCTGCCATAAGTCCTTGTGATTACTTTTCCCAAATATAGTGTTTTTTTCTTGTTTCACATGGGGAAGATGTTTTTGTTCTTCCGGCTTTTTTCGTATATTTGTATTGATTGAGTATGAGTGAATTTGATGAATATTTCCGCCAGGGAGAGCCTGTGCGTAGCGAAAAAGCCGCGGTATGGCAAGCGGCCATCGGCCTTCAGGATGTTGATGGTCTGAAGCCATCTGCATACCTCATAGACACAGCCAAACGACATATTGAGGGCGACATCACCATTGACCAGGTCAAAGGACTCATAGACACTTATTATAAGTCAAGACAAGGTCGGCTTTCCGCAGAGGAAGAACGTACAGAAGAAGCCGATAAAGTATCGGCCAATATTGCCAAGATTCTTTCATCGGACACACTGGACTTCAGCGCAAATGGCCTAATCGCTTTGCATCGCCGGATATTTGATGGCGTGTTCAAACACGCGGGCAAGATTCGCGATTATAACATCTCAAAGAAAGAATGGGTATTGGAGGGAGAATCTGTAAGTTATCTAAACTGGGAAGACCTTCGCCGCGCCCTGGAGTACGACATTGAGCAAGAACGCTCTTTTCATTATAAAGGCCTCTCGCAAGATGATATTATCACGCATATTACCAATTTCGTTTCCGGAATTTGGCAGATTCATGCCTTTGGCGAGGGTAATACGCGCACGACAGCCGTCTTTACAATACAATATCTTCGCTCTGTGGGGTTTGATATTGACAACGACTTGTTTGCAGACCATTCCTGGTATTTCCGCAATGCTCTTGTAAGGGCGAACTACAAGAATCTGGTAAAAGGGATCGACTACACGCCTGTCTATCTCGAGCGATTTTTCCGCAACCTGCTTCTCGGTGATAAATGGGACCTTCGAAACCGATATCTTCACATTCATCCAACTTCCGAATGGATCGTCCAACCAAACCTTGCTCCCAGTTCGGGCGCAGGACAAGCACAGGACAAGCACAGGACAAGTATTAAGCACTCACAGGACAAGTTTCAAACAGACAATCCCAATATTCGTTTTTTAGTACTTGCGGTAGGGGAAAAAGAGTTATCTGTGAAAGAAATGATGGAAGGTCTGAGGCTCAAGGGGAGAGACAATTTCTTGAAACTATACCTTACACCATCCATCAATGATGGCTACATACGCCTGTTATACCCAACGTCTCCCCGTCATCCTCGCCAGAAATACCGGCTTACCGCTAAGGGTTTGATGCTTTTGGAATCGCTTAAATCAACGTAAAGTGGGCGCCTTTTATGCAAGATTTGAGCGGGGGCGGGGTTTATATTGGCAGGTTAAGTGAAAGACACTATGAGAAAAAAACTGTTGCTACTATTATTATTTGCTGTCGGGGCGGCGGTGTCGGCGCAGGCGCAGAACAGGCACAATCTCGAATTTACTTTCGGTGGCCCGTCAGGGGGCGTGGATATTGCCGGATTGCTGTCATCCGACGAGTTCTCGACAAAGTACGATCTCAAATACCTTTATGACGACAAGACATATCTGTCCAGTTTTTTCGTTTTCGGTGTTCAGTACAGCTATTCGCTGAAAAGCTGGCTCCAGGTAGGTGCAGAGGCCGGATGGGGAATGTTGGCGGTGAATTCCCGGGAGGGATACGCATACGAGGATGACGAGGAGGAAATCATGTTGCAGCACCATCTGTCGTTGATGCCGACAGTAAAGTTGAGGTGGCACAAAGGAGTTCACGCCGACCTGTACTCCAGGTTGTCTGCCGGAGCATACTTGTCTACCGGCCAGTACGAAGAGACCTCTGTCAAGCCGGCCTGGGAAGTTGTTCCGCTAGGTCTTTCCGTCGGTACTAAACGTGTTTACATCTTCTCCGAAGCCGGCATTGGGACCTCCTATTTCTTAAGAGGTGGTATTGGATTCAGGTTTTAACTTGCTTTGGTCATGAAAAGAGTATTATTCTTCCTTATATCAGCGATATCGCTGTTTTCCTGCTCGAGATATGACGGCACGGACTACTTCTCACCCTCACTGTCCAACGTCAGCGGCCCTCTCCAGCAATACATGCTCTGCATTCCGAATGACATCGTCACCGGAAGCCTTGTAGAATTGGAATCAGCCCTCAGAATCGACAAAGAGGGCACCATGGGCAAATACATCTACCAATCGGAAGGTGCGTCACTGTCAAACGACGGGAGCGTCTGGACCGTCCTCCGAGAAGGGGCCCTCAGGGGCGCGACCATTTCCAAAGTCACCGGAGAGACGGCCTGGGTAATTTCCTTTGACGGTAAATTCGACTTCAACGGCTGCAATTATCCCACACGATTCGAATTAAAGGCCACCGCCGCCGATGCCGCCACAGCCGAGCACCGCAATTGGAAAGTCGAACTGAACGGCACCAGGACAGAAGAGGACGGCTATGTCTGCAAATTCACGAACATCGAAGCCCCCGTCGAATACACGGCGGTCGAATCAAATGGATTAAGCTGGAATGCCTTCGGCTACATGAGAATGGACGTCCTGAAGAATGGCGCCAAGGTCGACGCCCTCATCATGGAAATCCGCGGCGGCATCACCAGCATCTCCATCACCCATATTTAACCTTATTCCGAAACGGGGCGGACGTTGTAGCCGTAGTAGCGGTATGCGGCACCCTGGTAAGGGGAAAGGATCCATTTGTTGAAGGTGAAATACCAGGCGGATCCGGGAGAATTCACACAGAGCGAGCTGCTCCAGTAATGGCCGTAGGGCTCGCCGCCGTAATCGTACATTACGTCGCCGAATATCATTCCGCCGATAGGCAGGAAAATGCTGTTTTCCGGATTGACGCGGCTGGTTACCCTGTAGCCGCCGAGCTCGCCGAGCTTTTCATATTGCCAGTCGCACTGGTTCTGGAGGGCCAGCCATTCTCCCATCGTGGGCATTCTCCAACGGCCCTGAAGGCGCACGTGGGCGACATCGTCGTCAAGGGATAGCCTGATTGCCGGGCCGATATAGGAATTGTCCGTCGGGACGACGTATTTGGTCATTTCGTTGATATCGCCGTATGCGTAATTGTCCCAATTGTACGATTCCTTTGTCTCGATTTCGCCCCAGGCGAAGAATTCTCCGCGCTCCTCGGGAGTCTCCGCCCCGATATTACACGTGCCCCAGTAAATATTATAATACGTACCGTCCTCGCGGGTCATCACGATACCCATGTCGACGGCCCCTTCCGGGCATTCGGAATAAGTGGTATAGATCGACTGTCCGAAGGCGACAGTGCCGATAACCGCGGAAAACAATGCGAGAAAAATCTTTTTCATATCCATGTATTTTAGTGTTATTACAAACTTGCCATTGCGCTGTCCAGGGCTGTCATGCGGCTGTTGAAGGCCGATATCATCCTGGCGACGGCGGCGTCGAATGTCATTCGCTCGTCCCCGTTGACGTAAGACGATGTGCAGGGCCACATGCTCCAGTTGATGGCCTCGGAGGTGCGTATCTCGGCCGCTTTTGCGGAAATGTATTCAGGAATGGTGGCGAATTTGGGCTTGAGCTCCACCCACCGGGCCTTGAGTTGCCGGACGAATTCGGCGTCCTTAAGCAATTCCCCGAAATAGATGCTATTTGGAATAAGCAGCCCGGAGGTATTCGGCTGGAATGTCCACCAGTCGAAGTCCCACACCGGGCCCGCGTACATCTTGCCGTCCCGGAAGTAGAAATAGCTGCTCTTGGGATGGTTGGGCTCGTCATTGTACGAAAGCTCGTGCACAAGATACCAGTCGATGAAAGTGGTGACGTCGAGGAGCTCGCGGTAGTCTTCGCTCCCGGTGTAAATCGCCTTTTCAACACGACTGACAAGCGATTTCAGGGTATTCAGCGACTCCTGGGTCATGTCCTCGTCGTCGGGCTCCTTGACGCCGATCGGCATCCCGTATGCGCCCTGCTTTACCCGGCGGCCGTAGCTGCTGTAGAATTTCCACCCGGCGTCGTAGTATGTATCCATTTCTATCAGGTAATCGGCCTGGAAGCGGTGCTTCTCCGTCTTGATCTTTTCGCCGAGCCAGTAATTGCCCATGTGGCGGCCGTTGATGAAGAGCTCTATGAATTCGCCGGAAGGCGTCCACTCGAGGGCGGTCCTGCGGGCCATTTCGAATGCGACTTCGTTGCGGAGGAGGGTCCTGTCCATCCAGTTGGCCAGCAGTACCCATCGCTTGGTCGTGCCGGTGCCGATGAGGTCCGTTTTCTTCGGGAGCTTGAGGGTGTACGGCTTCTTGTCATAATTCCAGGTCGAATTGCCGCGGCCCTTCATCATCACTTCGGAATTCTCGTAATACACCGTGCCGGCATCGTCCACCAGTCTGACCGTGCAGTTCTCAGTCCATACGTCCTTGCTGGTAATGCTGGCGCCGCCAGGAATGGTGATGTACATGCTCCTGAGGCCTGTTGCAAGGGTCGTAACAGATCCGGCCGCATACACGATATTCGTGCCGTCAGGCACATTGGACGAATTGCGGTTGTAGGTGACGAGGTTGATGGATGCGCCCTCGGCGAGGGTAAGGGTCTTGAGGAGGTTGTTGCCGCCCTCATCGTTCATCGGAGAGCAGTCCAGGCTGGTCAGGGAAGGGCAAGCCGACAGATCCAGCTCAGTGAGGAGGTTGCGGTCGCAGGTGAGGGACTGCAGGCGGGGATTGTTCTTCAGATCAAGGCTCGGGATCCTGTTGTTGTGCAGGTAAAGGGTGGTGAGCGACTTGCTGGCGCTGACATTCACCGTCCGGATCTGGCAGTCGCCGGCATCGACAGTCTCTATCGAGGGAGCGCCGGTGAGATCGAGCGCCTCCAGGGAGTTGCCGTAACATACGATATTGCGGAGGGCGACATTGTCACCGAATGTGATCGCGGTAATGTAATTGTGCCTGCACTCCAGCCGCGAGAGCTTCGCCAATCCGCTGACATCCAGCGAGGTAAGCTTTCCGAGAATGGTCCTGTCGCTGTCCCTTGAGCCGTTGGCGACAAGCGTCTCCAGGTTCGGGAAACTGCGAACCCCTTCCAGCGAATAAACATTCTCCGTGGACACCCTGATTTCCGTAACCGTAGCGGCCTCCGTGGGCGAAATCTCGCCGTCCTTATCGGCGTCGCAAATCCCCAGCAAGTAGCTCTTGAAGGCCGCGTCCGGGATATTGATCACGTCCGGTGCAGGGGGGACATATTCGTCTTTGACGACGAACGGGGTGAATTCGCCGCGGCGAATGGCAACGGGATTCGCGTACGTGACGGTATAATTGCCCACAGCCGCCTCAACGTCTAGGACGAATCCGCTCCTCAGGTCCACCGGAGGCAGAATCATCACACCACTGGCCATATATCCGATTCTCGCCTCGAGGCGGACGGTGATAGTATTCTGAAGTAGTTCTGTATCAAGGGATTCGGCATTGATTCCGACCTTGCCGGAAAGCCTTTCTCCGGCTCCGCCGCGAAGGGTGACGGCGATGATGTCGTCGCGCTCGAAGCTGAAAACCAGGCCGCCGAAAACCGGGGCGACGGTAATGCTGCTCCCGCTTCCGTGGCCGACTCCGATTGCGTATTCTTCAGGTATAGCGCCCGTGGAGGATTGCTGAACGGCGGGGAATTCGACCGTAAGGGTCTTGCCGCTCATGGACGCGTCTATTCCACTGGGAATCAGCACAGTATGCACCGCATCCTTGCTTTCGCGAATGGTCGTGCCGGTATAGCTGCCGTCGTCGCTGCGGGAAAGAATTGCATTGACGCCGCTATCCTCGAAGACGCGGACTTTGTCCGGGAGCTGCCAGGCGGGAGGAGTGCCGGAGGTAACGCTCGTGAGCCCTTTCAGGGACAGCTTGAGCGCCAGCCATCCGGGAGTGTCATCCGGAGTGTCCGGGACGACTGGATTGTCCTCCTTCGGGTCGCACCCGGCGAGAAGCACCGCCAGGCACATAGCTGCCAGATATTTTAAATGACGCGCCATTAAATGCAAATATACGAAACGATTCCGAATATTTTTCCCTAACTTTGTGAAAACACCTGACAATAACCGGTTTTTATACTTATGAAAAGAATTCTCTTTCTGGTGACAATTGTCACAATGTTCCTTTACGGATGCAAAGGCGGCAACAAATCTTCCGACAGCAAAGACGCTGCTCCCAAAGCGGAAGTAACTGAGCAGCAAAATGATGCTCCCGTAATCGAAGAACCCGAAATCGAAGAACCCGAAGAAGAAAAGCCCCAGGCCGAGGAAGGCAAGGTTTATTCGTTCGGATTCGACGGATTCACAAATATGCGCGAAGGACCGTCATTCTCCAACAAGGTGATCGGCAAATTCATGAACGGTCCCGATGGCGCCACGCTGCTCGAAGATCTCGGCGACTGGCTCCAGATCGAATACAACGGCATCGTCGGCTATGTCCCTTCGGCATTTATCTGGGAGGATCCCACTCAGGAGTATACGGGCGAAGTCGACGTAGATTGGCTGAAAGGTGCCTGGCGCTGCGAAAGCGCTTTTCTGTTCATTTACAACAACGGAGTTTTCGTTTTTGAGGATGAAAACTCCGGCTACGCATACGGCATCTTCATCATGCAGGGCAACGGAGTACGGTTCGTTCCCGTATGGGAAGAAGGCTACGGCTTCAGAGCCAATCTGGATATCGACAAACAGAATGCGATGCTCGGACCTTACGTCCGCGCTGCGATGAACGGAAAAGTATCCGAAGATTACAAGGCCGAGCGCCTCGATTACTACAAAGTCGCCGCCCAGCTGAAGTCATTCGACGACACGAACCTCCTGAAAGGAAAGATTGGAATATAGTATGAAAAGGATTTCCTACATTATTATACTTCTCAGCGTAATCGCAGCCTGCGGGGGGCCAAAGAGCTCCAAAGCTGCGGTCGCGCCGCAGGAGCCCGCCGTCCAGGACATTCAAGCCGTTCCTGAAGGACCCGATACCGTATTTGTCGCAATGCCGATCCCCCCGGAAGTCGAAGCCCGTATGCGCGGCATCAGCTACCCCGACGACGCGACCATCGCACTTGAAGACCTGCGCTACCTGCAGCTCTCCTACATTGATTTCAACGGCGAATCACAAAACGGCGAACTCGTCTGCAACAAGCTCATCGCAGATGACCTGGTAGCCATCTTCCGGGAGCTATATATCGCTCAGTATCAAATTTGCAGCATTCGTCTCATCGACGAATTCGGAGGCTCCGACGACGCCTCCATGGCCGTAGACAACACCTCCTGCTTCAACTACCGCCCCGCCGTCGGCAGCCAGAATCTCTCCAACCACGCCCTCGGCCTCGCCATCGACGTCAATCCCCTGGAGAATCCCTACGTCAAGAACGGCAAGGTCCTCCCGCCCGAAGGCACACCCTTCGCCGACAGGACCCAGTCATTCGCCCACAAGATCGACAAGGACGACCTCTGCTACCGCCTCTTCACCGCCCACGGCTTCACCTGGGGCGGCTCCTGGCAATCCCTAAAGGACTACCAGCACTTCGAAAAAACGAAATAGCAATATATGAAATCAAGACTGATACTCGGAATTGCCGCCCTGATGGCTGCCGCCGCTTGCAGTGAGCCCTCTGTTGAATGGATTGAAGGCGCCGTCGGCGAAGACGGGCGCGCTGCGCACACCCTCATTATCAAAGACGTGCACAAAGGGGACCGCATCTGGTTTCAGGAGCTGTATGACAACCGGGAAATCACCGGCGGCCCCGTGAAGGAATTCCACCACTATCAGGGGACTTCATTTTATATTGATATTCCGGAGAACGGGACAATCACCATCCCCTATCTCGGCAGGCCGCTCCCCCGCCACTCATGGGCACCGGAAGGCTTTATCCTTCAGCGGAAAGGCATCTCCGACATGACACTCGACGTGAAATACCAATTCCTGGAGCGGCAAGGCACCGAGCCCGACTCTTCCTGGTTTACCGCCAGCTATGAGCCCTGCGTGACCGACATTATTCCGGCCGTCAAGCGGGTGAATTGCAAGAGCGAATTCGCCCCCGGCAAACGTCCTCAGGGATGGTACCGGATCACCATCGGCCCCGACGGAGAGGCGAAGACAGAGGCTGACGACGAAGACGGCGCATTCTACGCTTCAGTCACCCTCAGCAAGCTGGGTGAGGGCGCAAAGGATCTGACCATCGAAGACTGGCCTGACCTGCCGATCCGTGGATTCATGCTGGACGTGGTGCGCGATTTCCGCAGCAAGGAGGAGGTCTATAAGATCCTCGACATCATGGCGGAGTACAAGCTCAATCTCCTTCACTTCCACCTCGGAGACGACGAATCATGGTGTCTGGAAATGCCTGAGATTCCGGAGCTTACAAGCTTTGGCGCATATCACGAGCTTCCCAACTGGGAGCTCAAGGAGACCCGCGGACTCAAGCCCCAGGCCGGCGGCCGCATAGGAAACTTCACGTCCTACAGCCAGGAGGATTACAAGGACATTCTCCGTTATGCATGGGAGCGGCGGATCACCGTCGTCCCCGAATTTGACGCACCGGGCCACTCGCGTGCCGCCATTCGCTCGATAGAAGCGTATGAGGAACGTACCGGTGACACCTCCTTCCGCCTCCAGAACCCTGCGGACACGTCCAAATACATGAGCGCCCAGGAATTCAGTGACAATGCCCTGGATCCGGAGTATCCCGGCGTGTACAAATTCTACGGAATGGTATTCCGTGAGGTTAAACGCCTGCATGAAGAGGCCGGAGTGCCCCTTGCTGCCATCCACGTCGGAGGCGACGAGGTTCCTGACGGTGCATGGGCCGGCCGTGACCGCGTAGAGATGAAGGACCTATTCACAAAGGGAATTATCGAGGAAGCCAAAAAATGCGGAATCAAGCTCGCAGGATGGCAGGAAATCGCCCAGGGCATCAAGGACGACACACTCAAGGACCTCAAGCCGCTGCTGTACTTCGTGAATGTCTGGAGCACCCGCGGCAACAAGATCAAACTGGTATACGAACTGGCCAACGACGGAATTCCCGTCCTGCTTTCCAATGTCCAGAACGCCTATATCGACCTCGCCTACAGCGACGGCCCCGAAGAGATTGGCCTTACCTGGGGAGGCTATGTGGACGAGCGCAAATCATTCGCCCTCCAGCCATGGAATGTCTACGAATCCGCCCGCTGGAAAGACATAGACACGCCCATCGACCTGACTGGCGCCTCTGAAGGCCGTCCGGTGCTCAAATCCCGTGAAAACATCGTCGGAGCCGAAGCCCTCCTGTGGTCGGAGAATATCCGCAGCATTGACGACGCCACCTACCAGATGCTTCCGAAAGCCATCGGCATCTGGGAGAGGGCATGGAATGCCTCCCCAGAATGGCCCACGGACGAAGCCTTCAGGGAAGACTTCAACCGCTTCTACAGCATCATCGTCAAAAAAGAAATGCCCCGCTGGCAGGCAGCAGGGCTGAATTTCAAGAAGAGGAATTAACGGGTACCACCGCCGTGGCCGCCGCCGGAGAATCCTCCGCCACCGCCACGTGAGAACGATCCGCCTCCACCGGAGGAACGGACGATTTCGGCATTGTGCTTTGCCCTCGCGGCACTCATCATCGAGACGGATGATGTGTTGATGGAGCTGAGGATCATGTAGGTAGAGGCCGTATTCATCATATTGGACCTCTCGCAATACTCCTCGTACTCTGCCGGGAAGAGTTTCTCCATGCTCTTGGAGACCTTGTCGGCGATGCCGAACAGCTGCGCGAACACCATGTAGTCCTGCCAGAGACCGACTTCCGGAACTTCACGGTCGGATACGAGGGTGTAGTCCGTGAGGAAGTTCTTGAACTCTACAGCGTGGCGGCGCTCCTCCTGGGAAGCAGGATTCCATATCGCCGTGCCGAGGGTCTTGGCATAAATGTCCCAACCGGTCACCGTGTTGTAATGGCTTTCGGACCAGCGCTTGAACTCATTCTTCTCAAGGATGAGATTGTCGCCGGCAGCCTCGACTGCAGCATTGAATACGGTGCGCTCCATGTTGTCGCGGAAATTCATCTCCTCTTCCGTCTTGGTGAACACGAGATTGACGCGGGTGTCCTTCTTGGGGTCCTTTTCGGCCCTCACGGAGCCGTCCATGACCCAGCGCAGGAAGTAGGCGCCGATGAGATTGCTGGTGTCCGGACTCGAGAGCCTGTCGCCCTTTGCGAGGAGGCTGTAAGTGCCGAGAAGCGAGCCTCCGAGAGGAGCCTCACGGAACCATCCTTCAATCTTCCTTTCGCCGAATATCTTCTTGTTGTAGCGTCCTGCGATCTTGAGCCAGAGCTTGCGTAAAAGCATCCAGATGATGATGAACGGGATTGCTATGATGCAAAGGCCCACCCATCCGAGCTCTTCGATGAACCAGAGAAGTCTTTGCCACCATGAAATCTTGTAATTGCTGCCCTCCAGGGCCTCTTCCTTCGCCTCCTCGAAGCTCTTGTCGACCTTGAGTGTAGGCTCGAAGTATTCGCCCTGCTTGAACTGCATCATGACAATGACGGACTCGTCATACTCCATGTCGTAAACATCGGCATCGACGTCGCCGTCAGAGTCAAAACCGATTTCGGCCCTGTCGCCGTCGACACCGAATGCCCAAACGCGGGCATCTTCGTTGTCTTCAGCCCACTTGGAGCCCTTTCCCGTGGCGTTGACGATATACAGTTTGACGTGCTTCGGCGGATTGTCCCACTGGTCGTTGACGAACTGCCAGTTGAATCCGTCGGATCCGTCGTTGTATCCGAGTACGAATCCCTCCACCATGTACGCCACGGCGAATGTATGCCGCCCGTAACTGCCTATACCCCAGCAGATCTCGACACCTTCGCTGGTCTTTGCGATACCGCACTTGCCGGCCTTGGCCTTCATGGAGCGGTCGGAATTCCAGGAAGGCTCGGTCGTGAATACGAGCGTGTCGGTGTCGGTGAATTCCGCCACCTCAAGGTCGGAGATCTTACGGCCGTTAAGGTTGTTGATGGGATAATACCATTCCGTGCCTTCGTAGCATTTGACATCCCACTCCTGATAAATCATCGCAGAGCCATCCTCATAGAGGTTGACCTGAATGAAAAGGTCGTTGATGTCAGGGCTCTGGGCACGAACTGTGGCACCGGCCAGTACGGTCAGCGCCACAAGAAGAATTCGTTTCATACCCTAAAAGTCGGGAATGTCGGCCTTTTCAGGATTGTCGGCGAGGTAATCGCGACGGCTGAAACCGAGCATCGAAGCGATCACGGAGCCGGGGAACATCCTGACCTGGTTGTTGAACTTGGTGACAGTGTCGTTGAAGGTCATACGGGAGAGGCGGACCATTTCCTCATATTTGTTGTAGGTCTCGCGGGTCTTCTGGAAGCCTTCGTTGGCCTTGAGTTCAGGATACCTTTCGGAAACGGCATAGAGGCCGGCGCTCATCTGGCGGAGGACCTGCTCGTTGGAGTTGATTTCAGCGACCGTCGGGTTGGGCGAGGTGGTGATACCACGCTGGGCGATGATCTTCTCGAATGCGTCGCCTTCGTACTTTGCGTACTCGCGGGCGAGCTTGATGTTGGTGAGGAGGGCATCGTAGCGGGTCGTCTGCTGGACGCTGATCTGCTTCAGGGAATTGTTGCAGAATTCGTCCTGCTGGACGAGTTTGTTCTGAACGGAGATCACCCAGAGAACGAGGATGACGACGATGGCACCGATTACGATCCAAACGATACCGCTTGTCGAAATAAGGGGAAGAATGACAGAAATCATATCTTTACGTTTAAATTAGTAATGCAAATATAATAAAAAATGTATTTACTGCATATCATCGGTTGTCGGTTTCAGCACCAGGAGCTGAACCGCCAGGGCTAGCGCGGTCACTATGCCGAGGACGGCGAATGCCAGCCCGAGATGACCCCCGTCCTGCATCCTGCCGAGCACCTGCGTACATACAGCGCCCATAGCCACGCCTACCGTATTCATGAATCCGTACGCGGTGGCGCGCAGCCTCGACGGCACGAACTGGCAGAGAATCGGCATGTTGTTGGTGTCGAACATGCCGTAGCCGACCCCGAAAATGACGCCTGCGGCGATGGCAGCCACCAAACCGTTACCAAGACCCACCAGCACCAGCGCCGGGATCATCATCGCAAGGCCGATTGCACTCGTGAATATCCTGCCGCGGAGATTCTTCTTGACCCAGCGGTCGGAGAGCGGCCCGCCAATCAGTACGCCGAGGAGCGAAGCCGCAGCAATGGTGATGGTCGCAATCGGTCCGGCCTTCTCCATCGGAATGTCAAGACTGCCCTGGAACAGCGTGGGAAGCCAGTTTTTGGTCGCCCAGCCGGGCATCGAGGACGATGCAAAGAAGAACAGGATCGCCCAGAAAGCGATATTGGAGAATATCAGCGCGAATGACTTCCAGATGGACACATTCGGCGCCTTGGGCGCATCCTGAACCACTGCTTTCGGGGCATAGTCCCTCTTTTCCCGGAGGAAGAATACCAGCACGACCGCATACACGATACCGATGATGCCGAACCACTGGAAGGTCTGCTGCCAGGTGAGCACCGACGCGAAATTGGCCCCGAATCCTCCCAGGGCCTGGCCGAGATAGAGACCTGTCATGTGGATACCCACGGCGAGGGAGCGTGACTTTCCGCTATGGTAATCAGCTATGAGCGAGAGACTTGACGGAATGTACAGCGCCTCGCTGACACCCATAAGTCCCCGCAGCCACTTGAGTTGCGAGAACGTCGTGCAGTACCCCATCATCAGG
Source organism: uncultured Bacteroidales bacterium (assembly GCA_905233275.1). Classification (GTDB taxonomy): domain Bacteria; phylum Bacteroidota; class Bacteroidia; order Bacteroidales; family UBA932; genus Cryptobacteroides. Next base: position 5,538 of record CAJODR010000018.1, on the reverse strand, counting down.
GTGACGAATGACCATACGGCCAGCGACCCGACGATCAGCCATTTCCGGCTCATCCGGTCCGCGACCGTCCCGGCGAACGGGCTCACCACCGCGTAAATCCAGAGGAATATGCCCATCAGGGCACCGAAGGCCTCTGCGCTGTTGAGCTCCGATATGTCCAGCGCCATGTAATCTCTCATCGTGGAGAGCATCTGGCGGTCCATGTAATTGAGGAGAGCGACGACCCAGAGCAGGCCGACTACTATCCATGGGTATATCTTGGCGAATCTTTCTTTCACAGGGACATAGAGAATATTCGGGGTGTGCGCACCCCGGGTTTGATTTCACCGCCTACGACCATAACATCGCCGTCAACCACCGCGACTCCGGCACCGGCGAGCGCGCATTCGGGGGCCGTCGCAATGAGCTGCCAGCTCATCGTCTCGGCACTGAATGCATAGATATCGCTGCGGAAATGATACTCGGAAGGCTCCTTGGAAAAATAATCGGCGCGCTCCTCGTCCGTGTTGTGGAGGGCGCGGGAGAAGATTTCGCGGTTGACGCCGCCTATGACGGCGAATCTTCCGTCAGGGAGCACCACTCCGGTGCTGCCGACAAAGGTCCCGCCGTCGGGGACTCCAGCCACGGGCTCAAGCCTGCCGCCGCTGAGGTGCCATCCGTCGGAGAGCGCCCTCAGCGTAACCGGGTCGTAGCCGCCCCAGAAGAATAATGAAGAGGGCGCGGCGAAAGCGAGGGGCTGGATGAGAGGGATAGGTAGCTTTGTGACCTGCTCCCAAATGTATTCGCCTGTGTGGCAGGAATATATGTACTCGGAACCGATGCCGCCGACAAGGTACAGGCGGTCTTCACAGGATGCCGCTCCTGCTTCTGCCACACAGTTGGGCAGTGACGGGAGCTTTCTGAGCGAAGCCTTGCCGTCCTCCAGCGTCAGAAGGTACACCTTGTCCGAGGGAGCACCGTCGATAGTGCCACCGACAAGCACCAGGCCGTCAGGGACGGCGAATGTAGCCCCGTAAGCGACCGGCTCGGGAAGATGCCCGGCAAGAGTCCACTGTCCTCCCTTGAAGGTCCAGATGTCGTCATACACCTTTTTGGAGCCACCCTCAACGAGTGGTTTGTCCGGGAAATTGGCCCCGCCGGCGACGACCAGGGTCTCCCCTATCGTGCCGCAGAAAGGAGCGGAAACACCTATGGAGTAGGCCTCTCCGGGGATTGAGGGAATCTCGGTAATCGATGCTACAGGCTTTGACTTGCAGCCTGCTACGATCGCGGCGCAGAGCGCCAGTATGGCTAGAGGACGTTGCATTTTGAGAAGAAGTCTATTTCTTCGAGCTGGGCTTTCAGGCGGACCTCCTCCTCGGGCGTGATATTGCGCCAGGGGACCCGGTTGGGACCGAGGTCGAGGCCGATGAGCTTCATGATGCGCTTGCCGCCGACGATGTTGCCGCGGAAGTTGCAGATGACGTTGATGACGGCCTGGGAATAGTCCTGGAGCTCGCGTGCTTTTTCGAGGTCTCCGGCCTTCCAGGCCTCTCCGATGGCGACCTGGACGCGGCCATTGTAATTGGTCGTGCCGCAGATGCCGCCCTGGGCACCGCCTTGCGCCAGGGACGGGAGGTAGGTCTCGTCCTGGCCGTGAAGCATGTCGAATTTGCCGCCGGCGTAGAGTCGGCACTGATTGTATTCGTAAAGGCTCTCGAAGGTGTATTTGATGCCCGCAAAATTGGGAATCCTGCCGTCAACGGCCTTCAGGAAGTCGAGCATCGGGAGGAAAGCCCCGTTGAACGCGGGTATATGGTAAAAGTAGAATGGTAGCTCAGGAGCCGCAGCCGCAATAGTCTCGCAGTAGAGGACTAGCTCCTCAACGCGGCCGATCTTCGGGAAGGGCGGAGCCATGGCGCCGATACCCCATGCGCCGATGGATGCGGCGTGGCGGGCAAGCTCGACAGATTCGCGGAGGCAACAGCTGCCGACGTGGACGATGACCTTGAAGCCTTCGGGAACAGAGGCGACCCATTTTTCGGCCAGGGCCTTGCGTTCGTCCGTCGTCAGCATGTAGCCTTCTCCGGAGGAGCCGTTGATGAATACGCCCTTGAGGCCGTTCTTGGCCAGCATAGCCGCATAGCGCGGAATGGGCTCGAGGTTGATGTCGCCGTTCTCCTTCATGGGAGTGAAGGGGGCGTCGATGAGTCCTATGATTTTTTCCATTGCAGAGATTGGTTGTTCATTTGGACAAATCTACACAATTTTTCTTATATTTGCGAGAACTAAACCACAAAAACCGCAACCAAAAACCATCTATATGGACTATCTGTTTTATCTCGTACCGGCAGCGTCCGTCCTTGCACTGCTGTTCGCCTGGATCTTCTTCCGGCAGATGAAAAAGGAGAGCGAAGGTACTCCTACGATGACAGAAATCGCACAGTACGTCCGCGAGGGGGCGATGGCCTACCTCAAGCAGCAATACAAAGTGGTGACGATAGTATTCGTCGTCCTCGCCATCCTGTTCGCCGTCCTGGCGTACGGATTCGGGGTGCAGAACGGCTGGGTGCCGTTCGCCTTCCTCACCGGAGGTTTCTTCTCCGGCCTCGCCGGATTCATCGGCATGAGGACAGCGACATTCGCTTCCGCCCGTACCGCCAACGCCACGATGCGTTCGCTCAACAGCGGCCTCAAGATCGCATTCCGCAGCGGCGCGGTCATGGGACTTACGGTCGTCGGCCTGGGTCTCCTCGACATCTCGATCTGGTGGCTCATCCTCAACGCATTCGTTTCGGAGCCTGACGCCTCCCAGAAGCTCGTCGTCATCACCACCACCATGCTGACCTTTGGCATGGGTGCATCGACGCAGGCCCTCTTCGCCCGCGTCGGCGGCGGCATCTACACCAAGGCCGCGGACGTCGGAGCAGACATCGTCGGCAAGGTCGAGCAGGACATCCCCGAGGACGATCCTCGCAACCCCGCCACTATCGCCGACAATGTCGGTGACAACGTCGGCGACGTCGCAGGCATGGGTGCAGACCTCTACGAGTCCTACTGCGGCTCCATCCTCGCCACCATGGCACTCGGCGCCTCGGCATACTTCGGCGACACCGCCATGCAGACCAAGGCGATATTCGCTCCTATGATGATTGCAGCCGTCGGTGTAGTGCTTTCGGTGCTCGGCATATTCGCCGTCAGGACCAAAGAAAACGCCACACTCAAGAGCCTCCTCGGCTCCCTCTCGACAGGTACCAACCTCAGCGCAATCCTCATTGCAGCGTCGACATTCGGCATTTTCAGCCTCCTCGGCTTTACCAACTGGTGGCAGCTTTCGCTGTCCGTCCTTTCCGGTCTCGGTGCCGGCGTCATCATCGGCAAGGTCACGGAATACTACACCTCCCATTCATATAAACCGACCCGGAAACTCGCCGAGAGTGCGGAGACCGGAAGCGCCACCGTCATCATCAGCGGTGTCGGTCTCGGAATGATTTCGACAGCCATTCCGGTCATCACGATAGCGGCAGCCATTCTCCTGAGCTACGGATTCGCCACCGGCTTCGTTTTCAGTGCCGCAACCCTCTCGCAGGGCCTGTACGGCATCTCCGTCGCAGCGGTCGGTATGCTTTCAACCCTCGGAATCACGCTCGCCACTGACGCCTACGGCCCCATCGCCGACAACGCCGGAGGAAACGCCCAGATGTCCGAGCTCGATCCTTCCGTGCGCGAAAAGACCGACATTCTCGACGCCCTTGGCAACACCACGGCCGCGACCGGCAAGGGATTCGCCATCGGCTCGGCTGCACTGACTGCCCTGGCGCTCCTCGCTTCCTATATTGAAGAGATCAAAATCGGCTTCGGGCACATCGGCAAGGCTACTCTCGAGGTCGGAGGCCAGGCAGTTGAGACTGTCAAGGCTACCATCACCGACATCGTCAGCTACTACGACATTTCCCTGATGAACCCCAAGGTCCTCGTCGGCATATTCATCGGATCCATGATGGCCTTCCTCTTCTGCGGTCTTACGATGAATGCCGTCGGCCGCGCAGCCCAGAAGATGGTCGTCGAGGTCAGGCGCCAATTCCGCGAAATCGCGGGAATCCTCGAAGGCAAGAAACGCCCCGACTATACCTCCTGCGTCCGCATTTCCACCAAGGCGGCACAGCACGAGATGATTCTCCCTTCGCTGCTAGCGATCCTCGTCCCGATGCTCGTCGGCGTCATTCTCGGCCCTGCCGGAGTCATCGGTCTGCTCGCGGGAGGTCTCGGTGCGGGATTCGTCCTCGCCATCTTCCTCGCCAACAGCGGCGGCGCCTGGGACAACGCCAAGAAGTATGTCGAAGAAGGCCACCACGGCGGCAAAAACTCCGCCGCCCACAAGGCCACCATCGTCGGCGACACGGTCGGCGATCCCTTCAAGGACACTTCCGGCCCTTCGCTCAACATCCTCATCAAGCTCATGTCGATGGTCTCCATCGTCATGGCCGGACTCACGGTGATGCTACACGGATAACCATTGGCATAAAGATTGGATACAGATTCAAGCCATGAAAGACAACAAAATCATTGCGGCCGCCATTCTCGGCGTATGCCTTATAGTTTTCGGCTTTATCTTGAAAGCCGGCATTGACAATTACATCAACAAAGACCGCCAGGTGACAGTCAAGGGCCTCTCCGAACGTGAAGTCCCCGCCAACAAGGTCACCTGGAGTTTCGCCACCTACGTCACCGGCAACGACCTCAAAGGCCTCTACCGGGAAATCAACGAGACCAACGCCATCGTCAAGAAATTCCTCAAGGACAACGGTCTCTCCGACGCGGAAATCACCATTCTTCCTCCTGAAGTCACCGACCTCGTATCCGAAAGTTACGGTTACTCCTACCGCAACTTCGACTACAAGCTGAGCACCGTGATTACCGTCACGTCGACCAACGTCGAGCTCGTCCAGGGCATCGTGATGAAACAGGGCGACCTCATCGCCAAAGGCATCGCCCTAGGCGGCTACAACTCGATTGACTACGACTACACCGGCTTCCAGGACCTCAAGCAGGGAATGATTGAAGAAGCCGTCAAGAACGCCCGCACCACCGCCGACCAGTTCGTCGCCAACTATGGCAGCTCCCTCGGCAAAATCATCACCGCCGACCAGGGCACCTTCTCCATCTCCAGCAAGGACGACAACCCCAGCATGATGAAAATCCGCGGCGTCGCCACAATCACCTACGCAATAGACTAGGCGCTTATCATTACTCAAAGTGCTGACCACGGACTGTGGCCAGCACTTTTTTTATCAATAATAATCAGTCCTTGCCTTTCACGCACCCTCTGGCACGGCAAGAGCTTTCACTTCGTTCTCGGAGAGGCCGGTTACTTTGAAGATGACATCAGTTGACATACCAAGAGCAAGCAAATTGCGGGCGACGTTTATCTTCTCCTCTTTCATTCCTTCTTTCATTCCCTCCTTTACACCATCATCATGGCCTTCCTTGTAGTAGGCGGCTGCAATGTCCTTTTTGTCGTACTCTGATAACATGGCTTTTAAGTATTGGGTCCGTTCT
>CAJODR010000017.1:9074-39954 GCA_905233275.1 uncultured Bacteroidales bacterium | reverse complement strand
GTATGTCTCGGCGGTCCAGGTAAGGTCGTCGGTGGTGTCCAGGAGTGAAGCGATATCGTACATCTGCTTCATGATTTCCATGGAACAGTTGCGCGTTCCTTTGTAGAAAGGGATGCCGGTGGTGTGCGGGGCGAAAGCGGTGAGTTTGTCCCCCAGCAGATCGGCCTTGCAGGGGACCTTCACAAGTACGTCAGGACCTTCGGTCAAAAGGAACGGGCTTTTGATGGGGAGAGAATCAACAGCGTGGTAGTTGTTTTCTTCCGTGAGGACATCGAGAAGGATGGTGTCCACGTCCGTGCTGGTCTTGTAGGAGACCTGGTAGTGGCATTTGGCGTGGGTCTTTGGGACGTCGCTCCGGTAGATGCGGTCCACGGCCTCCACCATGGTGAAGCCATAGTCACGGGAGTACTGTTCCCAATACTTTTCTATGTCTGTTCCCGGAGGGCAGATGATATCGATGTCTATGCTCAGGCGCCTGCCGCTTCCGAAATGGAGCATCAGGGAGGATCCCCCTTTGAAGATGAACGGGCATCCCGAGCGGGCCAGGGCTTCCAGCAGGGAGAAGGCCCGGATAACTTTTTCTACGAGTATGGGATTGGTGGCATGGTTCTCTGCCGCCGCTTTTTCTATCCATTCAAGGCTTCGGCTGTCTGGTGATATCATTTTTCTGTCTCCTTCAGTATTGCATTGACTTCTTCTGTCCGGTTTCTCCGCCCGGCATAGCGGAGAAGAGTTTTACGGCTGACGGCATACCGGCTGAATGCCGCGGCATAGATGGCGTAGGCCTCCGAGCCGGTAAGGGCATGGAGGGCATTGTCGCACAGAATGTCCACAAGAATTTTTTCAAGAGTTGGGACAATAACCCCATCTGAGACTTCAACGGGAGCCTGGCTCACCTGCGGCGTGACAACAACCAGTTCCCTGCCGGGGGCAAGCCGGGAAAGAAGGCTCCTCTCCGAATCTTGGAGGATGAGCGAGTCCGTCAGGTTTTCAAGGGCGTCGGCGACAGAATCAGCCGCAAGGCGTTCCGCACCCACGATGGTAAGGCGGAAATTGGGGATGTCATGCATCAGGGGCAGGATGGCGTCCGTGTGCCAGATACTTGTCTGTGAAAACGGCAGGGCCGCTTTCAGCTCCTTGAACAGCTTGGAGGTTTTTTCGTCCGGAACGATGTGAAAAGCCGGTTTGAAACCACTGCCAGGCAAGAGCAGACCGCCCTCCTTTTTTATCCTGCCCTCCCTCACAAGACGGCTGACAATGGTAAGCGAGCTCCCTTCCGGTGAATGGAACTCTTCCCGGAGAAGGGCTACCAACTCCGTAGCGGCCACGCCCTCCGGATGAGTGCCGACAGTTGATATGATGCGCTCCGTGAGTGTCATGGCGCAAAGGTAAAACAAATTTGTCAGAAATTCCAATAATTTGACAAAAATGTTTATAGTGCCTCCGGATAACACTTCATACGCCACGGGAACCATTACAAAAACGGCACAAAACAAAGGATCCGTGCCAACAATGTTAAAGTTTTCTTCCTACATTTGCAGCAGGAAATAAGCCGCGACACGGATGAGGTAATTCGCTAAGTGCAAAGCCCCCGCCCCGAGCCTCACCGAAAGGTAAACATCCGCCGCGTATTCCCGGGGCAATCGTTTTCAAATTTAAGGTTACGAATTTACGATTATTCTTCGGATTTGTCTTCAATAAGTTCAACCTTTCCGTAAAACTCCAGCCCCAGCTCGTCAATCAGGGCCTCAACCTCGCTGGCCGCTTCCGGAGAGATGTACTTCTGGATATCCAGGAAGGTACGGCTGTGGCGCTGGCCGTCGGAGCCGTGGGGCCTCAACCGTTCGCGCAGCAGCCAGTCGGCAATGTCTATCTGGGCGGCGAAGTCTTCCGGTGTGGCGCTTCTCTGCAGGACGTCGGCGATGGTCACGTTGAGGTTTGGTATGGCCTTGAGCTTCTGCGTCCACTCAGTGAAGCCATCGACATCCGGGAAGGCGGTTATCTTCCGCGAGCCCAGGACGGCGAATTTCTCCGCCTTGAGCTGTGATTTGCCGCCGGTGGCCAGCCAAAGATACTGCGGCATCAGGCCGGCGCAGATGACGGCTGTCTTCTCGCTCTCCACCAGGGCAACCGGCTTCCCGGGGTTGAGGCGGAGAAGGTGTTCGCCGAACAGGCACTGCGTCACTTCCCAGTCCTGAGGGAGCATGCCGGTCCGCTTCATCAGGGAGTGAACCCAGTCGATCCGGCCGGGCTTGTCTTTGTCCTTGATGCGGTGGCCAGTCTCCGGATCATAGAGCATCATCTTGCCGGTACGGCAGCGGCCCTGGATGTCCAGCTGGAAGAAGATGACGGCTCCGGAGCGGGTGGTTCCCAGCCGGTACTCGTCGATGAGACCCTCAACGATGCGCGGGTCGAAAACGGTGTCCAGGAACCGGATGAACTGCGACTTGGAGCGGTGCGTGACGCTACGGGCCACAATCTCCGGCGGTACCAGGCAGAGCGGCTTTGGTTTGGGCTGGTGGTCTTTGAGCCAGTCTGGAGCCTTCCTCCAGTCTTCGCCCTGGGGCTTGCATTCCGGGTGGTCGTGGAAGAATTGCGCGGGGGTGTAGTGGTAGCCGCAATCGGACTCCCTGTTGCATCGTCCGACCAGTTCGTTGAGGGGGACGTTGTTTTCATCGACATACAGCGTGAATTCCCCCTTGCGGCCACAGGAAGGGCAAATATGCCGAGAACGAGTCCCGGCATATTTCTGGAGATGATATTTGAAGTCATTGTCCATCGCTGTCGGTATTTTCGAATAGGCTTTGCTGTCCCAACTGTCCCTCTTGTCCCTCACGTCCTGCGCCCTCCGGGGACGGGACAGGCGGCAGATCCTTGATGATACGGTCCACCTTGGACTTGGATATTCCGAGGATGGCGGCTATCTGGCGGACTGATTTTCCCTGGTTCTTGAGCTCGGCGATGTTGTTGCGCTCCACCTCGCGGGCTTCATCGCTGCGGTCACGGAGGTGCTCGGATTCCCGTCCAAATTCCACGAAGTTGAAGTGGACGTAGCCGCCGTCGTGGGAGATTTCATAGACCAGGATATTGTTACCGCCGTATTCCTGCTCGCCTGAGCGGATTTTGAGCTGCTTGACATAGCGGAGCCGTTCATCCTTGGCGGACTGGCCGATGGCCATCACGCTGTCAAAGTAGTTGAACAGGCGCTTGCTGCCAGCCAGGTCGTTCTGGGTGATAGGGCTGGAGAGGGAGCGCTTGGGTGTATGAGCAATTATCAGCAGGGACCAGCCGTATTTGCGCTTGAGGGCAAGGAGGTTCAGCATGAATTTTCCTGCATCCACCCCCTTGTCGGTATTGTTGCAGAGATAGCCGATGTTGTCAACGATGCCGGTCTTGCATCCGGTGGTAAGCATTGCTCTCTCGATGTCCGCCAGGATCTGCTCCTCGTAATGCTTGGGGTCGATGTTGGCGGGGTTGATTTCGGCTCGTAAGAAGTTGTCCGGGAAGTCGTGGAGGATTCCCGTGTCTTTGTCGGTGTAGCGGAGCTGGAACTGCTTCTCTGAGAGTTCACAGTCCAGGTAGAGGATGGGCCGTTCCTGAGCGACGTACTCCGCAATCTGGACGGCGAAGATGGATTTGCCCAGATTGGAATCAGCGAACAGGCATCCGACTTCACCCTCATACCACAGCGAGTGGTAGAGTTCGTCCGGGTTGGGGCGGCGGGATGCATCCAGAAGGGCGTTGTTGGCGGCCTTGATGGTGAGCATTCCCACTTCCCGGGCGTTCTCTGCGGACTCGATGGCTCCTGATATGGCTTTGATGGGGTCGGTTTCCATAGTTACTTCCTCCCACGGGGTTTGATGCGGATGGCGGCTCCGCGACGGCTGTAACTTTCAACCTCACGCCGGTCCAGAAGGCGCTTTCCTCCAGGCTGCGTGTAGTGGAGGCGCTCGTCTACGGGGCCTTCGTCACAGTAGCGATAGATGGTTTTCTTGGACACGTGAAGGATATCCGCTGCTTCCTTTACGTCGATGAGATCCTGACCCTGCTGCATCATGGTATCCTGAACCGCTTTGGTGACCGCCTGGGTGATGGCGGGTTTCAGTACTTCGTCGAAGAAGGACTGAAACATATCGTTGGCTGACATGTATCGTAAAATTTTTAATTATGTAGTTTGGGGGCTGGCCGGTCCTCGCGGGGAGTCTCTCCGCAGGTACAAAAATATACGAATATTTTGTCACTGCCAAAGTCAAAGTCAAAGGAAAAAGTGACTACAAAAATGTTGTACTGAGGGAGTTGGGGCGTCTCAGTAAATATCTGATTTTTCTTATGGATTGACAATCGCGGAATGTGGTGTATCGATGCCTATGAATACACCACAACCCTCGTTTGGTGCGATTCTGTACGATGAGAATCGTGACAGAAAATTGTTGAATATTTTTTTCGGTTAATAAATGCAAGAGCCGATACGGGATTTCTCAAGTTAGATGTTCAAGAAGGTGCCATTTTATGGATTTTTAGCCAATAACAACGGGGATTTCAGTTTTGAATATGAAAATTTGTCCGATGACTACATTTTCCGCAAGTAGTTGATTATCAGATTATATTCGTGTTGATAACTTTTTGACAAGAGAAGCCGAAGACGGTATCCGGTTTCGGATAGTTAACGGATGCAAAAGGGCACCGCCCTAATGGACGATGCCCTGAATGTTGCGGAAGGTTGATTGGATGTCAGTCGAAGTAGTCGTATTTGTCGGTGAGTTTCTGGACAACGTCCAGCTGGTCGGCCTTGATGTAGCGCTTGAGCATCTCGGGTGTTGTGTGGCCGGTGACTTTCATAATGTCGAAGAGTTCAATGCCGGCAAGGTACATCAGGGTGGCCCCGGTACGGCGGGCGGTGTGCGACATCACAAGCTTGTACTTTTCGACGGTCTCCTTCTTGCGGACGCCGCCTTTGGAGGTTTCCAGGGTGACGAGATCCGTGAGGCCGGCGACGCGGGCAATCTCCTTGATGTGGCGGTTGATGGTCTGGTCCTCGAAATGCGGCAGCTGGTAGTTGTATTTCTCCAGGATGGCAATGAGTTCTTTCTTGCAGGGAATGCTGACCTTGGCTCCGGTTTTCTTCTGGTGGATGTCAATGTAGGTAATCTCCTTTTCCCGTATGACAGCTTTGGTTTCGCCAGGGTGCTTGGGGTCGGGGATGTCCTCGATCCAGCGTTTCTTGGTGGTATGGATGTCTTCCTTCTTGATGTTGTTGTAGTCGGAGACGCGCTGGGCTGTGTAAACGCCGACCATGAAAATGTCGCGGGAAATCTCGGCACCGGCTTCGAGTCCCTTCAGATCGGCAGCGTTCATTTTGTCCAGCTCCTCCTGGGTGAGGTAGATGCTGTCGGTCTGGACGCGGTTGCCCTTGAATTTGGGATTCTTGTAGGCTGCGTTGTGGTGGAGGCCTTCGGACTCGGATATGGACATAATCCACTTGAGCTGGTTGATGATTTTGCCGGCGGTGTTGAGGGAGTATTCACGCTTTTTCAGGTAGGCTGAAAAATCGTAGTAGAACTGCATGTCGATGTCATCGAAGTCATACTCCCGCTTTTTGCTCTGCTGGAATTTCTTGAATTGCTTGGCGGAGGTGCGGATGGTGCGGATGCTGCCGTCGGTGAAGACGGTTCCTTTCTCGGTGAGGCGGGTGCCGGCGGCGATGTCCTTGATGAACTGGTCCATATATTTGTTGAGGGTGACGCGCTTGGCTTCTTCCTCGGCGGCCTTGGCTTTGGCCAGCGCTTCTTCCTGCTCTTTCAGGACATCGGCATAGACGATTTCGTTGATGATGGTGGTAACGCGCTCCTTGGTGGGGGCAGTGCCTTCAGATAGGATTGTATCCAGGGTGGATTTCATCTTATCCAGCTTCGCCCACATTTCGGGTTCCTTCTCGCGGAACTTCTTCATTGCTTTGACGTCCGTTTCCGCTTTCTGCCAGGTGGCGATATTTACCTCCATGTGGGTGGAATAACGGTAGTCGATTGCGTGCTTGCGGGATTGGATTCTGACGAAGAGAGTCGTGAATCCGGACTCGCCGGATTTTGCTTTGATGTAGTACTTTGCTGCCATAGTTTTTTGTTCTTTAAAAATGCTATTGCAAAGATAAGAAATCTTTGTCAAAAGTGCCTACAAAGTGCCTACATTTTTGTAAACAAATGTCTGCGAATTTCAACGGATTTTGTCGGAATAATTGAATATCAGCGTCTTATGTCAAAGTCCTTTTTCTTTCGCGGACAAAAAAGTGGTGTCCTATGCTCCACAAAGGCCGCTGATTTTCAGCGGCCTTTTTCGTTTTTGTGCACAGTTTTGTGCACAGTTTTATTTACTTATTACTTGCGACCCAGTCCTGGAGCGTTTGCTTGCTGGCGTTATTCAGCAGTTTGCCGGCTTTCCAGTTGATGTCAGGATACTGGGCGTGGAATTGTTTGTCGGCACCTGAGACGTCGCTTCCGCCAGAGGTGGCGAAGAATATGACGGTCTTTCCCTTGAAGCCGTAGGTCTCGATAAAGGTATTGATGATAGTGGGAGCCGTGTACCACCAGATTGGGAATCCGATGTATATGACGTCGTAGCTGTCGGCATCTTTCAAGTCCTTGACGATGGCAGGACGGGAGGATTTGTCGGCCATTTCCACGCTGCTGCGGGAGTTCTTGTCGCGCCAGTCCAGGTCGGCGGCGCTGTACTTGACCTCCGGTTTGATTTCATAAAGTGTGGCGCCGGACACTTCGGCCAGATCCTTGGCCACAGCCTCGGTAGTACCGGTGGCAGAGAAATAAGCGACGAGGGTTTTCATTTCTTTCTTGCTGTTTTGTCCGCAGGCGGTCAAGGTAATCAGAACAGCTGCGGCTGCGATGAGGATGCGTTTCATTTCAGGCAATGCATTAATTACAGGCTCTCCTTCAGGATTTCAGACACATCTTCTTTCGTCAGGTTCAGGTAGCCGGCGGGATAGATGACGGTTGTTTCGGTGATGCCGGGGATCATGTCGGCGGTGGCGCCTAACTCGCTGATGGTGAGAGGCAGGCCGATCTCCAGCATCCAGTCTTTCAGGGCTTTTAATCCGGCCTCAGCCAGTTCGTGCTCGGTCTTGACCTCTGTCGGGATGTCCCATACGTTGTGCGCAAAACGGGCGAATTTGGGCAAACCGTTTTCCATCGCCCGGCGATAGTAGGCCATCGAGACGGAGGCCAAAGCATAGCCGTGGGGCGCGTGAGTCCAGGCTCCCACGCTATGACCGATCATGTGTACCATCCAGTCCTCTTTCTTGCCCAGCCCGATGAGCGTATTCAGCGCCCACGTGGCCGTCCACATTATGTTCGAGCGGGCTTCATAGTCCTGCGGATTCTTCACCGCGATGCGGCTGCTGTGAATCACGGAGCGCATCAGGCCCTCGGCAATGTAGTCGCTCGTATTGTCGTCGAAGTCAGAGAAATACTGCTCCATGATGTGGTTCATTATGTCGTATATTCCGGCCTTCATCTGGTTGTCGGGCACGGTCATAGTGAACTTCGGATTCAGGATGGAGAATCTCGGCATCAGGCGGCTGTCGAACACATGGCCAACCTTGAAAGTGTGCTCCGCATCGGTTATCACCGTGCCGGCATTCATCTCCGACCCCGTTCCAGCCATCGTCAGTACGCAACCCACGGGTAGCAGGCGCTGGTCGGCATCGGGCTGCTCCCCCTTCAGCCAGAACTTGTCCCAGTAGTCGCCCTCGTAATATACAGAGGCCGACACAGCCTTAGAATAGTCGCACACACTGCCGCCGCCAAGGGCCAGAATCAGGTCCACCTCATTCTCGCGGGCTATCTTCACGCCTTCGTTCAGTTTCTCAAGCGTAGGATTGGTCATCACACCAGGATTCTCAACGATAGTCTTGCCGGCCTCTTTCAAGATGGCAATCACCTGGTCGTAGATCCCGTTTCGTTTCACGCTGCCGCTGCCGTAGTTCAGCAGCACCACTGGGCCATAGTTCTTCAACTCGTCCTTGAGGAAGTTCAAAGACTCATCACCAAAATACAGTTTGGTGGGGTTATAGTAAGAAAAGTTGCCTAACATATTTATTTAGAGGTTTATTGTCTGGTACAAAATGAATGCTATCTGCAAATCTACTGATAATCTTCCACATACCCAAATATTAATCCCGGCTGCCAGTTGCCTGATAGCCGGGGTAATGACACCGATATATGGAATTAAAAGTCTATTCGTGCTTTAGAGGATGATACCCACCGACCAGGTGTTGAAGTCGGGGCCGAAGCTCTTGTCTATGAGGTTGCAGGGGTTGTATTTGACGTAGAGGCGGATATTGCGGAAATTGAGGCTGCCCATCAGTTCGTATGTTACGAAGTGCTGTTTGCCGAATTTGGTCTTTTCCTTGTGCTTTTGGTCGTTGGCGTCGTACCATTTAGTCTTGATACGGGATCCCGTATTGAAGTTAACGACGGGACCGACGGTGAAGCTGAAGCCATCGACGATATGCTGGGTGTATCCTGCGCTTACGTTCCAGCTGAAGATTCTGAAGGCCGACCATTTGGGTTTGTCCGGTGCGAATGGTGCAAAACCGAGAGAGCCGTCCGCATTCTTTATATAGCGCTCGTCGCCGCGGATCTTGAAGGACTTGTCTTCAAGACCGAACTCCATGAAGAGGTTGGACTTTCCGCCCCAGGGATGGTATTCACCATGCAGGATACTGAGGGTGAAATCGAGTCCCCACGCCTGTCGCATCGGTGAGTAGCCTTCATCGGTGAGGCCAGCCGGGAAACATATACCGAAGCCGGTCCCGATTGCGAGATCCAGTTCGCCGTAAGGCTTGCGGGATTTGCCTTTGTTGTCATCCGATCCGATCAGGGATACGCTGAAGTCGAAGCCGCCCTGGGGAAGGCGTTCAGTGGAATGTAAGGTCGAGGCAGGATCTGCTTCGAGTGAGGTATAATATGAGAAATCCGTATCGTTTTCAGCGCCCGTGATGGAAACGGACAGGCTGTTCATGTCCTTGATGATTTTCACTTCGTCAGGGTTTCTGACGGAAAGTGTGTCTTGTGCGGAGAGCATTGTGCTGCAACAGAAGGCGGCAATAAAGAAAAGAAGTGTCTTTTTCATAATTATCTCTGTTTTAATTGTTTTCATTTGAACCGAAAATGGACTTCAAGTCCTCCAGGCGGGCGGTGCCCTTCATCTCAACCAGGGTGATCATCGGATCGGAACCCTCGCTCGCGACCATCTGGAAGCAGACGAAACGGCTGCTGGGTATCTTCTTTTCCTGACTGTCACTGTCGTGGAATACAAGAATGGCATAGACCAGCTTCCCCGCGGCGTAGACGGTTTCTTTCTCGAAAGCGGCGTCAGCATTTTCCATTACTGCGGCCGCGACTTTCCCCTGGATTGATTCAGAAGCGGAGAATTTCACGCTGTGGAATTCTGTGAGATGGTAGGGCTCAAGACGGGACCCCTGAAGATAGGTTTCGACCATCTTTGCCCTGGGCACGAGATCCCCGCTGAAAACATCGGAAAGATTCTGTGCGGATGCCGCTGCAGGAAGCAGGATGGCAAGTATAATCAGTATGCGTTTCATGGCATTATGGTATTATCGGCTGAACAACTGGGCGAGGTCGGCGGCGGGATCGGGGGCAGGAGCAAACAGGCCCTCAAGCGTCGATTCCATTTCGCGGACGGCGAATTCCTCTGAAGGAACCACCACGCCATGGACATAAGAAACATACGAACCGGGATCCCCGACGACCACCTCAACAGGCGTCGCAGTCAGGCGTCCAAGGACGAATGCAACCGCGACAGATGCGGCGACAGCCAGCACCGGCCAGAGCCGCACGGACTTCTTTGCCATCTCCTGCGAATGGGATATTGCACCTTCCGCAGCAAGATAACCCAGCGCCGCTTTCGCTTCGTCAAAGTCGGGATCGTCGGTGCCGGCGAGGAAACGCTTGAGCTCCAGCTCTTCCGCTTCCGTCGTTTCCGCGTCAAACCAACGCTCGGCGAGATCCATGTAGTACTTCTTGTTATCCATTGCTCCTTTGTTGTAATAAATACTGTTCCCGTATGGTTTTCCGGGCTCTGGAAAGCTGCATCCTGACTGCCGTTTCCTGCATTCCGCACTCTGATGCAATCGCTTCATAACTCTTCCCCTCAATATCCCTCCTGCGGAGAATCCTTCTCTGAAGAGGCGTGAGAGCGCTTTCAATTGAATTCCTGACGCTGCGAAGCATCTGCTCTCTGTCATCCCTCGCCGGCTCTTCGGCCAAGCTTGTGACCTCAGCCGGAATATCAACCTCTCCGCTCCTCTTTCTTCTGCGAACCTCGTCTATCGCGGCATTCTGAACCGCCCGGGCGAGGAGAGCTTCCGCATCCTGCTGGCTCCTAAGGGCATATCCACGCTGCCAGAGCTTGTAGAAAGCCTCCTGCAGTGCGTCGTCGGCAGCCGTTTCGCTCCCGAGAACGCGCCCCGCGCGCCCTTTCAGCACCGTCCGCAGTTTCACGAACGCAGATGTGAGGAATTCTTCAGCCATTTCGTGCTTTCCACTCTAATAACGCGAATATCCGCATTTGTAACAGAAAACGGAGAAAAAAATATAACCGGAGTATTAAAATGACTCAAAAACAGGGGCCGTTGAGGTCCATCACAAGGCAATCCGGCTGAAGGCTCTTCCCCTTTGCGGATAGTGCCAACGGGAGAAGAGCCAGTACGATTAAGGATTGCAGCTTTTTCACTTCATCCAGAACTGCACCCAATTCTGTTCGGATGCCGGGAATTTTGTCATGTCGGCGACGTATGCGGGATCAGGAATGTACCACTCCGTCGATTCGAAATAATCCTGGAGGTCCTTGGATTTGAAGACGTAGCCGCGCTTGGCGAACGGCAGATTCTTCATGATTCGCTTTTCCTTGTCGGAGAATGAAAGCGTTTGGTCCCCGAGAAGAAGACTCCAGTCGATGTACATCGAACGGTTAGTTTCAATAACGTCCTCGCCGAAAATAACGCCGTCATCATTCCAAATCCCCCAGATAGCCCGAGGCTTGTATACGAGCAGTTCGCCATCCGGACAGAAATTCTTTTTGTGGAATGAAATGCCGCCCTCCCTCATGTGGAAGATTGCAGCCGGTTCGCCATAGGGAGCTTCGCCGTCAATGGATTTGCCGACGCCCTTGACGGTCCATTCTTTCACGCTCTTGAAGAATGACGTAGTGATGAAGAATGATTCGCGGTCACCCATATTGACATTCAGGGTGAAATCGTCGATCTGACGGTTGGCCCAGCGGCAGGCGGCGGTGAGGACATAGGGGAATGTCCATTCCATGTCGACAGACTCGGAGATACGGTACCTGTAGGTATGCTTGACTGTATTGACTCCAGGCTTGAACTCGGCGTTGAAATGATAGACGTAGTCGAAGGGGAAGTCGAATTCGTTATTCTTCTTAATGGCGTCCAGGCACTGGTTTCTGGTCCAGTCCTTGACCACTCCATTAATATAATAGGGCGGGACGGGGGCAGTCAATTTGTCGTAAACCATTAGCTCATTCTCCACGTGAGCGACCTTGAATGGCAGGTCCTTGCCGTTCATGATGACCTTGAAGTCATGGATGTTGGGCTGCTCGGGGAAATGGCCGATGCCTTCGTATGGATACGGCGCTGCCGCTTCGAATCCTACAAGAAGGGTCTTTGTTTTGCCGGTCGGATTGAAAAACTCATAATATACAATTACTTCCACGTATGCACCGTCGCTGTTGAGGGTGAGGATCTCCTTCTGGACGGTGATTTCGGATTCGGTAATGGGGATGAGCTGGTTTCCCTGGGCGTAAAATACGCCGTCATTGGCACTTGCGCCGGCCATGGCCAGAATCAGCCATGATGCCAGTATGGCGGTGATCTTTTTCATATCGCTATCTGATTACTTGCGTGAATTCGGGATCCTTGCCTTCGAGGTCAAGGACATATACTTTGATGGTCCTCGCCATGTCGGCGAATTCCGGATTGCCGGGAATGTCATCGGCTTCGAAAAGATATTCGGTGCCACCGGTAACGGCCCTTGAAGACACGTTCGTTGCCGTAGCATGGATCATGGGATAGTTCCCGACTGCTGCATCGAAAATGGCAGCCTCCTCTTCCGTCACGGGACGTACCTCCGAGAAGTCTTCGTACTTCTCATATTCGCCCTCGATGAAGCCGTTCTCCTTGAGGAATCTGTCAAGTTCCTGAGGAACTGCATCCATACGGGCGGCACGGACGCCATAGCCCGGAAGTACCTCAGCATTAGGCTGTTTGGCTTTCAGGTCGCGGATGCTGGAGTCAAGTCCACCGCTGCCGAATGTGCAGAAGGGGACAATCTTCTTGCCGCTGAAATCTACTGTGTTCAGCAGTGCCGTTACAGGCGGGGCATAGGTGCCGAACCAGACCGGATAGCCGATGAAGATGACATCGTAATCATTGATGTTGGACTTGATGGGGTTGATACTAGGGATTACACCCTGCTCCATCTCCTTTTGGCAGCGGTCGATGGTCTCCTTGAAATCGCCGTTGTAGGGGCCTGTGGGGAGGATTTCTTCGATATCCGCCTTGATCTGGGTGGCAATCTGTTCGGCGACGGCCTTTGTGTTGCCGGTCTGCGAGTAGTAGAGAACGAGGATCTTTGAGGATTTGTCCTGTGCGCAGGAAAGTGTCAGCATAACGGTTGCGATGGTCAAAAGAATATTCTTCATGGTATCAAAAGATTGACGTATGATAACATTAAGCAAAATAAACATTTTTGCTCCTCTTTTCCAAATATTTCTCTGCGCCTTGTTCATGTGACCTCTTCACCCTGATGTTCCGTCCCGATGCCAAGGTAGAATGGCCTGCAAAGGAACTCAAGGCATTCAGCCGCGGAATATATGAAAACAGCCTGTCTCTTCGTGGGACAGGCTGTTTTTCGTTTCCAGAAGTCTCTGCTACAGAGCCGGGAGAATGTGGTCCCAGATGAGATTGAGCTCCTTCTGCATGTCCTGGACATGGGCGGTAGCCACGATGACGGCGTCCTTTTCAGGCAGGATGATTATGTACTGCCCGTTGGCGCCGTCTGCGCGGAAAGCGCCGTGGCGGCAGCGCCACATCTGGTAGCCGTAACCCTGGAGCCAGTCGCTCACGGACGGGTCGATTCCGTATTCCCGGAGGGCATCCTCGTTGAGGCCGGCGGGGCATGACGAGACCTGTTTCTTACCCATTTCTGCCACCCATTCGGCGGGAATGACCTGCTTGCCGCCGAATTGACCGCCGCCAAGTATGGAGAGTCCCATCCTGGCCATGTCTTCGGTGCGCAGGTAGAGGCCCCATCCGCCGGTGTTGATGCCGGCCGGGCTCTCCTGCCAGAAGGGTTTCTGAATCCCCAGAGGCTGCCAGAGCCTGGTGTCAAGGTAGTCGACGACCTTTTGACCGGTCACTTTCTGCACGGCCGCTGACAGCAGGTAAGTGCCGAGGCTGTTGTAGCAGAAACATGTGCCGGGCTCGAATTTGAACGGCCATTCCATGAACGCGCGGATCCAGTCGCCTTCGCCTTCGCGGATGGTATAGGTGGGGTCTGTGCCGTGACCGCAGTTCATCGTCAGGAGATGCCTGACCGTGACGCGCCCAAGGGTGTCGGAAGCCTCTTCCGGGACGCTGTCGGGGAATATGTCGACAATCCTGTCATCTAGTGACAGGAGGCCTTCGCTGACAGCGAATCCGACCGCGGTGGAGGTGAAAGTCTTGGACACGGAATTCATGATGTGGGCCGTGTCAGGGGCGAATTGCTTCTCCTCGATGACGTTGCCGTGCTGCAGAACCATGATACTGTGCATCTCCACGGAGCTGTCGGCAACGGCCTTGAGATATCCCTCGAATGCCTGCTGCATCTCGGGAGAAGCCGCGGCGCGGGGCAGGGGAGCGTACGGATCGGCCTTCTTCTCGTGGCAGGCCACCGCGAGAAGAATGACCGAAGCAATTATCAAATACTTCCTCATATTATTTGAAGAGAAGCTTTGCGAATGTGTTCAGGTACAGGCGCCAGTTGGACCATACGTATAAACATTTGAACAAAACGGAGAAGATCATTCTACCGGATGGTCAAAATATGTGTCTGGGAAAGGCTCGTCGGCGAGGGTGAAGTGCCACCATTCGGAGTCGAGGGGCTTGAAGCCGTGGCTGAGCATGGCTCGGCGGAGGATCATTCTGTTGGCGAATTGCTGCGGGGTGATGCTTCGCCCGGCAGGACTCGCGGAATTGTCGCCGTTATACTGCCCGGTCTCCGGATCGCCGCAGAAATCCGGATGGCTCTCTGGACCGAACCAGTCGAAGGTGCCGCCCATGTCGACCTCCTTGCCTGTCGACATGTCGAAGAGTGTCAGATCCACGGTGGAGCCGCGTGTATGGCCGCTTTTTGCCATGATGTAATCCTGCTCGAACAGTACGCCCTTGTCGAGGTCGGGATAGAAATACGCTTTCATTCGCACGTCCGGCACATCGGCCGCCCAGCGGACGAAATGGTCTACGCCACTCTGGGGACGGTAGGCGTCGTAAATCTTGAGCCTGTAGCCCTGAGCCATTACATCGTCGCTGACCGCCTTGAGCGCTTCGGCGGCCTCGCGGGTCAGCCATGCGGTGGGCGCATAATATCCGTCGATGCGGTCTCCGACAAAGTTGTATGTGCCGTAATACCGGATCTCCAGAATGGCATCCGGGACGGCTTTGGTCAGCGGCACGAAGGCCTTTTCAAATGCGGATGAACCGGCTCCCTTCGGACTGCATCCCGCGACTGACAGGCAGATGGTAAAAAGCAGGTATAAATATCTGAAATTCTTCATATTAAATAATACTGTCCAAATAATCTATTTGCTCTCTGACGCTGCACCAGCTGGTCGCAAAACGGGTTACAACGCGTCCGTCCGGAAGGGTGTCCCAGATTTCAAAAAGGACCTTTCCTTCGAGTGCCTTCATCTGCTCCCGGGTAAGTATCGGGAACTGCTGGTTTGAGGGGGAGTCGATGTGGAAGGGGATTCCCCGGCGGGAGAATACCGCTTTAAGCTCCATAGCCCTTTCGATGGCATTCCGGCTGATCTTGAAATACAGGTCGTCCGTAAACAGCGTGTCGAACTGGATGCCGAGGAGACGCCCCTTGGCGAGCAGTGCGCCGTGCTGTTTGATGATGGTGAAAAAGTGCGGGGGGACATTGCCCGAAGGGAATACCACGGCTTCGCCGCAAAGCGCTCCGACCTTGGTGCCGCCGATGTAGAATGCGTCGCAGAGGCCTGCGAGATCGCGGATCGTCATGTCGCAGGCGTCGCTCATGAGGCCGTAACCCAGCCTGGCTCCATCGATGAAAAGCTTGATGCCGAAGCGCCTGCAGATGTCGAAGATACGGCTGATCTCATCCTTGGTATACAGCGTGCCGTACTCGGTAGGAAAGGATATATATACCATGCCGGGATAGACCATGTGGGGCCACGTCGGATCGGCGTGAAAGTGCTCCAGATAGGCTTCCAGCTCGTCTACGGCAATCTTGCCGTCGTGCTGGGGGAGGGTGATGACCTTGTGACCGCAGAACTCCACGGCTCCGCTCTCATGCACTGCGATGTGACCGGTCTCGGCGGCGATTACACCTTCATAGCGACCCAGCATTGCGTCGATAACGGTCGAATTTGTCTGCGTCCCTCCTACGAGGAAGAACACTTCCGCTTCCGGCCGTCCGATCGCGCTACGGATCTTCTCTTTTGCGCTGGCGCAGAATGAGTCCTCGCCGTATCCGGGCTCCTGCCGGAGGTTGGTCTCGGCGAGCCGGCGGAGGATGAGGGGATGGGCGCCCTCGTTGTAGTCACAGGTAAAGGAAATCGGGTTCATTTGCAGTTAATGTAAACAATCCTTGCGAATTTACTAATAATCTTGAATTTAGACAAGCTCTCCGCTAAAAGAAATTTAAAGCAGAATCTTCGTTTTAGCTTGAAATTTTCAAGATTTTGGCCGATTATTTTTGCGGATTGAAAAAAACTCCGTACATTAGTAAACTGAAACTTTTTAACTGACTGACCAATGAAAATCGTCTCATCTGATGCGCTCGCGCGTATCCGCCAGGAGGCTATTCTCGAGTTGTCCCTTAGGGAAGAAGCAAACAAGACATTGACGGAAGAGGCCGCCGGCCTCAGCAAGGGCACTCCGCACATGCAGATCCTCTGCTGCGGCGGTACCGGATGCAAGGCGTCCGACAGCGCCTCCATCGTCGACAATTTCCGCGAATCCCTGAAGGCCCACGGCATCGCCGACAAGGTTGAAGTAGTCGTTCCCGGCTGCTTCGGTTTCTGCGAGAAAGGCCCCATCGTCAAGATTGTGCCGGACAACACCTTCTACACTTCCGTCCGCCCGGACGACGTGGAAGAAATAGTCACCTCCCATATCATGGGCGGGGAAAAGGTCGAACGCCTCCTTTACCTCGATCCCGGCAGCGGAGCCCATATCAGCGACTCCAAGCACATGAATTTCTACCGCAAGCAAATGCGAATCGCCCTCCGCAACTGCGGCTTCATCGATCCGGAGAACATTCGCGAATATATCGCCCGCGACGGCTACAAGGCCCTTGCCGACAGCCTTCAGCGCGACAGCCTCGAGGTGCTCGCCGACATCAAGGCAAGCGGACTGAGGGGCCGCGGCGGCGCAGGATTCCCCACCGGAGTCAAGTGGGAGATCGCCCGTAAATTCGACGCCCCCGACAAATACGTCGTCTGCAACGCCGACGAAGGCGATCCCGGTGCATTCATGGACCGCTCCATCATGGAAGGCGACCCCAACTCCGTCATCGAAGCCATGATGATCTGCGGCTACTGCATCAACGCCCATCACGGACTTATTTATATTCGTGCCGAATACCCGCTCGCAGTCCATCGCCTCCAGGTCGCAATCGCCCAGGCCCGTGAATACGGCCTCCTCGGAGAGAATATCCTCGGAAGCGGATTCGACTTCGACATCAACATCCGTTACGGTGCAGGAGCATTCGTCTGCGGTGAAGAGACCGCCCTCATCCATTCGATGGAAGGAAAGAGGGGAGAGCCTACGCTCAAACCTCCGTTCCCCGCAGAGGCCGGCTACTTCGGACATCCGACAAATGTAAATAATGTGGAGACGCTTGCCAACGTCCCCGTCATCCTGACCAAGGGCCCCCAGTGGTTCTCCTCCATCGGCACCGAAAAGTCCAAGGGCACGAAGGTATTCGCCCTCGCGGGCAAGATCAACAACGTCGGCCTCATCGAGGTCCCGATGGGTACGACTCTCCGCGAGATCATCTACGACATCGGAGGCGGCGTCAAGAACGGCAAGAAGTTCAAGGCCGTCCAGACCGGCGGTCCTTCCGGCGGCTGCCTCACTGAGAAGCACCTCGACATTCCCATCGACTACGAAAGCCTGGCTGCAGCAGGCTCCATGATGGGTTCCGGCGGTATGATCGTTATGGACGAGGACGACTGCATGGTCTCCGTGGCCAAATTCTTCCTCGAATTCACCGTGGATGAGTCCTGCGGCAAATGTACTCCCTGCCGTATCGGCAACCGCAGGATGCTTGAAATCCTCACCCGCATCACCGAGGGCCGCGGCACGATGGAAGACATCGACCGTCTTGAGAACCTCGCCAAGGTGATTAAGGACACCGCCCTCTGCGGCCTCGGCCAGACATCCCCGAACCCCGTCCTCTCCACTCTCACCAACTTCCGCGACGAGTACGAAGAGCACGTCCGCGACCATGTCTGCCGCTCCCACAAGTGCAAAGCCCTCCTCACCTACAGCATCGATCCCGTACTTTGCAAGGGCTGCAGCCTCTGCGCCCGCAACTGCCCCGCCGAGGCCATCTCCGGCGAGGTCCGCAAGCCATTCGTCATCAACCCCGAAAAGTGTATCCGCTGCGGTATGTGCCTGTCGCGCTGCAAGTTCGGTGCAATCTCCGTAATCTAGTCGCCTTATGGAAAATATGATCAACCTTACCATAGATGGTCGTCCGGTGAGCGTGCCGAAAGGGACTACGGTCCTCGATGCGGCAGCATCCATCGGTATCAATATTCCTGCCCTCTGCCATATCGACCTCAAGGGCACCTGCGTCCATAATGCTCCGGCATCCTGCCGCATCTGCGTCGTCGAAATCGAAGGCAGGCGCAACCTGGCCCCTTCATGCGCCACCCAGTGCATGGAAGGAATGGTCGTAAAGACCAATTCCGCACGCGTTGTCCGCGCCCGCAAGACCGTCGCCGAGCTGATCCTCTCCGATCATCCGAATGACTGCCTTACCTGCCCCAAGTGCAACGACTGCGAGCTCCAGAAGCTTGTCACCCGTTTCAACATCCGCGAAATGCCATATAAGGGCGAACAGTCTTCCCGCAAGAAAGAGCAGACCGTCGCCATCACCCGCAACATGGACAAGTGCATCCTCTGCCGCCGCTGCGAAAGCGTGTGCAACAATGTCCAGACAGTCGGCGTCCTCGGTGCTGTCCGCCGCGGATTCGACACCACCATCGCCCCGACATTCGACAGGATGTTCACCGAGACCGACTGTACATACTGCGGCCAGTGCGTTGCAGTGTGCCCGACCGGCGCCCTTACCGAGCGTGACAATACCGACCGCCTCCTCGAAGACCTCTGCAATCCCGACAAGGTGGTCGTCGCGCAGCCTGCACCGGCCGTCCGCGTTGCCCTTGGCGAAGAATTCGGCATGGAACCCGGCACTATCGTGACCGGCAAACTCGCCACCGCGCTCAGGTATCTCGGATTCGACCATGTCTTCGACACCGACTTCGGAGCTGACCTCACTATCATGGAGGAGGGCGCTGAAATCCTGAAGCGCCTCAAAGCCTACCTCGCCGGAGACAAGAACGTCAAGCTCCCGATCATGACCTCCTGCTGCCCTGCATGGGTCAATTTCTACGAGCACAACTTCCCGGATCTCCTCGAATACCCTTCCTCTGCCAAATCTCCCGCCCAGATGTTCGGCGCCATCGCCAAGACCTACTGGGCCCAGAAGATGGGAATTCCCCGCGAGAAACTGGTCGTCGTGTCCATCATGCCCTGCCTCGCCAAGAAATACGAATGCGAAAGGGACGAATTCAAGGTCGAAGGCAATCCCGATGTCGACTACTCCATCTCCACCCGTGAGCTGGCCCGCCTCATCAAGCGTTCCAACATCGACTTCAAGTCCCTCCCGGACACCGATTTCGATACGCCCATGGGCGAATCCTCCGGTGCGGCGGCCATCTTCGGTGCCACCGGCGGCGTTATGGAAGCGGCTCTCAGGACTGTCTACGAGGTATTCACCGGCAGGACTCTCCCTCGTATCGAGTTCAATGACGTGCGCGGTCTCGAAGGCATCAAGGAAGCGACCATCGACATAGACGGATTCCCGCTCAAGGTCTGTGTCGCCCACACCCTCGGCAATGCCCGCCTGCTCATGGACCGTCTCCGCGAAGGCAAACTCGACTACCACGTGGTCGAGGTGATGGCCTGCCCCGGCGGCTGCGTCGGCGGCGCCGGCCAGCCCTACCACCACGGCAACGTGGAGATTCTCAAGGCCCGCACAAGGGCTATCTACCGCGAAGACGAAGGCAAGCCTATCCGCAAGAGCCACGAGAATCCCGATATCCAGAAACTGTACAAGGACTTCCTTGGCGAGCCTCTTGGCGAACGTTCGGAGAAGCTCCTCCACACACATTATTTCGATAAAAGCATCAAGTAGCCATGAGTGAAATGAAATTATCCTGCGAGGCAAAACGCCAGGTGGAGGAAATCTGCGAAAAGTTCCATAACGATCCCGGCGAGCTCATCAGCATCCTTCACGGCTGCCAGAACGCACTCGGTTATCTCCCCGAGAGCGTGCAGCGCATCATCGCCGAACATCTGGGCATCCCTGCCCAGAAGGTCTACGGCGTGGTGACATTCTATTCGTTCTTCAGCATGACCCCGAAGGGCAAAGTCCCTATCTCGGTGTGCCTCGGTACCGCCTGCTACGTCCGTGGCGGCGACAAGGTGCTTGAAGAATTCAAACGCGTCCTCGGAATCGAAGTCGGCGAGACTACGCCTGACGGCAAATTCTCCCTCGACTGCCTCCGTTGCGTCGGAGCCTGCGGCCTTGCCCCCGTCGCCACTGTAGGCGACAAGGTCTACGGACGTCTGAATCCCTCAGACATCAGGAGGATCATAACTGAGTACGACGATTAAGGTAAGGAGACTCTGTCGAGTATACCTGAAAGTTGTGCTAAAGCAATACCGTAATTGGTGATGGGCACTCCCGCGAGGAGTGCCTTTCTCATTCTTGAACGTATCACCGCGGTACCTGCTACGCATCCCCCGCACTGAATAATAAGGTCATAGCCCGAAAGGTCCTCCGGGAAATCATCGCCAGCGGCAATGTCTATATTAAGCGAAATCTCTTTTTGCAGCAATGCCGGGATTTTTACCCTGCCGATGTCCTCCGTGTCCGGTACGTGGGTGCAGGCTTCAGCGATGAGGACGTGGGCGCCTGGGCGGAGGGAGGGGATGGATTTTGCGCCCTCGACGAATACTCCGATGTCGCCCTTGGCTCCTGCGAGAAGGATGGAGAAAGACGTCAGCGGAAGACTTGAAGGAATGCTTGCATTGACAAGTGGAAATACTTGTGAATCAGTGATAACAAGGTCCGGAGAAGCTTTTTCAAGTGCGTCCTTGAGCGACTCTGGTGTACAGCAAACAGGCACGCAGTTCCTGTCAAGTAGTTCACGGAGTACCTGCACCTGGGGCAGGATGATCCGTCCTTTGGGAGCCTCGCTGTCCTGAGGCATTACCAGCAGCACAGTGTCGCCAGGCTTTACCAGACGGCCGGTCAGGTAGCTGTGCTCCTCCTTGGGGAGTGCCTCGGAGATGCGCCGAATCAAATGGGATCTCTCGACTTCGCTTGGATTGACCTCAACCACCGGAACGTCGGCCTTTTGAAGAAGCGCGGCCCACTCGTTGTCGGAGGGGTGGCCGGAGCGGAGAAGGACGGCGACGTCGGTGCTGTCAATCACTGCGCGTGTGAGGCGTTCGCGTTCCTGGCCCAAAGATCCTTGATCGCCGTAGCCAGCCGTGTCCACGAGGACGCACGGCCCTATATCGGGTAGTTCTATAGCCTTCTTTACCGGATCGGTAGTTGTGCCGGGCTGCTCACTGACAAGTGAGACCTTCTGCCCGGCAATGGCGTTGACGAGAGTGGATTTCCCGCTGTTGGTCGCTCCGAAAAAGGCGATGTGAACCCTGTCCATACTTTAGAACCTGAAGTCGTGCTGGCCCTCCGCGATAAGCCCGAGACGCTGGATCGTGAGATCGCGTACGCGTCCTTCCGGAATGTCCTTTAGGCTCTCTGCAATAAGCTTTTCGCCGACAGCCCGGGTCTCGGGAGACGCATAGTCCACAAGATACTCTTTCAGTGTCATAATGGCGTTGGGCGTGCAGCAGAGACTGATCTTGCCGCTCTTGCAGAGGGACATGAAACGGTCACCGGTGCGGCCTTCCCGGTAGCATGCGGTGCAGAAACTCGGGATGTGTCCGGTCTCAAGGAGCCACCTGACAACCTCGTCCAGAGTGCGGGTATCCGACACGTCGAACTGAGCCGTCTCATTGTGCCTCTCAACAGTGGTGTATCCTCCGACGGAGGTGCGTGAGCCGCCGCTGATCTGCGAGATACCGCAGTCGAGAAGGGCGGCGCGCATCTTTGCGGATTCTCTCGTGGAAACTATCATGCCGGTATATGGCACTGCAATCCTGAGCACAGCGACCAGCTTGCGGAAAATCTCGTCCGGAAGCGCATCAGGGAAGTCCTCAGGTGAAATGTCGTCGGCGGGACAGATACGCGGAATACTTATGGTATGAGGGCCTACGCCGAATCGTGCCTCAAGATGCTCGGCATGCATGAGGATGCCGGTGAGCTCATACCTGTAGCCGCTGAGACCGAAGAGAACGCCGATGCCGACATCGTCGCATCCGCCCTCCTGGGCGCGGTCCATCGCCTCGGTATGCCAGCAGTAATCGCTCTTGGGACCTGTCGGATGGAGGAGCTCGTACTGCTCACGGTTGTACGTCTCCTGGAAGAGGATGTATGTGCCTATCCCCGCGGCCTTGAGACGCCGGTATGATTCGACGTCAGTCGCAGCGATGTTGACGTTGACGCGGCGGATGGAGTTGCCACCTTCGCGGACGCTGTATATGGTTTTGATCGAATCGAGAATGTACTCCAGCGGATTGCGACGAGGGTCTTCGCCGGCCTCGATGGCGAGGCGTTTGTGGCCCATGCGGATGAGGGCACGAACCTCGGCATCGATCTCCTCCTGGGACAGCTTGCGGCGCGGTATAGTGCGGTTTTTGGCGTGGTAGGGGCAGTAAACGCAGCCGTTGATGCAGTAGTTGGAAAGGTACAGGGGAGCGAAGAGAACAATCCGGTTGCCGTAGAATTTGCGTTTGATTTCGCCCGCGAGGGCATATATGCGCTGCTCGAGTTCGGGGTCGTTGCAATCCATAAGGATGGCTGCCTCGCGGTGGCTGATTCCCTTGAGAAGGGCGGCCTTTTCGAGAATGGCGAGGACACGCTCACGATTGTTGCATTCCCTGGACGCTTCCTCGAGCGAAGCGAGGATTTCAGCATGGTCGATGAATTCGTCGGCGTGCGGAGAAGAGGGGTTGTACATGTAGTCTTATTTTTTCCGAAAGTTACGCAAATTTTGCGGATTTTGGCTATCTTTACAAGAGTAATTTTGAATCATTCCGGAATGAAAACCAAAATCATCATGGCATCCGCCTTCATTGCCCTTTCCATCCTTTCCTCATGCGTTACCAAGGTGCAGCAGTTCCGTCTTTCCGACGAATGCGTATACACCCCGGAAGCCACCACATTCTCCGTCTGGTCAGCCCCCGCCGAGGCAGTTGAGCTCCGCATCTACAAGACTGCGGACAGCACCGACCCCGAAGTGATCCAGATGACAAAAGCAGGGGAGTGGTGGACCGCAAAAGTCTCCCGCGACCTCAAAGGCCAGTTCTACACCTTCCGCTCCCGCACCGAAGGCAAGTGGAATGAAGAGAATCCCGGCATATTCGCCAAAGCCGTATCCCTCGGCGGCGACAAGGGCGCCATCATCGATTTCAAGGATACCAATCCGGAGGGCTGGGACAGTGACGTCCGTCCTCCATTCACCCGCACGGTAGACGCGGTCGTCTATGAGATGCATATGCGCGATTTCTCCATCGACGAGGCCTCCGGAATGACCCACAAGGGCAAATTCCTCGCCCTCGCCGAGACCGGCACCAAGACTCCGGAAGGCCTTTCCAGCGGCCTTGACCACCTCCGCGAACTCGGCGTCACCCACGTCCAGATCCTGCCCTCCTTCGACTATGCGTCCATCGACGAATCCACCCTCGAAAAGAACGACTACAACTGGGGCTACGACCCCAAGAACTACAACGTTCCGGAAGGCTCCTACTCCACCGATCCCGCTGATCCCGTCTCCCGCATCAAGGAGATGAAAACCGCCGTCCAGGCCTTCCACAAGGCTGGTATCAGGGTTATCATGGACGTGGTCTACAACCACACCTACGATGCTTACGGATGCGCCCTCGGGCGAATGACCCCGGACTATTTCTACCGCCACAACGAGGACGGATCGCTCGCCAATGGCTCCGCCTGCGGCAACGAAACTGCCTCCGATCAGGAGATGATGCGCGAGTTCATGGTCGAATCCGTCTGCTGGTGGGTCAACGAATACCATGTCGACGGCTTCCGCTTCGACCTCATGGGCATCCATGACATCGAGACTATGAAGGCTATCGAGAGGGCCCTCCATGAGATCGATCCTACCATAATAGTATATGGCGAAGGCTGGTCCGCCACTCAGCCCGCATATCCCTACGAGGATCTCGCGATGAAATCCAACATGGCGTCAGTCCCCGGAGTGGGCGCCTTCAGCGATGACATCCGCGACGCTCTCGTCGGCTCTCCGTTTACAACGGATGGAGGTCTTGCGTCAGGATTCCCCGGCAGGGAAGAGGGACTTCGTTTCGGCCTTACAGCGGCCCTGGGCACGCCTTCTGCGCCGAATTACAAGCCTTGGACGGCTGATCCTTCACAGCATGTCAGCTATGTGACCTGCCATGACAATTACTGCCTCCGCGACCGCCTCCAGCTCGCCAGGCCAGGTGCCTCGGAGAAGGACATCATCGAGATGGACAAGCTTGCCCAGACCGCGGTCCTTACCTCCCAGGGTATGCCGTTCATATTCGCCGGCGAGGAGCTATTCCGCACCAAGGGCGGCGAAGACAACAGCTTCAAGAGCCCGGACAGCGTCAACGCCATCCGCTGGAGCCAGAAGGCACATTACATCGGCCTTTTCAACTATTACAAGGACATGATTGCTATCCGCAAGGCGCATCCCGGCTTCCGCCTCGGCGACGCAAAACTTATAGCTGACAAAGTCTCATTCCCCGAAGTGGAAGGGGAGAATGTGGTCATCTACCGCATAGACGGTCTCGCCGGAATAGACTCTGCATCGTCCCTGACGGTTGTATTCAACGGCAATCCCAAGCCCGTTGAGGTCGAATTCCCCGAAGGGGTCTATAATGTGCTGGCGCGCGGCGGAGAGGCCTCTGTCGACGGATTCGGCGTCATCCATACGTCGCACTGCACCATGTCGCCCTACAGCGCCACCATCCTTGCAGGAGAATGACGGTATTCGAGTGCATAGAGTTGTTCGCCACTCTCACCGGAGTGGCGTACGTCGTTCTGGAAATCCTCCATCTCAATGCGATGTGGGTGGTAGGGATCCTGACAGGAGCGGCGTGCGCGTGGTCATTCGGCGCCCAGCATCTATGGGCGTCAATGGGGCTCAACATGTATTATATCGTGATGTCGGTGGTGGGGCTCATCCAGTGGCGGCGCGATGCCTCCAAGTCTGAGGATAGTACCATCCCTCTAAGGCGCTTGACGCTGAAAACGGGCATCTGGAGCGGGGCGGCATTCGTCGTATGCACACTGGGGCTGATTGCGCTCCTGAGGTGGCTGGGGGACTCGGCTCCCGCACTTGACGGCGTCGCTTTCGGGCTCAGCATCGTCGGCACCGTATGGCTCGCGCTGTCATTCCCGGAGCAATGGGTTATCTGGATAGTGGCCGATATAATATCGTCAGCCCTGTGCTTCTCGACGGGGCTGACGACAATGGGTTGGCTGTATGTAGCCTATGTGATTTCCGCCGTCTACGGCTACATCCACTGGATGCGCCACGGCAGGTATATCTAGCTGATAGATACCGGATCTGCTTCAACGGGGGCGGGGACACCGACAAGGTTCCAGCCCTTGATGAGTTTGACGAGCGATACAATGCAGATGACGAAGAGTGCCAGGACTCCTATTGCGAGGAATGCGGGGAGTTCGGTGGCTGCGCCGAGGATAAGCATCAGGAAGTATACGCCAAAGCCGATAATAAGCCAGATGTAAGACATGAATACGCTCTTGAAACCGTCTGCAGTGTATCTGTAGAGGGTTTGTGACTTGCCGAGTCCTGCGTATCCGATAAGCTGCAGGACAAAAGCGACCAGGCTGCCGAGCAGTGAAACGATGCCTGCGACAGCGATCATTGGTCCTACGTCTTCAAGGAACCATTCCAATGCATCCACAAGGTCGTCCGTATCATTGATTCCGGCGAAGGAGAAGTTGGAGGAGGTGATGGCGATGACGATCAGGAGGGTGGACAGAATAGGGGTGGCAATCTGGATCCAGATGGCCGTTATGAGCAGCGAGCTGTTGCTCCTGTCCTTGCCCTCGACATTGTTCCGGAAGTCATACAGCCGGACGAAGTAGATGATAAAGAAGATAATCTCAAGAATTGAGACTATTCCCGATACGATGAAGGTGAAGGACATGAAGGCCAGGATAGTGTCTTCGTCTCCGGAGTTGATGGCGGCGATTCCTCCGATGATGCTGACCACCAGGCTGAAAATGGCCAGGCCGATGGTGAGCCATATCATTGTGAGCATGGCCCTTGACAGGCGCCGCGTCAAGAAATTGTAGGTTTTGGCAGGATAGATCATAGTATATAAGTTGATTGGTTTCCGTACGCAAATATATGCAAAAAAGTGTTATCTTTGTGTCTTGTAAACCAAAAAACAATACGATGGTAAAAGTTGACGTCAAAGGCTGTCAGGGATTCGCCGGCAGCGAAAAGTACAATGAATATCTCAAAAAGGCCCTCGCCGCATACGACACGCTTGTCCGCGGAGACGGCGCAGGCAATGATTTCCTCGGCTGGAAACACCTCCCGACCGAAACACCGGAAAACCTCATAGCCGACTGCGAGGCCGTCCGCGACCTCTGGAAGGCCAAAGGCGTTGACCTTGTCATTTCCATCGGCATCGGCGGCAGTTATCTCGGCGCCCGATGTGTCATCGAGGCCCTCAGCCACAGCTTCTCAAAGCAGCTGAGGCACAAGGATGCCCCCGAAGTCGTATTCGCCGGCAACAATCTTTCCGAAGAATACCTCGCCGAGCTCCTCGACCTCGCCGCAGAGAGAAACGTCGCTAGCGTCGTCATCTCCAAGTCAGGCACCACCACGGAGCCCGCGGTAGCATTCCGCCTCGTAAAGCAATTCATTGAAGATACATACGGAAAGAAGGAAGCGGCCGAGCGCATAGTCGCCATCACCGATGAGCACAAAGGCGCCCTCAAGACCCTCTCCACGCAGGAGGGATACCGCACATTCATCGTTCCTGACGATGTCGGTGGCCGTTTCTCAGTCCTTACTCCCGTTGGTATTCTTCCGATAGTGCTTGCCGGATTCGACGTCCGCGCCATCCTCCGCGGTGCAGCTGAAGAGGAAAAGGCCCTCGCCGCCAAGTCGGAGGCCAATCCCGCAGTCGAATATGCCGCGATGCGCAACCTCCTCTATTCCGAGCTCGGCAAGCGCGTCGAGATCATGGTCAGCTACAATCCCAAACTCCAGTACTTCGCCGAATGGTGGAAGCAGCTCTACGGCGAATCCGAGGGCAAGGACGGCAAGGGCATATTCCCCGCCTCGGTCACAAACACCGCCGACCTTCACTCAATGGGCCAGTTCATCCAGGAGGGTGAAAGGGTCATGTTCGAGACAGTGATTGCAGTTGAGAACGCTACCCGCGAGGTCACCATCGGCACCGATGCCGAAAATCTCGACGGACTCAACTTCCTCGCCGGCAAGAGGGTCGAGGACTGCGGCAAGATGGCTACCCTCGGCACCAAGCTCGCCCATATCGACGGCGGCGTGCCCCAGATGGAAGTATCTGTGGATAAGCTCGATGCAGCCAATCTCGGCGCCCTTCTGTATTTCTTCGAATTCGCCTGCGGCGTCAGCGCTTACACTCTCGGAGTCAATCCTTTCAACCAGCCCGGAGTCGAGGCCTACAAGAAAAACATGTTCGCCCTCCTCGAGAAGCCAGGCTACGAAGAAGCGACCGCAGCAATCAAGAAACGTCTTCAATAACCTCCAGATCCTCCGGAGGAATAAACGATGTGGCGACGGCTACTATGCCTTCTATGGAGACTAGTAGCCGCCTGTCTTTTTTAATGCGCTTGATATAGCCTTCTGCGCCCTTGAGAGGACCGCATTTGACGCGCACCCTGTCGCCCTGGCGGTAGCGGGTGATATTGTCAGAGCTGAAGAAAGTGAGGCCCGTCTCTCCCGAATCCGCCACCAGGCGGAATGCCGCCATCTCCCTGTCCGGAATCACCGCCGGCCTGGACCTGTCTGCCGACGAATAGATCATCGCGCGGCCCTGGAATTCGCTGTCGGCCTTGATCTGGAGGAGATCCTCTTTAGTCGCGTGGAAAAACATGAGGCTGGTAACGAGCGGCTTGCGTATCTTTATCATCGCGCCGTCCTCGACGTACCGGGTGTCCGGGAAATGCCCGTCACGCTTTTGCAAGCGCCTGAGGGTGAGGTATTTCTCGCCCTTTACTTCTTCCTTCTGTACGGGGATATACGACTCTATTCCGCGGGAGCGCATGAAGCTCTCGATCTCGAACACCTTGTTGTAGAATACCTTCAAGGCGTACCAATTGGGCCCGGAAGAGTCTTTCAAAGCTGGACGGAGTTGAGGATGGTGTAGCGTTTGCGCACCTTGAGGGCGTAGGGGATCAGTTCGTAGAAGTCCTCGTCAGTCCAGGGAATATTCCTCTCAAGCGCCTCTGTGAGGCCGATGCGGTCGAAATAGCGGGTAAGCCTGGCGAGGAAAATCTTGTCCTTGCGGAGCAGCCTCTCGATGGTGATGAATGCCCAGGCGACCTGGAATCCGTGCAGCGTGGCCTTCTCGGGGAAGAATTCGTCTATGGCATGGCTGATCATGTGCTCGGAGCCGCTCGAGGCGCGGGTATGGCCGGCAACTGTCATAGAAAGGCCGGAAGTGATGAGGCCGTGACCGAGGTCGTAGAGGAAGTCGTAGCTGTAGAGCTCCTCCTCGTAGTAGCCCCAGATGGACATGGCCGCCTGCTTGGCGAGCATGCAGGAGAGCTCGTTGACCGGCTCGCCCATGGTGTTGTGGGCGTATTCCCAGTCCTTGACTGCGGAGAGATTGGTAATGAGGTCGCCGACGCCGGCGAGAATGAGGTTGCGCGGGGATTTCTGGATGACGGAGATGTCGAGGATGACGCCGAGGGGCGGCTGGACGTTGAAACTCCGTTTCTTGCCCTTGGCCGAAGTGAGGCGGGCGACGGACGAATAGATCGCGTCGTTTGACAGGGCCGAGGGAATGGAGATGTACGGGAGATTGAGCGTGCCTACGTACTTGACGACATCGAGGACGCTGCCGCCGCCGAATGCGAGGAGGAGGACATTATCGTCGTTGGTGAACTGGGTGAGCAGTTCGTTGGCCTCGGCGAGGTCGCCGCCTTTGACGATCTTGACCTCGTCGAGGAATCCTCCCATGGTGTCACGGTAGATTTGGTGGAGGTTTTCCTGGGTGACGAGTATCTTGCGGGGGTAATGGAGATGGGCGCTCTCGAGGATGTTGTCGAGGTCCTTTATAATGTTGTTCCCCGTCCGTATGACGGTCGGGGTGAGTATCGAGTTGTAGTACAT
Source organism: uncultured Bacteroidales bacterium (assembly GCA_905233275.1). GTDB lineage: Bacteria > Bacteroidota > Bacteroidia > Bacteroidales > UBA932 > Cryptobacteroides. The sequence goes on along the minus strand of CAJODR010000017.1, from coordinate 10,830 downwards.
AGACTCGCGTCAGGCTTTGGTACGTTGCAAATTTACGGATTAATTCTTATCTTGCAAAGAATTTGCAAGCGAATATATGTCATTCGACCGCTATATCTCACCATTTTCCGAGGAGGTCCTTTTGGAGAAATGCCGGAGGATCAGGCATGTCGCCCTCGATATGGACGGCACCATTTACATGGGATCGACTCTGTTTCCCTTTACGCTTGACTTCCTGAAGCTTCTTGAAAGCGAAGGCATCCGCCACACCTACCTCACCAACAACCCTACCAGGAGCGCCTCCGACTACATCTCCAAGCTCCGCCGCCTCGGCATCGATGCTTCCCCGGACGAGATGTACACCTCCTCGATGGCGATGACGGACTACCTTCACCTCCACCATCCCGACATCAAGCGCCTCTTCGTTCTCGGCACCCCGTCCATGCAGGACGAATTCCGCCGCGCCGGATTCACCCTTACGGACAATGACCCCGATGACCGCCCGGACGCCCTCCTGGTGGCCTTCGACACCACTCTCGTCTACGATCGGCTGTGCCGCGCCGCGTGGTGGGCTGCCAGCGGCATTCCCTATTTCGCGACCAATCCCGACTGGGTATGTCCGACAGACGAAAGGACCATACTCGTCGACTGCGGCTCGCTCTGCAAGGCCATTGAAGGTGCCACCGGACGCCTTCCGGACGTCGTTATCGGCAAGCCCAATCCCGCCATGCTCCACTGCATCCGCGACCGTTACGGCCTCTCTTCTGACGAGATTGCGATATGCGGAGACCGCATCTACACGGACGTTGCCTCGGCGGTCAACGCCGGTTCCCTCGGTGTCCTCGTCCTCAGCGGAGAGACCACGCTCGAGACGGCGCTCGCCTCGGATCCGATGCCGGACATCACTGCAAGGGACATTTCAGTATTCGGCGACCTCCTCAAACAATCCAGAAACTGACATATTGTCAGTATTAGCTTACTTGGCAAAAGATTTGATGACCCTCACGGCGTCAGATAAAACCATATCCGTATCATGGCAGAACAGAAGAAAGAAAAAACGCAGAAGAAGACCGAAAAAGCCCCCGCACGTGACTACGAGAAGGAAATAACGGAACTCAAGGAATCCCTCTCCAAGGAGAAGGAAGACTACCTGAGGCTTATGGCGGAGTTTGAGACATTCCGCCGTCGCAGCGCTGAAGACCGTCTTTCCCTCGTCGCATCTGCGGCTGAGGATACCGTAAAGGGGCTTCTTCCTATCATAGACGATTTTGAGCGTGCGCTTGCTGCGCTGGAGGATTCGACGGATGTCGCAACAGCAAAGGAAGGCACGCAGCTGATTTACAACAAATTGACGGCATATCTCGGCTCGAAGGGGCTCAGCGCCATCGACGCTCTCGGCAAGGAATTCGACACCGATTTCCACGAAGCGGTGGCCCAGGTTCCGGTAGGGGAGGAGGATGCCAAGGGCAAAGTGTTCGACGTAGTCCAGAAGGGGTATCTCTTCGGCGGCAAGGTCATTCGCTATGCCAAAGTAGTCGTAGGAGTGTGAAGCTATGGCAGCAAAGAGAGATTACTACGAAGTACTCGGCGTAGGCAAAAATGCTACTGCTGACGAGATTAAGAGCGCTTACCGAAAGCTCGCCCTTAAGTGGCATCCGGATCGCTGGGTCAGTGGCACCGACGCCGAAAAAAAGACCGCCGAGGATAATTTCAAGGAGGCTTCCGAGGCATATTCCGTCCTCAGCGACCCTCAGAAGAAGGCCCGCTACGACCAGTT
>CAJODR010000017.1:0-9040 GCA_905233275.1 uncultured Bacteroidales bacterium | reverse complement strand
GGATTCGACATCAACGATATCCTTAGGAGCGTATTCGGGGAGGGATTCTCCGGATTCGGCAATTTCGGGGGATTCTCCGGCTTCGGATTCGGCGGAGACCGCTACAGCGGGGGAGAACAGGGCAAACGTGTCCTTCGCGGACGCGACATCCAGACTACCGTTACGCTGACGCTTGAAGAGATCGCCAAAGGCTGTACCAAGGAGGTCTCGATCGAGCGCAACCGCCCCTGCGGAGTATGTGGAGGCAAAGGTGCACGCAATGAAAGCGATATACATACATGTCCAACCTGCGGCGGCTCAGGCCAGGTCCAGAGGATCCAGAGGGTACTTTTCGCACAGACGGTTTCCTATTCGACTTGTCCCGACTGCGGCGGTCGCGGAAAGACCATAATCGAAAAATGCGCGGTACCGGTCTCGAGCGTAAGAGGGAGACTGTTCGCGTGGAGATTCCTGCAGGCGTAGAGGCGGGCATGCAGATGACTGTTCCCCGCGAGGGGCATTCCGCTCCGGACGGCGGTATCAACGGCGATCTCCTGGTGGTCATCAAAGAGGCGCCGCACAAGTATCTGGAAAGGGACGGCAGCAATCTGTTCTATTCGCATACGATTTCTGTGATTGACGCTATGCTCGGCACGGAGATCACGGTCCCCGGCATCGAGAAGGACCACAAGGTCAAGATCGAGCCCGGCACACAGTCCGGCTCTACCCTTCGTCTCCGCGGATGCGGTCTTCCCGCCGTAAAGGGCTACGGCCGTGGCACAGGCGACCTCTATGTTAAAATAAATGTATGGGTCCCCCGCAGTCTCTCCCGCAGCGAAAAGGAGGCTCTCCAGAAGCTCCGCGAAAGCTCGTCCTTCGAGCCTTCACCCTCCCGTGAGGACCGCGAACTATTCGAAAGGATGAAGTCTGTGTAAATTTTTTAAAATAATTTTGGATTCTCGAAAACTATTTCTATCTTTGCAGTCCCAAAATTTGAGCAACCTCTTGCAATCGTTTTAAAAGAAGCAATGTTGCGTTTTAAAAAATATAGAAATGGATTTGATTAAAGTAGCAGAGCAGGCTTTTCTGAACGAGAAAGCCGCCGGTTTCCCCCAGTTCAAGGCCGGTGACACCATCACCGTGACCCAGAAGATCAAGGAGGGTGACAAAGAGAGGCTCCAGAAATACAGAGGAGTTGTCATTCAGATTAAAGGTCAGGATGCCCTCACCAGGACATTCACGGTGCGCAAGATTTCCAACGGCATCGGTGTGGAGAAGATTTTCCCCTTCCAGTCGCCCTCAATCGACAGCATCGAGATCAACAAGGTAGGTAAGGTCCGTCGCGCACGCATCTATTACCTCCGCGGACTCTCCGGCAAGAAGGCCCGTATCAAAGAAAAGACCTTTGTCAAGCCGACCGAATAGTCCCTGCTGCTTTTTACGACATATACCGGCTCCTTAGCTCAACTGAATAGAGCACTTGACTACGGATCAAGAGGTTACAGGTTTGAATCCTGTAGGAGTCACTTCAAAACCCCGTCTGACGCACGTCAGATGGGGTTTTTCTTTAAAATTGTACCAAAATTGTACCAAAGAATAGTCCAGTTTACCAATTGTTCTCGCCATCAAAAAGCGGGGCTACAAACTGCCGGGCAATATGCTCATTGATCGGCTTGTGGTATGCGAGGAAGATCATGAAGGGAAGACGGGTGGCTGCGTAAGGATATAGCGTACGGACCTTGTCCTCTAAATCTTTTCCTTTGGCCTCAAAATAAGCCGCCGAAAACACCTGCCAGTGATGGGAAAGCTGGTCTGGAGACAGGTGAAATAGCTCTTGGCTGCGCTCTTCGTTTGTAATGCCGGTAATGCGCCAGGTAAAGCCCAGGTCCCATTCTGGGACGCCATAACTGAACTGTCCAACATCTATCCAGAGGTCTCTGTTCCCGGAGCGGATGATGTTCCCTATCTGGAGGTCTCCGTGAAGGCAATAGGGATGCTCGGGAACCGTCTTGATGAAATCCATTATCCTTTCACGGAGAAAGTCCGGGGCCATCTCCCTGTTCTCATAGAATGAAAGCAGACGCTGTTTCATGGACGGGACGAGGGAGGTGTCGGCAGGCGTAGCATGGAGACTCCGCGCGAGCGTTGCGAATTCTTTGCTCAGCGGTTCCATACGTTCAGGATTCTCCGAAATGATGCGTGCAAAAGACTTTTTGTCCTCTATCAGCTCATATTCTGCGCCGTAGCGTTCCCCGTCCGTAACTAGACGGATGGGACGGGGTGTCGGAATACCCAGTTCATAGACGGTTTGAGAGGTAAAGAACTCCTGAGCCGCCATATCTGCAGCAAAGCCCGGTGTAAATAATTTCGCCAGCCGTTTCTCCTGCTTGTGAGTGTACGTTAGCGCAGTTCCGCCTGCTCCCGAAAGAGAGTATTCGTCAAGGTTGATTTGCTGATAGTTCATAACACAATCATAATTGTTATAAACTCACATCGTATGCGTTAATAGCTTCGGCGAATCGATTTTCGACGTCGGACAGGAGGTAAAGCCCATCAGCATTTTCCATAAGACCTTCCAGTTGCAGGCGCACCGCGACTGGAGGCTGGGAATAAGACATCGCGCTCTCACTGCGGATTTGGCTGGTCGAAGCATAGATAATCCAGATATCCGCATACTCCTTCCCGTCTTTGGCTTTGAATTTTTCGATGACCACTTTAGATCCGATGGGAGTATGCTTTTCTATCGTTTCCGGCAAATCGTATGCTTTTGTGTCAAGGGCGGCCAGCACACTGCCGATATTCGAGTCGTGCCCGCAAAGGAATGTAAAAATGCGGTTATCCTGCTGCAATTCCGAGAGCATGGTCTGCAACAGAGGATGTGCAACGTTGACGGCGACGGAAGGGGCGGTGAACAGAACATCCCCGTACCATTCCTTGACCAGAGCGACATTCACCCAATCATCGGCGCCCATTTCATAACCGAAAGCAGCTTTCCTGGCGTCCGGTTCTTCATAGTATTGAAGCACCAGTGCATCCGACACTGTGCAGGCCATCTTGAGGCCTCCGTTCATAAAAGGCTCCGCGTTTAATTTGAATCCTACGGAAGACGGGAACTGAGAGAAAGACGTGGTGTCCGGATATGCCGGCGACCTGGTTATCCCGATCATATTCTCAATCAGTTTATACTGCGAAGCAACATGGGCATCGATGTCGCCCATCCGGGCAGCAATCTCCTGCTGAGCCCTTTCTGCAAACCCCTCAGGCAACTTGGTAATCTGCGGGTTGAATACCGGGTCCATCTTGTCGAATTCCACTTTCATTTCTACCTCAGGGGTCATTCCTGGGAATACGGCATCGGCAAAAGCACGGGCCGTGAGTTGGCAGCGCTGCTTGGCATTGGCATAAAAGCGGAACTTTCCGTTACCTGCGGCATATTGATTGGTAAAACCTTTTTTCGTGAGCCATTCACGGAAGAAGGAACCCATTTTAGCCTCCAGCCTCTGGCCCTTGGCAGTAAGATGACTGGCCGGATCTTCCCACTGGAACCACTGATAGGAAGGATCAGTTACGCGGGAAAGGACGGATCCTTTACCGACCAGTGGCGTGCGGATATTATGCCGGCTCAGGACCACCATCTGTTCCAGTTCGTATTTATCCTGAAAACCATCTGCACGTTCCAGCCATTCTGTCTGATTCAGTGGCTTTGGGATTTGTTTCGGATTACACGCCCACAGCAGGAGGGTAATTGTGAAGAACCTGATAAATCTCTGAAAATAAGTGCGTTTCATGTGTATGTTTGATAATTATTTGCCGGTGAAAGGTAACGTTTCCGGAGGATTCGGATATCATCATCCGTCAGGCCCATTGGGCCCTTCAGGTAGGCTTCTATGGAGCCATACTGCTGGTCAACGGTGTCCAGGGCCTTGACGAAGTTCTCCGTATTGGCTCCCAGGAAGGCTTTCACTACGGCTACCTCTTCCTCCTTTCCGCCCCAGAACCTGACGCGGCGGGAATACTTCCTGACATCATTCTCATATACCTTATTGGTAGCATCGAAATCGGACACGATGGTTTCACGGCTGGCGCCGAGTGCTGCCAGAAGCAAGGCCGAGGCAATGCCGGTGCGGTCCTTCCCCTGTGTGCAGTGATAGAGGATAGCGCCGTTTTCCGTATCCACTACTAGGCGCAGGAAGCGGGCAAACTGCAGTTGACAATCCTGGTCAAACAGCAGTGTAGGATACATCCCTTTTGCTATAGCCTTTGCCTTCTCGTTGAAGGCAGCGAACATAATGACTTTCTTTACCTCGAACTTCTTGCGGCCAGTCACCTTCTTCATTTCCTCTTCTGTAGCGTTAGCCGCTGCATTGCCGCTGGCGTCAATGGGAAGATTTACATATTTTGCCCCTGGGACGTCCTTGTTCGCTTTGCCCTTCAGGTCCACCTCCGTCCGGAAATCTACCACCATCGTAACCGGAAGGCTTTCCAGATATGCGATGTCTGCGTCCGAAGCGTCGGCCAAATGGGCAGAACGGATGAGCAGGCATGTTTTCACACACTTGCCTCCGTCCACCTCATAACCGCCCAAGTCCCGTAGGTTCACTATCATAGATAATACCCTTTGACAAGTTTTCTGACGTGCATACTGAAGAATAACTTCTCTAGGAATGTGGGCTTGACAAAGTAGGTTCGGACGATGACGTCCAGACAGGCGAACTTGCCGGCAAGTCTGTCAAACTCAGAATGGTCTTCCTTGCCGGTGAATTCCTTGGCAAAAGCATCCCAGAAGCGGCCAAACTGCTCCTGTGTCATGTGAAAGATTTCCTGCACCTGCTTCATCGGCGCATAGACTTTACAAATCTGGAACAGGTGGCCGATGTCGAACATAGGGTCTCCATACGCAAAACGGTCCAGGTCTATCCAGTAGAAAGAGTCGCCGGACCGGATGATGTTTCCCGTCTGGAAATCGCCGTGCACGCATGTGGTTTTCTCGGGGATGGATTCGGCGAACGCACGGATGATTCGACGGTTTTTCTTGCTCGCAAAGTCTGCATGGTCGATAGCCCAGAGTACCTGTTCCTTCCGGTTGGGAAAACAGCCGGTATTGCAGGGCGTAGCAAAGAGTTCCTTGCCTTTTTGGCACAGAAGCCGGGCCATTTCTTCCGTACGCTCCGGCTCGTCGTGGCAGATGCGGGACAGGGATTTCTTGTCTTTTACAAGCTGAGAGATAGTTGCATAGGCCTCTCCTACGCGAACTATCTCGTAAACATGAGGCACGGAAAGTCCTAATGCCTCAACGGCTTTGGATACGTCGAGCTCGTGCTTGACGGCATCAAATGTGCTTAAGCGGGCGTTGTTCACTTTGAGGATTTTTCCGGGTGCCGCGGGGCTCACATAAGTTCTTCCGTTGCCTCCTTCACCTACCTGCTGCCACTGCGACAGGTCTATTTGTGGATAGTTTTCGTTTATCATGGGGGGCTATTTAAAAGTAGGTCTGAACGGCGAAAGCAAATTGGTCGATGAATATCTTCTTGAAAGCAGAGATGTTGTTCTGCTCATAGAAGATAAGCATGGCCTTCTTATAGTCCACGGAATCCACTGTACGGAAGGAGATGGGGCAATACTTGTTGGCGATGAGGATGGCATTGCTGGTGATGCGGGCTGTCCGTTTATTGCCGTCGGAGAATGCTTGGATATAAGACAGCAGCACCAGAGCCAGTAAGGCTTTCTCAAAGACGTTCTCTTTTCCATTGATAAGGCGGCAGCTGTCTTCGAGGGCTTCGCGAATCTGGTATTCGTTGTCCAGGGGGTAGTAGTTGGTGCCGGTAATACCGACGCGGCGCTTGCGTATACCTTTATCCACATCTAATTCCTTGGTGAGGAGGGAATGGAGTTCTTCTATACGCCAGAGGGAGATTTCCTTGAGGTACTCCGGATCGGCCAGGACAAAGTCTAGGGCATCTTTGTGATTGAGGAGCATTACTGCTTCTTCCTTCGTCTTGCCGGAGGTGGTCTGCTTCTCTTTCAGGAGTTTTTCGGTCTCCAGAAGGGAGTAGGTGTTCCCTTCGATCTGGGATGACTTCCAGCTGAGGTCGATGCCCAGACGCTCCATCTCTTTGCGGTACTCATTAGGAGTAATACCTTCCAGGTTTCGGGTAAACTGGGCCTGCAGGGCATCAAGACGCTCTTTCTCCTCAGCTGAGAAAAGATCTACTTTGGGGAGGATGTTGTTGATCAGGTCGAAGTTGAAGCTGGTTTGAACTGTGCGTTCATCCGTTTCCTTCTGGAAATATGTATCAATGTCCAGAGGCATTGTTACATGAGCCTGCGGGGACACGCTGTATCGCGTGGCGCGACCCTGGCCGGAGACAATGGCGGAGCCTGCCTCCACCAGCGAGGCAATGATGCGCTTGACCGTGGCGGGGCTTTCCGTACGGTTCATTCCGGTCTCAATCTCGCTTCTGGAGGAGGCAGGATGATAGTGCAGGAACTGGAGTATTTCGTTTTCTCTGGTCATGCTTCTTTCGATTTACGGCTCAAATATAAGAAAATACGGCTCATTTTCCAAATATTTGAGCCGAAAAAATGCAATATTGGCGAAGTATTGAGCCGAAAACGGTATAATAATGCGCTTCTATGCAATTAGATGCAATGTGCTAAATGGCTATTATGCAACTATTTGCAAGGAGGCTTGCTGTAGGAGTCACCACAAAAGAAACGCAATTGGTTGAAATTCAATCAGTTGCGTTTCTGCTTTAAGAGAGTTGCACCACCAATGCACCACGATCTTAACCACCCGCTTTTTCCATTATCACATTTTCGACAGTAATAATTGGGCTAAAATCACATTTTCGATGGTTAGATTTGCGTATGATTGAAAATCTTGGGAATTATTTGTTGAAAATCTTGGGAATTTCTATCTTTGCATAGCATTTAACAAGATTGAGCTATGTACTACAGCAGACTTATCGAAAAGGAGATTGAACTGAAACTGAGGACATCGGGAGCCATTGTGGTTGCAGGACCGAAGTTTTGCGGCAAGACTACCACTTGCATGCTCTATCAGAAGAGTTTCATCAAACTTAATACGAGGCAGGCCATTGCGATGGCACGGATGAACCCGAAGGCTGTCCTTCCGGGTGAGAATCCCCGCCTTATCGACGAGTGGCAGAAGGCCCCGGACATCTGGAACCAGGTGAAGGATGACCTCGACATTAAATATGAGTTTGGCAAGTATATCCTCACGGGCAGTTCTACTCCTGCCGACAAGACGGAGGTGCATCATAGCGGTGCCGGCAGGATTGCACCGGTGAAGATGCGTCCGATGAGCCTGTGGGAGTCGAAGGAGTCCAAGGGAACTGTTTCCCTGAAGGATTTGTTCGACGGTGGGGCTTCTTTCCCCTGGGACTTGAACCAGGACTTTCAACTGGAGGATGCAGCTCATCTTACGTGCCGAGGAGGCTGGCCGATAGCCGTGCTGGCTCCGAAAGACATCGCCATCGAGATTACGAAGAACTACTGGAACGGGCTCTTTGTATTCGAAGATTCGGAGAATGAGCGTTTCCGGAACAAGAAGCCCGAGGTGCTGCGGATGATTGTGCGCAGCTATGCCCGCCATATTTCCACGGACGCCGCCCTGTCAACCATCATAGCGGACGTTCGCCAGAGCAATGAGCGGACGATGGACCATAAGACATTTGACGATTATCTTGAGGCTCTAAACGACCTTTATATTCTTGAAGACATGGAGGCCTGGAATCCGAATATCCGTTCCAAGACATCCATCCGTTCAACGCCCACCAGGCACTTCGTGGATACGTCCATAGCCTGCCGGGCATTGAACATCATGCCGGAAGATCTGATGCGGGATCTGGAGAGTTTCGGCCTTTTCTTCGAGGACCTGGCCGTTAGGGACCTGCGCATCTATGCCGGCACCCTGGGCGGTGAGGTACGTCACTATCGCGACAATGCCGGTCTGGAGTGCGACGCCGTGGTGCATCTGGAGGATGGCCGCTGGGGCGCCATTGAAATCAAGCTGGGCGGTGACGATTTGATTGAACAAGGTGCCACTTCCCTGAAAACGCTCAAGTCGAAGATTGAGGAGAAGAGTGACGAGAATTCGCCTTCATTCCTGCTGGTCCTCACTGCCGTTGGCGGCGCTTACAAGCGAGAGGACGGTGTCTATGTGGCACCAATCAATCTTCTGAAGCAGTAAGACACATACTGTAAAGATGCAACTCTTTGTCCCTCAATAGCATCCTGGTGGGCCCACTGTAGGAGTCACGAAAAAAGCACTGCAAATCGCAGTGCTTTTTTCGTGTGTACGCATGTCTATTAGCGCTGATCTGTTTAGAAATATGTCTGTACGGCGAATGCAAACTGATCAATGAATATCTTTTTGAAGGCTGGGATGTTGTTCTGCTCGTAGAAGATAAGCATCGCCTTCTTGTAATCTACAGAGTCCACTGATCGGAAGGAAATAGGGCAGTATCTGTTCGCAATAAGAATAGCATTGCTGGTGATGCGAGCTGTACGCTTGTTTCCATCGGCGAAGGCCTGAATGTAGGAAAGCAGCTCCAGTGCCAGTAGTGCTTTCTCAAAGACATTATCTTTTCCGTTTATAAGACGGCAGGAGTCTTCCAGCGCCTCTCGGATTTGATGCTCATTGTCAAGAGGACGGTAATTGGTCCCTGTCACACCAACACGGCGTTTGCGGATTCCCTTGTCGACATCTAATTCTTTGATTATAAGGCGCGACTATTCTATTCGAGGACGATAGAAATCGGCTGTCCAGCAGGAGGTGTAACGCTTATACCATTAACCTCTTGTGAAGAAGCTCAATGTATGCTGTCTTGAGTTCATCAGAAAGGAATGAGCGCTGAATCTCTTCCTCAAACTTGGGAAGGAGATCCAAATACTTCTTCTTCACGCGGTCGAAGACGATTTCAGGAACGCCACAAGTACAATATGCGGCTTTAAAGTCAGCATCTTTCATCCGTTTCTTTTTCCCATTGAGATTGAGTGCCAACTCTTCGTCATCGGCAGGATTACTCAATACGGCGCT
>CAJODR010000016.1:27291-28194 GCA_905233275.1 uncultured Bacteroidales bacterium | reverse complement strand
CGGTGATAAGATTCCTTGCGTGCTCCGACGAATTCGACTTCCAGCCCGTGATAGCGCAGCATCGCCGTGCCGAAATTGCGGAACACCACGACCTCGCTGCCTACTTTGCGTCCGACGGCCTCGCCAAGTTCAATCCCGCTGCCCTCCACGACAATATCTATATCATTGGACGGCCTCCCGAGGAAGCAGTCCCTCACATAGCCGCCGATAGCAAAGGCGCGGACACCCATTTCGGCCGCCGTGTCAGATACTATAGAGAATATTTTGCCGTCGAGGAAGCCCTCGGTAAGTGTCGTCATAATTCGCTGTATTTCGGAAGATTCAGGGCGGGGCCAAAATGTCCGTCAAGGCGTCTGAAAGCCCTTGTGTCATTGCCGTTCGTCACAATCAGCCACTCGGCATCGAGAAGACTGTGATAACGCAGCGCCTGGTCAAGAACTCTCCCAGTGAGCTTGACTTCCGGCTTCTTGCACTCCACAATCACGGCCGGCGTCAGGTCCCGTCGGTACACCACGATATCCGCCCGCCATTTCTTGCCCCCAAACTCCATCGCCACCTCAGAGCCCATCAAGTGCTCCGGCACCTCCAGCTCATCCCTGAGAACAGAGATAAACCACTGCCTGACTCCCTCCTCGGGGGTCAGCGCCACCTCCTTTCTCCTCAGCGGGTCCCAAACCTTATCCATAATATGCAAAAATAACCAAATCCGCCGTCTTTTCCAACCACATGAAACAATTGCAAAAAAAATTTTGCAGAATCGGGACTTTGTTACTACCTTTGCATCCCCTTAGGGCGCATAGCTCAGTTGGTTTAGAGCACATGCCTTACAAGCATGGGGTCGCTGGTTCGAATCCAGCTGTGCCCACGAAAGAGTCATCGATTGTCGATGACTCTTTTTTCGTG
>CAJODR010000016.1:0-27212 GCA_905233275.1 uncultured Bacteroidales bacterium | reverse complement strand
CCTCACGGTGGTTTTTTTTTGTGGGCACAATCCACATTTCATGCTGGGGGCCTAATCCCCCAGACCCCCTGGCCCCCACAACCCTACCCCAAACGTCATCGGCCACCGATGGCTCTTTTTTCGTGGGCACAATCCATAATTACCGGGGGCCTAATCCCCCAGACCCCCTGGCCCCCATGCCAAAGCTATTCCACGGTGAAGATTTCGGTGGTGTGGTAGTGACGGGTGTTAGTAGTGGTGGTGAAGGTGGTGGGAGTGGTCCAGGCCATTTTGGTGGAGGGGATGGCTTTGGAGTGTTGGGCGGCCTCGAGGGTGGCGTATTTGCGCTGGAGGGCCTCAAGGGCTTCTTGTTTGGAGGGAAATTCACCGATGATTTCGCGCTCGTGGTCAAAGGAGGCTGCACCGATCTTGCCGGTGGTTTCGAGAATGAGTTGATACATAATCACATACTTTTTTTGATTGAACAATCCGCATCGCTTTGCCACCGTGGCTTCTGGCTGCTCGGTTGGCGGCCCTTCGGGGAGGGCGCTCTTGATGCACAGTACAAAGGTACTGAAAAAAAGTATGATTACAAACCGACCTTGAAGGCGTTGACCGTGATCTTGACAGCATCGGTGAGGTGGGCTGACAATTCGTCAGGGTCGATATCGTAGATGCGGAGGGCGGCGGAGCTGGGGAAGCGGTTGAAGAAGGGGTCGGTCGTCAGGAAGAATTCGATTGATTTGACTCTGCCGGAGAGGAGGAGGCCGCGGCGGTACTGACGGATGCGCTTGGGGATGCAGGGGATGACCTTGATTCCTGAACGGCCGTCACGGAGTACGACTACTGCCACAACATGCCTGCGGGGGCGCTTGTCGTATGACTGTTCGCGCTGCTCAGGAGTGTTTTTGTGGGAGATAGTGATATGGCGGCCGTATTTTTCGTTGATTTCCTTCATCATGCGGCGGAAGACTTCGCCGTGGGCGGAGGTGTCACGAAGCTGGTTGACACATATATAATAATGAATCATCTCGTGGATGATCGTGTCTTCAACCTCTTGTTCCGGCAGATCGATGCGGGTATTGATGCTGAGGCGGAAGTCATAGCGCTCCCAGGTGCCGTCGGGACGGCGGCGGCGCTTGTATCTGCATACGCCGATAAATCCCTTGGCGTCACTGAGTTCCAGGGGGATCTCGGGGAGTTCACCGCCGAAAAACAGCTCGTTGAACTCCCCGAACTTCTCCTTTACGTATGGAATCGTCGCCTTCATATATGCTGACAGGCCCGATTATTGAAGCGAAAAACTCAAGATGAAGATAATTAAAAACAGGCTCCTTCCCTTTCCGGGATTTACTGCCCTCAACCTTTTCGGGGCGGTTTTCATGCGTAAGGACTATCTGGAAAGCAATCCCGAAGACCTTGATGTCACCATGAACCATGAGGCCATCCATCTGGCCCAGATGAAGGAGCTATGGTTCGTCGGATTCTATCCGGCGTATTTCTTCGAATGGCTCTACAGGCTCGTCACCACCAAATTCCCTTACCGCAAGATATCCTTCGAACGGGAGGCATACAGGCACCAATCTGATCCTGATTACCTCAAAACGCGCCCGAGGTTCGCCCAGTGGAAGAAACGGAAGTCCTAATGGCGGCAGCAGGCCTTCTGCACTTTCACCAGCCTTACGCCGTGGGAAGGGATTATATATGACCCCACCTCGATATCCTGCTGGCGCCAGAGGTCGCGGACACCGGCGATTTTGTGGATGCCTGCTTTACTGAGAGCATCCGCGAGATCAACATTCACCGGAGTTTCATTCAAGTTGAAGATACCCACTGCCATCGTTCCGTCTGCCAGAGGCCTGGCCCAGACCTGGATGCCGTCCTCGTCCGAGTAGCGGCGGGCCTGCTTGCCAAGGACGTCCTGATTGACGGCATTGACCTCATTGTTGCAAAGGAGATTGAAGGTGAAATCGTCAATCTGCTCGATGGGGCAACCGATGAGCATATTGGCCGCCAGAAGCGCCCAGAGGCTGATATGGGTATACTGCTCGTCCGGAGTGAGACGGCTGTCGCGGAGATTGGCGCTCCAGCCGACCTTGCCGACAACGAGCATGTCCGGGTCATTCCAGTGGCCGGGTCCGGCGTATGGATAAAGCTCGGGCTGGCGGTCGAAGCCGATTTCCTTCAGAGACGCCCATGTGTCCGTTATGTCGCCGGTGGTGCGCCAGGAGTTGGCATCCACCGCATGGCCCCAAGTCCAGACTTCGGCCATACCGTACTGGCAGAGCGAATAGAAAATGTCGCGGGGCTGCTGACGGAGGTATTCCTCCATCTTCAGATATGGCCGGATATAGGACGCGACGGAATGGTCATTCTGCGCAGCATATACCTTGGCATAGCCGCACCAGTCGTATTTGAGATAATCGATGCCCCATTCGTTCCAGGTGCGGGCATCCTGCTCCTCGTGACCGAGGGTGCCGAGATAGCCGCCGCAAGTCATGTCGCCGGGACTCGAGTAGATACCGAGGCGAAGGCCGTTGCTGTGCAGCCAGTCGCCGAGAGCCTTCATGTCGGGGAATTTCTCATTCGGCACTATACTGCCGTCAGCCGCCCTTTCCGGAGCCTCCCAGGCGTCGTCAATATTGATATAGGAATAGCCATAATCCGCAAGTCCGCGATTAAGCATAGCGAGGGCCGAGGCGGTTACCTTCTCCTGAGAGACGCTGGTGGCCCAGCAGTTCCACGAATTCCATCCCATAGGCGGCGTGAGAGCGATCTTGTCCTCCCCTACCACAAGCGTGAAGGAAGCAGTCGTCGAACCCTTGGCATTGGTCGCTTTCAGGGAGAGCGGATACTCCCCTTTCTTTGCCACGGAACCGCTCAGGACGCCATTGTCCGGATTGACGGAAACCCCTTCCGGAAGCCCTTCCACCTCATATTTCATAGGCTTGTCACCCGAGAACGCAAGGCGGAATATAACCGGCGAGCCGGGGCGTACGCCAAATACCGCAGGCCCGTTGTAACGCGGCGTTGCAGGAGCCGGAGGAGTCAGAATATAAGGCAGACATTTGATTTCGGTGATGCTCTCGCCGAAATTGTCATCCTTGTAAGTGACGGTGAACCTGGTATTCTCGCCGGCAGGCCATGAAAGGGTGGCGTCGCTGCCGGCTTTCAGATTGATCTTCTGCTCCTGAGTGGACAGTATAGTCTCCGTAAGCACATCAGTCTGAACCACTTCTACTGTACCTTTGGTCTTGAGGGCAGAACTGAGCGTCGCCTCCACTTTACCGTCCTTCTGGGCGAGAGAAAGCGCCACGCAATCGCTCAGGACGGGCTTTACGATGCAGGCGTCGCCCGCGAAGAAGCCGCCCTTGCCGGTGCCGTTGTAGACGCGCACCGCGATGACATTCTCCTTGTCCCACTTGACGAGTTTGCCGGCAGCGAGATACCTGCGAGGCACATTCCAACCGTTGGTCGCACCTACTTTTACGCCATTGAGGAATGTCTCTTCGTTGTCGTCAACCGGGCCGAGGTCCAGGACGACATTCCCCGTCAGGGGATCTTTGAGCTCCGAGGGAATCACCACATGCAGCCTGTACCAGGCGAATGCGTTGTCGTTGCTGATGCCCTGCTCGGTCCAGTCCTTGTCGAACGAAAGGATCCTCCAGCCGCTGTCATCAAATCCGGCATCTTTCCACGAGGGGCCGTCCCCTACGCTGAATCGCGCTTCACTGACGGTAATACTCTGTGCGGCAAGACTTAACGACATCCCGCACGCAAGCAAAAAAACAAAGGACTTTTTCATATCGATTATTTTGTAATTACTATTCGGAACGTTGACGCCGGGAGTCCGGCGGAATTGACGAGATTTGCCCTCGTAAAGGGCTCCCAGGCATATCGGACCGCAACCGGCTCATCAATATACCTGCAATCCAGACGGACAGTCTCTCCGTCAACCCTCGCCACAACTGCGTGGAACAAACCGTCCCGCGCATCCTGAACCTCAAAGCCCTTGAGCGGACCGCCTTCTGTCGGATACATACCATCGGCGGAAGAGAATCTGACCACGACTTCCTTCTTGCCCGGAACGGCATCCAAGGCCAAAGGGCCGTCGGCGGTCACATCGTGTCCGTAATACTTGGCAAGTGCCTGCAAGGCAAGTCGTTCGCCCACAGGGCGCTTTTCCCGGTAATGGACATCCACCGGATCGCCGAGGTCGCTGGTGACAGCCATCCCGAGCCCCGGGCGACAGTTGAGTAGCCTCCTCTGCGAGTCACGAAATACCGGCCAGCAACTGCGCTCGAGCGACGAGAGCTGTACATAGTAGAATGGTATCTCCCCGCCGAAATATTCTCTCCAGGAATCAATCAGCAATGGGAACAGTTGTTCGTGAATTTCGAGGCGCTCGGCATTGGATTCGCCCTGATACCATATAACTCCCGTGATCGGGTAATGATCCAGCGGAAGTACCCCTGCCTCAAACAGATAGCAAGGCTCGTAGGGATGGCGAATGGGGACGGTCGAATAACCATCGCCCTTCTCTGGACGGGCCTCTAGATTCTTTTGCGCACGGCCGCGTACCCACGGCATGATGAGGTCATTGTTCGTCCAGTCCTTCAGCAATTCCGGATAACGCGTCTCTATACACTCACGGTCTATCCAACTCTCTGCCGGTGAGCCGCCCACTGCATTGCAAATCAGCCCTATGGGAATGTTAAGGCTGTCACGTAGCATAGCCCCGAATGCGTATCCAACCGCTGAAAAACGCCTGATTGCATCCTCTGTCGCAGGCACCCACTCTGTATCCTTGAAATACTGGAGCCTGTTTACGGAATCCAGGACTGAAGCCGGCCAAACCACATTGTCAGTGCGCCAGCGGCACTTCATGTCGTACAGTCGCAGGTCGCTGTCTGCAGTTGGACGGGCATCGGAAGACTCTCTCACCTCAAACTCCATGTTGGACTGCCCGGAGCACAGCCAGATGTCGCCGAAAGCGACATCGGCGAATACCAGCGACCGCTTCTGCGTCTCAATCCGCAGCTCGCCTCCACGACCGGCCTTGAACGGCCCGACGGTAACCTCCCATCGGCCACGATTGTCGGCAACCGCCTGATAGACAGAGCCTCCGACTTTGACAGTAACCTTCTCGCCAGTATCAGCAATTCCCCTGATAGGGAATGCTCTTTCGCGCGGCAGCACCATATTGTCGGAATACATCCCGGAGACCTGCAGCCCGCCGTACCGGCCGGTAATGCCGCGATAAACTATCTCCGCCAGAATACTGGCCCCCTCAGCGTCTGGGTGTATCTCATCCGGAAACAACCACGGACTATGATACAGCGGCTCGTAGAAATCAATGAGCTCTGCTCCAGAGGCCCTGGCGACTGTTTCAATAGCCGCCTGAATCTGTCCGTGCCAGACTTTAGTACCGGAAATAAACCGGGGATGGCCCGAGCCGATCGGGGTCATACGGGCTATGATGAACCGGGCGTTTGGATTGACGCTCCTAAGGCTGTCGATCAGTGCCAGATAGTCTCCGACAAATTCGTCCCGGTAGTGTGGCCAGTTGCGCGGATCTGTGTCATTGACACCAAGATGAATCACCACGATGTCCCCTGCGAAGTCCATGGCCTGCCGGAATTCGACCTGGTCGAAATAAGGGCGGTGCCCGTGCCTCAGGAGAGTGGCTCCGGACTTGCCGAAATTGCCCACCTCATAGCGATCGCCAAGCATCTCCTGCAGCCTCGCGGGATAGCATTCGTGCTCGCGGTCATCAAGGCGCATTCCGTATGTAATGCTGTTGCCGACGCATGAAACGCGAATCCTTGATTCCCGGTCCTGGGCAGCCGCCACGGCCGGAAGTGACAGGATAACGAGCAACGCCAGCAGCGAATTCTTGAAGAAACAGCTATTCATCGCGCAATCATTTCTGCTAAATTAATCAGAATGCGCCTAATTTCCAAAAAACGCGGACATATCGGAATAATATTCTATCTTTGCACATTCAAATTGAAAGGAAGACACATGACCCTGATAGACGGAAGAGCAATTTCAGCATCACTCAAGGAATCCCTCGCGGCCGAGGTGAAGACATTCCCCGAAAAATACGGACGCGTTCCGCATCTCGTGGTCGTACGGGTGGGAGAAGACCCTGCCAGCGTCGTTTACGTTCGCAACAAAGCCAAGGCCTGCGCCGAAGTGGGCATCCGCAACACCACCATAGTCAAAGACGAATCCACTAGCGAAGAGGATTTCCTCTCCCTCATCCGCGAACTCAACGCTGACGACACCGTGGACGGCATCCTCGTCCAGCTGCCGCTCCCCCGCCACATCAGCGAGGCCAAGGTGATTGAAACTATCGACAGGAGCAAGGACGTTGACGGCGTCCATCCCTACAACGTCGCCGGACTCTGGCAGAAAACGCCCCACATGGAGCCCTGCACCCCGAAGGGAATAATGCACCTCCTGCGTGCCTCCGGCATCGATCCGAAGGGCAAAAGGGCCGTCGTCATAGGCCGCAGCAACATCGTCGGACTCCCCGTCGCCAAGATGCTTCTTGACGCCAACGCCACGGTGACACTCTGCCACTCCCGGACCGTGGACATGCCCTCCGTCACCCGCCAGGCCGAGATACTCGTCGTAGCCATCGGAAGGCCGAAGATGATCACAGGAGACATGGTATCCGATGGCGTCGTGGTGATTGACGTCGGCATGGACATGGACCCCGAAACCGGCAAACTCTGCGGCGACGTCGACTTCGACTCTGTAGCAACGAAAGCGACCGCCATCACGCCCGTTCCCGGAGGAGTGGGGCCGATGACGATCGCCTGTCTGATGCAGAATACCGTCGAGTGCTTTCTCGCTAAGGTATCCTAATCTTCACCCAATTTTTCAGTCGCGTACTGCTTTGTCACGGTGAATACCTTCTTCCGTGACGAGGGTGCCTCGAACATTGCGTCGTTCATGATCTTCTCGCAGATGGAGCGGAGACCACGGGCGCCGAGTTTGTTCTTGATAGCGGTATCGACTATCACGTCCATTACCTCAGGCTCGATGACGAGCTTGATGCCGTCAATCTCGAAAAGCCTTTCGTACTGGCGTAGAATGGCGTTTTTGGGCTCTGTAAGAATTCGCTTGAGCGAATCCCTGTCGAGGTGGTCGAGGTAAGTTACGACGGGGAGTCGGCCGATGATTTCCGGAATGAGACCGTAGCCGCGGAGGTCCGAAGCCTCGACGTACTGGAGGAGATTCTCCTTGTCGATCTTCTGCTTCTGGGATGCGCCGAATCCTATCACCTGGGTATTGAGCCTCTGCGCGATCCTGCGTTCGATGCCCTCGAAGGCACCGCCGCAGATGAAGAGGATATTCTCGGTATTGACATGCACGAAATCCTGCTCGGGATGCTTGCGGCCGCCTTTCGGGGGGACGTTGACCACGTTGCCCTCGAGGAGTTTGAGCATCGCCTGCTGGACACCTTCGCCGGAAACGTCGCGGGTGATCGACGGATTGTCGCTCTTGCGGGCTATCTTGTCTATCTCATCGATGAATACGATACCGCGCTCAGCCTTCTCCACATTGTAATCAGCCTCCTGCAGAAGTCGGCTGAGAATGCTCTCGACATCCTCGCCGACATATCCCGCCTCGGTCAGAACCGTGGCATCCACGATTGTGAAAGGCACATCGAGCAATTTGGCGATGGTCCTTGCGAGAAGAGTCTTTCCCGTACCGGTCGGGCCTACCAGGAGAATGTTGGACTTTTCGAGCTCGACATCGTCGTCCTTTGCCGCCAGATTGTTGGAGAGCCGCTTGTAGTGATTGTACACTGCAACGGATAGGATGGTCTTGGCCCTGTCCTGTCCGATGACGTACTGGTCCAGGAAGTCCTTGATTTCCTTCGGCTTGGGTGAATTCTTCAGATCCACGGGCTTGGCGGAAGCAGAATCCTCCTTCTCCATACGGTTGAGATAGCCGGCAGCGGTCTCGATGCAGTCGGTGCAGATATGCGCGCCGTCCATGCCTTCGAGGAGGAACACCTCGTCCTCTCCCCTGCCGCAGAACGAGCAGTGCTTGCGTGAAGAGCCCTTCTTAGCCATTTTTCTTACGAAGAATCTCGTCGACCATGCCGTATTCGAGCGCTTCCTGTGCGGTCATCCAATAGTCGCGGTCACCGTCGGCAGCAACCTTCTCGTAAGGCTGGCCACTGTGCTCCGAGATGATGCGGAAGAGCTCCTCGCGAATCTTCTCGATCTCCTTGGCGGCGATGAGAATGTCGCTGGCCTGACCCTGTGCACCACCGAGAGGCTGATGGATCAGCACCCGCGAATGAGGCAGGGCCGAACGTTTGCCCGCAGCGCCAGCGCAAAGCAGCACGGAGCCCATTGAGGCAGCCATACCGGTGCAGATGGTAGCCACGTCAGGCTCCACGATCTGCATGGTGTCATAGATAGCAAGGCCGGAAGAGACCTGTCCGCCGGGAGTGTTGAGATACAGGGAGATATCCGCAGAGGCGTCGGTGGAGGCCAGGAACAGGAGCTGGGCCTGGATGATATTGGCCACATCGTCGTCGATAGGAACTCCGAGGAAAATGATACGGTCCATCATCAGCCGGCTGAATACATCCATCGAAGCAACGTTGAGCTTGCGCTCCTCGATGATGGTGGGATTGATGTATCCGTCAACCGCGGAGGTGTATCTCGAAAGGGTGTTGGAGGATATGCCCCTGCCCTTTACAGCAAATTTTGAAAATTCGTCCATTATTTGAGGGCTCTGAATTTGTCGAGTGAAATCTTCTTGGGAGTGAGGGTAACGGCCTCACGGAGAGCCGAATAGGTCTTGTTGTCCTCGACCTGCTCTTCAAGGTTGCGGAGCTGGCGCTCGTCCTTGAGCATGTTTTCAGCACCGTCCTTGATGAACTGCGGAGGTACGTTGGCCATGCCGTACATGGCGTACTGGTAAGCGACATATCCTTCTGCGGCTTCGCGAAGGTCCTTTTCCTCGACCTTGAGGTCGAACTGCTTCATCAGCTGGCCGCGTACAAGCTGCCAGCGGAAGTCGGAGAGGAAAGGTTCGAATTCCTTCTCGACGTCCTCGCGGGTGAACTTGCCCTCGTTGGCAGAGATGAGCCAGCGTTTGAGGAATTCTTCCGGAAGGGCGATGTCGGCCTTCTTCACGAAATACTCGCGGGCGTCGCGGGCGAAACGGTAGGATGCCTCACGCTCGTAATCGGCCTTGAGCTGCTCCTCGAGCTTTGCATCGAACTCCTCGGCACCCTTGACGACGCCTTCGCCGTACATCTTGTCGTATGTCTCCTGGCTCTCGGTTGCGGGAACGAAGGTCTTGACGTTGACGATGGTGAGCTTGAAAGCGGGATTGAGGGCTGCGAGCTCCTCTTTCTTGACCTTCAGGAGGGCGGCGCGGTCGGTCTCGTTGGCGAAGCATTCGTTGACGTCGATGTCAAAGCTGTCGCCTGCCTTGCGGGCGAGGAATACGTCCTTCTTGCCCTCGGCTACGCTGCGGAGGGAGATATAGGCACCTTCGACTTTGTGGGTGCCGTTGTCGAGGTCTGCGACAATGAAGTCCTCTTCGCCGGTAGCCTCACCTTCTTCCATCTGGCCGAACTGGGAGAGCATGTTTTTCTTGAGTTCAGCCTTGGCTTCCTGGGTAACATTAATGTTATAGAACGGCACTTTGTCCTCCTTGGACGCTGTGAAAGTCATTTCAGGGCTCAGGCCGAGGTCATATGAGAATGTGAACGTATTGCCGCTCTTCCACTCGAAATCGGGCTGCTCTTCGGACGGGAGGGGCTGGCCGAGGATATGGAGCCCGCCGTCACGGATGGCGCTGTCGAGAGCCTCGGAGAGGCAGTCGTCTACAGCCTCCATGAGGCAGCGTTCGCCGAAGAGGCGCTGGATGAGGGAAGCGGGGGCGTTTCCGCGACGGAATCCCTTGAGGTCGGTAGTCCTGCGACGGTCGGCAAGTTTCTTCTTTTCTGCAGCCTGGTAGTCTTCAGGCGTGATTTCGATTGAGAGGGTCAGATTGAGCTCGTCTTTCTGTTTCTTGGTGATGTTCATGATATGTTATACTTTATTTCGGATATTCGATTCTTTGGTGATACACTCCGATGAGGTATTCCTTGAGGGTGGCCTTGACTATCGAGAGCTCGCGTATCGTGAGGTCGGAATTGTCGAACTGGCCTGCACCCATCTTGCCCTGGCACATCTTCTCGACGAATTCGGAGAAGGCCTCGGGCGTAGTTTCCTTTATAGTCCTGGATGCCGCTTCGACAGTGTCGCAGAGCATGAGGATGGTCTGTTCCTTGGTCCAGGGACGGGGACCGGGATAGTAGAATTCGTCCGCATCGGCAGGGTCTCCGCCCTCCTTGATGAACTGCGAATAGAAGTAGCCGGTATTGGAATTTCCGTGATGGGTCTGGATGAATTCCCTCACGACTTTCGGGAGATGGTATTTCTCCGCGAGGGTCATGCCGTCGGTTACGTGGCGGATGATGTGGGCCGCGCTCTCCTTGGGAGGACGGCCTTCGTGGTATTTGACGCCATTCGGCGCAAGCCCCTCGTTTTCAACAAAGCAGAGGGGGTTAAGCATCTTGCCGAGGTCATGGTAGAGGGCTCCGGCGCGCACCAGGAGGACATTGCCTCCGATGGCACGGGTCGCCGCATCGGCCATATTCATCACCTGCAGGCAGTGCTGGAAGGTGCCGGGGGCCTTTGCGGACAGGTCGCGGAGAGCCTTGCTGTTGGTGTCGCAGAGCTCTTCGAGACGGTTGTTGGAGACGAGGTTGAAAATGATCTCAAAGAGGTAGATCAGCGGATATCCCGCCACAGACAGGAATGAGCCGAGGGCGAGATAAAGGATGGTGACGAGGATGCTCTCAGACGATGTCGTAATCACACGGAATCCGAGATACACCAGCGCCAGGACGGCGAATGTGATGCCGGCCATGATGAACTGCCTCCAGCCCCTGGAGAAACGGGGGAACAGAAGCACCGTAAGTCCGCCTGCGACGAGGAACATCGTGAAGAGCACGATGCCGTTGTGCACGAAAATGAGAAGCGGCAGCAGCGATATGAAATAGACGGGGAATACCACGCTTCGCTTGAAAAACGCCACCAGATATATCGCGGAAATGGTAAACGGCACCATATACAGGTAGCGCTCCCCTATTCCGGCTACGCCGAATACCAACACGGCCGTAAAGAGGAAAATCATCAGCAGGTACAGGAACCTGTTGCGATCGTCAAATATCAGGGGGTTGGCGAACAATATCGCCAGATACAGCAGCACCACTATCGCGAGGGCGACACAGACGGTACCGGCCCAGATCAGGATGCCGGGGCCGGAGAATCCTACCTTGCGGTTGTATTCAGTGCGGTAGGAGTCCAGCACCTGCTGGAGCTCGGCCGTGACGGTCTCGCCGCTGGTGATGATGACATCCCTTGCACTCCTGTAGCCGGATGTCGGTGAAACATTGTCCGGAATGGCCTCGTAAGCGAGATCGGTCAGCTTCTGGTCGTATTGGAGGCTGGGCTCGATGATATCGTTGATCCCATAGCTCCTGAGGAGCGAATCCGCCCTCTCCTCGGAGTAAATGGCGACCACCCTGCGGCGCACGGCGTCGCGGGCCGAAGACACGGTATATACCTCGGAAAACGGCCTCCTCGTCTCCTGCTTGCCGGAAACAGTGCAGAGGACATCGTCCGACAACTCGTAACGGCCGTCGGAGACCGGAAGGTTGTCAGGCAGTATACCTATTGAATATACATCCTCCAGAGCCCCGAGGACCGCAAACTGGAACCTGGGATTGGTCAGGGCTCCGTAAGACGAGACCTTCGCCCTGACGCGCGCGGGAACGTCCTCATTCTGAACATAGTAAGGGACGGCTTCGCGCTTGAGGTTTTCACGCTCCTTGAGGAGCTCTTCCTCGGTCTTGAGGACCGGGAAATCGAATTCGGCGACCAGGGTCTCATAGCGCCAGGGCTCGCCGCGCTTGTAGTCATAGCTGAACCTCTGCACCTTCGGCATCAGCAGAAGCAGGACAAGAAACGCCACTGCCAGCGGGACGATGATCCAGAGAATCTTACTGCGGCTTTTGGAGGAATTTGTCATGGCTTACTTGAAGGGGCTGTCGGCCTCCTTGGCAATAAATTTGTAGGTCATCCTGTCCGTCATGCGCGGGAACAACCTGTGCATGAACACGGTAGCCTTTCCGAGCGGAGTCAGTATTCTCTGGCTCCGGCGGCGGCGAAGGGCCTTGAGAAGATATTCAGCGCAGCGCTCGGCGCTCATCAGCTTTCCCTCCTCGAGAGGGGTCTTACCCTGGGCCGAACCGTCGGCGACAAGGGCCGCGTTGCGCACGTTGGATTCCGTATAGCCGGGGGCGAATACGAGAACGCCGAGCCCGTCCTTCAGGTGCTCGATGCGCAGCGTATCGAGGAATCCACGGATAGCATACTTCGAAGACGAATAGGCGCAGCGGGCCGGCAACGCGCTGTATCCGGCGATGGAAATCACGCCGACCACCTGCCCCTTGGCCTCCAGAAGGTACGGGAGGGCATATTTGGTGCAATACACCGTGCCGTAGAAATTGACGTCCATGAGACGCTCGATTACCTTGAGATCGAGGTCCTTGAACATCGCCCTCATCGACAGCCCCGCATTGTTGACAAGGATATCGATGCGGCCGAACCGCTCCACAGCCCTCTCCACGAGAGTCTTGCAATCCTCCTCAACGGAAACGTCGCACTTGACGCAAAGGACCTTATCCTCAGGAGCCACGCTCGCGGACAGTTCCTGCATCTTCTCAAGCGACCGAGCGGCCATCACGACCTTGGCCCCAGCCGCTCCAAACGCCCTCGCCGCCGCGAGTCCGATCCCGGAGCTCGCTCCCGTCACAATGACGACCTTGTCTTTGAAATATGCTTGATTATTCATTATTTATAACCAATAGTCATTGCTGCAATGTCGTCACCGTCGTATGCACCGGCATCGAGTTTGGCCTTGATTTCTTTGAAGACCTTGAGGGTGTAATTGACGTCATCCATAGTGTGGGCCGCTGTGGAGACAATGCGGAAGATTATCATGCCTTTGGGGATGACGGGGTAGATGACCATGGAGCAGAAGATGCGATAGTTTTCGCGGAGGTCCTTGGCCATTTTTGTGGCTTGGGCTATGCCGCCTTTGATGTGGACGGGGGTGACGCATGCCTCGGCCTCGCCGATGTCGAAACCTTCCGCCTTGAAGCCGTCCTGGATGGCGTGGGTGATGGCCCAGCACTTTTTGCGGAGCTCGTCGCCTTCCGGGGAGTCGATGATTTCCATCCTTTTGAGGTTGCCGATGACGAGGGGCATGGGGAGACTCTTGGCGTACATCTGGCTGCGCATGTTGGCGCGGAGGAAGTTGATGATGGAATGGGGACCTGCGATGAATCCGCCGATGGAGGCCATGCTCTTGGCGAATGCGCCGATGTAGAGGTCGACCTCGTCCATCACGCCGAAGTGCTCGGAAGTGCCGCGGCCGTGGGGGCCGAGGAGGCCGAAACCGTGGGCGTCGTCGATGAGGATGCGGAACTGGAATTTTTTCTTGAGCGCCGCAATCTTGTCGAGCTTGCCGAGGGCGCCGGTCATGCCGTAGACACCTTCAGTGATGAGGAGGACACCGCCACCCTGGCTGTCTGCTTCTGCGCAGGCACGGGCGAGGACGCGTTCGCAGTCCTCTATGTTGTTGTGGCGATATTTGTATTTGCTGCCGATGTGGAGACGGATGCCGTCGAGAAGGCAGGCGTGGCATTCGGCATCATAAACGATGACGTCATGACGGGCGACGAGCGCATCGATGGCGGACACGATGCCCTGATAGCCGAAATTGAAGAGGAATGCGTCCTCCTTCTTTTCGAAGTCGGCGAATACCTTTTCGAGCTTCTCGTGGTACTTGGTGTGGCCCGACATCATGCGTGCGCCCATCGGGTACGCGAGACCCCAGTCAGCAGCGCCCTGGGCGTCAGCCTTGCGGACCTCGGGATGGTTGGCCAGTCCGAGGTAGTTGTTGAGGCTCCAGTTGAGGACCGGAATACCGTTGAAAGTCATGTGGGGGCCGAGCTCGCCCTCGAGGCGCGGATACATGTAGTAACCGAAACCCTGCTCGAAATACTGGCCTATAGGGCCACCGGAATCGCGCTCAATGCGGTCAAAAATGTCTAACATATCTTTTAAGCGTCAATGTTTGCGTAATGTGCGTTCTCTTCGATAAACTGGCGGCGAGGCGGTACGTCGTCTCCCATAAGCATGGAGAAGGTCCTTTCGGCCTGGGCCGCGTTTTCAATGGTGATCTGGCGGAGGAGACGGGTGTCAGGGTTCATGGTGGTGTCCCAGAGCTGCTGGTCGCTCATTTCACCGAGACCTTTGTAGCGCTGGACGGTAACGCCCTTGTCGGAGCCGCGTCCGAGACGCTGTGTGGCTTCTTCCCTCTGGCCGTCGGTCCAGCAGTAGACCTCCTCCTTGCCCTTCTTGACGAGATAGAGCGGCGGAGTGGCAAGATAGACATATCCGTTCTTGATAAGGTCGAACATGTAGCGGAAGAAGAATGTCAGGATGAGGCAGGCGATATGGCTGCCGTCGACATCTGCATCGGTCATGATGATGACCTTGTGGTAGCGGAGCTTGGAGAGATCCATGTGCTTTTCGCCGGTCTCGTCCTCCTGGGCCACGGTAACGCCGAGGGCGGTGTAGATATTGCGGACCTCCTGGCTTTCGAATGCACGGTCGCCTGCAGCTTTCTCAACGTTGAGGATCTTTCCCCTCAACGGGAGAATGGCCTGCACGCGGCGGTCGCGACCCTGCTTTGCGGTACCGCCTGCGGAGTCTCCCTCGACGAGGAAGAGCTCGCACTTTTCGGGATCGCGCTCTGAGCAGTCAGCAAGCTTTCCGGGCATGCCGGCACCGGTCATAACAGTCTTGCGCTGGACCATTTCGCGGGCCTTGCGCGCGGCGGCGCGGGCCGTGGCGGCGAGAACGATCTTCTCGATGATGAGCTTGGCCTCCCTGGGATGCTCCTCGAGGTAGATGTCAACCGCAGCACCGGTAGCCTGGGAGACGGCAGCGGTAACCTCGCTGTTACCGAGCTTGGTCTTGGTCTGGCCTTCGAACTGCGGTTCGGCGACCTTGACGGAAATGACGGCGGTGAGACCCTCGCGGAAGTCTTCCGGAGAGAGCTCGCCCTTGAACTTGGCGAGGAGGCCGGCCTTGTCGGCATAATTCTTCAGGGTACGGGAAAGACCCATCTTGAAGCCCTGGAGGTGGGTACCGCCTTCTATCGTGTGGATATTGTTGACGTAGGAATATATTTTCTCCGAATAGCCCGTGTTGTAGCTGAGGGCGATGTCGATGGGGATAATCTTGTCCGAATTGACGCAGATGGGCTCGGGAATGAGCTGGGATGCACCGGCGTCGAGGTATTCGATAAACTGCTTGAGGCCTTCGTCGGAATGGAATTCGTCGTGACGGAAGACCATGCGGCCGGTGGCCTTGCTGTCCCCGTTGGCGTCGGTGACGAATTCTTCGACCTGCTCCCTGAGGTCGGTGAGGGTGATGCGGATGCCCTTGTTGAGGAATGCCAGCTCGCGGAGACGGTTTGCCAGGGTGTCGTACTTGTAGACTATCGTCTGCTGGAAAATGGTGGCGTCCGGGTGGAATGTGATGGTGGTACCGGTATCGCTCGCCTCACCTACTACTTCCACGTCTCCGAGGGGCTTGCCCTTGGAATACTTCTGGACGAATATCTTGCCTTCGCGGTGAATCTCGGCGATGAGAAGGTCGCTCAGGGCGTTGACGCAACTGACGCCGACGCCGTGGAGACCGCCCGACACCTTGTAGCTCGACTTGTCGAACTTGCCGCCGGCGTGGAGAACCGTGAGGACCACCTCGAGGGCGCTGCGGCCCTCTTTTTCATGCATGCCGGTAGGGATACCGCGGCCGTTGTCCTTGACGCGTACCGAATTGTCTTCGAGAATGGTGACTTCCACATCGGAGCAGAAGCCGGCCATGGCCTCGTCGATACAGTTGTCCACGACCTCGTACACGAGGTGGTGAAGGCCTCTCTCGCCGATGTCGCCGATGTACATCGAGGGGCGCTTGCGGACCGCCTCGAGTCCTTCGAGAACCTGGATACTGCTGGCGGAATACTGCTCTTCCGCACGTTTGATCTCTTCGTTGTCTATCATTTGTATTCTAACCTAATTATCTTGTTTATATCTACTATAAATAACCTACAAATTTAATATAAAAAAATGAGCCGTGCAATAGCTGCACGGCCCTCAAAAGCACTTATTTCGCGTTTTTGACAGACTTAGAAGACCAGCGATATACCGGCGGTGGCGGAGACGCCCTTTTCGGCGTACAGCGGGCTCTTCTGGATGGTCATTCCGGCGAGATTGGAACCCTTGGCCCAGATCGAGAATGTGGGACTCAGGACGTAGCGGCAATGGACGCCAGGATTAACCCAGCCTGGCAGCAGCACCTCGTCTGCGCCCTTCCATGCTCCGGTATGCCTCCCCGTCGAGAACGCGAGCGACACTCCTGCGGAGAATTTATCCGTAAAGCAGTAATCCGTATTGACATCCCCGGTGAATGCCGCCGGGGCGAATGCAGTCACACCGTCAGTCGCCGCATCCGTCCAGTTGTAGAGCAGACTGCCGTCCACCGTCAGGCGGTCGGAACGCCAGATTGCCCGCAGAAGGGCGTAAACCCGGTTGTAATCGATCATCGATATCATCGGGTACATCTGCCTTGCCGTGAAATTGACTCCCGGCAGAAGGCCTCCGCGAACCATCTCATATCCAACACTGAAATCGTACTGCAGGCGGCCGTTGAGGCTGCCGCGGGCACCGAGCGCCGCATCGACAGGTACGAACGAAAAGTCGAAGAGCGCGAAGTCAAGCGTCGCGGATGAGTTGCAGAAACGGTTGGCCCTCACCTGGTCGATGTAGGGGTTGAGATTGCCTTTGCCTTCCGCCTTGACGTACAGGTCAAGCATGGACGGGATTACGGCATATTTGACTTTGATGGCCGGATAAGGCACTCTCCAGCGATTGTCATAGCTGTTTTTGCCGAACTGGCCCTCGAAGCGCACACCGAGCGAGAACGCCCAGTCACCTGCCTCGAATTGATATTTCGGCGTCAGTGCTACGAGTCCGCCCATCCCGTTGAAACCGTCACTGCCCTGGAAAGCCATCTCGGAATCGATGTCGAGAAGCAGCCCCTCCAGGAGTTCATTCGACGCCAGGGTGGCGTCAAGGACGATATAGGATTCATTCCTCGTGGGAAGAACGGCGCCGTCATAGTCGGACCGGTTGGTCGAGAAGCGGTACTTGGCGGCCACATCGTAGAAGAAAGGTACATCCATCGATTTCGCAGCATATCTCGCCTCGGCGGCAACGCTGTGGAACCAGTCGGTAATCGGATAGAAATCCTTGTATCCCATCCCCTCGTAAGACAACTTTCCTGCAAGGTTGCTTTCAGCGAATGAGCGCACGAAATCCCCGCTCAGGCGGTTGGTCATGTTGAAACCCTTCCAGGATTCGCCGGTCTTCCGGAGAACAAGGGTCGTACCGTCCGGATCGGCGGCGATGTCATGCCAATTACCGAAATACGAAGTATGGTCGCCTCTCAGGTGGAAGGACCAGTCGTCAGAACGGCCTGTCCAGGCGAACAGCAACTCCGGATGCAGCGTATAGCCCGCACCGGCGCTGAGATAGAAATTGGACGCCTGCGACGACATCCTTGCCGGTGTGACGTCATATCTCTTCGGGGAGAATACGTACGAACCCTTGAAAGGATTCTCCATGACGGAATAATCGAAGTCCAGGTCGAAGCGGTGCAGCGAATCCGGAAGCGCCATCTCCGGGAGGTCCTTGGTAACGGCGCCGACAGTGGCCTCGTATGCATTGGACACCACGACGACATGGTCCCTTGACTGGGAATGGCCGACAAGCGGCATCAGTGCGGCTACGGCCGCGAATATGTATTTGCCGGAAGTCTTCATTGCTGTGAATCGAGTTTACGTAGACGGAGGGTGGTAAGGGATGTGACATCGTCGTCGCCTTCGTAGTTGCGGGCGACGCCTTCATAGACGTAGCGGGCCTGGACGGGGCTGCCCTGGGCGGCGTATGTGTCGCCGAGGACTATTAGCGCCCTTGCAAGCCAGTAGACGTGAGGCGTACCGGTAGCGGAGAATGCCTTCACACGGTCGCCTATTTCATCGTAGCTGCCCCTGTCGTAGCAGTCCTGGATCAGGAGATAGCCGGCTTCAGCGCCCTCTGCCGTCATCGGATCCTCGGCGAGTGCCTTCAGGATCAGGATGGCGTCTTCGCGGCGGCTTGTGGCCAGACAGGATTTTGCCTTGATGTACAGGGCCTCGCGCATGACTTTTTCATCCTTTTCGTATGCGAGGACCTCGTCCGCCGCCTTGACGGCGTCAGCATAATTGCGGCTGCGGTATGCGCTCCGGAGCATTCCGAGAGAGGCCTCGTGGCTTTCGGACGCGGTCTGGACTGCGTCGAATATTGCCGACCATGCACCGAAGGATTCGCTGTAGCGCTCAAGGCTGTAGGCCAGCGAAGCGTAATGGCGCATGGCAGGTAACGTATCTTCGTCCTCTCCTGCCTCTTCGATACTGCGGGAGTAATAGTCGAGAGCCTGATCTCCGCGCCCCATCTGGCGATAGCACTGGGCCATGTCGAAGTCGGCCCTGGATGTGTATTTGCTGCCGGGATAACGCTCCTTGAAGTCCTCGAGAGCGGCGACGGCCTTTGCGTAATTGGCGGAAAGGTATGCCTGCTCGGCTGCGGCGAAGTAGCGCTCCTCCTTGCCGGATTCATCCTCCGCAGGAGCCTGGTTGCCGCTGAGGCTCTCGACGTAATCGAGATACTTGTGGCCTTCGCCCTGCGCCGTGTAAATCGACGACAGGGATCCGAGGGCCGCCTCGGAGTATTCAGTGCCGGGATACTCGGAAACAACTCTCTTGTAATAAGTTATGGCCTCATCGTAGCGGGACTGCTCGCCGCTGGTCATGCCGAGGCGAAGGAGCGCCTTGGCCGCGAGGTCACTGTCCCCAGCGGTGGCATGGAGTGTCTTGAACACATTGATCGCCTTGGATTCTGAACCGGCCTCGACGTATGCGCTTCCGAGCTCGTACATAGCCTCGCCATAGAGGTGGCTGCCGCTGTCGGCCTTGAGGACGTTTTCCAGCAGGGCGAGCTTGCGGTCACGCTTTCCAAGAAGGCCGTAGGCTATCGCATCCTGATAGTAGACATATACGTCATTGGGATCGGGATATGCGGCCAGAATGGCGTCGTATCCGCTCACGGCCGCCTTGTATTCCTTGGAATAGAAGTCGCAGTCGACACGGCGGACGAGAGCGTCCTTGTAGCCGGGAAGATCCTTGCTACCGGCCAGGTAGCGGTCAAACCACTTGGCCGCCTCGGACCATTTTTTCTGTCGGAATTCGCTGTAAGCGATATCGTAAGGGAGGCGCTCCCCTTCCGGGCTGTCGCCGAGGGCGAGGGTGTTGTACAGTCCCTTGAAGACATCGGAGGCGTCAGCGAACTTGTCATCCATATAGAGGCTCTGGCCGTGCCAGTATAGGGAAATCCCATTGATCGGATCATCTTCCCCGGCGAAATGGGCAGCAGCCTTGAGATAAGGAGCGGCGCCCCTCCAGGAGCCTGCGGTAATCAGCTGGTTGCCGCGGAGATAATTGGCTTTGACGTAGTTGCGCTTGTCCTTGGGACTGAGTTCGTCAATATTGTCGTAAGCCTCGATGGCGGCTTCGTAGTCGTGGTCAAGCAGGGCGGCAAGAGCGATGTAGCCGTATATCTGGTCGCTCTTTTCCTGCTCCGGGTACTGGGCCATGAAGGCCTCGAACGGTGCCGGATCGTTGTTGATGTCGAACGACAGCTTGGCCCAGTTGTAGAACGTGTCCTCGCGGAGGGCCTTGTCGAAATCGAGCGATGCGGCGCTCTTGAATGCGTCGAGGGCGGCCACCTTGTTGCCGATCTGGATATTGCTGTAGCCGATATGGCTGGCGGCAATCTGCCAGAGTGAATCGGTGCGGTCAGCCATGCGTGAATATTCGCGGATAGCGCCTTCCCAGTCCTTGGCGGCATACCGTACGCTGCCGGCGTAGAACTTGTCGGCATCCTTTTCGGAAGCCACGGAAGCGGCCTGCGCGTCATAATAGCGGACGGCCTCTTCAGCGTCGCCGAGAATGAGATATGACTCCGAAATCAGCCTCGCCATCCTGCCTTTCAGCGAATCCGGGACCGAAGGGAAATCATTGACTCCCTCGTCCACTACGAAGCGGTAATCCTTCTGCATGAAGCGGCATTCGGTGCGGTAGTAGCGCGAAAGCGGAGCAAATTTGACGTCCTCTGCGGCGTCGCCGAAATATTTGAACGCATTCTCGAAATCATGGCGGTCGTAGAGGATGTACCCGTATGCGTAGGCTGCGGCGTGGCGGTATTCGCTGTCACCTTCAGCAAGGCTCTTGAGAGCGTCTTCCGACGAAGCGTAATGCCCGGCCGACCACGCGCTGAAGGCCTTTTTGAAACGGTAGCGGGTGAGCTCCGACGGCTTCAGGTCGACTATGGAGATAGTCTCGAATACGCTTTCGGCCTCCTCATAACGACCTGCGTCGAACAGGTTTTCGGCATGGGTGAAGAGTATTTCCGGCAGGACCGCCGATGCGGGATGATTCCAGGCATAATCCTCCACCGCCGCCTCGTAACCGGGTGTGGCCAGTTTTGCAGAGGAAAGGACTGAATAGCCTTCCGCGAGAGGGTCCTTGTACCGGGCCGAGAATTCCCGGAAAAGGGCGCCGGCTTCCTCATACATGCCGGCATCATACATGGCGAGAGCCCTGCGGAACTCGCCTGACGGTGTCTGCGCTGACAGCGTCCCGATCCCGAGTACGGCGGACAGGGCCAGAACGCTGAGAAGTGATTTCAGATGCATATCTTCAAAAATTTCACAAATTTACACATTTTTTACATTATCTTTGTATCCATGATGGAAGAAAAAAACGCTCTCGTCACGCTTCGCGGTGCGGATATCGGCAACGGTGAAGCCACGGTCCTCTATGGCGTCGATCTGGACGTCGCCCCCGGGGACTTCGTGTACATCGTCGGCCGGGTTGGCAGCGGCAAGACTTCGCTCATTCGCACCCTCATCGCCGAGAACCCCCTCAAGAAGGGTTCCGGAGAAGTATGCGGATTCAATCTCGCAAAAATCAAGCCCCGCCAGATTCCCTACCTGCGCCGTAAGATAGGAATAGTATTCCAGGACTTCCAGCTTCTCGGCGACAGGACGGTCGAGGACAATCTCGATTTCGTCCTCCGTTCCACACGCTGGAAGGGCCGCAAGGAGATGGACGCCCGCATCGAAGAGGTCCTCGACGCCGTCGGACTCCAGACCAAGGCCCACAAAAAGCCCCACCAGCTGTCCGGCGGAGAGCAGCAGAGGGTCGCTATAGCGAGAGCTCTCCTCAACCGTCCCGAACTCATCATCGCCGACGAGCCCACCGGCAATCTCGACGCCGACACGGCCGACGGCATCATGGGCATCTTGAAGAATATCTCCGCAGTCAGCGGTACCGCAGTCATCATGGTCACCCACAATATGGGTCTCGTACGGAAATTCCCCGGCAGGGTCCTCCTATGCCAGGACGAACAGCTTCAGCCTGCCTGATGACGCTCAAAGAGAAATATTCTACTCTGGTAGGCTGGTTCGTCGAAAACCGCCCCGACGCCGCGTCGGAGCTCCACTACCACGACAGCTTCCAGCTCCTTGTCGCCGTTATCCTGTCAGCCCAGTGCACTGACAAGAGGGTCAACATGGTGACGCCCGCACTTTTCGAGAAGTTCCCCACACCGAAATCGCTTGCAGAAGCGTCCAGGGACGAGGTTTACGGCCTCATCCGCTCGGTTTCGTACCCCAACAGCAAGACAGATCATATTATCGCGACCGCCAGGCAGATCGTGGAGCGATTCGACGGCAAGGTGCCGTCTGACATCGACCAGCTGATGACACTTCCCGGAGTCGGGCGCAAGACTGCCAATGTCATCGCGTCCATCGTTTACGACCAGCCGGTCATCGCCGTTGACACACACGTATTCCGCGTTGCGCACCGGCTCGGCCTGTCCAGCGGCAAGACGCCTGAAGCCGTTGAAAAAGACCTCGAAAAGCACATTCCGCGTGAGCACAGGGCCATTTCGCATCACTGGCTGATCCTTCACGGCAGGTATGTATGCACGGCCCGTAATCCCAAGTGCGGCGAATGCCCCTTCACCGCTCTCTGCACATTTTTCAACACCTCCCGTCCATGATTTACGAGCCACTTTCACCGGCAGCGCGGGAGGATCTTGCCGGCAGGATTCTCTACGAAGACAACCATATTATTATAGTGAACAAACGCCCCGGCGAGATAGTCCAGGGCGACAAGACCGGCGACGAGCCCCTCTCCGAGACCCTCAAGCGGTTCATTGCAGAGAGGGACGGCAAACCGGGACAGGTGTTCATGGGCGTCGTCCACAGGCTGGACCGCCCCGTCAGCGGGGTCACCATATTCGCCAAAACTTCAAAGGCCCTTGAGCGCCTCTCTGCCGCATTCCGCGAAGGGACTGTCCACAAGACCTATTACGCACTCTGCTGTGCCGCACCCAATCCCCCGGAAGCACTCCTGGAGGATTGGCTCATCCGCAATGAGGCAAAGAACATCTCCCGTGTCGTCCCCGCAGGCCACCCCGGTGCCAAACTGGCCAAACTCCGATACAGACATCTTCTGGACACCGACCGCTACCATCTCGTCGAAGTTGAGCTCCTCACCGGCAGGCACCACCAGATTCGCTGCCAGCTGTCGCACATAGGCTGTTCCATCAAGGGCGATCTCAAGTACGGCGCCCCGAGGTCCAATCCCGACGGCGGCATCTGCCTTCACGCCGGCGTCATTCGCCTGATACACCCCGTCAGGAAAGAGGAGCTTACTGTCACCGCTCCCATCCCCGCTTCGTGGAAAGGTCTGGACGGCTTCATTCCGGGTGCTCAAGCCTGAGGCGGTGAAAATACGCCCCCGGAGACTCCCCCATCACGACCTGGAAGGCCTGGGTATAAGTCACCGGAGTCGCAAATCCGCACAGCGAAGACAGCGTCGAGATTTTCAGGTGCTCCCCTTTCTTGAACAGTTCTATCGAATACAGCACCCTGTGGGTATTGAGCCATAGCCTGAACCGTTTGCCCGAATAAGTATTGATGGCCCGCGACAGGTAATTCTTGTTGACATACATTCTCTCTGCCATATCCTCAAGAGTCAGTCCTTCGGCGAGGAACGGCTTCCTCACCCTCATGTATTCCTCGGCCTTCACGTAAATGTCATGAAGCTGCGAAGTACGGCTCTGGCGCTTCCTGGGCTCGCTTTTCCGCCACTCCGAAAAACGGCGCTGCAGCTTGATGATCTTGGATGAACGGAGCATCGGCCTCCGGCGAATGACCTTGGACACGACCTGCCAGACAAATGCCGTACCGGAGAGCAGGAGGACCGCGATTTTGGCCGCCCAGATATCCTCAACAGCCGCTATTCCGGTAATAAGGGCCAGGAGGATATATCCGGCATGCATGATGACGTGTGTCAGGTCCGTGAAGTAGGCCTCGGGAGTCCATTCCTTGAAAAGGACCATGACCTTCGATATCCTCCAGCCATAGAATTTCAGAAGGACCGGGATCTCAACGAGGCCTATCGCCGCCGGAGCCGCGAGAAGCATCTGTCTCCCGAGAGACAATTCCACCGCCACGATCACTGATTTGAGAACGATGTATGAAACCCCTGTCCTGATCGTGGTCAAGGACTCCATCCTTACGCTTCCGCACCGGGGCGGGACTGACAGCATCACGCCTGTAGCGAAGAGAAGGTTGAATGCCGTTCCGGCAAGGGTAATGCCCGCAGGACTCCATAAGTCGACGAGCATGAATACAGGGATCAGGACAGCCGAAAAAACCGCGATCCCACTGGAATGAATTTGTAACTTTTTCATGAAAAAATAAGTTTGTTTTCGCGAAAAAGGTACAAACAAGTCCGTGGAAAGGTTCTGTTTCCACGGACTCAGACCGCACGAAGCGGTTGTTTTAATAAGAAATGTTGTGTTTCTTTATTTTTCTTCCTTGTGCAAAGTGTCTCCTTTTATGGTATCGAAGCCTTTTCCGTAGACGCCGGTCACCGAGGAAACGGAGAGAAATGCGTCGGGATCGATCGTTTTGACGTAGCGGAGAAGGAGCGAAAGATCCGTCTTGCGGGTGATGACCATAAGGATTTCCGAGCTGCTGTGGGTGTACCAGCCGCGTCCGTCAAGAACGGTGACGCCGCGGTGCATTTCACGCGTAATGGCCTCGGCTATCTCGACATAGCGCCGCGACAGGATAAACACCTGAACGCTCTGCCTGGATCCGTTGAGATACATATCCATCACGCTGCTGCAGATCGCCACGAGAATGAGACCGTAAACGACCGTCACCGCCTTTTCCTGCCAGGGGAGAAGGGTATCAACGCCATCCACCGTGACATACGACGGGACGAAGAATGAAGAGCCGATGATCAACACGTCGATAAACAGGATCACCTTTCCAGGTGACACATTTCGGAATTTGGTGTAAATGAGCGCGATGATGTCGGTACCGCCAGTACTTCCGCCCTGTGAGATGGACATGCCGATGCCGGTACCGGCCATGATTCCGCCCATGATGGTGGACATCAGTTTGCCGTTGGCGAGAGCGAGCTGGTCGCGAATCACCTCAATGCCGGGAATGAGCGGCATCAGGCGCAGTCCGATCGAACCCAGAATGATGGCGTAGATGGTCTTGGCGCCGAATCCCTTGCCCAGAATGAAGAATGCAATGACAAGCAGTATCACGTTGAGGACGAAGTAGGTATAACCCATCTGGATGGCACCGCCGGTGGCATACTGGATGATGGAGGAAATACCCGTGACTCCGCCGCCGACGAGGTTGTTGGGAGTGAGGAAAATGACCCAGCCCGAGACGTAGATCACTACTCCGAGCGTTACGAGTCCCCATTCCTTGAAATGGGTCCAGAAGTTTTTCTTGAGGATGGAGGGTATCATGACTGTTTGTTCTTGCGTGAAATACCGGCCTTGAGCTCGTCAAAGCCTTCGCCGTACACATCCCTGGCAGCGACCACGGACACGAACGCCTTGGGATCTATGGCCTTTACGGCCTTGGTGATTTCGGACATCTCGTAGTTGCGCACCACGACGAGGAGGACCTTGCGGTCTTTCTGGGTGAACCAGCCAACGGCGTTGAGGGCTGTCACTCCCCTTTCCATCTCCTTGTTGATGTATTCGGCAATTTCCGAATACTTGTCGGAGAATATCATTATCTGAATCGTGGACTTGCGGCCCATCAGCACGAAATCTATCGCCAGGGCGAATGTGATCATGGTCACGTAACCATAGACCACTTCGTTGAAGCTCTTGTCAGGAAGGAGCAGCAGCGAGGAAATCACCACGATATCGGTCCAGAGGAACACCCTTCCGAGGGATACCGGCCAGAACTTGTTGACCACCACCGCGATGATGTCGGTGCCGCCGGTACTGCCGCCGTTGGCCAGCACCATTGAGATGCCGAGAGCCTCGAGGAAGCCGCCGATCATTGCGACGAGCACTTTTTCCTTTACGAAGAAGAAGTGGCCCGGCAGCGACAGGATCCAGTCCCACTGCGGAAGGAATCGGAAGAGCAGCGTAGTCAGGACAATCACGTAAATAGTCCTGATACCGAATGCACGGCCTAGGATGATGGTCGCGATGACCAGCATTATCATATTAATAATGAAATAGGTATAGGCCGTGGGGATGCCGGTGCCGAATTCGAGTATGGCGCTGAAGCCGGTGAGTCCGCCGTCCACGAATCCGTTGGGAATCATGAACGAGGTCCAGCCGAGACAGTAGATGACGGAGCCGAGCGTCAGCTTGACGTAGGCCATGAATACATCGAAAGGCTTCTGCTTGATGAGTGGCATATGCTATTTCAGTACTATGTTGATCATCCTGCCGGGAACGACGATCACTTTGACGATCGTCTGGTCTCCGACGTATTTAGGCGTGGAAGGCTCTGCCTTGACTGCCGCCTCGATATCCTCGCGGGACATATCCTTGGGATATTCGACGATGAAACGGGTCTTGCCATTGAAGGCGACGGGATACTTCACTTTCTCTTCGGTGACGAGCTCGGGATGATACTCTGGGAAGGTGGCGTATGTGACAGAATCCTCATGACCCAGCTGGTGCCAGAGCTCCTCGGCGATATGCGGGGCGAATGGCGACAGCAGTATGACGAGCGGCTCGAGGATGGCTCTCTTGGAGCATCCCTGGAGCTCTCCGAGGGCGATCATGAAGGCGGAAACAGTTGTGTTGTAGGAGAATGCCTCGATGTCCTCCTGCTCCTTGCCGATGAGTTTGTGGAGGGCTTTGAGCTCATCCGCTGTCGGCGCATCGTCGGTGACAAGCCACTTCTCGCGGTCCCAGAACATGCGCCAGAACTTGCGGAGGAAACGGTGGACACCATCGATTCCCTTGGTATCCCAGGGCTTGGCCTGCTCGACCGGGCCGAGGAACATCTCGTACAGGCGAAGAGTGTCGGCTGTGGTCGGGGTTGACGACGTTGTACATTGACTTGGACATTTTCTCAATGGCCCAGCCGCAGATGTATTCGCCGTCCTCGAGGACGAATTCGGCATCCTTGTAATCGGGGCGCCATGCGCGGAACTTGTCGAGGTCGAGGCGGTCGTTGTAGACGATGTTGACGTCAACATGCACGGAAATCGTCTCGTACTGGTCCTTGAGGCCCAGAGAGACGAATTTGTTGGTGCCGGGGATGAGGTAGACGAAGTTGGAGCGGCCTTGGATCATGCCCTGGTTGACGAGCTTGCGGAAGGGTTCGTCCTCAACGCTGTAGCCGAGGTCGTGAAGGAATTTGTTCCAGAAGCGGCTGTAGATGAGGTGGCCCGTAGCGTGCTCTGTACCACCGACATAGAGATCGACACTGCGCCAGTATTCGTCGGCCTCGCGGCTGACGAGAGCCTCGTCGTTGCGGGGATCCATGTAGCGCAGGTAATAAGCGCTGGAGCCGGCAAATCCGGGCATGGTGCTCTTCTCGAGCGGCATG